>JAKFFF010000089.1:0-2267 GCA_036677145.1 Alcaligenaceae bacterium
CTCGCGGAACGCGTACAGGAACACCGCCATCGCGCCGAGGTCGAGCGCGTTCGACCCGATCCACATCAGGTGGTTCAGGATGCGCGTGATCTCGTCGAACATCGTCCGGATCCACTGCGCGCGCTCCGGCGCCTCGATCCCCATCAGGCGTTCGATCGCGAGCACGTAGGCGTGCTCGTTGCACATCATCGAGACGTAGTCGAGGCGATCCATGTAACCGATCGACTGGTTGAAAGGCTTGGACTCGGCCAGCTTCTCGGTGCCGCGATGGAGCAGGCCGATATGGGGGTCGGCACGCTGCACGATCTCGCCATCCATCTCCAGGATCAGGCGGAGCACACCGTGCGCGGCGGGGTGCTGCGGGCCGAAGTTCAGCGAGTAGTTGCGGATCTCGGGATTCTTCAGGCCAGACGTGTTGACCAGCGGCATGGTGACGGGGCGCTCGATCGTGCTGTTGCGAGGCGTGGCGTTCACGGCTTGGCCTCCGTCGAGCCGGCGGTCGGCTTGCCGATGTCGATGTTGCTGGTGGCGATCGACTGCCGGGCGCGGCCGCTGCGGCCGGCTTCGCCAAGCTTGAGGTCCGTGCTTTCGCCGAAGGCCGTCCTGTAGCGGGCATCGTCGCGGATCACGCGCGGTACCAGCACGCGCGGCTCGACCGAGGTCACGGGCTCGTACACGACCCGTTGCTTCACCGCGTCGTAGCGGACTTCGACGTTGCCGATCAGCGGGAAGTCCTTGCGGAACGGATGGCCGACGAAACCGTAGTCGGTGAGGATCCGGCGCAGGTCCGGATGGCCTTCGAAGATGATCCCGAACAGGTCGAATGCCTCGCGCTCGAACCAGTCCACGCCGGGCCACAGGTCGGTGACCGATGCGACGACCGGCAGTGCATCGTCATCGGCAAAGCAGCGCACGCGCAGCCGGCGGTTGTGCCGCAAGGACAGCAGGTGCGCGACGACGGCGAAACGGCGGCCCGCGCGCGGGTCCAGCAGCACTTCGCCATCCTCGCCCTGTGCGCTCGGCACCTGGCCCCAGGCGAAGCGGCCCGGACCCCTGCCTTCGACGCCGCGCGAGAAGCCTTCCGAGGACACGCTGGTGTCCCACTCATCGCTGCCGTAACCGAGGTAGTCGACGCCGCAGACGTCGACGGCCTGCTCGAAACCGAAGTCGTCGCGCAGCGCGCGACAGGTGTCGTGCCATTGCGTCGCCGGCACGGACAGCGTCATTTCGCCGCGCGGCTTGGCCACGTCGACGACACCGTCGGCGAAGCGCGCACGCAGGCGTTCGACGAACATGGCGGCGGTTTCGCTCATGCCGCGCGCGCTCCGTCATCCGGCTTGCCGGCGAAGGGGTTCTGCGCACTGCGGCGGATCTTCTTCTGCAACTGCAGGATGCCGTACACCAGCGCTTCCGCCGTCGGCGGGCAACCCGGCACGTACACGTCCACCGGCACGATCCGGTCGCAGCCGCGCACCACCGCATACGAGTAGTGGTAGTAGCCGCCGCCGTTGGCGCAGCTGCCCATCGAGATCACCCATTTCGGGTCGGGCATCTGGTCGTAGACCTTGCGCAGCGCCGGCGCCATCTTGTTGACCAGGGTGCCGGCCACGATCATCACGTCGGACTGGCGCGGCGAGGGACGGAACACCACGCCGTAGCGGTCCAGGTCCAGGCGCGCCGCGCCGGCATGCATCATCTCGACCGCGCAGCAGGCCAGGCCGAAGGTCATCGGCCACATCGAACCGGTGCGCGCCCAGTTCCACAGCGCGTCCATGCTGGTGGTGACGAAGCCATGCTCCATCAGCGGGTTGTCGCCCTCGGGGCGCAGGATGTCGTCGACCCGGCCTTCCGGCAGCGGGTTGTGCATCAGGCCCGAGACAGTCTGCAGCACGCTCACGGCATCACTCCCATTCCAGCGCGCCCTTCTTCCAGACGTAGACGAACCCGATCACCAGCAGCCCGAGGAACACGCCCATCTCGACCAGGCCGAACACGCCGAGTTCGCGGAACACCAGCGCCCACGGGAAGACGAAGGCGATTTCGAGGTCGAACACGATGAACAGGATCGCGATCAGGTAGTAGCGCACGTCGAACTGCATGCGCGCGTCCTCGAATGCGGCGAAACCGCATTCGTACGGCGACAGTTTCTCCGCGCTCGGGCGCTTGGGGCCCAGCAGGTTGCCGATGAGGATCAGGGCGATGCCGATCCCGGTGGCGACGATCAGGAACAACAGGGTCGGCAGGTATTCGGCCAGCACTCGTGTTCT
>JAKFFF010000090.1:0-33705 GCA_036677145.1 Alcaligenaceae bacterium
CTCCGAGTTCTACCGCGCGGTGCGCAACCTGCTGCACGACCAGGTGACGCATCCGGAATCGCCCGACGTGTCGCATCGCTGGGAACGGCTGCTCGCGCAGGAAGCCGCGTTCCGCAATGGCGCCGCCGGCCACGGCGAAGCGGGTTCCGCGCGTGCGGAAGCCGCCACCTGAACGTCTCGATACATCGCAAGCCATGAGCGATCTCCAACCCACGCCGCGCGATTTGCCGCCGTTCAAGGTGATCGCCGCGGCACTGCGCCGGGTCACGGAACACCTGGCGCGCGAGTTGTATTCCCCCCAACCCGCGGCGCCCGACTGGACGGAATTGGAATGGGGCATCGCGCGCGCCGTGGCGTCGATGCAGGGGATCACCGCCCTGCTCGCGCGACGCCTCCGCTGGCGCGGTCCGCCGCAGTGGCAGTCTTTTCTCGAAATCCAGCTCGCGCATTCAGTCGTGCGAGATGCGCGTATCGGGGCACTGATCGCCAACGTCGATCGCGCGATGCGCGCGGCGGACATCGGCTGCATCGGGCTCAAGGGCACCGCGCTGCGGACGCTCGGGCTCTATCATCCCGGTGAGCGGCCCATGGGCGACGTGGATTTGCTCGCGCGCCCCGGCGAGTTCGAACGCGCCAGCGCGGCGCTCGGCACGGTCGGCTACCAAGAATGGTACGCAACCTGGCGCGACACCACGTTCATCCCGTCAGGACCTCGTCCCGCGATACGCGCCGGAGAACATCCGGACAACGTCATCTCGATCGAGCTGCATGGCGCCGTGGCGGCGGCCCTCCCGGCCACATACGTCGAGATCACCGCGGACTGTCTTGCCGGCCACTCCACTCCAGGCGTGAGTCGATACCCGAACCACGCGGCTCTCATGCGCCACCTGCTGCTCCATGCGGCGGCCAACATGCGCGCCAATGCCCTGCGCCTCATTCAGCTCTGCGACATCGCGCGGCTCGCCGCGCGACTTTCGCCGGCGGACTGGGAAGAGCTGAACGCAGGCGGCGAGGAGAGCTGGTGGATATTCCCGCCGCTCACTCTTTGCGAACGCTACAACCCCGGCAGGATTCCCGGAGACGTTTTCGCGGCCGCGCGCGCGCGCTGTCCACGCCTGTTGCGCGCGTCGGCGACGCGCTGGACGCTCTCGGACGTGTCCTGGTCGAACCTGCGTATCGCCGCATTTCCCGGCATGACCTGGTCGCGCTCGCTGCCCGAAGCATTTCGTTTCGCGCGCAGCCGGGTCTTCCCGAATCGCGCGGAACTGCGCGGTCTCGACTTCGCCCTCAGCGAAAAGCCGCAGCTTGCGCGCATTCCCTGGTATGGCCTCTCGCACCCCGCGCGCATCCTGCGCTGGCTTTTCGGTTATCCACCCCGCGTGCAGACCCTGTCGTCGGTGCTTGCGGAACTGTCGGATCCGCCATGACGGACATCCTGCTGACCCACGGCTATTTTCTCGCGGAGGACGAGAAGGAGCGGCAGATCATGAAGCCGTATCCGCCGCTCGGCCTGCTCTATCTGTCGGCATTCCTCAAGCGCGCGGGTTTCACGGTCGAAGTGTTCGACAGCACCTTCGCGCAGCGCGGCGCGCTCATTGCACGGTTCGCGCAATCGCGCGGGGTCGTCGGCATCTACACCAACCTGATGACGCGCCGCTCGGTGCTGGAGATCGTGCGCGCGGCGAAGCGCGCGCGCTGGACGGTCGTGCTCGGCGGACCCGAAAGTGCCAACTACTGCATGGAGTATCTCGACGCCGGGGCCGACGTGATCGTGATCGGCGAAGGCGAGCACACTCTCGCCGAACTACTCCCCGTGCTCGCGCGCTCGGGTCCGCAGGCGCTTGCGGGGGTGCGGGGCATCGCATTTCGCGATTCGACGGGTACGTTGCAGCGCACGCCCGATCGGCCCAAGGAGCCTGACATCGACTCGCTGCCCTGGCCCGACCGCGAGGCCATCGACCACGGGCTGTATCTCGACGCCTGGAAAACCCATCACGGCGCGAGCAGCATCAATCTCATCACCGCGCGCGGGTGTCCGTATCGCTGCAACTGGTGCTCACACGCCGTTTACGGCTTCACCCACCGGCGACGCAGCCCGGCCAATGTCGCCGACGAAGTGCGGTGGATAGTCGATCGCTACGGCCCCGACCAGGTCTGGTACGCCGACGACGTGTTCACGATCAGCCATCCATGGCTGGCCAGTTACGTGGCCGAGCTCGGGAAACGCGGCATCCACAAGCCGTTCGAGACCATCACGCGCGCGGACCGGCTGCAGAACGACGCGGCCGCCGCGATGCTCGCCGAACTCGGTTGTTATCGCATCTGGATAGGCTCCGAGAGTGGCAGCCAGAAGATTCTTGACGCCATGCAGCGCGGCGTGAGCGTCGAGCAGGTGCGCCGATCGTGTCAGCTCGCGAAAAAGTACGGCATCCAGGTCGGCATGTTCCTCATGTGGGGTTATGAGGGAGAGGAGATCGAAGACATCGAGGCCACCGTCGAACACGTTAAGGCCAGCGACCCGGACGTCTTCTTCACCACGGTCTCCTATCCCATCAAGGGCACCGGGTATTTCGACAAGGTGCGCGAGCGCGTCGAACTACCGATCGACTGGACGCAGGGCTCGGACCGCGACTACGTGATCCACGGCCGGCGGGGCCGGGACTACTACAAGCTTGCCGATCAATGGCTGCGCAATGCGGTCGAGGCACATCGCGTGGGCGCCACCGATCCGCGGCGTGCCGCCGAGCTGAATCAAATCGCGCAGCGCGCTCGCAACTCGATGCGCGCGTGGGCCGGCAGCAGCCCATGAGTGTCTCGCTGGTCGGCGCCGAATACGTCACGGCGCTCGGGACGCGAGCCTCGGATCGCGCGGCTCGCACGGCGTTCCAGAATCTCGCATTGAGTCTCGCGCGCCCGGGCGACAGCGTATTCGATTTCGGCTGCGGGCCCGGAATCGACGCGCGCGTGTACGCCGAAAATGGACTCGAGGTTGGCGCGTATGACGTCGATCCCGCGATGTGCGCGTACTTTCGTACACACTGCGCCGCGCCGCTCGCCAGCGGCGCGATCCGCCTGCATGTGAGTGGCTACCCGGACTTCCTCGTCGCGCACGATTTGCCGGGTACGGCCGGCGTCGCGTTGATCACCGCCAACTTCGCGCCGCTCAATCTCGTCGACGACTTGCCCGCACTGTTCGAACGGTTCGCGAGCATGCTCATGCCGGGTGGCCACGTGCTGGCAAGCGTGCTCAATCCGCTGTGCGCGGCGGATCTGCGCTACGGCTGGTGGTGGCGTAATGCACCGCGACTGGCGTTGCGCGGCGCATATGCGCTGCCAGGCGCACAGGCGCCCATCACGCGGCGAATGCCCGGACACATCGCCGCGCTTGCAGCGCCGCGTTTCGCGCTCGTCGGTGTGTATGCGGACCACGCGCGCCCGAGTGCACCTGGCGCGCTGCCGCCGCGATTGCATTTCGCTTCACGTCACGCGTGGCGCCTGTTCGCAAGCCGCTTCCTGTTCCTGCAACTGCGGCTGACGGAGCGTGCCGCGTGATCGGCTTGCCACGCACGCTCAAACTGTTCGCGCGGCCGCTGCCGCTGTGGGCGCCGATCGCGCTCTCCGGAACGCAGTCTCCGGTCGAAGTGCGCTGCGTCGCCGGTGGCGAAGAGCGCGACGTAACCGATGACCAGGTCATTGTCTCACTGGCGCCGCTGCTGATCGCCGTTGGCGATACGCGGCACGCGGGGCCGCGCCTGCGCTTTCTCGATCGCGCGAGCGGCGCCGAGCTCGGGCGGCTCGATCTGCGCGTCGCGAACGAGCTGCATGCAGGCGGACGCGCGCACGGCGTGTACGCCGTGGAGGCCAGCACGCACAACTGCGTCGCATCTCCGCTGCGACAATGGAACCGCTTCCTGCAATCGCGTGGCGGGGTCACGGGCCATGGCCCACTCATGACGCGCCGGGCGATCGAGCAGATGACGATCTTCTATCTGTTGCCGCGGCCGGTCGTGCTGGTATCCGTCGACGATGGCACGGGCAGCAATCTGTTCCCGATGGACTTGATCGGCCAACTCGGCAGCGCATTTACGCTCGCGCTGCGCAGCACGAGCCCATCGGTTGCGACCCTGCGCAACTCAGGGCGTGTGGCGCTCGGCGACGCGGCGGCTGCGGATCGCGACCTTGCCTATTCGCTCGGCAAACACCACCGCGAAGCGCGCATCGACTGGGCAGCGCAAACGTACGAGCTCGTGAAGTCGGCGCGTTATGGATTGCCGCTGCCGGCGCACTCGGCGCGGATCCGCGAGTGCGAGATCGAGCACGCGACGGTATTCGGCTCGCACACCGTGTTCGTATGTCGCCTCGTGCACGACGAGACGCGGACGAGCGACGCACGTCTGTATCACACCAGCGGGATTCACCAGCATTATCGCGAGCGTGCAGGGCGCATTCCCGGCTTGCGGTCCGACGAACCCACGTGTACTTGAACACGCGCCGGCTTTTCCTCGACCTGCTGCGCGACCTGGCGATCGATCGCGTCTGTGACGTCGGTTCCATGGACGGCAGCGACGCACTGGCATTCCGCAAGCGTTTGCCGCACGCGGCGATCACGGCCTTTGAGCCGAACCCGCTCAACTTGTGCGCCATGCGCGCGGATCCACGTCTCGACGCGGCGCGCATCGAGGTAGTCGCGGCAGCGGCTTCGAACCATGAGGGGAATTCGCCCTTCTACCTGGTGCCCGCAGATTCGCGCGATCGCCGCGGGCATAGCTCGCTGCTGCGGCGCGGGTTATCCACCCCGCAGGAGGAAGTCACTGTGCGCACGCTGCGTCTCGATGCGGCGCTGGCGGCCGAGGCGTCAGCCTCCGAACGCATCGCGTTATGGATCGACGTCGAGGGAAAGGCTTATGAGGTGATCGAAGGGATCCGCGGTCTCGCACCACGCGTGCGGCTGATCCATGTCGAGGTCGAATCCGAGCTGTGCATCGGTGCCGGGCAGCGGCTCTATCCCGAGGTCGACGCACTACTCAACGAACTCGGTTTCGAGCAGATTGCGACCGATATGCCCACGGACTGGCCGCAGTTCAACGCGCTGTACATACGACGCGGCCAGGACGGTCACGCCCTGCAGTGGCGGTTGCGCCGCGCACGCGCGCGGCGCGCGCTTTCCTCGGCGGTGCAGCGCATCTGCCCGCAATTCGTGCGGCGGCTGACGCGCTGGCGCGAGCGCCACGTGACGGGCTGAGGCGCTGAGTCCCGCCACACACGAGGCGAGCGAATCGGCGACACGGTCTGCGCCGCGTAGTCCCCTCCGGCCGGTAGTTTGGGCGTGCGTGATTGGCGCTCGTTCAGACGGCGCTCGCCCGGGCGCAAAGGCGCGCGTGCAGATCGAGGAAACGGCGCGCGGTGAAGTCCGCGTCCTCGTCCTGGGCGCGCCGGCGCGCCGCCCGCGCGAGCGCCAGGCGTCGCGGCTCGTCGAGCGCCAGCGACCGAATCGCCTCGGCCAGCGCGCGCGGATCCGCGACCGGAACCGCCAGCGCCGCGTGCGGCGCCCACTCGGCGATGTGACCGACCTCCGTGCCCACCGTCGGGACACCGGCGGCCGCGGCTTCCATCAACACGAAGGGCCCCGCCTCGTGACGCGAGGACATCACACACAGCTCCGCGCCCTCCATGAGCGGGCGCAGATCGGCTTGCCGCAGGAAGCCATGGAAGCGCACGTGCGTGGCCAGTCCGAGCGCGGCGCAGTCGGCCTGGATCGTGCCGGCGAGCGTGTCGTCACCGATCACGTCCAGCGTGAATTCGAGTCTCTGCGTCGCGAGCAATGCCAGCGCCCGCAAAAGCGTCCCCTGGTCTTTCACACGATTGAGGCTCGCGACGTGTATGAGGCGCAGCGGCATCGTCGCATCGCGCGCTCGCGGTTCGCGAACCGGCCACTGGCCAAGATCGACACCGAGAGGCACCCGTTCCGCGCTCACGCCGATATTCGCGAGCATCTCGAGCATTCCGACGCTGGGCGCCGTCACCGCATCGGCGGCACGCAGCGTCATCTTTTCGCGCAACCGTCCATGCAACCTCCTTCCCCCGCCGTAGCCGATGTCGGGCATGGCCACGAGCTCGCCGCCCGCGACGTGCACGGCGAACGGCACGCCGAACCAGCGTGCGCAGGCGAGTCCCAGCAGCGCGCAATTGCCACCGAAGAGACTCTGGATCACATCGAAGCGCCCGCGCAGGTGCTCGGCGCGCAGCCTCTGAAACGCGCGCCGGAAGGTCGCTCGCCGACCGGGGTTGTGAACGGTGGCGCCACACAGAGGCCAGGTGCCGGGCTCGGGTTCCTGATGCAAGGCGATCACGTGAACTTCGTTGTGCGCCGACAGCCGGCGGATCAGCCCGAGGAACGCCGGGATCACGCGCACTTCGCCGGAACGATCTACTCCGCCCGGCAGGATGAGCGCGATTTTCACGGGCGCCCTGTCGCGAGCAGTGCGCGCAGTGCGTCCGCGCCATCGGCGGGGTGCGCACCACGCATAAGTAGATAGGCCGGCAGCTTTGACACCCGCTCGCCGAACTCCGCCCAGCCGGGCTGTCCGAGCGCGAAGGGCTGCGAGCGGCGCAGCGCGCGGTCGCGCGCCGCGCCCGACAGCGACTCGAGGAGCCGGTCGCCACGCGCCCGCCGCCTCGACAACACGATGACGGCCGCGATGCGCGGAGGCCGGGGCGCGAGCGGCAGTCCCGCCCTGCGCGCATCGAGCTCATACTTGCGCGTGCCGCCGCGCCGCGTGATCACCGGCGCCGAGCGGAAAGCGGTCGCGAGTTGCGGGTTGCGCACCCACAGTTTCGAATCGCGGCGCAGATGCAGGAAGGTCGCGCAACCCGTGGCACGCAGCGTCGCGGGTTCGACGAACACACCGTCCTCGGCTACGAGCGGCAGTCCGCTTTCGACACAGGCCACGCTGATCGTCGACTTTCCGGCGCCGCTGTCGCCGATCAGCAAGGCCGCGCGATTTCCCAACGCCACACACGCGGCGTGCAGCGGCACGAGTCCCAGCGCGCGTTGCGCCAGCGTCAGAAATGCGAACTCCACCAGTTCGTATCGCGCGTGATAGGGATCAGCGAGCGCCACGCTCACGAGCGCGCTGCCCGACCCGGGCCGGATCACGGCGAAGTTATCCGTATCCGCCGCGGCGACCAGCATGCCGTCGCCGGACACGAAGCGTGGCGCCGACAGCTTTTCCGATCTTCGTTTGCGTGGCCTCGCGCGCAGCAATGTCATTTTCAGGCGCGGTGCCCGACCGAGCCGGTGCGCAGGCAGCTCCGCGAACGCGTGCTCTGCCAATGCCAGCAGGCGACGGTCGTTGCTCGTCACGTCAAAACGCGCGCCGAGTACGCGTAGCGTACGGCGGAACGGCAATGGCGTGCGTTCGCCGAAAGGATCGATGGCGGCGTGCTTCAAACGACGGCCTTTGTCGCGACAATACCCGCGCGCGAATCCATGGCGCTGCGGGGCGGCATCAGTTTGCCAGCCACGAGTTCGTGCACCGTATCGCATGCCTGCACGGTGGCCGCGCGATGCGCGATGACGAGCACCGTGCGCGCGCCGCGCAGCCGCATGACGGTTTCAACGACGGCGGCTTCCGCCGCGTGGTCCAGCGCGCTCGTGCCCTCGTCGAGCACCAGCAGGTCGGGATCTTCATACAAGGCGCGCGCGATGCCGATGAGCTGGCGTTGGCCACCGCTCAGGCGCACGCCACGTTCGCCGAGCGGCTCATCCAGTCCACCGGGCAGCGCGTCGATGAATTCCGTTGCGCCCGCGAGGCGCGCGGCCTCGCGCACGCGCGCATCGTCGTCGACGGATTCGCAACCGAACGCGATGTTGGCGCGCACGCTGGCGTCGATCAAATAGATCTCCTGCGGCACGCAGGCCACGCGTGACTGCCACTCGCGCAGCCGGGTCTCGTCGAGCGGCGCGCCATCGACTTCGATCCGCCCGCTTTCCGGGCGCAGCAGCCCCAGCAACAGATCGGCCACGGTGGATTTTCCCGATCCGTTCGGCCCGATGAGGCCGATGGCCGCGCCGGCCGGAATGCGCAGCGACAGCGAATCCACGACGAGCGGCGAATCCGACGAATAGCGGAATGAGACGTCGCGAAATTCGACGACGCTCGCGCGCCGCACGCGGCGCTGCGCCCCGGCCGCATCGTCGACGCGCCGGGAAGCGCTCCGCCGGGAAACGGCCGACGCGAGATCCGCCGCGCTCGATTCGATGGCGCCGCGATGCGCGCGCACGGTCACCAACGCGTAGTAGCCCTGTTGTAAAGCCGGCAGGAGCCGGTATGCGGCGACACCGATGAACGTAAGTTCGGCCAGCCACGTGCCCACGCTCGACGTGCGCGCGCTCAGCACCAGCGCGGCGACGATCAGCCCGATGCCGGCGATGCACTCGAGGAGATGGCGCGGATACTGCCCGATGAGCTGGGTGCTGGTTGCGACACGCGAGATGATCGCGCTGGCGTCGGCGAAACGATTTCTGAAATACGCCTGACGCCGCGTAAGCAGCAGTTCGCGCACCGCGCGCAGTCCCTGCTCGACCGCCGCGACTCGCGCGGCGCCGGCCTGCGTCTGGATGCGGCCGTTCTCGAGCAGGCGGCGGCGCGCGACCGCGTAAACGAGGCCGTAGGCGATCGCGAACAGCGGCAACAAGAAGGCCGCGAGCGCGGGGTCCAGCCACGCGATGGATACGCAGATGAGCAGGATCATCAGCGCGTTCGTGGAGAGGACGAACGCGCTCTGCAAAACCCCGGTGATTCGATCGGCTTCGTATAACACGTTGGCCTCGAGACGCGTCGCGCCGCTGCGCAGGTGGAATAGATAGTCGCGATGCAGGTACTCGTTGAACAGCGCGACGCGAAACTCGTCCCCGATACGGTACGTCAGGCGCGCCATCGCGACGTTGCCGAGCAGGTTCACGGCATTGCTCGCTATCAGCAGTGCGACGAACCCCGCTCCGAGCACGGTGCGCAGTGCGACCGGGTCGGAGAAACCGCTCCACGCGACGAAGGCCGACAGCGCCGGGCTGCGCGTGGCGAGTCCCGGATCGGCCAGCACCGCGAAAAACGGCATCAGCGCCGCGAGCCCGATGACGGTGGACGCCGCCATCGCCAGCGACAGCAGCTGCATGAACACGCAGCGGCGTCGCTGCGCCGGGGTGAGCAACCGCCAGAGGGTGACGAGTGAGTTCATGCGCGGGCGCTTCGTGCCGGCGTCGCGACGCAACGCGCCGCCTCGATCCACCAGCGCGCATATCGCCAGCCGGAACCCATCGACGCGCGCAGCGATGCGAACGCTGCGCGGCGTTCGCCCGCGCGAGCGCGCGCGCCGGCCAGGCGCGCGAGATTGGTCGCGCGCACTCGGCGCAGCTCGCGGCACGCGTCGGCGGACAACGCAAAGCCCGCGGCGCGGCCCAGGAAACGTTCACGGCATTCGAGCACGGCGAGCGCGTCGCTTCCCGAGTAATGCGCGCCGTGGCGGCGCACCTCCAGCAGCGCGTCCTCGATGACCACGACGTCGGAGCGGCTCGCGAGCCGCAGCCACAGGTCGTGGTCCTCGAACAGCGGCAGCGACTCATCGAACGATCCGGCCTCGAGCAGCAGCGCGCGCTCCACCATGATCGACGGCAGCGCCGCATGTGCGCGCAGGCACGCGACCGAATCGAGAATGCGGCCGCGATGCGCGCGCCACGGTTCAACACCCGCTGGCGCGAAGCGCCGTCCGCGCTCGTCGATGTGCAGGCAGGCGGTATAACTCCACCGCCGGCCGGGCGCCGCCGCCAGTGCGGCGAGCTGGCGCGCGAGCTTGTCGGAAGTCCAGGCATCGTCGGAGTCGATGAAAGCGACGTAGTCTCCGCGCGCGATACGGATAGCGGCATTACGCACCGCGGACGGAATACCGCTGTGCGCCAGGAAGATCGGCCGCACTCGCCGATCCGCGGCGGCGTACCCGCGCAGCACGGCGCGCGCCGGTTCGCGCGAGCCGTCGTCGACGATGAGGAATTCGAAATCCGCGAACGTCTGCCCGAGCACCGATTCGACGGCCGCGCGCAGGAACTGCTCGCGATCGTACGTCGCCATGATGACCGAGACGCGCGGACTCATGAAACCACTTCCGGCCGCAACTCGGCCACGCCGCGCGGCGCGGCGAGCTGTGTGTACGCCGCGACGAAACGCCGGCCAATGGCCGCATGAGAGAGGTGCGCGTCGAAATGCGCGCGCGCCGACTTGCGGCGCTCCGCATCCGGCACGGCCGCGCAGCGGCGCAATGCATCCGCGCAGGCATCGGGGTCGCCCGTCTTCCACGAGGCACCGATGGCGCCGTCGTTGGTCAACGCTCGCATCGAAGGAATGTCGGTGACCACGGGCGTGAGCCCGGTAGCGAGCGCTTCGATGACCGAGAAGTTGCAGCCTTCGCGATGACTGCCGAGCACGAACAAATCCGCCGCGCGCATCAGCGCCTGCACGCGCTCGTGCGGCACGCGGCCGAGTAGCTTGACGCGCTCACGCAGGATCGGTTGCGCCTGGATGGCGGCCTCGATCCTCTCCGCGAGCGGCGCGGTCCCGTAACAGCACCACAGCCGAATGCCGGGCATGTCCCGCGCCACGCGCGCGACACCTTCGAGGACGGTCAACGGATCCTTGTTGCTATCGAGGTGCCCGACCCACAACACCGCCGGATCGCCGCTCAACCCGGTGGCCGCGCGCGCCGCGTCTCGCGCTCCCGGCGAAAATCCGCTCGAGGATTCCGGGACTTCGACGATCCGTGTATGCGGCGCGAGCAGGCCCGCTCGCGCGAAGGGCTCGGCCTGCTCGCGCGAGCAGAAGGCGATGCCGTCGGCCGCGGCGATGCCGGCGCGAAACGCTCCGCGGCGCCACCAGCGGGGTACGCGGTCCGCATGATCCTGCAGCAGGATCGGCGTGCGCGGCGCCCGTTCGCGCAGCGTCCGCACCTCGCGCCCGAAACCGAGACCGTGAACGTGGAAGGCATCCGCTTCGAGATTTTCCAGCAGCGCGACGAACGCCGGCGAGCGCGCGACCATCCCATCGCGCGGCGCCATGAAATGAAACACGACACCATCGCGCTCGATCCGGCCTTCGACCGCACTCGCCTGGATGACGGTGACCCGTTCGCCCGCGTGCGTCACCGCCGCCGCGATGTCGGTCAGCGCATGCCATTCGGCAAGCAGCCGTTCCGGTTCGCGCCGCTCGGGGTCAACGTAGAAGCTGATCTGCGCGACGTGCATGGCGGCTCAGATGCTGGAAGTACGCGGGTCGAGCAGGCCGATGAGATTCTGCGACGCGTTGAGCTCCCAGGGCCGGTCGTAACGGCGCAGCGAATATCGCCAGCTCGCGAGCGCGCGCAGCGTTTGTTTGGCCCACGCAGGCGCGCGCGTGTCCTGCACGGTCGGAAAGCGGCAGCGCAGCACGGTGACGAAATCGCGGATGCGGCGCCGCAGCTTGTCGTCGAGCCACGGCGCATCGGCATGACAGGCGTAATCGACCCAACGGCGTTCGGTCCACTCCTCGGGTGTCTCCGGAAATCGGATCGGCGCACCTTGCGCGTCGCGTAGCGGTTCGAGTTTCAGTTTCCCGGAGTCGGGGATTCGCTCGGTGGGCAGCGGTGTGTACACGTACACGATGATCTCCGCGTCCGGGTTCACGCGCTTCACCTGGCGGATGAAATCGAACGTGCGCTCGGTCTCGCCTGCCGGATCCTCGGGCGGCGCCACCATGAACGACAGCTCGGGGATCACGCCATTGCGCCGGCAGAGGTCGGCGACCTCCAGCGTCTGGTCGGAGCGCGTGCCCTTGCGGATCGAGCGCAGTAGTTTGTCGTTGGGCGTCTCGGCGCCGATGTACGCCATGCGCAACCGGCTCTCGCGCACCAGCTTCCACGATTCCGGAGAAAGATCGATCAATGCATCGGAGCGGGCGTAACACCACCAGGGCAACTGGTAACGGGCGAGCACCTCGAGCAACGGCACCATCTCCACTTCGCGATCGAAGAAATTGTGATCGTAGAACTGGACGGAGTCGGCGCCGATCTCGCGCGACAGGTAGGCGAGCTCGGCGTCGAGGCGTTGCGCCGGGGGTAGCGCGGTGGCGCCACGGAACATCGCGGCGACACCGCAGAACGTGCAGCGGAACCGGCAGCCGAGCGCCGCCTGATGTGCGGCCGTGCGATTGCCGAGAAACGTTTTCACCAGGTAAGAACGCGGATCCGGCAGCAGGTCGTAGGGCAATTGCGGCGCGATGTGCCGGGTCGTGAACTTGCGCTCGGGGTTGTGTACCACGACGCCATCGTGCCGGTAGCTCAGGCCCGCGATGCCCTGCGGTGCCGGCTTGCCGTTCGCGAAGGTCGCGAGCAGTTCGCGCATCGAATCTTCTCCCTGCCCGCGCACCACGTAGTCGACGTAGTCGCTGTTGAGCGCGACATCGGGATACAGCGTCGGGAAGTATCCGCCCCACACGATCGGGAGATTCGGCGCCAACGCGCGCAGGGCGCGCGAAACTTCGATGGCGGTCGCAACCTGCGGACCGCCCATCACGGTGATTCCGGCCGCCGAAAACTCCTGCGCGCGCACCGCAGCCTCGGCCTGCACGACCGCGTCGCGCACGTTGCCATCGATGAGCGTCGTCGAATATTCCGGCAGCGCCGCGGCCATGGTCATGAGCGACAGCGGGAAACGCGCGCGTTTGCGCGAGGTGATCGCGGGATTCACGAGCAGCAGCCGAGCGCTCACGGGACAGTCACCGCGGATGCGCCGCGGCGCACTTCGAGAATCGTCACTCGCTCGTTGACGAAACGGCGCACCGCGTGGACACGTAATTCGAACCCCCGGCGCACGAGTTCATCGACGAACGCCGCGCAGGCGTCACCCCAGGTCGATAGCAACAGATAGGCGCGCCCATCGGCCGCGAGATGGCCATCGAGCTGCGCCGCGAATCGCAGCGCGACATCGGTCGAACGCCACGCACAATCACGGGCATCGCGCGGCTCTCCGAACGCGAACGGCGGATTGAAGAAGACCACGTCGAAGCGCTCGCCGGTCACGGGTGCGAACAGGTCGCCCGCGCGGCACTCGACGCGCTGCTCCACGGAATTGATCTGCGCATTGACCGTGGCGCAGCGCACCGCTGCGCGATTGATGTCGACCGCGACGACGCGGCGTGCGTGGCGCCCGGCGGCGATCGCGCAGATGCCCGAACCGGTGCCGAGATCGAGCACATCGCGGCCGGCGCCGAGCCGATGTCCGGCGATCACGCGCGCGAAGAATTCGCCGGTGCGCAGCAGGCGGGGATTGAACACCGAAGGGACGATGAGCAACTGCAGGTCACCCACGCGTTCTATGCGCGCGCGGTCGTAGCGCCCGGATCCCGTCACGCGATGCGCGACCCCGAGCAGCCGGCCCAGCGCGGTGCGCACGATGCCGAAGTCGCGCGCCCCGAGCAATCGCACAGCGTCCTCAGATACCGGCATGCGCGCTGCGCGGAAAGTCCACGCCTCCGAATTCACCGGGGTCGCGCCACATCGAGCAGACGCAACGCGCGCATTCGGCGCGGGCGCCGGCACGAATCGCGCCGCGCAGCGCCGTCATCGGCTCGCTTGCGAGTGCGACGCGCAGTCTTGCCGCCGGGGGCGGACCCGGAATGAAGAAGCATGGCGACACACGGCCATCGACGCCGATCACCGCCGAGAACTCCGGCGCGTTGCAGCGCACCGGCGGGAACGCGCTTTGCCCGCACACTCCCGCGAAGTAGTCCCGCAGCCGGCGCAACTTTGCCGGCGACTCGGCGATGAACTTCTCACGGAACTCCGTGGCGTAGTCGCGTTCGAGCGCCGCGATGAGGGTGTCGAACACCGGAATGTCGTCCATCGCCAGCGCCAGCTCATGGGAAAAAGCCTCCTGCCGCGCGAACGCGTGGGGATTGGCGACGTCCACCGCGAGAAACGACACCTGGTGGACGCCGAGTTCGCGAGCCAGCGTCACGAACCGCGGCAGTTCCCGGTAGTTGGCCCGCTGCAGCGTCACGCGCAGCCCGACCAGCGCGCCCGCGGCGACCGCGGCGCGAATTCCGGCGCACACCTTGTCGAATGCGTCGAGCCCGCGAATGGCGCTGTAGGTTGCCGGATTCGTGCCGTCCAGCGACACCGTGATCGACTCGAACAGCGGCGCCGCGCGGGCCGCGTGTTTGGCGAGCGACAAACCCGAGGTCAGCAGCCACAGCCGTAATCCGCGCTCGCGCAAGGTCGCGGCGATCCCGGGCCATTCGGGGTTCAACAGCGGCTCGCCGCCAGACAGCAGGACCGTGCGCGTCTCGAGCGCCGCGAGTTCCGGCAGTAGTTCGATGACCGATGAAAGCGTCGCGTCGCGCCGGCCGTGGCGCCAGTAGTCACAGGTCACGCAGCGGGAATTGCAGCGCTCTGTGAGGTACAGCGTCGCGAGCGGCAGGCGCTCCGGGGTTCCGGCCTGCCGGTTCTCAGGCGCCGGCATGACGCGGCTCCCGCGTGGCTTCGATGACATAGTGATCGGAGATCGCGGCGAGCGACGGCCAGCCTTGCGCGGCGCGCTCGAGCCGCGTGAGCACCGCGAACATACGCGGCGATCTGTCCATCCACCGCGACGCGTAACTCGGCGGCAGCGCGACTCCCAGCGGCGTGGCGCGGATACCGGTGAAATGCGGGTGCAATGCCCGCGTGAGCTGCGCGGGCGTCGGATAACGCACGGTGATGCCGCGCCATGGCACGCCGTCGCGCCGCAGCCGGCGAAACGCCTTGCCGCCAGCGCCGCGCGCGAGGAACCAGGCCCACTCCCAGGGCACGTGCCGCCCCATGACCACCCACAGAAGGCGCGCGCCGGGCGCGAGCAGGCGCGCCAGGTCCGCGGCCAGTGCATCGAGGCGCGCAGTGCAGTTGATCGCACCGAAATTCGAGAACACGCCATCGAAGGTTTCACCGGCGAATTCGTGCGCGAGACCTTCCATCGGCACGCACACGCAGCGCACGCGCGCGGCAACTCCGGCGCGTTCGGCCTTGGCGCGCGCGACGCCCACCATCTGCGGCGCCGCGTCGCTCGCGACGACCTCGAGGCCACGGCGCGCGAAATGCACCGCGTCCTCACCGGTGCCGCATCCGATCTCGAGCAGGCGCATGCCCGGTGCGAATGCATCCGCCGCGCGCTCCCAAACTATCTGGCGCAGCGCAGCACCGAGCGCGGTCGCGGTGAATTCCGCGTCGTAGCCGTGCGCCTTGTCATCGAAAGCGCCGGGAGTCGGGTGTGCGGCCGCGTTGCCCACGTTTCAGGCCTGTCCCACGCACAGCGTGAGCGTCTGGATGTGATGAAAGTCCGCGCGATCGAGACAGTACCCGGGCGTCCCGGGCGCGCAATTGCGCGCCAGCCGCGTGCGTTCGTCGGACGCCATGAAGTCGTGAATGCGCTCGCCCCACGTGCCGGCGAAGATCGCCTCCTCGAAATATTCGCGGTCGGCTGCCGACAACGGCTGGACCCGCTCGATCGTGATGGTTTGCACGCGTCCCACAGTCAAACCCGCCTGCCTGACGAGACCCACCAGTGCGCGCACGCCGGCGGTGTCTTGCACCGTCAGGCCGTAACGCTTTCGATAGTATTCGTGACATGCGCGGCGCACCGCCTCGTCGAGCGGCGCGTCCCACGCGAAATACATCTCCGGCAGCAGCCCGCTCTGCGCGAGCACGATGCGTCCGCCACCCTTGAGGGCAGCGCGCAGCCCGTGCAGCACGCCGACCGGATTCTGCAAGTGGTTGAGCGTATTGCAGCTCCAGATCAGATCGAATGTCGCATTCTGAAAACAGAGTTTCGTGGCGTCGGCTTGCACGAACGCCACATTTCCGATCTCACTAGCTACCTCGAGGTGCGGCAGCGACAGGTCGGCCCCGACGACGCAGGCGCGGTCGCCGAGCAATCCGGCCAGCAGACCGGCGGTGGCGCCGATGCCGCAGCCCAGATCGAGGACGCGCGCATCGCGCGCGAGCCCGAGCCCGTCGAGGACGACCCTGATCTCTGGTGCGATGAAGTCTGCAAACAACTCGAGCTTGCGGGCATACGAGCGATCCGGCGCATCCCCGAGCGGCCTGCTAGAAGAATCCATGCAGCTGCAGGAAGGCCAGTTTGCGATTCTGCAGATCATTCTGCGGTATCCCGTCGTAGACGCGCACGCCGGCGCGCAACTGCATGAACTGGATAGGCGACCATTCGTACAACACGCTGGCGCGCGTCTGCTCGTCCTCGTCCACGTCGTCATCCGGTTCGAACCATTCGAACGCGAGTTTCAGGTTGTGTCCCTGGGCGACTTTCCAGTTGGCCTCGACCAGCGAGGCCATGAGCTTGCGGCCGCCGGCGCCGATGCTGTCGTCATCGATGTAGTCGATCTCGCCCAGCCACGTGACCGGCCCGGTGCGCACGGCGCCAAACAATCCCGCGCCGAGCCGGTCGCCCGCGTCCGTGTCGTTGCTGACAGCGCTCACACCCGCGCGCCACACCGATTGCACGAACTCCGTACGCGCCACGATCTGTTTGCCGTTGTCGACCTCGGGTCCGCCGCCGGTGCCATTGCTGAACGCGACCTGCGAGGTCCAGGAGCCCTTCTCGAAGCCGAATTCCACGCCTTCGTCCGGCGCCTGCATGTTGATGCCCGACAACTGGCGGACGAAGGTGTTGTCGTCCTCGAAGCGATAGCCGAACGGCAGGTACATGCGGCCGGCCTTCACGTAGAACTCGTTTTCCTTGAACCAGTAGCGCACGTTCGCCTCGAGGTTCGTGGCGTTGCCCGGCGCGAAACGCTGATCGACGTAGATA
Organism: Alcaligenaceae bacterium; assembly: GCA_036677145.1. Classification (GTDB taxonomy): domain Bacteria; phylum Pseudomonadota; class Gammaproteobacteria; order Steroidobacterales; family Steroidobacteraceae; genus CADEED01. The sequence continues at coordinate 16,883 of JAKFFF010000090.1, forward strand.
GACAGGCGATTCGGAATGACGCCGAAATCGAAATACGCGCGCGCCTCCTCGACGGCGAAGTCGTTGGAGCTGCCGGAGTTCGGCACATCCGAGTAGTTCCAGTTGGCGCGCGCGTTGCCGCCGACGGCGAGGAACTTCATGACCTGGCCGGTCCACAGATCGTCTTCGGCGCCGATGCGCCTGGCCGCCAGCGTCGTCTGCGCGAAGGTGTTTCCGTAGACGTTGCGCATGCCGCCGCCGGTGGGATTGACGTGGCACATCGCGCACTTGAGACCCATCTGCGCCGCCAGGTACGGCTCGGCCTGCGCCGTGTGGGCCAGCGCAAACAACACCAGCGCGCCACCCAGCCGGACGAGTATTCGTGGGCTCATCGTGAGGCTCCTGCGTTGACGTCGAAAGGAATGAGCGTGTCGCCACCGGCCTGGCCGTCGCGATCACCGTCGAGCCGGCGACCGGCGTTGTCGGCGAGCGGCGCGGGACCGTCCCCGCGCACCGCGAGCTGGTAGCTGCCCGCGGGCAACTGTTGCGCCGTTTCGATCTCGACCACGTTCGGCCTGCCGGGCGGAACCGTGATCTTCGCGATCGCCACCGGCTGATCGAGCGCGTCACGCAGTTCGAAGCTGTTCGCATTCGCGAGCGACGCATCGAGATCGGCGCTGAAGATCACCGTCATCCGATGCAGTCCCGGCAACGCTTTCTCGGCCGGCGCCGGCACGCTGCTCATGACGCGCAAACCGTCGGCATCGGCGGGCGCAACGGCCTGCGGCGCTCCCGCCGCGATCCATGCGCGCACCAGGTCGATCTGCGTCTGCGAGAGGTACGGCGGTCCGTTCGCGGGCATGCGCGCTCCGACGGCGGCATTGCCCTGGATCTTCTGCACGAGGTAACTCGCGTCCGGATTGCCGGGATTGACGCGCAGCAGCGAGGGCACTTCGGCGCTGGCCACGTTGACCAGCAGCGCATAACTGTTGCCGGCATCGAGTCGCAGACCCTGCGGCGCGTTGGCGCCGGAATGGCACACACTGCAGACGGGCGTAAAGATCGTGCTCTGGATTTGCTGGAAATCGTCGTTGGCCGCGGGTGGCTGGATCGGGCGTCCGCCGGTATCGAGACCTTCTCCGTTGCCGGCGCACCCCGCGGTGAGAATCAATGCCACCGCCAAAAAGCTCTTCCGGCACAAGAAGTTGCCATTCCGTTCGCTCATATCGACGATCCCTGTACGTGTGGTGCGCAAACGTTGAGTAACGCGGCGTCGCGGTCCGGTTCCACGGACGTGGCGGCATCGGGACGGCAGCGGCGCCCATGCAGCAACTCGCGGAGTTGTCGAGCGGAAGGCGCCGCCGGTCTGGGCTAGACTCCCTCGCCCTTCAAACACCAAAGGATCAGAAGCCATGACGCAGTTCGCGCGCCGCAGATTCCTCGCACAGTCCGCCGCCCTCGCCGCCGCCCCGATGCTCTCGGGCGTTTCGAGTGGGCAGGCGCCTGAGCGCAAACTGGGCGTGGCGCTGTGCGGCCTCGGCAGTCTGTCGACCAACCAGATCGCGCCCGCGCTGCTCAAGACACGCAACTGCCGCCTGGCGGGCATCATCACCGGCACGCCTTCCAAGGCGGCCGAGTGGCAGAAGAAATACGGTCTGTCCTCGAAGAGCGTGTACAGCTACGAGAACATGCACCAGATCGCGAAGAACAAGGACATCGACATCGTCTATGTCGTGACGCCGAATTCGCTGCACCTGCGTGACACCCTCGCGGCCGCGGCCGCCGGCAAACATGTGTTCTGCGAGAAGCCGCTGGAGATCTCGGTCGAGCGCTGCCAGCAGATGATCGATGCCTGCAAGAAGGCGGGCGTGATGCTGGGCGTCGGCTACCGCTGTCAGTTCGAACCCAACCACCTCGAGTGCGTCCGGCTGGCGCGCGAGAAGGTGCTCGGCGACGTCAGGGTCATCAATGCGAACTTCGGCTTTGCGATCGGTGAACCGACGCAGTGGCGCCTGAACCGCGAGCTGGCGGGTGGCGGCGCGCTGATGGATGTCGGCATCTACTGCCTGCAGACCACCATGATGCTCACCGGCGAGCAGCCGATCTGGATCAACGCGGCCGAGACCAAGACCGACCCCGTGAAGTTCAAGGAAGTCGATGAAACCATCATGTGGCAGACCAAGTTCCCGAGTGGCGCGGTCGCCAACTGCGTGAGCACGTACAACGCCAGTGGTCTGGCGGGATTCCGCGTCGCCTGCTCGCGCGGCTGGTTCGGTCTCGAGCCCGCCTATTTCTACGGCGGCAATCGTGGCCGCCGCAGCGACAACACCGAGATCAACATCCCGGTGGCCGACCAGTTCGCGCTCGAGCTCGATGACTTCGCCGACTGCATCATCCGCAAGCGCCCGACGAAGGTGCCCGGCGAGATGGGCCTGAACGACGTGAAGTACCTGACGGCCATCTACGAATCCATCAAGAAGGGCCGCCCCGTCACCCTGGCGTAATGGGGACATTCCTCGTTTCCTAGCAAACGGGGACAGGCCTCGGCGCGACGCATGGAGATGTGTCGCACCGGGGCCTTTTGCTGTGCGGGTGAATGGCGCACCCGTAAGTCACACGATCGGAAAACCTCCCAACCACTCCCGCGCGTGTATCACCTTCAGGTCTGTCCCCGTTTGCTAGGAAACGAGGAATGTCCCCATTAATCCACGGGGATTTCGAAGGGGCCGACGGGGAGGTCGGCGTCGTAGAGGTTGCAGAGCGGTGAGTCGGCCCAGCAGAAACGCACCCGCGTCGCCGGGCCGCCCGCCGAGTTGTCGAGGCGCACGCCGCCGTCGGGCGTGAGCTGCGCGCGCACGAAGCGGCAACTGCGCTGATCGTCGCCGCACAGTTCGAAACCGGCCGGATCGCGCGCGCCAACCACGTTGAGCATGCCCGCGCGATCCTCGAAGGACACCAGGATGTTTGCGCCTTCGCGCCGCGCGGATTGCGGCTGCGCGCCGGTCGGCGAAATATTCTCGCCATAGGTCACGTGCCGCGCGGCGCGCGCGAGCCGCTTGCCGACTTCCTGTTTGTTAGCCGGATGAATGTCGTCGCGATTGCCGATGTCGATCGTGACCGCGAGGCCGGCATCGTTGTCGGAGGCCACGGCGCGGCGCTGCGCATCGCGCAGACGCGCCCAGCCGCTGTCGACCGGCATCGTGGCCAGGGGCCCCCAGTTCGCGAGCTGCGCCACCAGGAACGACAGCGGCGCATCGAACTGCTTCCGCCAGTCGGCGAACAACGCCGCGAGCTGCGTTTCATACCGCAGCGCATCCTGCAGGCCGCCGTTGGCTTCACCCTGGTACCACGCCACTCCGCGCAGGCCGAAATTGCCGAGCGGCGCGATCATGCCGTTGTAGAGAATGTTGATCCCGGCGATCGGCTCCCACGGCGCACGCGGCGGATACAGGCCCGGCGGCGGCAGCTGGTACTCGATGTCCGTCAACGGCGCCGTCGTCCCATCCGCGAAACGCAGCGCAAGCTCGCCCGCCGGTCCGCGCAGACCGCCATTGCCCCACATGTCGAACACGTTCACCACGACGACGTTCGCGCCCGCGCGCAAGTGTCCGGCCGGCACGGCGTAGTTGCGCCGGCCCTCGCCGAAGCCGCTGGCCATCGCGCGGCCGTTCATCCACACGAGATCGACATCGTCGATGGTTCCGAGCTCGAGTGTCGCCGCCTGCTTCGCCTGCGCCGCGCTGAGTTTCGTGTGCGCGCGGTACCAGACCATGCCGTCATACGACGCGAGCGCGGGCTCGCCCCACAACTCCCAATGTCCGAGCTGCGCCGGGGCTTTCGTCCAGGTTCCCGCCGCGCGCCCAGCCACCCAGGGCGTGACCCCGCGTGTCGCCGGTTGCCGGTTCCACCACTGCTGCCAGTTCCCGCCCCAGCGCGCATCGGCGGCCGCGACGTGCAGCGCGCGGGCGCCTAACAGGTCGAGTCCCTCGTCATTGCCGCCGAGCGTCCGCAAAGCGCCGGCGCTCAGCCAGGTTTCGATGCGCGTCCCACCCCACGACGCATTGATGAGACCCATGGGCACGTTCACGGACTTCTGCAGCTCGCGCGCGAAGTAGTAACAGACCGCGGAAAAATGCTGGGTGGTGCCGGGACCGGCCACCTGCCACGCGAGCGGCACGGCGAAATCCGCACGCGGCGCGACGCTCGCGAACTGCGGGATCGTCACGTGCCGGATCGCATCGTTCGCCGAATGCGCGACTTCCGAGTCCGCGTTGAGCGCCATGCGCACCGGCCATTCCATGTTCGACTGCCCCGAACACAGCCATACATCACCCATCAGCACGTCATCCGCGTTCTGCAATCGGTTCGCGGTGCGCGCGGTCAGCGTATGGGGACCCCCCGCCGGCAGCTCCGGCATTTCGACCTGCCAACGGCCGTTCGCGTCCGCGCGTCCACTGCGCGTCGCGCCGGACAAAGTTACGAAAACTTCTTCACCTGGCTGCGCCTGGCCCCAGATGTCGATGGGCCGGTCGCGCTGGAGCACGACGTGATCCGCGAAGATCCGCGCCAGCAACGGCGGCTCCGTGGCCGGCGCCGCCGCGGCGGCCGCGGACATCACGTATGCCAAGACTTGCACCGTTCGCTGTACCGTTCGCTGTACCATCGACCCCTCCCATGCAACTGCGCGCAAATACTGGTCCGGGACGACATCGATCACAAGAATTTCCGCGAGGAGAGCGAGCCGGCGGCGGATGTGGAGCTGTTAGTCCGCGCAATCATTTCACGAGGACTCTCATGTCGAAGATAGCTTCGAGCGCCGCGATGGCGGCCGCCGTGTTTACCCTGATTTCCTGCGGTGGTGGTGGAGACGGTGACGGAATTTCCAATCCGCCGGTCGTAGTCAGGCCCACTCCGCCGTTGCCGGATCCGACCACCGCGCCGGCGTTGAAGACCGTCATCGCCGGGCGTTTCGGCGTGGTGAACTATCCAGTGGGCGCGGCGATCGAGCCTACCTCCACGACGGGCGCCGACGCGACGCTGCTGATCCGGCACATGAGCAGCCTCACCGCGGAAAACGCGATGAAGCCCGACACGATCTGGCCGAACGCCCCTGGCACGCAGGACCCGGCACCGACACGCAACTTCGCACCCGCCGACCAGATCGTCGCGTTCGCCGCCGCCAACAACATGCGGGTGCGCGGCCACACGCTGTTGTGGCACCAGACCGCGCCCACCTGGCTCTTCGCGGGCGATCAATCGAACCCCGCGACCTATCGCGCCGCCGTTCGACTGCGACTGCGCGACTACATCTACACGGTGATGGTGCACTTCCCGGACGTGTATGCCTGGGACGTCGTCAACGAAGTCGCCTCCGATACGCCGAACGATACGAATCCCTACCGCACGAACAGCCCGTGGTACATCGCGTACAGCGTGGGCGGCGCCGACGGCAGCGAATACGTGCGTGACGCCTTCCTGTACGCCACGCAGGCGCGCGCGCTGATGAACCGCACCAGCGCCGACATGAAATTGATGATCAACGACTACAACACCGAGCTGTCCGGCAAACGCGCCAACGTGATCCGGATCCTGCGCGACGTGATCAACGCGGGCACCGGCGCGGACATCAACGGCGTCGGTCACCAGCTTCACCTGCAGGTCGGCGCCGATGTCGCGCAGGTCACGGCGGCGTTCGCCGAAGTCGAGGCGGTCTCGAGCACGCTGGAGAACCACGTGACCGAACTCGATGTTTCCATCTACCAGGATCCGGGCAATTGTTTTTCCACGCGCACGATTCCGCCCTGCGTGGCCGACTACGGCGCGAATCCGCCGCAGAGCGCGCTGTCGCAGCAGGCGACGCTGTATCGCGCCTTGTTCAACGCGTTCAACCGGCCCAGTGTCACGTCGGTCACCACGTGGGGCATCGCCGATAACCACACGTGGCTCAATTCGTTTCCAGTAACGCGCACGAACCGCCCGCTGCTGTTTGATACGGTCCGGAATCCCAAGTGGGCGTTCTGGGCGGTGGTGGATCCGGCGCTCGCAATTCCATAATCGGCCGGGCCGGCAGCGCGCCGGGAGGGGAACAACATGAAGAACCTTTCGCAGGCGGCGCTGTGCTGCGTCCTGACATGCATGGCGGTTGCGGTGTCCGCGGCCGGCGCGACGATCACGGTCACACACGAGCTCGCTGCCGCGCGCCCCGCTGCAATCGTCGTCGTGCCGTTCGCCGAGCTCGACAAGGTGGCGCCCGGCCTGCGCATGTTCCACATCGCCGTGCGCGACGCGCGCGGCCGATCTCTGCCGCTCCAGGTTACTAACTACCAGCACGATCACCGCGGCGCGCGGTACGACGACCTGGTGTTCCAGTACGACTTCGCGGCCGGCGAACAGCGCGCCACGTTCACGCTCGAGTCCGTACCGGCGACGCCGCCCGAGGCGCCCTGCGTTTACGCGCGCGTCGTGCCCGAACGTTACGGCGACATGGCCTGGGAAAACGACCGCATCGCGCACCGCATGTACGGCGCGCCGCTCAATTCGCCGGCGGCCGGCGGCGAGCGGCTGCGGGGCAGCGGCATCGACGTGTGGGGCAAACGCGTGACCTATCCAGTCGTGGATCGCTGGTACGCGAAGGGCCACGATCAGTTCCACAAGGACGAGGAAGGCGAAGGCCTCGACCTGTACAGCATCGGCGGCTCGCGCGGCGCGGGCGGCACCGGCGTGTGGGATGGCACGAAGTTGTGGACGTCGGACAACTTCGTGAACGCCGAGGTGCTCGCGAACGGGCCGCGGCGCGCGGCATTCGTGCTGACCTACGCGCCCTGGGATGCGGGCACGGTGGGCCTCGTGGCCGAGACCAGGCGTTTCACCGTCGACTGCGGCCGCAACTTCGACGCGGTGGAGAGCGTGTTCGAATTCCCATCGGCCGCGGCGGTGGTGGGCATCGGCCTCACCGAACATCCGCGCGCCGAAGGTTTCCCGGCCGGCGTGCTCACGAAGGATCCGGACGGCCGCTGGATGAGCTGGTGGGAGGAGAACAAGGATGGCGGCCTCGGCGTCGCGGTCATCCTCGGGCCGGACGAGAAGTCCGCCGGTTACGCCTTCGAGCCGCCCGCCAAACTACCGGGCAATGGCAATCATCTGCTGCTGGTGAACGCGCGGGATGGAGTGCCGGTGCGGTACTTCACGGGCGCGGGCTGGACGAAGAGCGGCCAGTTCGCGGATCGCGCGGCCTGGGAGATCTACGTGCGCGCGTATGCGGCGCAAGCGGCGCAGCCACTCGTCGTGACCGTGAGCGCGAAGCCATGAAGCATCGCCTGCTCGCGGTCGTGGGTGTCGCGCTCCTTCCCGTTCTTCTTGCGTCCACGGCGTTTGCGCAAAACAAGTATTTCACCGACTGGCCCACCGGCACGGATCCGCGCGAGGTCGGCAAACGTGTGGCCGAACGATTCATTCCCACGCCACACATGGTCAATACGAACCATGGCGCGCTGTCGCTGCACTACGCGCACGTCGCGACCTGGACCGGCGCGCTGCAGTTCGCGCAGCTGACCAAGGACGAGGATCTGCGCAAGCGCCTCGTCGCCCGCTTCGATTCCTTCATGACGCCGGCCGATTCCGCGCGGGTGCCGAAGATGAATCACGTCGACGGCGCCGTGTTCGGCGCGCTGCCGCTCGAGTTGTACCTGCAGGAGCGGCAATTCCGCTATCGCGTCATGGGACTCACGTTCGCCGATGCGCAATGGGACGATCCATTGCCCGACGGCCTCTCCCGCCAGACGCGCTGGTGGATAGACGACATGTACATGATCACCGCGCTGCAACTGCAGGCGTATCGCGCGACCGGCGACACGAAATACCTGGAGCGCGCCGCGCGCTCGATGGTGGCCTATCTCAAGAAGCTGCAGCAGGCGAACGGGCTGTTTTATCACGCGCCCGACGTGAAACATTTCTGGGGCCGGGGGGACGGCTGGGTGGCGGCCGGCATGACCGAGCTGCTGCGCGATCTGCCGGCGAAACATCCGGCGCGCGGGCCGGTGCTCGCCGCTTACCGCCGGATGATGTCCACGCTGCTCGCGCACCAGGCGGATAGCGGCATGTGGCGCCAGCTCATCGATGTGCCGAAGAGCTGGGAGGAAACCTCCAGCACCGCGATGTTCACGTATGCGTTCGCCTCGGGCGTGAAGAACGGCTGGTTGCCCGAGAACACCTATGGTCCCGCGGCGCGCAAGGCGTGGATCGCGCTGGTCGGATACCTCACGCCCGAGGGCGACCTGCGCGAAGTCTGCGTGGGCACCGGCAAGAAGGACGACCTGCAGTACTACCTGGATCGTCCGCGCGTGGTGGGTGATGCGCATGGCCAGGCGCCGATGTTGTGGTCGGCAACGGCCCTGTTGCGTTGAATGCAAGGGAATAGAACTTTGCCTGACGGATCGGGCGGAGACGAACGTCTAGCTACGGGGACAGAAACCTTCTGTCCCCTTTTGGGAGGGGAATAGTGATGAAGCGAACATTCTTGCGGACGACGCTGGCGGCCGGCGCGCTGTGCCTGTCAGCGACGGCGATGGCCTCCCCCAACGGCGGACCGCTGGGAGATTTCGAAGCGCACGGCGACGTAGGGCAGCCGGCCATCGCCGGTTATGCCACCTGGAACGCGGCCTCGCAGGTGTACACGCTGAGCGCGGGCGGCGCGAACATCTGGGCGAAGCGCGACGAGTTTCAATACGCGTACCGGCGCATGAAGGGCGACTTCATCGTGCAGGCGCGCGTGGAATTCGTCGGCAAGGGCGTCGATCCGCATCGCAAGGCCGGCATCATGGTGCGCAAGACGCTCGACCATGACTCCGCGTATGTCGACGGCGTGATTCACGGCGACGGACTCACGTCGCTGCAGTACCGCAAGGCATCGGGCGAGGACACGGCGCAGATCGAGATGACGGCCGCGAAAGGCGCCGACGTGATCCAGCTCGAACGCCGCGGCAATCTGTTCATCTTCTCGGCGGCGCGTTTCGGCGAGCCGTTCGAAGTCACGGAATACAAGGAAGCGGTCGACGTGCCCGCGGAGGCGTTCGTCGGACTGTTCCTTTCCTCGCACAACGCGGCGGTGAAAGAAACGGCGATTTTCCGCAACGTGCGGGTTATCCGGCCGGTGAAGGTGGGCTTCCAGCCGTATCGCGATTACATCGGCAGCCGGCTCGAGATCCTCGACGTGTCCAACGGGCATCGTTCGCAGATCTACTCCTCGCGCGTGCCGTTCGAGGCGCCCAACTGGTTGCCGGATGGTTCGGCGCTGATCTACAACGCCAGCGGCAACGACGCCGCGACGCGCGGGCGGCTGTGGAAGTTCGATCTCGCGACGCGCACCCCGGCGCTGATCGACACCGGCTTCGCGATCCGCAACAACAACGACCATGTGTTGTCGTTCGACGGTACGCAGCTCGGCATCTCCGACCAGAGCACGGGCACGGGCCAGTCGACCATCTTCACGCTGCCGACGCGCGGCGGCGTGCCGGTGCGTATCACTCCGAATACGCCTAGCTACCTGCATGGCTGGTCGCCGGATGCGAAGTGGCTGACGTACACCGGCGGGCGTCCGACGAAGAAGGATCCGAAGGTGCTCGAGTGGGATATCCACAAGATCGCCTCGGATGGCAGCGGCAAGGAGATCAATCTCACGAACACCGCCGGGCTGGATGACGGTCCGGAGTATTCACCCGACGGGCAGTGGATCTATTTCAACTCCACGCGCACGGGGCAGATGCAGATCTGGCGCATGAAGCCCGATGGCAGCGCGCAGGAGCGCGTGACGAACGATCACAAGTGGAACGACTGGTTCCCGCACTTCTCGCCGGACGGCAAGTGGATCGTGATCATTTCGTACGGGCTCGACGTGGACGCCACGGATCATCCGTACTACAAGCACTGCGTGCTGCGCCTCCTGCCGGTCGACGGCAGCGCCCCGCCAAAGGTGATCGCATACATCTACGGCGGCCAGGGCACGATCAACGTCCCCTCCTGGTCCCCGGATGGCACGCACCTCGCCTTCGTGAGCAACAGCGACGTCTTGTAAGAAGGTTGGTGCCGGGTGAGAAAAAACTGAGTTAGCCGAAACGCGCCGGGCCGCGCCTAACTCAGTTTTTTCTCACCCGGCACCAACCCATCAGCAGGAGCAGCGCGAGGGTCAGCCACTCGAAAGCGCCGCCACCGCCGCTCTTCGCGCCGGAACCCGTCACAGTGGCGGCGGCGGCAACATCGATGGTCAGCTGGCGCGTGTCGTTCGTGGTGTTCGTGTTGTTGCTCGCCGCGACGCTCAATCCAGCGCTGAACTGACCGGAAGTTTCCGCGCGCACGCTGAGATTCACGGTCGTCGCCGAGTTCGCGGGCAGCTCGTCGAAATCACAACGCAGCACGATCGTGCCGCTGCACAGCGCGTTCGCCGCCGACACGTCGACCAGGGTCACCTGCGCCGGCAAGGTCACTTCGAGCCGCGCGCCATAGGCGATATCGGCGCCATTCAAGATGGTGATCGCCGGCAACACCAGCGTCTGGCCCACCGTGCCACGTGTCTCCGCGCCCACGCGCAACTCGAGATCGGTCGCGCCAAGCACCTTCGCGGTGGCCCGCACCGCATCGTTGCCCGCCACGACGTCACCCGCCGACGTCACGTTCACGGCGATGTTGTCGCTGAAGTTCCCCTCCAGCGCGCGGTACGTCACCGTCACGGTCGCGCGCGCGAACGCCGGCAGGTTCACGAATTCGCAGATGCCGCCGATGGTCTCGTCCACGCGGCATTCACCCAGCGTCGCGCGGATCGCATCCACGCGCAGGCCGGGTAGATAGTGCGGCGCCGTGAAACGCGCAGCCGCCAGGTCGCGCCGGTCGACGCTCAGGCTGAAGGTCTTCTCGCGGGTCTGGCCGACGACGAAGTCGGGCAGGTTCAGCTCTCCGCTCACCCCGATGTCGTTGAACGGCCGCACCAGGATCACGCGCTCGAGCACGTCATTGTCGGGCGCGGTATCGCCCGGTGTCGTCAGCACGAAGCGCACGTCGTAGCTGCCCGGCTCGGCGAACTCCGCTTCGTAGTTCACGTACAGCGCCGCATTGCGCGCCAGCGCCGGCAGCGTGCAACGCGCGCGCTGCGGGGAAGCGAGGCTGCAGATCGAGCCGTTGAGAATGGTGGCCGAGCGAAACACGCCGGCCGAATGCAGCTCGATATCCAGCGTCGCGCCGGTGGCCGCGTTGCGGCCGCTGGAACGCAGCGAGACCTGCCCGCCGAACGACGCGTCCTCGACACCCGTGCCCCCCGTGGCCATCTCGATGCCGAGGTCCACGAGATGATCGACACGCACCTGCACGGTCGAGTAGTTGTTGGTGCCGTAGCCGTCGCCCGGGGCCTCGGCGCTCGCATTGATGTCGACCGCCAGCGATTGCTCGCCGCGCACGCGCATGCGCACCGTGCGGCTCGCACCCGGCGCGAGCGCACCGAGATCGCAGCGGTACGTGAGCGCATCGGGATGCGTACACGTCGCGCCGTCGAACGAATCCACGCTGAGCGCCGGCGACGGGATCGAAATCCACAACGTCACGTCGCCCGTTGGCAGCGGCCCCCGCGAGCGCAGCGTGAACGGCACTTCGTATGCGGCGCCGACGGCGAGATCGACGCTGGCCGCACCCGCCGTCAACTCCACGTCGCGTTCGGCCTGCACCCAGCCGCTGGCGGTGGCGGAATTGTTGGTGAGATCGGCATCACCCGTGGCGCTCACGGTGGCCGAGGCGAACAACGCGCCCGGCGCGGTCGTCTTCGTCTCGACGGTGAGCCGGCGCGTGGCGCCGGCGGGCAGTTCCGAAAGCGTGCAGCTCACCGAATACGCATGCAGCGTGCACGAACCGCCCGGCAGCGTTGCAGCCTTCACGGCCTGGTTGAGGTTCACTGCGACGATCAGATTGCGCACCGACTGCGCACGCAGGCTGCTGATGTCCGCGTACACCGTGAGCGGTGCGCCCAGCGCCACGTCCGCCGAACTCACCGACAGGCTGAGCGCGGCATCGATTCCCGAGCGTATCGCCACCGGCAGCGTGGCCGAGTCATTCGAGGACACCGGATCGTTCGCCGCGGCGACGTGTGCCGTCGCCGCCAGGTTGTACAACGAGCTACTGCGCGCGACCGCTTCGACACGGCGCGTTTCACCGGGTGCGATGTCGCCGAGCGCGCAGCTCACGGTCAGCGGCGTGACGGAGCAGCTGCCCACCGTGCTGGTGGCTGATTCGATCGTCACCGACGGATTGGCCGGCAGCGCCACGGTCGCAACGACATTCTCCGCCGTGCGCGTTCCGATGGAGGTCACATCGAACGGCAGCGTGAAGGGCAAGCCACCCTCGCCCGCCACGTTCGGCACGGCCGCCGCGATGTTCACGTCGGCGTAATCCGCCGGCGTCACGCAGCTCGCGCGCGCCAGCACCGGGCGCATCGTGTCGAGGCTGCACTGCGAGAAGCGGGTGAACCCGCTGACCGCGGGCGCCATGATGTAACCGCCGCCCACGCTCGCGCAGGCCGTGCCGGATTCGCCGTCATGCGGCGCGCCGAAATTGTGGCCGAGTTCGTGCGCCATGATCAGCGCCGAGAGCGCCGTGCCAAACGCCTGCTCGCTGATCGAGACACCGCGTTTCGCGTCGCACACCGAGCCCATGTAGGCGATACCGGCGGTGGTGCCTTCGAGATTCTTTCCCGTGATCAGGTGGGCGATGCCGCGCGCGCGCACGGCCGCGTTCGCCACGCGGTAGTCGCCTAACTGCTCGAGCAGCTTCGTGCCGTTCGTGCTGGTGAACGGATCGGCGCCCGAAGACATCAGCCGCAGGTCCGTGGCCAGCACCAGCAGATCGAGCTGCTCGCTGAAGATGCCTTCGACAATGTTGAGACGCGCGAGCATCGCCGCCGTCGGATCTTCAGACTCGGCGGCCTGGAAGGCCGTATCGCCGATCAGGGAGATCTCGACCTGGCGGCCGATGGTGCTGGTCGCCGCCCTGAGCTCGTTGACCAATCCTTTGTATTGATCGAGCGCCGAGCCCGATTCATTCGTGGTGTCGGATCCCAGCGCGCAGAAATCGCGCGGCAACGCATCGCGCAGATCCGACAGCCGGTACACGACGGTTTGATCCGGCGCGGCGTCGAGCGGATGAGTGAGCAGTCCGGCCACCCGCCGGTAGGTCGTGACCGCGAAAAGATCCTGGCCGTCCCAGATCGCGCCCTCGAGGCCGGCGGGAGTTTCAGTCAGCCGCACCCAGGAGCCCGGAGTTCCATCGAGTGATCCGCGCAGCAGGCGGTATCTGGTGAGCTCGGCCTTGCGCGTGGCGGAGAGTTTTTGCAGCACGCGGCCGTTGTCGGCGAGCGTCAGTGAGAAGCGGCGGCCGTAGGCCTCGAATCCGGTGCTATCAGATGCAACGGACAGCTCGACCGGTTCGACATATTGAAGCGTTGGAGACTGAGCGGCGGCGGTAGCCATCCCGGCAAACCCGACCAATCCCAGCACGAACCGGCTGCAAATCCTGCGCACCCTTTGAACCCTTTCTCGCCTTCTTGGCGAAGTTCTTGTGGGGGCGACCTTATCGCGGCGTCAGAAGTCGCAGGGGCCGATGCAACCCGCGTATTCGCGAATCAGTGAACCAGCACGCACCTCATTTGCGCGCGACATAAGGCGGGGTTGAAACCCTGCGATGTACTGCGCGGCGGGGAGTTCCAGATCCGTGAGCGCGCGCACTCATGCGCCGCGTGACCAGCAACGCGAGCAACGCGACGGCCAGCCATTCGAATCGGCCACCACCGCCTTTGCCCCCGCTGCTGCTGCTGCCGGAGGATGGAGGAGTGACGGGCGGCGCCTCCCTGGCGATGCCCTGAATTTGCAGTGTTGCCTGGTCATTCGCGGGATTCGTGTCATTGCTCATCTTCACGGTGATGTTGCTCGTGAACGTGCCCGCTCCGTCGACCCGGACGCGGATGTCGATGTCATCGCGGGCGCCCGTCGCCCGCGAGCCCATGTAGCAGCGTAACGGCGTGGAGCCCGAACAGATGCCGCCGGAGAACGAAATCCGGTCGATGGTCACGAATGACGGCAGCACGATCTCGATCTCGCCACCCGCCGACTCGAGCAGCGTGTCGATCGTGATGCGCGGCAAATCGATCACGGCGCCGACGTTGCCCGAGATGTGGGTCGTCACGACGCTCAAGCGGGCGTCGCCCGGATTGAACGAGTTGAACATGATCGATCGCCAATTGTTGGAGTTATCCGCATCCCAAGGCGCCGATACACTCACGTTATCCGAGATGACGACCAGGCCTGTCGCGGTGTAACGGGCATTGATTTGCACCAGGGAATTGGGCAGCAGATCTCCGAGGTTGCAGGTGCCCGCGGTGACCGAGCAGGTGCCGACGGCCGCGCTCAGTGATTCGAGCGGAATACGCTGGCTGTTCGGAACGCGAACGGTCACTCCCTGCACGGGACGTGTCTGCCCGGTGAACACTTCGAAGGTGAAATCGCGTGGCACGCCGATGACGAATGCGAACGACGTGGTGGACAGCGGATTCACGCCGACATCGGCCAGCGGCCGCACGAGGACCTGTGAAGTCGCGGTGTTGTTGGCCGATGCACCATCGTTCAATGCATTGACCGAATAGGTGACCGTGAACGAGGCGGGTTCGTCGCCGATCACCGTGGCCGTCATGCGCGCGGTGGCATTGCGCGCCAGCGTTCCGCGCGTGCAGGTGATGCGGCGTTCGTTGGCGAGGGCGCAGTCGCCCTGCGGCAGGGTCGCCGTCAGGACGCGCATCCCGACCGGCACATCGAGCGTCGCGGAAATCTGCGTCGCGTCGTTCGCGCCGATGGAGAAGATATCCGCCCAGATGTTCAGATCGCGGCCTTCGATTTGCGCGCTGCCGGAACCGAATACCGAGACCGATACATCCGTGCCGTTGCGCGCCTGGAACTCGAGGTCGACCTGATTGTTAGACCCCAGGTCATCGCCGCCGGCGGTTTCGGCCATGAGCGCCACGTTGGTCGTCATGGCCGTCGTGAACAGCAACCGCACGGTGACCATGCGCTGCTCACCCGGATTCACGATGCCGAGCGGGCAGCCGCCGCCGTATATGGCGTGATAGTCGCTGGACGCACAACTCACGCCGTCGATGGTGACGGACTGCACGGTCGCCCCGCCGCTGTTCATGCGGAAGCGTCCATCGGTGACCGCCTGCGTGCCGTTCGCGCGGATGGGAAACGTGAGTTCGTAGGGAGAATCGACGACCGGGTAATGAAGACCAGCCGACGCGACCAACTCGAGGTCGCGCCTGGCGGATGCAACGAGCGTTCCATTGACGACCGGCTGCGCGATGTACGCGGATGCGGTCACCTGCGCGCCGACCTGCCGGTTACCGGCCTGAGTCGCATGGCCATCGAAAACGACATCGACCGAAGACCCGGCCGGGATATCGCCGATGTCGCAAGTGCTGCTGACGGCGCTCAGGACGCAGCTTCCCTGCGTCGTCGATACGCCGCTGCCGTCGAAATAGTTGCCGCCCAGCCTCACCGACACGTTGCGGGCGGGGCGCGGGCCGCTCGACGTCAACGTGTAGGTGTACGTCACGGTGTCGCCTACCAACGCGGACTGTGTCGCGGGATTCACACTGATCGAGAGCGTGGCCTGCGGCCGAACGGTCGAGTTCCCGTAGACGATGTTGTTGTTCTCGTAACGGTCGTTGCCGCCGTTGGCGTGGGCGATCAGTTGCAGCGCGCCGAGAAAGTTAGGGGTGATCTCGAGATCGACACGCGCTTCAGCGCCGGGCGCGAGCGTGCCGAACTGGCAGCTCACATGGCCGTTGGACGACGCGCAGCTGCCGACCGTCGTCGTCACGGTGCCGATGTCGGCGCCGTACAGGTTCATGTCGACGACAGAATTCGCCAGGGGCGCGGTGCCGGCGTTGCGCACGTACACCGGCCAGGTGAAGGGTTCGTTCACCAGCGGGTCGGAAATCGCGCCGATGCGCGCTTCGGCATCAGCCCAGACCGGCGACGTGAAGCAGTTGCCGCGTCGCGCCGCGATGAACGGGCGCATCTCGTCGAGGCTGCATTGTGAGAACACCGGCGTCGTGCTGTTTGTGTTCGCCGGCCACATGAGGAAGGTATCGCCGCACGCGGCCGTATCGTGATGGGCGCCGAGGTTGTGACCGATCTCATGCGCGACGATCATCGCCTGCCTGCTGCTGGCCCCTACGCCTCCGCCCGTCGAGGTCAGCGAAACACCATCGGTGGCATCGCAGGCGCCTTCGAGCGCGGCAATGCCGAGC
This sequence comes from Alcaligenaceae bacterium, assembly GCA_036677145.1. GTDB lineage: Bacteria > Pseudomonadota > Gammaproteobacteria > Steroidobacterales > Steroidobacteraceae > CADEED01. The sequence continues at coordinate 33,192 of JAKFFF010000090.1, forward strand.
GTCGTGCCGTCATCGAGCACACGGCGTGTGAGCAGGTGTGCGACGGCCTTCGACTGCACTTCCGGAATGGAGCTGCGGAACGTCTTGAGCTGGCCCAGCAGAACTTCCGAATCGTCCGAAGTGAACGGGTCCGGAGATGTCGGCGCGAGTCGCAGGTCCGCGGCGTTGATCACGAGTCCGAGTTGGGCGTCGTAGATGCCGTCGACGACGTTCAACAGCGCAAGCATTGCGCCGGGGAGATCGTCGGTCGGCGAGTACAGCTCCTGCAGCGCGGCGTCGGCAATCAGCGAGATGTCCAGCTGGTCGGTCGGTGCGTTCACGAACTGCAACTTGAGCTCGCCCACCAGCGCTTTGAACTGCTCCAGGCCATTGCGGGCGGACGGCCTGCCGACGCGGCCGGCCGGCTCGGTGGCGCAGAAATCGTGCGGCAGGAAATCGAGCGTATCCGAGAGGCGGTAAACCACCGCCTGGTCGGCCGTGAGCGCGAGCGGCGTAGTTAGATGGGGTGCGACCT
>JAKFFF010000091.1:0-114158 GCA_036677145.1 Alcaligenaceae bacterium
CGGCTCGCCCGCGGCGTCATGCGCTCCGGATGTGACGGCAAAACACGCCAGCAGCGCCGCCGATACGGCGCCGAAGATCCCGGCGGTCACTTTCTTCAGCTTCGACTTCGTCAAAATCCCGCCCAATTTCGGCCCCAATTCGCGGTTGCGAATGGCGTCATTAGAGGCGGGGAGGCGCCCTTCTCAGCGTGCATGTGTGACGCTGATCTCGGGCCAAGTGTGACGGACCTCAAATAAGGTCCGGTCAAATCATGCCGCTATGTCAAGTCAGTTCAGCGCCGCGCGGTGCGTTGAACAGAAGACGGAGTTTCCTTTCCGGTGCGCAGGATCCGGTCCAGCAAGTCGGGCAGGGGCGTGGCGGGACAGAAGAGATGACCCTGTCCCTCGTGGCATTGCTCGGCCACCAGGAACTGCGCCTGGGCCTCGGTCTCGATGCCCTCGGCTACGATGCGCAGGCCGAAGGCCAGCCCCAGGGCGATCGCCGCGCGGCACACCGCCCGCGCTTCGTGGTCGTGGCCGACCTCCTCGACGAAGGAACGGTCGATCATCAGGCCGTCGAGCGGCGAGGCGCGCAGTTTTCCGAGCGACACGTAGCCCGTGCCGAAGTCGTCGATCAGCACCCGCACACCACGCCCGCGCAACTGATGAAGCGCCGCGAGTCCGCTGTGTCCCGTCGAGAGCATGAGTTCGGTGATCTCGAGATCGAGCCGCGCGAGATCGACACCGGCTTCCGCGGCCGCGCTGGTGACGTCTTCGGCGAGGCTCTCGGCGGACAGATACTGCCGACCCACGTTCACCGAGACGCGCACGTTGGGCAGTCCCCGTTCCGCGAGCGTCGCCAGATCGCGGCAGGCGCGGCGCAATACCCAGCGACCAAGCTGCACCGACAGGCCCGACAGTTCGGCGATCGGCAGGAATTCAGAAGTCGGGACGAGGCCGCGAATCTTGTGTGGCCAGCGCAGGAACGCCTCGACCGCGACGATTTCGCGCGTGGCGAGCAGGTAACGCGGCTGGTAGTGCAACTCGAGCTCGTCGTTCTGGATGGCATTCGCGAGTTCCTGGCGCCAGTCGAGGCGCGTGAGCGAGGCGATGCGCAGCGTGTCGGAATAGAACAGCACGCCGCGCTCGACGTCCTGGCGGCGGATCGCATCGAGCGTGGTGAGCGCGCGCTCGATGAGCTCGACGGCGCGTGCGCCATCCGTTCCGGAGAGCGTGACACCCGCGCGCGGCGCGAGCTGGAAGATCTGTCCGTCGAGGTCGACCGGATGTTTCAACGCCTTGATGAGCCTTTCGACCACGGTATCGGCATCGCTGCGTGCACGGATGTCGGTGAGCAGCACGCCGATGACGTCATCCGACACACGCGCGACCCGCGGCAGATTGGCGCGCCCTTCGGGCAAGGTCTCGCCGACGATTTTCGCGGCGAGTTCGAGCAGGCGATTCGCCAGCGCGGAATCGAACACGCGCTGATAAGTCGAGTAGCCGCCGAAGTGGATGAGCACGACGGCGACGGTGTCTTCGCGCAACGCGGCCATGTCGAGCGCCATGCGCAGCGACTTCTCGAAGCCGTCGCGGTGCGGCAGCATCGCGCTCGAGCTTTGCGGATAAAGCCCGGAATCGTTCGACGTGGCGCCGACGCCCAGGTCGCGGCACACCACGAGCACGCGGTCGAAACCCTGCACCTGGAAACGCATTTCGTACTTGATCTCGCCATCGCGATAACGCTGCTGCGCCGGCTTGCGCGTCTTCAGGATCCGGCGCGCGGTCTGCAGTACATGCGTCGCGATCGACTCGGGGAATACTTCGGCGAGCGGACGGCCCGGGATCTCGGCCTCGCTCGCGTTGAGTCCGCGCACCGCGTTGCCGCCGACGCACGAGAGCACCACGCCGTCGCGGCGCACGATGAGCGCCAGGTCGGGCAGGGCGTTGGCGAGTTGACGGATATCTTCCATGACGGTTTTCGTTTCCTGATGAGCGGCGCGTCAGCGCACTTCGCGCAACACGCGTAATGCATTGACGGTGTCGTCGCTGCCGCGTGTCGATGAGTGTTCGATGATGGTGCCGTTCGCGATGAGGGCGTCGATGTTCGTTTCGACGGCGCCGATGACCGAGTTGATCGTCGCGACGGCTTCGGTGCCGAACCAGCCGCGCCAGGCATTGCGCGCGCGCTTGGCGCGATACAGCGCGAGGTCGGCGATCTTGATGGCGTGTTCCCAGCTGACGGCATCCGGCTTGCCGGGGACGAAGGGCAGGCAGGTCAGGCCGATGCTGCAGCTGGTGCGCACGATGGCGCCCTTCGGCAGCACGCACTTGAGTTTGGCGATGCGCTCGCGGATGCGTTCGGCCAGCATGGTCACGTGTTCGATGTGTTGTGCCTGGGCGACGACGACGAATTCGTCACCGCCCCAGCGCGCCAGCATGTCGTCGGGCCGGATCGCGGCGCGCAGCGTCCGGGCGATTTCGATGATGACTTCGTCGCCGGCGGCATGACCGTGCTGGTCATTGATGGGCTTCAGCGCATCGAGGTCGATGATCATGATGGCAAGGCCATACGCACCCTTGCGTTCGGCCAGCATGCGCGGGAACTGCTGCATCAGGTAACGGCGATTGGCCAGTCCCGTGAGCGTATCGGTGTAACTCGCCATTTCGAGGCGGCGGTTCGCATCCTCGAGTTCACTGTAGCGCTGTGCCAGTTCGTAGGTGCGGTCGCTCACCTGCTGCTCGAGCTCGAGACGCTGCGCCGCGGCGCGCGCGAACCGGCGCTGCTGCGCATACCAGACCGCAAGCAGGACGAACCCCGCCACCAGCGTGTAGCCCACGAAAGCCCAGCGCGAAAACCACGGCGAGGGTGCGACGTCGATCGGCAGCGCCAGGTCCTGCGTGCTCCAGACGCCATCACTGTTGCTGGCGCGCACGCGGAACACGTAGTTGCCGCCGGGCAGGTTGGTATACGTCGCCACGCGGCGCTCGTCGGCGCGCACCCAGTCGTTGTCGAAACCGTCGAGCTTGTATTCGTAACGATTCGCGCGCGGATCCGCGTAATCGAGGGCCGCGAACTTCAGCGTGATCACATCTTCTTTGTGACCGAGCTTCAGGCGTTCGATGCGTTCTTCGGGCACGCCCGCCGCGCCCGGTGTGTTCAGTTTCAGGAACTGCGTGAGCACGACTCGCGGCGGGCGTTCGTTGAATTCGAGCACTTCCGGGTAGAAGTTGTTGAAGCCGGCGGCGCCGCCGAAGTACAGCTTGCCGCTGCGATCCCGGTAGTGGGCGCCGAAGTTGAATTCCTCGGCCTGCAGGCCATGCAGGCGATGGAAGCGCTGCACGGCACCGCTCTTCGGGTCCAGCCGCGCCAGGCCGAAGTTGGTGCTGATCCAGATGTTGCCCGCGCCGTCGGCACGCAGGCCATAGACGGAGTTGTTAGGCAGGCCACGCGACTCCGAGTAGTTGTCGAAGCGCAGCTCGCCGGTCGCTTCGCTCGGGTTCACCACCCGGTCGAGTCCGCCGCCGCGGGTTCCGATCCAGACGCCGCCGTTGTCGTCGACCAGGATCGTGTAGATAGTGTCCGCGCTCAGCGAATCGAGGCGTTTGGCATCGCGCTTGTGGTAGTAGAGGCGGCGGGTCTTCTTGTCCCAGACGTTGAGGCCGCCCCCGTCGGTTCCGATCCAGACGTGTCCGGCGCGATCGCGGGCCAGCGCCGTGACACGTCCGCTCGTCAGGTGCAATCCATCCTCGGGACCCGGGCGCAGATTGTCGAAGCGGCGTGAGCGCGCATCGAAACGCGAGATGCCTCCGCCGTACGTGCCCGCCCAGAGCTGCCGGTCCACTTCGAGCAGACTCATCACGCCGCTCGCGGCGAGTGTCGTCGGGACGGCCGGATCGTGCTGGTAGATCTCGGCGCGCAGTGTCTCCGGATCGAAGCGATTGAGCCCGCCGCCCATCGTTCCGACCCACACCGACCCGTCGGAGGCTTCGAGCATCGCCATCACGCGATCTTCGCTCAGCGAGCCGCGCATGCCCTTCGCGTGACGCAGCGGAGTGATCTGCGACGTCGCGCGATCGAGCAGGTTGATGCCGCTGCCGAAAGTACCGATCCACAGCCGGCCCATCGGATCCTCGGCGAACGAGGTGATGTTGCGGTCGGTGAAACCCTCTGCGGCGCTGGCGCGCGAATGTCCGAAAGACCAGGTGCGCGGATTCCACTTGGCGAGTCCGCCGGTCTTCGTGCCGATCCACAGACTGCCGCCACGATCTTCGAACAGCGAGATGACGTGGTCGTCGGGCAGCGAGCGCGGTTCGGCGACGTCGCGGTTGTAACTGGAGAAGGTTTCCGTGGCAGTGTCGAACCATGCGAGACCGCGGGTCATTCCGACCCACAGCCGGCCCTGGCTGTCGATGAGCAATGCCTTCACACGATTGTCGGGCAGTGCGGTGCCGCTGCCGTGCTTCTCGCGATAGACGCGCCACTGTCCGTTGCGCGGATCGAAGCGGCCGAGTCCCACATCCGTTCCGACCCACACCATGCCGTCCGGTGACTCCGTCAATGCCGATACGCGTGCCCCTTGAACGCCGCCGAGTTCCACCGGAAGCGCGAGACGCGTGACCGCGAAGTTGGCGGCGGTGATTCGATCGAGACCGCGCGCGCTGCCGACCAAGGTGTCGCCGCTGCGCAGGTGGATGATGCTGAAAGTGGAGTTGTCGGACAGCGAGCGGACATCGCCCGGCTTATGCGTGACGCGCCGCAGTTCCTGCGAGCGGGGGTCGTAGATAGCCACGCCGCCATCGCGGGTTGCGATCCACAGGCGGCTCAACCGGTCGCGCGCGAGCGCTCGCACGCGTTGCAGGAACGGCGCATCGCGCAACACCGCGGGTGATTCGAGTGTCCCGGTCTGCGCGTTGCGGAACACGATTCCACCGCCAACCGTGCCAATCCACAGCCCGTCCTCGCTCGCGGCGAGCGAAGAGATCCACGGGTCGGGGAGCGATTGCGCATCCCCGCGATCGTGCCGCAGCTGGCGGAACTCGTATCCGTCGAAGCGGTTGGCGCCGTCTTCGGTGCCGAACCACATGAAACCTTCGCTGTCCTGCGTGATCGCGTTGATCGACTGCTGAGAGAGTCCTTCCTCGAGGCTGTAGCGCTGCACGCTGAGCGGCGGAGTCGCGAGTGAAACGCCTGCGAACGCCAGACCGCACACGGCGAAAACCGCGCGCACGCGGTCGATCACAGGCCTGTTTTGTCCCCGCTCTGTTGGCATTCTGTAAAAGTCGGACGGACTCCGACCTGCATCGTAAATGCGAACGGGAAAAGCCTCTGTGATTGGCGTCCGATGCACCGGCGAGGCCGCGCCGGTGCACGGCAGGACAAGGGTGCAAGTGTGATGCGAGTCACGTTAGCGGCTGGCTCAGATCCATTCCACGGTGGAGACGCCGAGTTCCGCGGCGGCGCGGCGCGCGCCGAGACTGCCATTCACCAGCACTCCATGGCGGGCGAGCCTGAGGTGCGGCAAATCGGATTCAGCATTGCCGTACGCGAAGGTGTCGGAATCGTCGCGCGCGGCGATGAGATCGCGCAGGCAGCGCGCTTTTTCTTCGCCGCGCCGGTTGGCCGTCGTCAGCGTGCCGTCGAGGCGGTCCCCGTCCCAGCGCACGCCGGTGCAGATCACGCGGTCGAAGCCGAGCTGGCGGCCGAATTCCGGGACATAGAAATCGACGCTGGCGGACATCAGCACCAGGTAGTGCCCGGCGTCCCGATGCCGGCGGATGGTCGCGAGCGCCTCCTGGAAACAGCGGCGCTCGATCCACTCGCTCACGAACCGTTCGGAAGTCGCGCGCAGCTCTTCGCGAGTGATGCCGCGGAGCGTGCTGCGCAGCAGGGACTGCTTCAACGCCGCACGATCGCGATCGAACAGGAAGCGGATTGCCGCCGGAATCACGCCTAACAACCGCAACAAGTGCAGCGGGCGGCGCACGAGTTGACGCAACACGAGCGGGAACAATGTGTCGCGATGCGTGATCGTGCCGTCCAGATCAAAGATGGCCATGGTCATGAGTGACGCGATGTTACACGGGGCGTGCGCCACGATTCGCCACAATTGCGATACCGGGCTTGCCACTTTGCGGTTCGACACTGCGGCTGTTTGCAACATCACTGGGAGAATTCGATGTCCGAACGTCGCAGGTTCATACCGCCGCTGCTCGCCAAACTTCTGGTGATCGGCGCGCTCGTCATTCTTTTGCTGATACCCATCAGCCAGGTCGAGAGCCTGGTTGGCGAACGGGTCGCCATGCGCGAGACCGCCGCGGCGCGCATCGCCGAATCCTGGGGCGGCGCGCAGACGACCGGCGGTGTGCTGCTCGCCATCCCCATCGAAACCACGCGCGTGATCGTCGAGCAGAGCGCGGCTGGTCGTGAAACGCAGCGCACGGCGGTCGACCGCAACGTGTTGTACGTGCTTCCCGACCTGCTTTCGGTGAGCGCCGTGGCGAAGCCCGGCACCCGCACGGTGGGGCTGTATACCAAGCCTGTCTACCTGGCCGAGGTGGCGGTCAGCGGTGAATTCCTGAGCCGCGATTTCGCGCACCTCAACGAGGTGAAAGAGGGGCGCGAAGTGAAATGGAGCGAGGCGCGGCTGCTGGTGCTCAATTCGGAATCACGCGCGTTGCGCGCCGTGGACGATCTCGTCGTCGCGGGCGAACGCGGCCAGGTGGCGGCCGATGGATATGCGGGCTCGGCCGGCATCTCGACTGGCGTACCACTCGCCGCGCTGCGTGAAAGCGCGACCATACCGTTTCGGCTGAAACTCACGCTCGCGGGCAGCAGCCAGCTCTCGTTCCTGCCGCTCGCGCGCAAGGCGGATATCTCGCTGAAATCGGTGTGGCCTGATCCCAAGTTCGAGGGCGCCCCGGCGCCGTTGTCTCCTTCGATCAGTGAAAAGGGATTCTCGGCGAAATGGTCGGTGCTCGAGATCAACCGCACCTTCGGCCAGAGCTGGTACGACTCGGAAGTTCGCGGTGGAGTGCCGGCGGAGGCCGCGTTCGCGCAGAGCAGCGTGGGCGTGTCGTTCTACGAGCCCGTGGATGTCTATCAGCGCAACTACCGAGCGGTCCACTATGCCGTCCTGCTGATCGGCATCACGTTCCTGACGTTCTTCCTGTGGGAACACGTCAGCGGCCTTGCGATCCACGGGATGCAGTACCTGCTGGTCGGCCTGGCGCTGGCGGTGTTCTATCTGCTGTTGCTCGCGCTCTCGGAGCACGTGAGTTTCGACATTGCATACGGCGTGTCGGCGGGTGCGCTCGTTGCGTTGATCACGCTGTATCTGACCGGGGTGCTGAAGAGTCTGCCATTGGCGCTCGGCGCCGGGGCCGGGCTCGCGACTCTGTACACGATGCTGTACTGGATCCTGCGCTCCGAGGATTACTCGTTGCTGATGGGGGCGCTGCTGCTGTTCGGCGTGCTGGCGATCCTCATGATCGCGACTCGACGCATCGACTGGTCGAACATCACCCGCCTGGGTCGCGAGCCGCAGTAGTTTGGCCGGAGATGGGGCCGGGCCTCACGCGAGGCCCGGCCGACTATTCGGGAAAGCGACGCCCGTACTCCGCCTCCAGATCCGCATGCGCGGACCAGAATCCGCGCGGCGGTCGCTCGTGGAGCACATCGTCGAGGATACCCACGTGCACGTCCCAGCCACCGGAGACGCTGAGCAATTCGTCGCGGCGGTCGAGTCTGCGATGGGTGATGGTCAGCGCGACTCCGTCGCCGCGGTTGCTGAGCTCCCACAGCACGACGGAATGACCGCCATGACTCTCCATCCAGGTGAATTCGAGCAGCCGGGGAGGCTCGCAGCGCAGCACCTTGCCGGTGAAACTCATGGGCATGTCACGGTACTTGGCGGGTGTGGGTTCGGGAGAAATTTTCTCGTGGTTGAAGCGCAACTCGACCTTTCCGCCGGTTCGCAGCTCCATGTCGCCGGCGGCGAGCCAACGCGCGCGTTTGTCGGATTCGGTGAGGAAGGCCCAGACGCGTTCGATGGGACCGGGCAGCAGCCGCTCGAGGCGTACGGCATCGGGTGCGATGCGGGTGGCGTAGTCGTGCATGGATCACTCCTTCAGTGCGCGCTCGAGGTCGTCGAGGCGGTTGCTCCAGAATTTCTCGTAACGTCGCAGCCAGCGGCCTATGCCCATGAGGGGACCGGGCTCGATGCGGCAACGATGCGTGCGGCCTTCGACCGTACGGCGGATGAGGCCCGCATCCTCGAGGGTGCGGATGTGTTTGGAGGCGGCGGCGAGGGACATCTGAAACGGCTCGGCGAGCTCACTCACGGTGTGCTCGCGACTGGCGAGCCTGCGCAACATGTCGCGGCGCGTTGCGTCGGAGAGCGCGTGGAAGACGTTGTCGAGACGACCGCTGTTTAATTCAACCATGTGGTTGAATGTAGTCCAACGCGGATCGGACAGTCAACCACTTGGTTGAATGAGATATCGGCGGCGTATGCCGGAAGCAAGGAGAGTGGCGAGCCAGGCGGATCGCCGGGGAAGCGGACTTCCCCCGGCAAACCCCTCCCGTTCGCGTCAGGCCGCCTTGGCGGCGAGCTGGCGCAGGACGTACTGCAGGATGCCGCCGTGGCGGTAGTACTCGCGTTCCTTCGGCGTATCGATGCGCACGCGCGCCTCGAACGTGATCGGGGTGCCGCTCTTGCCATCCTTCGCGGGCGGCGTCGCGGTCACCTTGACCGTCTTCGCTTCCGCGTTGTTCAGCCCCGTGATCTCGAACACCTCGTTGCCCGAGAGGCCGAGCGAAGTGGCCGTCTTTCCGGCGGGGAACATCAGCGGGAGCACACCCATGCCGATCAGGTTCGAACGGTGGATGCGTTCGAAACTCTCGGCGATGACCGCGCGCACGCCTAACAACATGGTGCCCTTGGCGGCCCAGTCGCGCGACGACCCGGTGCCGTATTCCTTGCCGGCGAGGATCACGAGCGGCGTGCCTTCCTGCTTGTAGCGCATCGCGGCGTCGAAGATCGGCATCTGCTCGCCCGTCGGAACGTGCACCGTCACGCCACCTTCCGTACCGGGGGCGAGCAGGTTGCGCAGGCGGATGTTCGCGAACGTTCCGCGCATCATCACTTCGTGATTGCCACGGCGCGCGCCGTAGGAGTTGAAATCCACCGGCTGCACGCCCTGCGACACGAGGTATTTCGCGGCCGGGCTGGTCTTTGCGATGTCGCCGGCCGGCGAGATGTGATCGGTGGTCACCGAATCACCCAGCAACGCGAGCACACGCGCGCCGCTGACGTCCGTCACCGGACGCGGCGTCATCGTCATGCCTTCGAAATAGGGCGGATTGCGCACGTAGGTGGACTTCTCTTCCCAGGCGTAGATCTTGCCCAGCGGAATCTTGATGCCCTGCCAGTTGGCGTCACCGGTGAACACGTTGGCGTAGCTCTTGCGGAACATGCCCGAGTCGAGCGTGGCGTGCACCGCCTCGGCGACTTCCTTGTCCGAAGGCCAGATGTTGGCGAGCAGCACCGGCTTGCCGTCGGGACCCGTTCCGAGCACGTCTTTCTGCAGATCGACGTCCATCGATCCGGCGAGCGCGTACGCCACCACGAGCGGCGGCGAGGCGAGGAAGTTCATCTTCACTTCCGGATGCACGCGGCCTTCGAAGTTGCGGTTGCCCGAAAGCACCGAGGTGGCCACGATGTCGCCCGCCTTGATGCCGGCGGAGATTTCCGGCTTCAGTGGTCCTGAGTTGCCGATGCAGGTGGTGCAGCCGTAACCGACCACGTTGAACCCGATCGATTCGAGCGGGGCTAACAACCCGGCTTTCGTCAGGTAGTCCGTTACGACGCGCGAACCCGGCGCGAGGCTGGTCTTGACCCACGGCTTCGACTTGAGACCGAGCTTGGCGGCGTTGCGCGCCAGCAGGCCCGCGGCCATCAGCACGTAGGGATTCGAAGTATTGGTGCAGCTGGTGATCGCGGCGATGGTGACCGCGCCATCGCGGATTTCCACCTTGTTGCCGTTGAGCTGGACTTCCGCGCAGCCGGTGGCGGTGGGATTTTTCTTCGTGCGTTCCTCGGCCATGACCTTGAGCGCCGTCTGGTACACGCTCTTGGCCTTCGAGAGCGGCACGCGATCCTGCGGACGCTTGGGACCGGCGAGGCTGGGCTCGACAGTGGCGAGATCGAGTTCGATCACGTCGGTGTAGTCCGCGGGCTTCGCGCCGTTGACGCGCCACATGCCCTGCGCCTTGGCATACGCCTCGACCAGCGCGATCTGTTCGGCGGGCCGGCCCGACAGTTCGAGATAACGAATCGTTTCCTCGTCGATCGGGAAGATGCCGCAGGTGCTGCCGTATTCCGGTGCCATGTTGGCGATCGTCGCGCGATCGGCCAGCGGCAGATTCGCGAGGCCGTCGCCGAAGAACTCGACGAACTTCTCGACGACGCCTTTCTTGCGCAGCATCTCGGTGACGGTGAGGACGAGATCGGTGGCGGTGCAGCCGGGTTTCATCGCGCCGGACATCTTGAAGCCGATGACCTGCGGGATGAGCATGGTCACGGGCTGGCCGAGCATCGCGGCCTCGGCCTCGATGCCACCGACGCCCCAGCCGAGCACACCGAGACCATTGATCATCGTGGTGTGCGAATCGGTGCCGACGACGGTGTCGGGATAGGCAAGCGTCGCCGCGCCACTCTTCTTGTGGAACACCACGCGGCCGAGGAATTCGAGATTCACCTGGTGAACGATGCCGGTGTTGGGCGGCACCACGCTGAAGTTGTCGAACGCGGTCTGGCCCCAGCGCAGGAACGCATAACGCTCGCCATTGCGCTCGAACTCGATCTTGTTGTTGGTCGCGAGCGAGCTCGCCTGGCCGTAATCGTCGACCTGCACCGAGTGATCGATGACCAGCTCGGCCGGGTTCAGCGGATTGATGCGCTCGGGATCGCCGCCCAGTTTCTGCACGGCCTCGCGCATCGCCGCCAGGTCCACCACGCAGGGCACGCCGGTGAAGTCCTGCATGATGACTCGCGCGGGAGTGAAGTCGATCTCATAAGACGGCGTCGCTTTCGCGTCCCAGTCGAGGACGGCTTCGATGTCTTCGCGGGTGACGTTCACGCCATCTTCGTAGCGCAACAGGTTTTCGAGCAGGATCTTGAGGGAGAAGGGCAGTCGCGCGACCTTGTCGGCGGGCAGCGTTGCGAAGCTCCAGTAGTCATAGGAAAGATTGCCCACCTTGAGCGTCGCACGGGTATTCGAACTGCCAGTCATTTATCTGCACTCCTCAGGTCACGCCAAACAAGCGGCGCATTCTAACTCACCGTCGTGTGTTCGATCACGCCGCCGCCGAGACAGCGATCGCCGTCATACAACACCGCGAATTGTCCGGGTGTCACGGCGCGCTGCGGTTCGGAGAATCGGACACGGATCGTCTCGTCGGCGCCAACCGTCGCGTGGCAGGCTTGATCGGCCTGCCGGTAACGCACTTTGATCGCCGAATCGAACTCGTTCGCCTCGCGCTGCACCAGCCAGTTGCAGGGCCCGGTGGTCAATGCCCGGCTAACGAGCAGGGGATGATCGTGCCCCTGGACTGCGACGAGCTCATTGCGCCGTAGATCCTTGGCCGCGACGTACCAGGCTTCCTCGCGGGCTCCAGCCCGGCCGCCGATCTCGAGGCCGCCGCGTTGCCCGAGCGTGTAGAACGACAGGCCCCGGTGGCGCCCGACCACCTCGCCATTCTCGTTCACGATGTTTCCAGGTGATGTCGGGATGTAACGCGACAGGAATTCGCGAAACGGCCGTTCGCCGATGAAGCAGATGCCCGTGCTGTCGGGCTTGTCGTACACCGGGAGGCCGGCTTCGCGCGCCAGCGCGCGGACTTCGGCCTTGGTGAACTCACCCAGCGGGAACAGCACGTTCGCGAAGTGCGCTCGATCGACCGCATGCAGGAAGTAGGATTGATCCTTCTCGAGGTCCCGCGCCTTGCGCAGCACCGGACCGTCGGGGGCGTGATCGAGCCGCGCGTAGTGTCCGGTCGCGAAGCGGCGGCCCCCGAGGCGCGCCGCGTAGTCGAGACAGATGCCGAACTTGATCTCGCGATTGCACAGGACGTCCGGGTTCGGTGTGCGGCCGGCGCGGTATTCACCCAGGAAATAGTCGAAGACGCGCGCGCGGTAGTCGCTGGCGAAACTCACGCGGTGCAGCGGGATGCCGAGTTCCGAGGCCGAGGCGCGCGCATCCTGGAAATCCTGCGCGCTGGTGCAGTAGTCGTCGTCCTCGTCCCAATTGCTCATGTACAACCCATGCACGTCGTAACCCGCGCGGCACAGCAGCAGCGCGGCGACGGCGGAGTCGACGCCGCCGGACATGCCGACGACGATGCGTTCACGGGAAGGGGAATTCACGGCGCGAATTGTACGCGCGGAAAGCTTTCTAGAGATTTACCGCGTACACCCGCGGGGCCGACTCCAGATCCAGCGCGGACACGGAGTCGAGCGGCTGGCGCCGCCCCAGCAGGTAGTCGTCGATGCACCGCAGGACCAGCGGCGAACGCAGGCGGGCCTGCTGATTGAGGATCTGTTCGCGCGACAGCCACACGGCGCGAACGATGCCGGTGTCGAGTGACTGGTCTGCGCGGAAGTCGTCGACATCGCCGCAGAACGCGAAGCGCAGGAAGCTGCGGCCGGAGTCGGGACTGCGCCAGAGATAGGTGCCGACGAGCGCCGTCGGGACGAAATGCCAGGCGGTTTCCTCGCGCGCCTCGCGGATCACGGCGTCGAGCAGCGTCTCGCGATCTTCGAGGTGGCCGGCGGGTTGATTGAGAACCAGCCTCCCGGCAATGCGTTCTTCGACCAGCAGGTAGCGCGAGTCGCGTTCCACGACCGCGGCCACGGTGACCTCGGGATTGAATGCCATGGTGGGCTAACTAGCGCAGCGAATGGCGCGCCTGCTCGTCGGGCGAGCTGGCGTGCCAGACTTCATCGAATTCGTCGAGATACGGACGCGCGACGGGTGGATTGTTGAGATCGGCGATGCCGTCCCAGCGATCCGCGTGCACGCGATAGACGATCGCGCGATCGTCCGCGATCAGGTAACCGCAGGCGCGCACGCGCGCCGCCGTGACCGCCGGGCGGATGTCGATGCAGCTCGTGAGCCGCCGCCCCATGGCGATGAAACGGTTGTTGTCGCGGATCAGGCGGCCGGAGTCCGACAGCAGCACGCGCACCTTCGCGAAGCGGCGCGCGAGCACGAAACGTTTCACGATCTCGAGGAAACCGTTCTGGTCGTAGAGTTCGGGTTCGAGATCCGGTGTGTAGATGGACATCAGGCGCTGCGCGCTCGCGGCGACCGCGTCGACGGCGGCGCGCATTTCCTCGAGCGAACTGATCACACGGATGTGATTCGGCGCCGTGTTGCTCGTGTCGCTCGCGGCTGAATTGGGCAAAGCGATTCCGGGCGCCGAACTGCGCTGCGAAAGCTTGTTGAATTCGAATTCCCCGGCCGTCATGTAGACGACTTCTCCCTGACCCTGAGCCCCAGTCAGATTGTGACCTGTGCACGACAGAGGGTAGGTGGACGGTCGCGCTTTGCTGTGCCAACCACGTCACGTTTTGGGCGGAAATGGCCAAAAACCGGCATGAAAGCGGGCTGCAGATCGCAATTTGTGCGCCACGGTACGGGGGTTGCATTACTCGCAATCGAATCGTGCTAGGCCACGCCCGTACGGGCCATTAGATAGCGCGCGCCATGTCGGCCGCGAGGCCGAGATACTGCGCGGGTGCGAGGGACTTGAGGCGCGCGCGTTCCGCCGCCGGCAGCGGTAGTTTGTCGATGAACTGCGCCAGGGCCGCGGCATCGACCTGCGTGCCGCGCGTGAAATCCTTGAGCAGTTCGTAACCGTTCGGCACCCCGGCCGCCCGCAGCGCCGTCTGCAGCGCCTCGCCGAGCACTTCGTACGCGGTGTCGATGTCCGCGGCGATGGCCACGGGGTCCGCGGAGATCTTGCCGAGTCCGCGCGCCAGGGAATTCCAGGCGACCAGGCTGTGCGCCAGCGCGACGCCGACATTGCGCAGCACGGTGGAGTCCGTCAGGTCGCGCTGCCAGCGCGAGATGGGTAGTTTGGCCGCGAAGTGATGCAGCAGCGCGTTCGCGACGCCGAGATTGCCTTCCGCGTTCTCGAAATCGATGGGATTCACCTTGTGCGGCATCGTGGACGAACCGACTTCGCCGGCCACCGCGCGCTGCCGCAGGTAACCGAGCGAGATGTAGCCCCAGGTGTCGCGCGCAAGATCGACGAGCACCGTGTTGATGCCGGCGAGCGCATCGCTGTATTCACCGATCCAGTCGTGCGGCTCGATCTGCGTGGAATATTCATTCCAGCTGAAGCCCTGCGACTCGACGAACTTGCGGCTCACCGCTGGCCATTTCACCTTCGGCAGCGCCGCGACGTGCGCGTTGTAGTTGCCGACGGCGCCGTTCCACTTGCCGAGGATCTCGACGCCGTCGAAGCGCTTGCGCGCGCGCCGCAGGCGGGCAACGACGTTGGCGAATTCCTTGCCGAGTGTGGTGGGGCTGGCCGTCTGGCCATGCGTGCGCGACAGCATCGGCAAGGCGGCGTATTCGTGCGCGAAGCCGCGCAGTTTTTCGATGAGTTTCTCGAGTTCGCCCGAGAGCACCGCGCGCGCAGCGCGCAACATGCGCGCGTACGCGAGGTTGTTGATGTCCTCGGAAGTGCAGCCGAAATGCACGAGTTCGAGCACGGCGGGAGTGGCGCCGGCCGTGGCGAGCTTCTCGCGCACGTAGTATTCGACCGCCTTGACGTCGTGGTTGATGCGGCTTTCGATGGCCTTGACCGCCGCCGGCGCGTCATCGCCGGGATCGAGCGCCATGCCCGAAGCAAGCTTGACGATAACGTCGGTGAGCGGCTGTCCGAGCAGGTCCGGCACGGATTCGGCGAGCACCAGCAGCCAGGCGGCTTCGATGCGGATTCGCTCGCGGATCAGGCCGCTTTCCGACAGCACGGCGCGCAGCGGATCCGCACCTTTGCGGTACCGGCCATCGACGGGAGAGAGCGCGAGAAGTGCTGCGGAATCCATGAAAAAGATGCCTCGGATGGGGACTGCTAGACTGGCCGCGCATGATATCCCAAGGTGACACCCGCACAGAACGCGACAGCCTCGGCGAAATCGAAGTCGCCGCGGACGCGTTGTGGGGCGCGCAGACCGAAAGGGCGCGGCGCAATTTTCAGCTCAGCGGCACCCGTCTGCCGCCGGATTTCATCGCCGCGCTGGCCTTGATCAAGGCCGCCGCGGCGCGCGCCAATGCCAAGCTGGGTTTGCTGCCGGCCGACGTGGCGGCGGCGATCTCCAAGGCGGCCGAATCCGTCGCGCAGGGCGAATACGCCGACCAGTTTCCGCTCGACGTGTACCAGACGGGCAGCGGCACCAGCACCAACATGAACGCGAACGAGGTCATCGCGACACTCGCGTCGCGTGCGCTCGGCCGTCCCGTGCATTCGAACGACCACGTCAACATGTGCCAGAGCAGCAATGACGTGATCCCGAGCGCGATTCATGTGAGCGCGGTGCTCGCGACGCAGCGCGACCTGCTGCCGGCGCTGCGCGGCCTGGTCGATGTGTTGTACGACAAGGAGCGCGCCTGGACGGAGATCTGCAAGACAGGACGCACGCATCTGATGGATGCCATGCCGCTCACGCTGGGCCAGGAAGTCTCGGGCTGGCGGGCGCAGATCGAACTCGCCATCGAGCGGCTGCGCGCGAGCGAGCCGCGCCTGCTCGCGCTCGCGCAGGGCGGCACCGCGATCGGCACGGGCATCAATGCGCACGCGGACTTTGCGGCGCGCTTCATCGAAGAGCTGCGCACGCTGACGGTCATGCCGTTCACGACGGCCGGCAATTTCTTCGCGGCGCAGGCGAGCCAGGACGCGGCCGTCGAATACTCCGGGCAGTTGCGCACGCTCGCCGTGGCGCTGGCCAAGATCGCGAATGATCTGCGCTTCATGGGCAGCGGGCCGCTGGCGGGTCTCGCGGAGCTGACATTGCCGGCGTTGCAGCCGGGCAGCAGCATCATGCCCGGCAAGGTGAACCCGGTGATACCCGAGGCGGTGGCGATGATCGCCACTCAGGTGATCGGCCTCGACGCCGCCATCGCGAACGCCGGACAGTCCGGCAACTTCCAGCTCAATGTGATGTTGCCGCTCATCGGGAACAATCTGCTGACCAGCATTCACCTGTTAGCCAACGGCGCGCGCGCGCTGGCCACGCAATGTATCGCCGGCGCGCAGCCGAATGGGCCGCGGCTCGATGAAGCGCTGGCGCGTAATCCAATTCTCGCGACGGCGCTGAACCCGGTGATCGGATACGAACGCGCGGCGGCGATCGCCAAGCGCGCGTACGCCGAAGGCCGCCCGGTGTACGACGTGGCCCTCGAGATGTCAGGACTTGGCGCCGAGGAATTGAAGCGACTGCTCGATCCGCGGGCGCTCACCCGCGGCGGGCTGCATGGTGGTGGAGGCCAGGGTTGAGTGAGTTGATCGAGTTCCCGCCGGCGGAACTGCGCGGACGGATTCTCCAGCGCTTCGCCGGGTCCGTGCCGCGGCATGAGCTCACAGATTGGCGCCTGCTGGGCGTTTCTCCCGAGCGCGGGCAGGCGCTGGAAAAACAGCTGCCGCCGAATCCGGTGCCGGCCGCGGTCCTGGTGCCGTTCGTGGATCACCCCGAGGGACTGACGGTGCTGCTCACGCAGCGTGCCTCGCAACTTGCGCGGCATGCGGCGCAGGTTTCATTCCCCGGCGGCCGGCTCGAGGATTCCGATGCCGATGTCGCAAGCGCCGCGTTGCGCGAAGCGCACGAAGAAATCGGCCTCGACGCGGCGCGCGTGCAGGTGTTCGGCTATCTACCCGATCACCTGGTCATCAGCGGTTTCCGCGTCACGCCGGTGCTCGCGCTGGTGGCGCCGCCGATCGAACTGCGAATCAATACACACGAGGTTGCCAGCGCTTTCGAGGTGCCGGTCGCACACTTTTTCGACCGCCGGAATCTCAAGGCGCGGCTGCGCCGCGTGGGCGATCAGGACATGCTTCTCTATGACATTCCCTGGCAGGACCAGAACATCTGGGGCGCGACCGCCGGAATGTTGCTCACGCTGGTGCGGATGGTGACGGAGGAACGCGGCGCATGAACGATCCGACGGATCCAGGCGCGCACGCGCGCGCGCAGCAGGCGCTGGCGCGCTTGCTCGACATCATGCGCCGGCTGCGTGATCCGCAAACGGGCTGCCCCTGGGACCGTGCGCAGGATTTCGGAACCATCGCGCCGTACACCATCGAGGAAGCCTACGAAGTGGCCGAGGCGATCGCGCACGGCGAGCCGCGCGCGCTGGAGGCGGAGCTGGGCGATCTGCTGTTCCAGGTGGTGTTCCACGCGCAGCTCGGCGCCGAGCGCGACTGGTTCGATTTCGGAAGCGTCGCCGAAGCAATCGCCGACAAACTCACGGAGCGCCATCCGCACGTGTTCGCCGATGCGCGGATTGCGTCGGCCGCCGAACAGAACCGCGCGTGGGAGGAACACAAGGCGCGCGAGCGGGCAGCGCGGCCCGCGGCGGCCGGCAGTGAACTCGCGGATGTGCCACTCGCGTTGCCGGCGCTGGCGCGTGCCGCGAAGCTCGGCAAACGCGCGGGCCGTGTCGGCTTCGACTGGCCCGATGCGCGCGGTGTGCGCGACAAGATCGACGAGGAGCTGCGGGAAATCGCCGCGGTGCCGCCCGGGGAAGACGCGCAACGCGCCGAGGAACTCGGCGATCTGTTGTTCGCCACCGCGAATTGGGCGCGTCACCTCGGTGTCGATCCCGAAGAGGCGCTGCGTCTCGCAAATGCGAAGTTCGAGCGGCGCTTTCGTGCAATGGAAAAACTCGCCGTGGAGCGTGGGCTCGCGCTGCGCCAATTGGACGCGGCCGCCTGGGATGCCTTGTGGAATGAGGTAAAGAAAGAGGGCGTTCAGTAAGGATTCATCGACCCATTCGTACAGTGGCCCCACGGTCGGAAACCGGCCGAATCGGAGGATTTATGTCGGGCACACTCGCGAAGAAGATGATGGTCGGAATGGCGGTGACGGCGTTCACCGTCGTGAGTGCGGGGGCCGTTGCCGGCAACCGCCACGATGATCGTTACGATGATCGTTACGACGATCGATACGACACCGGCCGTTATGACGAGGCCTTCGACTACGCCAAGGTGGTCGACGTGCAGCCCATGATCACGCGGGTTCGCGTGGATACGCCGCAGCGCGAATGCTGGGATGAAACCCGCGTCGAAGGTGGCGGATATCGAAACGGGCCGTTGCCGCGCTCGAACGCCGGCGGCGCGCTGCTCGGCGCGGTGATCGGTGCCGCCATCGGCAACCAGATCGGCAGTGGCAGCGGACGCCGTGCCGCGACCGTCGGAGGCGCGGTGGTTGGCGCCGCGATCGGCAATCGCGAAGTGGAGCGCCGCAATGCGCAGTACGGCACGCCGGGCCCCGAGCGTGAGTACACGGTGCAGCGTTGCGAAACTCGCTACCGGCAGGAATGGCAGGACCGTGTGGACGGGTATCGCGTGACCTACGTGTACAACGGTCGCCGCCAGGTCACCCAGATGCCGTATCGCCCCGGCGACCGGATCCGTGTCCGGGTCGATGTCTCGCCGGCCGAATGATCACAGAGTTGTTTGCCGTTGGTGCATGGATGTGGGCGTTGTGGGTGGCACCCGCCTTTCGGGTGCTCCCACATCGCCTTTTCCGCGCAAACATTTAAACTGGCGCCCGTCATGAAGAAGCTTCGCCAGATGCTGTTGCCCGTTGCGCTGCCCATCTTCCTTTTCGGTGCGGGCTTTGCCCCGCCCGCGGTGGCGCAGGAGCAGTATCGGGAACCGCGGGCGGTGATGCTGCGTGACGGGATTTCGCTCGACGAAGCCGTGAGCCGCGCCGAGCAGCAGTACCGGGCGCGTGTCGTGCGCACCGAAGTGCAGGATGAAGACGGGCGCAAGGTTTACGTGCTCAAACTACTGTCCGACAACGGGCGTGTGTTCACCGTGCGTATCGACGCCGCCACTGGAAGGATGCGATGAGAGCACTGGTTGTCGAAGATGAAGCAACGTTGCGCGAGGGACTGCGGGATCAGCTGGTGAAGCAGGGGTTCACGGTCGATATCGCCAGCGATGGCGAGGAAGGGCTGTTCGCCGGCAACGAGTATCAACTCGACATCGCCGTGATCGACCTGGGCCTGCCCAAGATTCCGGGCCTCGAGCTGATCCGCAAGCTGCGCGCCGCGGGCAAGAAATTCCCGATCCTCATTCTCACCGCGCGCGACCGCTGGCAGGACAAGGTCGAAGGCCTGCAGGCCGGCGCGGATGACTACGTCGCGAAGCCTTACCATTTCGAGGAAGTCCTGGCGCGCATGCAGGCGCTGCTGCGCCGCGCGGGCGGCTGGGCGAGCCCGGTGCTCGAATGCGGTCCGATCCGCCTCGACACGCGTGCCCAGGCAGTGACGCTCAATGCCGCGCCGATCGAACTAACCACCTTCGAATACCGCATCCTCGAGCACATGATGCTGCGCGCGGGCGACGTGATCTCGAAGACCGAGCTCACCGAGCGGCTGTACGACCAGGATTACGAGCGCGACAGCAACGTCATCGAAGTGTTCATCGGCCGCTTGCGCCGCAAGCTCGATCCCGACGAGACGCTGCATCCGATCGAAACGCTGCGCGGACGCGGCTACCGCTTCTCCATATCGCGCACCCAGGGCGCGTAAGTTCCGCGCCGCACCGCGATGTCCCGACCATCGCTCAGACGCCGGCTCATGCTGTCGGTGTTTTTCGTGCTCGTCGTGTTCTTCGGACTCACGGTTTTTCTGCTCGACATGTTGTTCCGCGACGCGGCGGAACGCAGCCTGCGCGAGGTGATCGACGCGCAGATGGTGGCGTTGATCGCCGCGGCCGATCCGGATGGACCGGAATCCGTGACGCCGACCGCCGTGCTCGAGACACGTTTCGACACGCCGGGCTCGGGTCTCTATGCCGAGATCCGCTCCGGCAGCGGTGAAAGCGTCTGGCGTTCGCAATCGACCACGGGCACGGCGGTGCAATTCGGGCCGCCGCTGGAACCCGGCGAGCGCAACTTTTTCTACACACACATCGCCGGAACGGATATCCGGCTGGCGGTCGCGAGCCGCGGCATCGTGTGGGAAGACCTGCATGGACAGTCCGCGCGCTTCACCTTCAGCGTGGCGTCGAGCCTGGAAGCCTACGAAGAACAGGTGTCGAGCTTCCGGCATCAGCTCGTCGGCTGGTTCGCGGGGCTCGCATTGCTATTCGTCGCGACACTTGCGTTGCTATTGCGCTGGCTGTCGCAGCCGATGCTCCGGCTGGAGCGCGAGCTCAAGGAAGTCGAAGCGGGGACGCGCGAACGGCTCAACGATGAATGGCCCGAAGAACTCTCGGCGGTGACGAGCAACTTCAACGCCTTGCTCGAAGGCGAACGCACGCGGGTGAAGCGTTATCGCGACACACTCGGCAACCTCGCGCACAGCCTGAAGACACCGCTCGCCGTGATGCGTCAGTCGTTGGGTCGCAGTGATGAGGGCGCGCGCAATGCCGCGCTGAATGCAGAGATCGACCGCATGAGCGCAACCATCGAGCACCAGATGAATCGCGCGGCCGCGAGCGGCGGGGCGTTGCTGGGACAGGCGCCCGTGGACCTGGCGCCGGTGGTGGCCGAGCTGCGCGCCGCGTTGCTCAAGGTCTACGGCAACAAGGATCTGTTGTTTGCGACCGAGATCGCGCCGGGCGCGCAGTTCATCGGCGATCGCAACGATCTGACCGAAATGCTCGGCAACCTGCTCGACAACGCCTGCAAGTGGTCGAAGTCGAAAGTCCGCATCGAGGTGGGCGTCGATCCCCGCGGCGATTCGCGCACCGCGCTCACGATCGTGATCGACGACGACGGCCCCGGCATCAAGGAAGCCGACCGCGCGAAGGTCCTGCAACGCGGCGGCCGTGCCGACGAAGCCACGCCCGGTCACGGACTGGGTCTTTCGATGGTGCAAGACACCGTCGCCCTGTATGGCGGCAGCATGCGGATCGACGCCTCCACACTGGGCGGCGCTCACTTCCAGCTCAAGCTACCGGGAAGAATGGGGACATTCCTCGTTTCCTAGCAAAAGGGGACAGGCCTCGGTGGTTGATGTGCCGGTGCGCGCTTCAATGAGTCCATGGATGAGGGAGCACTGACGCGGAGAACGGCGTGGCCGTCGCACACGCGATGGGTTTCGCTCCCGCGGCGCTTTTCGATGATTGGATTCGCAAGAAGTGAGCACGCCGGCCGCAGGGGCGGGAAATGTGGGCCTGCCAAGATTGAACCGCTGGCGCGCGCGGTGATGGGGCATCGATTTCCGGCTCATCAGTTTGCGAAGTGGCTGGACGCCGCGTCCGCTCAGCCCCATCGCGTGTGCGCCGTCCACGCCATTCTGCGTCCCGCGCATCGCGCTCGGGGACTCATTGCAGCGCGCACTGGCACACTCACCGTTGCGGTCGTTCGCCGTTGACTAACAACGGGGCGCCTGTCTCCACCGCGGAGTATTGGAGATCAGCCGCGAGGCCAGTCGAACGAGGTCTGTCCCCTTTTGCTAGGAAACGAGGAATGTCCCCATTTACGGGCCTTCTTTGATTTCGAAGGTGATGCCTTGGGCGAGCGGGAGTTCGCGGCTCCAGTTGATGGTGTTCGTCTGTCGGCGCATGTAGGCCTTCCAGGAATCGGAGCCGGACTCGCGTCCGCCGCCCGTGTCCTTCTCGCCACCGAACGCGCCGCCGATTTCGGCGCCCGAGGTGCCGATATTGACGTTGGCGATGCCGCAGTCGCTGCCGGTCGCTGAAAGGAACCGCTCCGCGTGTTGCAGGCGGTCGGTGAAGATCGCGGAAGAGAGCCCATGGGCCGAGGCGTTCTGCATCTCGATCGCTTCGTCGAGCGAATCGAACGGGATGAGGTACATCACCGGCGCGAACGTTTCGTGTTGCACGATTGGCCAGTCGTTCTTCGCGCGCACAATGGTTGGCGCGACGAAGTTGCCCTTGCCCTCGAGCACTTTCTCGCCGGTCACGACCTTGCCGCCGGCGGCTTTCGCCTGCGCGATGGCCTGCGAGTAGCGCTCGACCGCGCTCTTGTCGATGAGCGGGCCCATCAATGTCGAGGGATCGATCGGATTGCCGATCCTGATCTGCCCATACGCATGCACCAGCCTCTTCTCGAGCTCGTCGATACGTGAGCGATGCACGAGAACCCTGCGCGTGGTCGTACACCGCTGCCCGGCGGTGCCAACGGCGCCGAACACGATGGCCGGAACCGCGAGTTTGAGGTCCGCGGTTTCATCGACGATGATCGCGTTGTTGCCGCCGAGTTCGAGCAGGGACTTGCCGAGGCGGCGTGCGACGCGCTCCGCGACACTGCGTCCCACCGCGGTCGATCCCGTGAACGACACCAGTGCGACCCGGCGGTCATCGACGAAGCGCGTGGCGAGTTCCGTGCCGCCGTCGATGAACAGCTGGAAGATCGCCGGTAGTTTGTTGTCCCGCATGACGCGGTTGCAGATGTGCTGAACAGCAATAGCCGTCAACGGCGTCTTGGGGGAGGGCTTCCAGACCGATGCGTTTCCGCAGATCGCGCCGAGGAATGAATTCCAGGCCCACACCGCCACCGGAAAGTTGAACGCGGAGATGATGCCGACGACACCGAGCGGATGCCATTGCTCGTACATGCGATGCTGCGGACGCTCCGAATGCATCGTGTAACCGTAGAGCATGCGCGACTGGCCGACCGCGAAGTCGGCGATATCGATCATCTCCTGCACTTCGCCGAGACCCTCGGCCTTGATCTTGCCGTTCTCGAGCGTGACCAGCGCACCGAGATCTTCCTTCGCGCCACGCAATGCCTCTCCGAGCAGGCGGATCGCCTCGCCACGCTGCGGCGCCGGCACGGCGCGCCACGCGGCGGCAGCTTCGACGGCGCTGCGCATCACGGCTTCGTAATCGGTCACGGTGGCGCCGCGCACTTGCGCGAGCGTTTCGCCGGTCGCCGGATTCACGGAGGAAATCAAACTACCCGCGACGTCCTTCGACCAGCCCATGCCGCCGGACCATGTGCCGGCGTTGATCGAATCGATGCCGAGACGTTTGAGCACGCCGGCGACGTCGACGGATTTGGCGGCCGCGCTCATTTCTTGCGCCTCGCTTTCGTTCCCGCCTGGGGCGCGGCGGCGCTCGCGGGCGAGCGGCGCTGATGCCCGGCCTGGCCCTTGACGACCACGGCCGACGAGATGTCCTTCGTGCCGCCCGGCGCGTAGTACTGCCCGAAGCGGTTTTCGAGAATCGCGGGCAGGTCGAACTGTTCCTGCGCGATGAAGCCCTTGTACTTGCGCGGATTCTCGAGCACCAGGTCCACGACCGCGGTGATGCCGGCCGCGGTGGTCACCTGGATCGCCGACCACAGCCGGCCCGCGATCACCTGTGGATAGATCTTGTTGACGTAGTTTTCCTCGCGCAACTGTCCGTCCTGCTTGCCGGCGACCGCCGCGTAGACGATCACGACGTCCTGCAGGGTCTGCGGCACCGCGTGTTCGAGAATGCGCTTGAGCGTCGCGCGATCGTGATTGAGCTTGAGGTCGTTCATGAGCAGGCGCATCTGCGTGCAATGCCCGGGATAACGCATCGTCTTGTAGTTGATCTGCTCGCACTGCTTGCCGTACGTGTCGGCGAGCGAGCCCAGGCCGCCGGAGGTGTTGAACGCCTCGTACGCCGTGCCGTCGATTTCGATTTCCTCGAGACCTTCGAGGGGCGCGGCATGGACCAGCTTGCCGTCGACCACGGCCTCGCAGGGATTGCCGTATTCGTTGATGAGGCCCTCGGTGGACCAGGTCAGCGAATACTTGAGCACGTTGTTAGGGTGCTGGGGCAGCGCGCCGACGCGCAGCTTGATCGAGCGCAATTCGTCGAAATGTTTCGCGAGCTCGTTGGCCGCGATGCTGATGAAGCCCGGCGCGAGCCCACATTGGGGCACGAACGCCTTCGATGCACCACGCGCGGTCCGGCGCACCGCGTGCGTGACCTCGACGTCCTCGGTGAGATCGAAATAATGCGCGTTGCCCTTGCGAGCCGCCTTCGCGACCGCTGGATTGCAGTAGTAGGGCAGGCTGGAAATGACCGCATGCGGTTTGTGTGAGGTGAAGTGCCGGTCGAGAGCCTTGGCATCG
This sequence comes from Alcaligenaceae bacterium, assembly GCA_036677145.1. Taxonomy (GTDB): domain Bacteria; phylum Pseudomonadota; class Gammaproteobacteria; order Steroidobacterales; family Steroidobacteraceae; genus CADEED01. The sequence continues at coordinate 24,295 of JAKFFF010000091.1, forward strand.
CCCGCGTCAAGCGCCACGGCGCGCAGATGTCGTGAACCGTGAGCTTTCACCACGGCTTCGGCGGCGGAGGCGTCCACGTCGCCCAGGGTGACGTCATAATCACCCGATTCAGCCAGCAACCCGCTGATGAGGGCGCCGATCTTTCCGGCCCCCAGGATCAAGACTTTGTGCATGATTCCCTCGTTTCGCGGTAGTGTGCCGTAAGCCCCTGAATTAGAATAGTTCGCATGCGTACCACCGACACGACTTCCTGGCATCCGGCAAGCTGGACCAGCCGCCCCGTTCAGCAGCAACCCCGCTACACGGATCTCGCAAAACTCGACACCTGCGTCGCCGCGCTTTCGAAGCTGCCGCCGCTGGTCGTGTCCTGGGAAATCGAACAGCTTCGTGAACGCCTGGCCGATGCGCAGCGCGGCAAGAAGTTTCTGCTCATGGGCGGAGATTGTGCCGAGACGTTCGACGAGTGCGAATCGGACAAGATCGCGAAGAAGCTCAAGATCCTGTTGCAGATGAGCCTCGTGCTGTTGCACGGACTCAAGAAGCCGATCATTCGCGTCGGCCGCATGGCCGGCCAGTACGCCAAACCCCGATCGGCCGACACCGAGACGCGCAACGGCGTCACGCTGCCTGCGTTCCGCGGCGATCTCGTCAATCGTTCCGAGTTCACCGCCGAGGCGCGCGAGCCGGATCCGACTCTGCTGCTGCGTGGCTACGAACGCGCCGCGCTCACGCTGAATTTCGTCCGCGCGTTGTGCGACGGCGGTTTCGCCGACCTGCATCACCCGCAGTACTGGGATCTCGGCTTCATGGAGCATTCGCCGGCCAAGGCGGAGTACACGAAGATCGTCAACTCCATCGGCGACTCGCTCGACTTCTTCGAGCGCGTGAGTGGCGGCCGCGCGCCGCACGAAGTCACGGCCGTGGATTTCTTCGCGAGCCACGAAGGTCTGCTCATGCATTACGAGCAGGCGCAGACGCGTTACATCGAGCGGCAGAAGCGCTGGTACAGCCTCGGCACTCACATGCCGTGGATCGGAATGCGCACCGCGCAGCTCGACGGCGCGCACGTGGAGTTCTACCGCGGTGTCGCGAACCCGATGGGCGTGAAGATCGGCCCGGCCATGACGGAAGAATGGCTGCAGGGACTCGTCACCACGCTGAATCCGAACAACACGCCGGGACGTCTCACCATCATCCATCGCTTCGGTGCGAAGGATGTCGAGAAAGGTCTGCCGCGCATGATCAAGGCCGTGCGCGAGACGGGTCAGCAGGTCCTGTGGGTCTGCGATCCGATGCACGGCAACACCGAGACCAGCTCCGGCGGTCTCAAGACTCGCCGCTTCGAGAACATCCAGCGCGAAGTCGAACTGTCATTCCAGATCCACGAGGCGCATGGCTCGTTCCTGGGCGGCGTGCACATCGAGCTCACGGGTGAAAACGTCACCGAGTGCACCGGTGGTGCGCGCGGTCTGACCGATGCGGATCTCGCGCGTGCGTACAAGTCGACGGTCGATCCGCGACTGAACTACGAGCAGGCTCTGGAGCTGGCGATGCTCATCGGGCGTCACGGCCCGGCACGTTAATTGCTGATAAAGTGGCCTCATCACGAGGTTCACTTCATGCAGTACGAGCACATAAAGGTCCCGAAAGACGGTCAGCGCATCACGATAAATCCGGACACGACACTCAACGTGCCGGACAACCCGCTCATCGCGTACGTCGAAGGCGATGGAATCGGCATCGACATCACGCCGGTGATGCTCAAAGTCGTGAATGCCGCCGTGAAGAAAGCTTACGGCGGCAAACGCAAGATCTCCTGGGTCGAGGTTTTCGCGGGCGACAAAGCCAAGGTGTTCTACGGCACGGGTTTTCCCGACGAGTCGCTCACCGCGCTGCGTGACTTCGTCGTATCCATCAAGGGGCCCCTCGGCACACCGGTGGGCGGCGGCATGCGTTCGCTCAACGTCGCCATGCGCCAGAACCTCGATCTGTACGCCTGCGTGCGTCCGATCCGCTATTTCCCGGGTGTTTCCACCCCGATGGCCGACGCGTCGCTCACCGACATGGTGGTGTTCCGCGAGAACACCGAAGACATCTACGCCGGCATCGAATTTCCGACCGGCTCGCCCGAAGTGCAACGGCTGATCTACTTCCTGCAGAACGAGCTCAAGGCGACGGGCATCCGTTTTCCGGCGAGTTCCGGTCTCGGCATCAAGCCGGTATCGAAAGAGGGCAGCCAGCGCCTGGTGCGCAAGGCGATCCAGTACGCGATCGAAAACGATCGCGTGTCGGTGACGCTGGTGCACAAGGGCAACATCATGAAGTACACCGAAGGTGCCTTCATGCAGTGGGGCTATCTACTCGCGAAAGAGGAGTTCGGCGCGCAGCCTATTGGCAATGGGCCTTGGTGCAGCTTCAAGAACCCGATCAACGGCAAGGAGATCGTCATCAAGGACGTGATCGCCGACAACTTCCTGCAGCAGGTGCTGTTGCGGCCGGAAGACTACGACGTGATCGCGACGCTGAATCTCAACGGCGACTACATCTCGGACGCGCTCGCCGCCCAGGTGGGCGGCATCGGCATCGCGCCGGGCGGCAACATCGGCGACGGCCTGGCGGTATTCGAGGCGACACACGGCACCGCGCCGGGGTTCGCCGGCAAGGATCGGGTGAATCCCGGTAGTTTGATCCTCTCGGCCGAGATGATGCTGCGTTACATCGGCTGGAAGGAAGCCGCCGAGCTCATCCTCCAGGGCGTGGCGGATACCATCGCCGCCAAGGAAATGACCTACGACCTCGCGCGCCTGCGTGAAGCGATCCGCGCCACCAAGCGCGACCTCGCCGCGCGCAAGAACGTGGAGGAAGACCTGCAGCGGTTGATCCCCGGCGCCACGTTGCTGACGTGCTCGGGCTTCGGAGATGCGATCATCCGCCGCATGGGCGCCTGAAGCGCGCCCGAACGCGACAACCGAGGGCCCATGGCCGCGACTTTCTGTCCGGACTGCACACTGTGTCCGCGGCTTTCTGCTTTCCTGGCGAAGGCCGCGTATGCCAATCCCGAATACCACTGCAAACCCGTGGCGCCTTTCGGTGTGGCGGACCCCAAGCTGCTGGTGGTCGGGCTCGCGCCCGGCATGCACGGCGCGAATCGCACCGGACGGCCCTTCACCGGGGACTATGCCGGCATCCTGCTCTACGAGTCGCTGTTCACGCTCGGGCTCTCGACCGCGCGCACGTCCGTCGACCGCTTCGATGGCCTGCAGCTGCACGGGGTGCGCATCACCAACGCGGTGAAGTGCCTGCCGCCCGACAACAAGCCATTGCCGGTCGAAATCAAGACCTGCAACCAATATCTCACCGCCGAACTCGAGACGCTCACCTCGGTGAAGGCGATCCTCGCGCTGGGAACCGTGGCGCACGAAGCGGTACTCGTCGCATCGGGTCTCAAACGCGCGGCGTTGAAATTCGCACACGGCGCCGAATACGACCTGCCCGGCGGGCAGCGGCTGGTCGACTCCTACCACTGCAGCCGTTACAACACGCAGACGCGCCGGCTGACCCCCGACATGTTCCAGACCGTGCTGAAACGAGCCGCGACGCTCGCGGGTTTATCATGAGGGTGTGAGCGAACACCCCGACCAATTCGACCCTCGGGAATACATCCCGAATCTGCCGCGTCGTCCGGGCGTCTACCGGATGTATTCAGCGCCGGATGAAGCAGGCAAATCCGAGCTGCTGTACGTCGGCAAGGCGCGCAGCCTGCGCGACCGGGTCGGCAATTACTTCCTGGCGAGCAATATCGATCCGAAGGTGCAGGCACTCGTCGGCCACATCGCGCGCATCGAAGTCACGCTCACCAATTCCGAGACCGAAGCGCTGCTGCTCGAGTACAACCTCATCAAGGAGCACAAGCCGCGCTACAACATCGTGTTGCGTGACGACAAGAGTTTTCCGTACATCTACCTCCCGTCGGGCCATGAATATCCGCGACTCGTGTTCTATCGCGGGCCGCGCAATCTTCCGGGCCGTTACTTCGGACCTTTCCCCAGCGCGGGAGCAGTGAAGGAAACCCTGCAGAGCGTGCAGAAAATCTTCCGCATCCGGAACTGCCGCGACAGCTTTTTCGAGAATCGCAGCCGCCCATGCCTGCAGCACCAGATAGGGCGCTGCTCGGCGCCCTGCGTGAAGCTGATCTCGCGCGAAGACTACGCGCGTGACATCGGCGCCGCGGTGAAGGTGCTCGAAGGCCGCAACGATGAGGTGAACATCGAACTCGCGCGCGCGATGGAAGAGGCCGCGGATTCATTGCAGTACGAACGCGCCGCGGCCTTGCGTGATCAACTCGCGGCGCTCAAGCAGGTGCAGGCCCAGCAGATCGTCACCGCCGAAGGTGATCGCGATATCGACGTGTTCGGCCTGGTTGGAGAACCGGGTGAGTTCGCGATTTCCGTGATGATCATTCGCGGCGGCCGCAATCTCGGATCCACCTGTTATTTCCCGAAAGGTGCGCTCGCGGAACCGAACGAAGCGCTGGCTTCGTTTCTCATGCAGTACTACGCGAGCACCCCGACCCCGCCCGAGATCCTCGTGAATCTCGAGCTCGAAGAAGCCGATGCGCTGATGAAGGCGCTCGGTGACCGGGCAGGCAGTTCCTCGCGACTGTGGCGTCCGTCGCGCGCGCTGCCGGCACGCTGGCTGGCGATGACGGTGGAAAACGCCACGCAATCCCTGCGCATGCGCCGCGCACGCCGGGCCGACATCTCGGAGATGCTCGCGGCGCTCGCGACACTGTTGGGACTCGACGCCGCGCCGCGGCGGCTCGAGTGCTTCGACATCAGCCACACCGCGGGCGAAGGGACCGTGGCCTCGTGTGTCGTATTCGGGCCGGAAGGGCCAATGAAGAAGGAATACCGGCGGTTCAACATCGCCGGCATCACGCCGGGCGACGACTACGGCGCATTGCGCCAGGCGCTGAAGCGGCGCTACGAACGCGTGAAGACGGGCGAGGTGGTCGCGCCGGACGTATTGCTGATCGACGGTGGACTTGGCCAGATCAACGAAGTGCACGCCGAACTCGCGCAATTGGGCTTCGGGGATCTCAAGCTGGTGGGTGTCGCGAAAGGGCCGGATCGTCGGGCAGGGCAGGAAAGGTTGTTTGTGCACGGTTCGGATGTGCCAATCGCGCCCGGGCCGGATTCGCCCGCACTGCGCGTCATTCAGCGCATTCGCGACGAGGCGCATCGTTTCGCGATCACCGGGCATCGCAAGCGCCGCGCGCGGCGTCACAACGAATCCGTGCTGGAAACCGTGCCGGGGCTGGGTCCGGCGAAGCGCCGGGCGCTGCTGCGGCACTTCGGCGGCATACAGGGACTCCTGCGCGCGGGCGTGGCCGACTTCGAGGCGGTCACCGGGATCGGGACAACGCTGGCGCGCACCCTTTATGATCACTTGCATCCTGGTGCCTGAAGCCAACCCCCTCAATCGATGACCATGGCGAGATGATCTGGAACCTGCCGAACACGCTGACCTGGCTGCGAATCTTCGCGATCCCGCTCGTCGTCGTGTTGTTCTATCTACCGTTCCAGTGGGCCGATCCGGCCGCGGGCCTCCTGTTCGGCCTCGCCGGCATCACCGATTCGCTCGATGGTTATCTTGCCCGCCGCATGGGGCAGACCTCGCGGCTCGGCGCCTTTCTCGATCCGGTCGCGGACAAACTCATCGTCGCGGTTGCGCTCGTGCTGCTCGTCAGCAAGGACATGCCCCCGATCTTCATTCCGGGACTCGAAGGAATGGACGGCGGCCGCGCGACGCTCAGGCCGGAGTCCGTGAGTGTCATCCTGGTGTTGTGCGCCATCGTGATCATCGGTCGCGAGATCGCGATTTCGGCGCTGCGTGAATGGATGGCCGAGATCGGCCAGCGCGGCAAGGTCAAGGTCAGCCAGCTCGGCAAGTACAAGACGATCCTGCAGATCGTCGGCCTGTCGTGCATGTTGTTCCGCTGGGATCTGAAGATCGCGCCGGGCCTTGCGTTGCCGGTGTTCGAGATCGGCCTGGTGCTCACCGTGATCGCCGCCGTGCTCACGCTGATGTCCGCGGTGTCGTATCTGCGCGCCGCGTGGCCCGACCTGCGAGGTCACAATTGACCCGCTCGGTGTGCGTCTTCTGCGGCTCGGCGCCGGGCGCGCGGGCTAGCTACTCGCGCACGGCCGAGGAACTCGGCAGGGCGCTGGCGGAACGCAGCATCACACTGGTCTACGGCGGCGGGCGGCTCGGGCTGATGGGCCTGATCGCGGATGCCACGCTCAAGGCGGGCGGTCGCGTGATAGGCGTGATTCCCCGCATGCTCATCGAACGCGAACTCGCGCATCCGGCGCTCACGCGCCAGCACGTGGTCGCGACCATGCACGAACGCAAGACACTCATGGCCGAGTTGTCCGATGGCTTCGTCGGGCTTCCCGGAGGCATGGGAACCTTCGACGAACTGGTGGAAATCGTCACCTGGGCGCAACTCGGATTACACGCCAAGCCGGTGATCCTCGTGAACGTCGAGAATTACTACGAATCGTTGTATGGAATGCTCGATTACGCGGTGAAAGAAGGCTTCGTCACAGCCGAGAGCCGCGCACGCTGGCGCAATGCAGATTCGGTGACCCGTGTCATGCAAATCCTTGCTGGTGAGGGAATTTCTTGACTTGCCGGGCGGCCGCCCTAGAATCTGCGCCCTCTCCACGGCGCGGGAATAGCTCAGTTGGTAGAGCACGACCTTGCCAAGGTCGGGGTCGCGAGTTCGAGTCTCGTTTCCCGCTCCAATCTCCCAGTCCACGGCTAGGTGGCAGAATGGTTATGCAGCGGCCTGCAAAGCCGTCTATGCCGGTTCGATTCCGACCCTAGCCTCCACTTCGCGGACCTTGCTCACGCTTTTGCGTGATGCAGCGCGTTTCCTACACGGATCGCAATTTCCCGCTCGCCATACTAATCACGCGGATTAAGTCCTCGCGCGGTTCAAAACAGGGAAGTGGCGTATGCGCAATCTGATCGCAAGTCTCGTAATTCTGATGAGTGTGTCGGCCAACGCCAACATCGTCAGGCTCGACGCCGGTGAACTCGCGCCGGGCACGGATGTTTCACACGTGATCGAGGGAGTGACGATCCTTTCGTACTACCACGAAGGGTTCACCTCGAGATCGTATGCGCCGGTCATAGCGCCGGTGATCGTCAATTCCTGTTCCGCCGCCGACAATTGCAGCGATCAGGTATTCGCGCGCAGTGATGCGAGCCCGGTCAGTGCCAACTGGGGACTGATCAATGAAGCGTTCTCCTGCGAGCGGGGCAGTACGTTTGCCTGCTTCGATTCCTTCTCGCACGTGATGAACGTGTCGTTCGACGCGGCCACCGACTACTTCAGTTTCGAGGCCCACTGGCTCTCCGACCAGCCCGCGTTGTTTGCATTCGACGGCGTCGGCAATCTGCTCTTCAGCTGCTATGCCCTGTCGCAGGGTGACTGCTTCGAGGATCGAACCGCGGCTGCCGGCAGCAATCTTTCGGTGCTGGGTTTCTCGCGCACCGATGCGGATGTCGCCCGGGTGATGATCGGCGCCGCCGGCGGCATGACCCGGATCAAGGAGATCACGGTGTCCGTACCCGAGCCTTCGACGCTGGCCTTGTTTGGCGTGGCATTGCTCGCCGCAGTGCTGTTCCGCCGCGGCCGTGGTCACGAAGTTCGCGTCAGGACCGCTCGCCGCCGATAACACCCAGGTTTCCGCCCCGGGGTCACGAACCTCGGAGTTCCGGCCGGCTGTCGGCTAGAATGCGCACCGCGCTTGCACACATCCGGAACGCGGTGCTTTCCTCGCAGCAGCTCAACTACGCCCCGGTGGCGGAACTGGTAGACGCAACGGACTTAAAATCCGTCGGTCGCAAGGCCATGCCGGTTCGATTCCGGCCCGGGGCACCATTCTCGAAGCGAATCGCATGCTGAGCGTCAGGGGTTTGCACCTCTGGCGGGGCGATCGTCATGTGCTGCGGGGTGTGAGCTTCGATGCGAACCCCGGTCAGTGCGTATTGCTCACCGGCAAGAACGGCGCGGGCAAGACCACGCTGCTGCGCGCGATCGCCGGATTGCTCGATCCCGAGGAAGGGCAGGTGTCGTGGCGCGGCGCGCCCGCACGCCAGGCGCGCGATGACTTCCATACAGAGCTTGCCTATCTCGGTCACGAGCCGCCGCTGAAGGGCGACCTCACGGCGCGCGAAAACCTCACGTTCTCGGTGGGAATACGGCGCTCGGTGACAGCGGAGGAGATCGACGCGGCCCTGAAACGCACCGGCGCGCAGGGTTTCTCGGATCGCGCGGTGCGCCTGCTCTCGGCCGGTCAGCGCCGGCGGGTCGCGCTCGCGGGCATCGCGCTGGCGCAGACGGCGTTGTGGCTGCTCGATGAGCCGACGACCAATCTTGATGCCGACGGGCAACAGCTCGTGGCCGACCTCGTGGCCGAACAGCTCGCCCGCGCGGGCATGGTGGTGGCCGCGGTACATCACGCGCTGCCGCTGCCCGCGTCATCGGTTACCACTCTCGAGTTGCCCGCGGCATGAAAACCGGGTCCCTCGAAGCCGCGCGTCTGGTCGCAGTGCGTGATTTGCGTCTCGCTTTCCGCAAGCCTTCGCAGCTCATTCAGCCGCTGATGTTCTTCCTGATCGTGGCGACGCTGTTTCCCCTGACATTAACCCCGGAAATGTCGCGGCTGCGAGACGCCGCGCCGGGTGTCTTGTGGGTGGGCGCATTGTTATCCTCGCTGCTGGCGCTCGAATTCCTGTTCCGCGACGACGCGGTAGATGGAACGCTCGAACAGTTCGCGCTGTCTGGTCAGTCGCTGACCTGGATGCTGTTCGCGAAGACCTGCACGCACTGGCTGCTGACGGGATTGCCACTCGCGCTGTCGGCGCCGGTGGCGGCCCTGATGCTCGGCGTGCCGGCCGGATCGATGGGCGGGGTGGTCGCATCGCTGGCGCTCGGCAGCTTTGCATTGAGCCTGCTCGGCGCGATCGGCGCCGGAATCACCCTGGGCGCGCGCCGCGGCGGCGTCCTGTTGTCGCTGCTGACGTTGCCGCTCGCGGTGCCGATCCTGATTTTCGGCGCGCGGGCGACAGAGCTGGCGATCGGCGGCGGAGACATCGCGCCGCCGATGTATCTGCTGGGCGCAATCGCGGTGCTTGGATTGACCCTGGCGCCGCTTGCCGCGGCCGCCGCGGTACGGATTGGCTTGGAGTAGCAATCGAACAATGGCCACCTGGACCTGGTTTCATCGCTTGGGGTCACCCCCGCACGTGTTCGCGTTCGCGCGCCGCTGGACGCCCTGGTTCGGCGGTTTCGCGGCCGTGACGATGGTGATCGCGCTGTACGGCGGGCTGGTGCTCGCCCCTGCGGACTACCAGCAGAAAGACGCGTTCCGCATGGTGTACGTCCATGCCCCGACCGCGTGGCTTTCGCTGATGATTTACACGACGATGGCGGTCGCGGCCGCGGTCGGGCTCATCTGGCGCATGAAGGTCGCGCACGCCGCGGCGGCTGCCTGCGCGCCCATCGGCGCCTGGTTCACGGTCGCCGCGCTCGGTACGGGCATGCTCTGGGGCAAACCCATGTGGGGCGCCTACTGGGTATGGGATCCGCGCCTCACCGCGGAACTTGTGCTGCTGTTCCTGTATTTGGGTTACATGGGACTGCGCGCGGGCATCGAGGATCCAGGCAAGGCCGACAAAGCCAGTGCCGTGCTCGCCGTGGTCGGTGTCGTGAACGTGCCGATCATCAAATTCTCAGTGGACTGGTGGAACTCGCTGCACCAGACCGCGACTGTCATGCAGATGGGAAAACCGAAGATGGATGGAGACATGTTGTGGCCGCTGTTGCTGATGTTCGTCGCGTTCGCGCTGTACTTCGTCGCCATCCTGCTGATCCGGCTGCGCGCCGAGCTGCTGCGGCGCGAGCGCAACGCGAGCTGGATCCGCGAGGTGCTCGCATGAGCGAATTCCTCGACATGGGCGGTTATGGTCATTACGTGTGGCCGGCATTCGCGCTCGGCTTCGGCATCGTGATCCTGAACGTCGTGCTCGCGCTCAATTCACTTGCGAACGCGAAGCAGGATGCCCGCCGGCGCCTGGAGATGTCGTCATGACGCCGCGCCAGAAACGCATGCTGATGGTGGTCATGATTCTCGTCGGCGTGGGTGTTGCCGCCACGCTGGGCATGCAGGCACTGCGCAGCAACGTGATGTTCTTCTTCGATCCCTCACAGGTTGCCGCCGGCGAAGTGCCGAAGGGCGAACGCTTCCGTCTTGGCGGCATGGTGGTGAAGGGCAGCATCGAAAAGACGCCGGGCACTCTCGACGTGCGATTCCTCGTCACCGACTTCAAACACACGGTGCCGGTGACGTATTCGAAGATCCTTCCCGACCTGTTCCGCGACGGGCAGGGCGTGGTCGCGCACGGCAGATTGCAGGAGGGCGTGTTCGTCGCGGACGAAGTGCTCGCCAAACACGACGAGAAATACATGCCGCCGGAAGTCGCGCGTTCGCTCAAGGACAATCCACCGCCTCCCGACGTACCGGCGGGCAGCTGATGATTCCCGAGCTCGGACATTTCGCGCTGGTCCTCGCGTTGATCCTCGCGGGCGCACAGGCGTTCTTCGGAATCGCCGGCGCGGCGCGCAACGACGCGCGCTGGCTGGCCGTGGTGCGTCCCGCGGTCGCGGGCCAGTTCGTGCTGGTCAGCGCTTCCATCGGGGCGCTGGTTCATGCATTCGTGACATTCGACTTCTCGGTGTTGTACGTCGCGTCGAATTCCAATTCCGCGTTGCCGACGTTTTATCGCGTGGCCGCCGTGTGGGGCGCGCACGAAGGCTCGCTGCTGCTGTGGGGTTGGATACTCGCGGCGTGGACACTCGCGGTGGCGATGGCGAGCCGCAACCTGCCGGCGACTTTCGCGAGCCGCGTGATGGGCGTACTCGGGTTCGTGAGTTTCGGTTTTCTTTTGTTCACGCTGGCGACTTCCAATCCCTTCGAGCGCCTGATTCCGGCCGCCGCCGACGGGCGCGACCTGAATCCGGTGTTGCAGGATCCGGCGCTCGCGATCCACCCGCCGCTGCTTTACATGGGGTACGTGGGCTTCGCCGTGGCGTTTGCCTTTGCCTGTGCGGCCATGCTCGAGGGCAAACTCGACGCGGTGTGGGCGCGCTGGACGCGGCCGTGGACGACGATCGCCTGGGGATTCCTGTCCGTCGGCATCGCGCTCGGCAGCTGGTGGGCGTACTACGAACTCGGCTGGGGCGGGTACTGGTTCTGGGATCCGGTCGAGAATGCCTCATTCATGCCGTGGCTCATCGGCACGGCATTGATCCACTCGCTGGCCGTGACGGAGAAACGCGGGCTGTTCAAGAGCTGGACGCTGCTACTCGCCATTCTCGCGTTCTCATTGAGTTTGTTAGGGACGTTCCTCGTGCGCTCCGGCGTGCTGGTGTCGGTGCATTCGTTCGCGGCCGATCCGACGCGCGGCATGTTCATCCTCGCGTTCCTGGTCGTGGTGATCGGCGGCGCGCTCGCGTTGTACGCCTGGCGCGCGCCACTGCTCAAGTCGCCCGCGGGTTTCGAGGCGACGGCACGCGAAGCCTTCCTGCTCTACAACAACATCCTGCTGGTGGTGGCCGCGTCGTTCGTGTTCGTCGGCACGCTGGCGCCGCTGATCGCCGATGCGATCGGATTGCCGCCGCTGTCGATCGGTCCGCCTTACTACACCTGGCTGTTCCCCTTCGTCGTGTTGCCGCTGATCGGGCTGGTATCCATCGGCATACACGCGGCCTGGAAGCGGGGCCGTGTCGGCGACAGCAAGCGGCGGCTGCAAATCAGTTTCGCGCTCGCGGTCGTATTGGGGCTGGCGGTGGTCTACGGCGTGTATGGGCCGGGGAAATGGCTCACGCCGGTGGGATTCGTGCTCGGCATCTGGGTCATTTTCTCCTCGCTGATCGATCCCATCGACCGGCTGCGGCGCGGATTGTCGCTGCCGCGCGCGGTGGTCGGCATGACGATCGCGCACATCGGCCTCGGCGTGTGCGCCGTGGCGATCTCCGCGGTCGAGACCTACACGATCGAACGCGACGTCGCGCTGGCGCCCGGCGAGTCACTGTCACTCGGCCGTTATGCCTACCGTTTCGACAGCATCCGCGAGATCGAGGGGCCTAACTACGATGCCGTGCAGGCGCAGTTCACCGTGCTGCGCGACGGCCAGCCGATCGCCGTGTTGCATCCGGAGAAGCGCTTCTACTGGGTGCAACGCGCGCCCATGACGGAGGCGGGCATCGCCACCAAGTGGGACGTCGATCTGTTCGCGGCCATCAGCGCGGACCTGCAGGGCGGGCGCTGGAGCGTTCGCGCGCAGATCCGGCCGCTCCTCAATTACGTCTGGCTCGCGGCGGGACTCATGGCGCTGGGCGGCATGTTGGCCGCGAGCGACCGCCGATACCGTACGAAGGACCGCACGGCGACCGAGCCCGCGCCCGCCGGAACTCAGGCAGCGGCGCCGTGAATCGATTCCTGATCCCCGCCGCGGTCTTCCTCGCGCTGGCTGCGGTGCTGTTCATCGGCGTCGTGCATTCGCCCAACAAGAGCACCATGCAGTCGACGCTGCTCGGCAAACCGGCGCCTTCGTTCACGCTTCCGGTGCTCGGCGATGACACGCGCAAGGTCGCGAGCTCGGAACTGGCCGGCCGTCCGTGGGTGCTCAACGTCTGGGGCAGCTGGTGCCCGGGTTGCGCGGATGAACATCCATTACTCATCGAAGTCGCGCGCGAAAACCGCGTGCCCATCATCGGGCTCAACTGGCGTGATGACGATGTCGATGCGCTGCGCTGGATCGAACAACGTGGCGATCCGTACGCCGTGATCCTCGCGGATCGGGAAGGGCGCACGGCGATCGATTTCGGCGTATACGGCGCACCCGAAACATTTTTCATCGATGCCGAGGGACTGGTGCAATACCGGCACGTCGGCGCGATGACACGCGAGGTGTGGGAGCGCGAATTCGTGTCGCGGCTGCCGCGCGGAGGCCTGCAATGAAACGTGCAGCCTTGATCATCACCGCGCTGCTGTGGGGTTCATCCGCATTCGCGATCGACATAACCGTGCTGCCCGATGCGGCTCTGCAGGAGCGCTACGAAAACCTGACGCACGAGTTCCGCTGCATGCAGTGCCAGAACAACAGCATCGCGGATTCGCCGGTGGGCCTCGCGTCCGACCTGCGGCGCGACGTGAAGGAGCTGCTGCTCGCGGGCAAGACCGACGATGAGATCCGCGCATACATGGTGCAACGATACGGCGACGTGATCCTGTTCCGGCCGCCGTTCAAACCACGAACCGCGTGGGTCTGGATCGTGCCGATGATCGTTTTCGCGGGTGGTTTGTTCGTCGGCTATCGCATCGTGCGACGGCGCGGCGCGCTGGTCGCGAACGACGACAGCAGCGTGGACACAGCCACCGATGAGGAAGAACGCCCGAAATGACCATCGTTTTCGTACTGGTGGCCGGCACTCTTGCCGCGGGCGCCGCGGTGCTGCTCGTTCTGCCGCTGCTGCGCACGTTGCCGGATTCACGACCTGCATCGAGTATCACCGCGGGCGTGGTGTTGTTCGTGCTGCTGGTCGGAGGCGCCGGTCTGTACGCCGCGCTCAGCAATTTCACCTGGGTGGATGAGCCTGTCGTCGCCGAAACGCCGGCGGCCATGACCGCGAAACTCGCGAAGCGCATGGCCCAGGAACCCGACAATCTCGAAGGCTGGCTCATGCTGGGCCGTTCCTATACGGCGCTCGAGCAGTTTCCGCTGGCTTCTCGCGCCTATCAGCGCGCCGACCGGCTCGCGAAGGGCCAGAACGCGGAGGCCGTTCTCGGCATTGGCGAAACACTCGTCGCGCAGGATCCGGACGCGCTGAGCGGCGCGGCCGGACACCTGTTCGAGCGTGCGCTCGCGATCGAACCGGAGAACGGCAAGGCGCTGTTCTACAGCGCGTTCGCGGCACTGGCGCGCGGCGATCTTGCGCCCGCGCGCGAGCGCTTCACGCGCATGCTGGCGCTCAATCCGCCGCCCGAAGTGCGCGACATCATCGAAAAACGAATTGCCGGCATCGATGCATCGTTGAGCCCGCAATCACAACCGGCGGCCCCCGATCCGAGCAAGAGCGCAAAGATCTCCGTACGTGTCTCGCTGTCACCGGCGCTCGCGGACAAGGTTGCCGCCGGCGCACCGCTGTTCGTCGCGGCGCGCGATCCGAAGCAGCCGGGACCGCCGTTCGCGGTGAAGCGGCTGGCGGCGAGTTTTCCGGTCGACGTCGAACTGACGGCGGGCGACGCGATGCTCGAATCACGCCGCATCGCGGCCGGACAGACGCTCGAGGTGGTTGCCCGCGTGGCGCTTGGCGGAACACCCACCGCGACGCGCGGCGACCCGTTCGGACAAGTTAGTTATCATGTCGGCAAGGATGGACGACTGAACATCGTCATCGATCAGCTATCTCCCTGACCGACCCGCCAAACGCACAGAGGCGACGCTTCATGCAGGCCAAGCATTCGCTCGAATTCGCGCGCGCGCCGGCCATCTGGTCCATGTATCCGAAGATCATGATGGCGCGCAAACCGCCGCTGGTTCCCGAGGGCGGGGAAGTGCCGCGCATCGAATCGCGACTGGCGAAAGTCGTCATCGACCGCAAACATCTCGAGTCGTATGCACACATCTGCGGTGCGGCGGCCGGCGCGACGCTGCCGATCGCCTATCCACACATACTCGCGATGCCGCTGCACCTGGCCATGCTCGGCGCCGAAGCCTTCCCGGTGAAGTTGTTCGGACTGGTGCACACGCACAACCGCATCGCGATGCGCCAGCCGCTGTCGGCCGATGAGCCGGCCGAAATCCGCGCCTGGATCGAAGGACATCGCGATACCGAACGCGGCCAGGAGTTCGAACTGCACACCGAATACGTCGTGGCCGGCGAACCGTTGTGGGATGAAACCTGCACATTCCTCGCACGGCGCAAGTCCGCGAGTGCCGCGAAGGCCGCGTTGTCCGCGCGCAGCGTCGAGGGAGCACCGGACGCGGTGGCCGTGAAGTCGAGCAGCTTCCGCGCACCCGCCGGACTCGGCCGGCGCTACGGCCTCATCTCGGGCGACGTGAATCCGATCCACATGAGCGATCTGACCGCGCGGGCCTTCGGCTTTCCGCATGCGATCGCGCACGGCATGTGGTCGCTCGGCCGGCTCGCCTCGGATTTCGAAGCCGCGCAGTTCGACGGCGGCTGCGAGCTCACCGTCAGCTTCAAACTACCCATCTACATGCCGGCCTGGCTCATGCTGCAGCGCTGGCCGATCGAAAACGGGACGGGCTTCGCGTTGCGCGATGCACAGGGCGAGAAGCCACATCTCACCGGGACCCTGAAGTCATTGCGGTGAATCCGGCCGCGACAGACCCGGTCCGGGCGGAGCGTTCGGCTTTGCTCGCGGCGGCCGCGGCGTATTTCTTCCTGCTCTGCGGCTACTACATGCTGCGGCCGCTGCGCGAAGCGCTGGCGCTCGAAGTGGGGGTCGAATACAACGCATGGCTGTTCAGCGCGGTGCTCGTCGTCAGCGCCGCGTTGTTGCCGATCTACTGGTGGGTAGTCAGGCGCACGCCGCGCGGCCGGCTCATGTGGTACGCGGGAACCGCGTTCGTGCTGGTGTTTCTCGGGCTTGCGTACGGCCTGCACGTGATGCCGCGTGATCCGACGCTGGCGTTCATCTACTTCGTCGCGCTCACCGCCGGCAATCTCTACATCATCTCCGTGTTCTGGAGCGCGATGGCGGATGCGTGGCGCCCGAATCTCGCCAAACGTTTCTTCGGTTATGTCGCCGCCGGCGGCAGTCTCGGCGCGCTGCTCGGTCCGCAGATCGTGGCGCTGACGATCCACGACCTGGGCGCCACGCCGATCATCGTGCTGGCCTGTGGATTCATCCTGTGCACGGGTGGCCTGATCACGGTGGCGCGCCGCATCCTGCGCAGCGCGCCCGGCGGTGAACGTGTGCCCGATGGCGCCATACCGGTGGGCGGCCGCGCCATCGACGATCTCGCGCGGCTGGCGCGCACCCCCTATCTGCTCGGCATCGCCGGGCTCATCGTGGCCGGCCAGACGATCGGCGCGTTCATGTACAACGAGCAGGCCCTGTATGTCCGAGACAACTACACGGACCTCGCGGACCGCGCGGCGCTGTTCGCGCGCATGGAGATCTGCGTCAACCTGCTCGCGCTCGTGTTCCAGGCGGGAGTCGTCGGCTGGCTCACGCGGCGCGGCAATGTCGCGCTGAGTCTGTCGGCCATGCCGTTGCTGCTGCTGGCGAGTTTCATCGTCTTGGCGCTGTTTCCGCTCGGCGGCGTGCTGCTCGTGACTCAGGTGATCCGGCGCGCGGCCGATTACGGACTCGGCAAGCCGCCGCGCGAAATGTTGTTCACCGTCCTGAATCCCGAGAGCAAGTTCAAGAGCAAAAGCCTCATCGACACCGTGCTGCAACGAGGCGCCGACGCGTTTTCGCAGTGGGTCTACGTGTTGATCAGTTTCCTGTCGCTGGCGGGAATCGCGTGGGTGTGCGCGGCGGTGAGTCTGCTGTTGCTGGCCGCGACGCGCACGCTCGGCAAGGCGTTCGACACGCGCCAGAAGGTGGATGAAGCAACCCCGGCACGCACGTGAACTCGATCCTCAACGCATTGCCCGCGCAGCGCGTCGACGCGGCGGGCAAACCCCACGTCGATCTGCGCGCCATCATCCGGCTCGCCGCGCCACTCATGGTCACGAACGCCGTACAGGCGCTGCTGAACCTCACCGACCTGTGGTTCATCGGGCGGCTGTCGACCGATGCGCTGGCGGCGCTGAGCGCCATCTACTGGATCGTCAGCTGCGCGATCCTGGTGTTCGGCGGTGTCGGCCTCGCGGTGCAGACCTTCGTCGCGCAGGCCTATGGGAGCCGGCGCAAGGCGCGAGCGTCACGCGCATTGTGGAATGCGTGGTGGGCAACGCTGGCGATCGCGCCGATGTTCCTCGCGCTGGCTTTCGCGGGTCCCTGGATCATCAAGCCATTCCACCTCGATCCGCACATCGAGGCGCTGGCGCTGGAATTCTGGAAGCCGCGCATGGGCGGCGCGTTCATCGGCTCGATGGCCTGGGCCGCGATGGGATTCTTCAATGGCATTTCGGCGGTGCGTTACACGATGGCCATCGTCGTGCTCACGACGATCACGAACGCGTTCGCCAACCAGTTCTTCATCTTCGAGCTCGGTCTCGGGATGAAAGGTTCCGCGTGGGGCACGAACGTCGCGCAGGCCGTGGGACTCACGCTCGCCATGATTCTCTTCCTGCGCGGACGTATCGGCCGTGAATTCCGCTCGAACATGATGTGGCGGCCGTCGTTCGCCGTGATTCGCGCGCAGCTCGTCGTGGGTTTGCCGATCGGCATCATGTACGGCGCCGACGTGCTCGGCCTCGCGCTGTCGCAGATGATGATCGCGCAGACCGGCGCCGTGGGCGCCGCCGCGACACAAATCGTGATGGCGCTGACTTCGATGGCCTACATGCCCACCATCGGCATCGCGCTCGCGGGCACGACACTCATCGGCCAGTCGATCGGCGCTGGCAGCCGCGAATGGGCGAACCGCCTGGGCAATGTCGTGATCACGCTGTGCGCGGGAGCGATGGCGTTGATCGCGATCGCGCTGCTGGTCGGCGGCCCGTGGGTGTTGCCATTGTTCGTGGGCGCTGGCGATGCGAATGCGGCCGAAGTCGTCGCATTGGGCCTGGTGCTGCTGTGGCCCGCGGCCGCGTACCAGATCTTCGACGGTTTGTACTTCGGGGCGGCGTTCTGCCTGCGCGGGGCGGGAGATACGCGCGTGCCCGCCGCGGCGGCGCTGCTGCTGTCCTGGTTGTTCTTCGTGCCGTGCGCGCACACATTGATCTTCGCGCCGGGGCAGGGCTGGATCGACGGCCTGCCACAATTCGGTCTCGGCGCCAAGGGCGGGTGGCTCGCCCTGATGACCTACGTCATCTTGTTAGGTCTCGTCATGTTCTGGCGTTGGCGCCACGGCGCGTGGCGGCGCGTGAAGCTGAGCAATGCGTGAATCCGGCGCCCGAATCGCGGGATATGCCTGATCGACCTGCGGACGGAACCATGCTTATGATCGGCGCATGACCGTCGTCCGCTACAAAGTCGACAGGGGCATCGCCTGGCTGGCGATGAACAATCCACCGCTCAATGCGCTTTCGCATGCGCTGCGCGCCGCCATCGTTGCGGCGCTCGACAAGGCGCTCGCCGCGAAGGACGTGCGGGCTATCGTGCTGACCGGCAACGAGCGCGCGTTCTCGAGCGGCGCGGACATCAAGGAATTCGCGGGGGGTTCGTTCTACGCGGATCCGTTCCTGCCCACCGTGGTCGATCTCGTCGAGGCGGCGTCGAAGCCCGTCATCGCCGCCATCAGTGGCGCCTGCATGGGTGGTGGGTTCGAACTCGCCCTGGGTTGTCACTATCGAGTGGCGCTGGCCGACGCGAAGATCGCGTTTCCCGAGGTCAAACTCGGCCTCATTCCGGGCGCGCAGGGAACGCAGCGCTTCCCACGCCTCGTGGGACTCGAAGCCGCGGTGAACATGATCGTCTCCGGGGCAACGATGCCCGCGGGCGCATTCAAGGGCACGGCGCTGTTCGATGCCATCGTCCCCGACAAACTCGAAGCCGCGGCCCGGGATTTCGCCACGACCCTGATCAATGATGGCAAGCCAATTCGCCGTGTGCGGGAACTCAAGGTCGAACATCCGCAGGCCGAGGCCTTTCTCCAGTTCGCAAAGATGGGTGTCACCGCCGCCGCGCGCGGACTGACCGCGCCGCTGCGGGCACTCGAAGCAGTTGGTGCGTCGACCACGCAGAAATTTGACGCCGGGATTGCAACCGAACGAAAGATATTCGGCGAACTCATGGTGAGTGAGGAATCGCAGGCGCTGCGTCATGCGTTCTTCGCCGAACGCGCGGCATCGAAAGTCGCGGGCCTCCCCGACAAGACGCCGCAGCGCAAGATCAACGCCGTTGCCGTCGTCGGCGCGGGCACCATGGGCGGCGGTATCGCGATCAGTTTCGCGAACGCGGGAATTCCAGTGACGCTGCTCGAAGCGAAACAGGAAGCGCTCGATCGCGGCATCGCCGGCATCCGCAAGCAGTTCGAAAGCGCGGTGCAGAAGGGCAAACTCAAGCCGGAAGACGCGGCGAAACGCGGCGCATTGATTACGCCGTCGCTGGACTACGCCGCCGCGCGCAACGCCGATCTCGTCATCGAAGCGGTGTTCGAGGATCTCGAGGTCAAGAAGAGCGTGTTCCAGGCGCTCGACAAGACGATGAAACGCGGCGCGATTCTCGCGACGAATACTTCAACGCTCGATGTCGACCGCATCGCTGCGTTCACGAAACGTCCCGGCGACGTGGTGGGTCTGCATTTCTTCAGTCCCGCGAACGTCATGCGGCTGCTCGAAGTCGTGCGTGCCAAGAAGACGCGGCCCGATGTGCTGGCCACCGCGATGGCGCTGGCACGCCGCATCGGCAAGACCGCGGTGGTCGCGGGTGTGTGTGACGGCTTCATCGGCAATCGCATGATCAATTCCTACTTCAAGCAGTCATTGCTGATGCTCGAAGAAGGCGCCGCGCCCCAACAGATCGATGCCGCGATCGAGAAGTTCGGCTTCGCGATGGGCCCGTTCCGCATGTCGGACCTCGCCGGCAATGACATCAGCTGGCACATCCGCAAACGTCAGTACGCGGAGCATCCGAAGCAGCGACACATGCGCATCGCCGACCGTATCTGCGAGCTGGGCCGCTTCGGCCAGAAAACCGGACTTGGCTGGTATCGCTACGAGCCGGGCCGGCGCGACGCATTGCCGGATCCGGTGGTCGACAAGATCATCGAGGAAGAGCGCAGGGCGCTGCACATCGCGCCGCGCCGCATCAGCGATGCGGAGATCGTCGATCGCCTGGTGCTCGCGCTGGTGAACGAAGGCGCGCGCGTGCTCGAAGACGGCATCGCGCAACGCGCGTCCGACATCGACATCGTGTATCTCACGGGCTACGGTTTTCCGGTGCAGCGCGGAGGGCCGATGTTCCATGCAAGCCGCCGCGGTCTCGCCAGCGTCGCGCGCCGCATGAAGGAATTCGCGTTGAACCCGCACGCCGAGCCGGCGTTCTGGAAACCCGCGAAGCTGATCGCGCAGCTCGCGGCGGACGGAAAGACTTTCGACGACGCGCCCGCCAGCAAGAGCCCAGCGAAGGGCAAAAGGAGAGTGGGCCGTGGTTGATGCTGTCATCGTTTCCACGGCGCGCACCGCGTTGGCGAAGTCCTGGCGTGGCGCGTTCAATCTCACGCACGGCGCCACGCTCGGCGGCCATGTGGTCAAGGCCGCCATCGAACGCGCCGGCATCGAACCGGCCAGCGTCGAAGACGTCGTCATCGGATGCGCGAATCCCGAAGGCGCCACCGGATTCAACATCGCGCGCCAGATTGCCTTGCGCGCCGGCTGTCCCGTGACGACCTCGGGTGTCACGGTGAATCGTTACTGCTCGTCGGGCTTGCAGACCATCGCGCTCGCGGCACAGCGGATCATGACGGGCGAGGGCGAGGTATACGTCGCGGGAGGTGTCGAGTCGATCTCCTGCGTGCAGAACGAGCACCTGAACATGTTCATGGCGAAGGAGGCCTGGCTCGCGGAAAAGAAACCCGAGATCTACTGGACGATGTTGCAGACGGCGGAAACCGTCGCGAACCGCTACAAGATTCCACGTGAAGCGCAGGACCGTTACGGTGTGCAGAGCCAGCAACGCGCCGCCGCCGCGCTCGTGGCCGGCCGGTTCAAAGAGGAGATCGTGCCGATCGAAGTCGTGATGGGCACGGCCGACAAAGACACGGGGCGCCTCGGCACGCGCACCGTCACCGTTGCCGCGGATGAAGGTATCCGCGCGGATACAAACTACGAAGCCGTTTCGAAAATCCGGCCCGCCACGCCGGGTGGCCTGATCGCCGCGGGCAATGCGAGTCAGTTTTCCGACGGCGCCTCGGCCTGCGTGGTGATGAGCGATCGCCGCGCTGAACAATTGGGGCTGAAGCCTCTTGGCATCTTTCGCGGCTTCGCCGTCGCGGGCTGTGAGCCGGACGAGATGGGCATCGGGCCGGTGTTCGCGATTCCGAAACTGCTCGAGCGCGCCGGCAAATCGGTGGCCGACATCGATCTGTGGGAGCTCAACGAAGCCTTCGCGGTGCAGGTCATCTACTGCCGCGACAAACTCGGAATTCCCGACGACCGGCTCAACGTGAACGGTGGCGCGATTGCTGTCGGACACCCGTATGGCATGACGGGCTCGCGGCTGGTTGGTCACGCGTTGATCGAAGGAAGGCGGCGCGGCGCGAAACTCGCCGTCGTCACCATGTGTATCGGCGGCGGCATGGGCGCCGCCGGTCTGTTCGAGATCATCGGAGGCTCCTGATGTTGCGAAACCTGATCGCGCTCGTCATCGCGCTGGCGCTCGGCGCCGCGGGGTACGCCTTGTGGATTCGCAAGGATGCCGAGGAAAGCCCGCTCAATGTGATGGTCACGCAGATGCGCACGCGCGCGATCATCGAACACGAGCGCGAAGTCACCGTCTGGTATCGCGCCTGCCCGGAAGTGTCGGGCGTGAATCCGAAGGTGATGGTCATCTGGCCGGCCAAGCTCAACTACGAGCTCGACCTGGCGGAGACCAAAATTTCGCTGGGTGCGGATGGCGTTTTGCGGGTCAGCACGCCGCCGATCCGCCCCGATGATCCGTCCGTACCCTCGGATGTGGGCGAATACCTCGCGCAGACATCTTTCTGGACGCTCGACAGCGAGCAGGCGATCGTCATGCGGGAAATGCAGAAAGCGACGCCGATGGCGCGTCACCTGACCGCTTACTTTCTGCGCAACGACGTGGGGTTGAGCGAACACTTCAAGGAAGAACTCGAAACCTATCTGCGCGGCATCGCCGGCGCGCTCGGCGTGCGGGTCACTGGCGTCGAGATCGAAATACCGCAGGTGGAAGTGAAGATCCCGATGCGCCCCGAGATCACGCTGTGTGAAGGTTCTGTTGCGCTTGCCAACGGGCTTGCATTCGCACGCCGCCAGGCGGATGGCAGCGTGATCGGCATCTATACGAAGAGGCCTTTGCCTCCGAAAGACGCGCCCGCACCCGTGCATTGAGCGCCGGGGCGAGCGCTCGCCGAGTGGTAGTTGGACTATGATCGTCGCCCCGTCCTGTCCCACTCAGCGGAGATCCATATATGGAAGCTGTCGAAGTGCGCGGCCGATTTGTCTGGCATGAATTGATGACGCGTGACGTGCCGGGTGCCCGGAAGTTCTACGCCAAAGTCGTGGGCTGGAATCCGCAGCCCTGGGCAGCCGATCCCAACTACACCGTCTGTCTGTCTCAGACGGGACCGACCGCGGGAATTTTCGCCATCACCGAAGATTTTCCGGCAGAAATGCCGGCGCACTGGGTGAATTACATCGGTACACGCGACGTCGACGGCACCGTCGCGGCGGTCGTGCGGGCCGGTGGTTCGATCGTCAAGGAAGCCGAAGACATCAAGGGCGCCGGCCGGTACGCCGTGCTCAAGGATCCGCAAGGCGCGGTGTTTGCGATTCTCGACCCCGAAAATTCCCGCGCGGACGAAGCCATCGTGCCCATCGGCACGTTTTCCTGGCACGAACTCGCGACCAGCGACCACGAAGCGGCGTTTGCGTTCTACAGCAGTTTGTTCGGCTGGGATGCGATCGAACGCATGGATATGGGAGCCCTGGGGACGTACCTGATTTTTGGCTGGAACGGCGTACGGCGCGGCGGCATCTACAACAAGCCGGCCGAAATGCCCGCGCCGCCAAACTGGCTGCCCTACATTCGCGTGCCGGATGCGGACACCGTATTCGAAACCGCGACCGGCAGCGGCGCGCGAACCCTGAACGCACCCATGGATGTGCCGGGCGGCGACCGCATCGCTTCGTTCTTCGATCCGACGGGCGCCGCGTGCGCGATTCATTCGATGCCCAAGGCATCGCGGGAAGCGCAGCCCAAGGCCAAGCCCAGTCCGAAGTCCAAGGCCAAGCCCAAAGCCAGGGTCAAAGCTGCAGCCAAGCCCAAGGCGATGCCGAAGAAAAAGAAGGCTGCGAAGAAACCTGCGCCCGGAAAGAAGGTCATGAAGAAGTCCACCCCGAAACGAAAGAAGTCGGCGGCAAGGAAGGTCGCGCCGAAGAAGTCGCGCGCGGTGAAGAGAAAGTCAGTCAGGAGAAAAAAGTAATGGCAGGACGCAGAAACGTCATCAAGGCCGGACTCGCCGCGATCGCGGGTGCGCAAATCGCAGGCGTATGGGCCGCCGACAAATCGAAAGACAAGTCGAAGGACCGGCCGCGGCCGGCGCCGGCCGGTCCACTCATGACCAAGACGGTACCGTCCACGGGCGAGCGGCTCGCCGCGGTCGGTGTAGGCACCAACAACTACAGCCCGACGACGCCGGACGAGCGCGCCGCCAGGCGCGAAGTACTCGCGGGTCTCACCGCGGCGGGCGCATCCGTGATCGACACGGCTCCTGGTTATCGTGACTCCGAGGAAGTCATCGGCTCACTGCTCGCCGAGATCGGCAATCGCAAACAGGCCTTCATCGCGACCAAGGTCACGGCGCCCGAGGGCAGCCTGGACAAGGGTGTCGCGATGCTCGAAGAGTCGTTCCGGCGGCTCAAGACCGACGTACTCGACCTGGTGCAGATCCACAGCCTGAACGGCGTGGATGTGCTGTTTCCGCACCTGTTCGATTTGAAGGCTAAACGCCGGATCCGCTACGTCGGCATCACGACATCGAGCGGCAACCAGCACGCGCAGATGGTCGAGATCATCAAGTCGCAGCCGATCGATTTCATCCAGGTGGACTACTCGCTCGCGAATCGTGCCGCGGCGGAAACGGTATTGCCGGCGGCGCTCGAGAAGAAAGTTGGCGTGTTGATCAACCTGCCGTTCGGCGGGCGTCGCGACGGCAACCTGTTCTCACGAGTCCGCGGGAAAGATCTGCCGGAATGGGCACCGCAGATCGATGTGTCGAGCTGGGGACAGCTGTTCCTCAAATACGTGGTGTCACATCCGGCCGTGACCGTGGCGATTCCGGGCATGACCCGTATCAGTCATCTCGAAGACAACCTCGGCGCATTGCGCGGACGCATGCCCGATGCGGCGATGCGCGCGCGCATGGAGAAGTACTGGGATCAGAATCTCGACGCCTGAGCGAGAGCGGGGCAGGGATGCCCGGCCACAAAAACAAACGCCCGCGAAGCGCAAGCCTCGCGGGCGTTTTTCATTCGGGCCTGACTACTTGCCGACGGCCCAGGTGAGTCCGCCGGTCAGCAACGAGATCATGTAAGGCTCGGAATACGACTCGGGCTGATGGCCGAGTCCGCTGTAGAACACGCGGCCGCCGCCGAAGTTGTGATACCAGACGACGGGGTTCGGATTCACATCCGGCTGCCCATCACCGATCGTCGCGGGATCGACCGTGACCAGCACGTGCATCAGCGGATTGAAGTCCTTGTAGTAATACCACTCGTCATTGCGTGTGATGTTCTTCGGTAGTTTGGCGGTCGCCGGATGTTTGGCATCGGCGACGGTCAGCGTTCCGGTCGGGGTGCCCTTCGGATGGCGTTCGAAATAGCCGCCGATCATCTGGCCGTACCACGGCCAGTGGTAGTGAGAGTCCGCGGCGGCATGCAGCGCGACGATGCCCTTGCCGGCCTTGAGGAATCCCTGCAGCGCTTCGCGCTTCTCGCCGGTGAACCACTCGGATTCCGGCTTCTTCGGATCGGTGGAATTGCTCACCAGCACGAGCGCCTTGTACTTGGCGAGATTGTCCGCCGTGAATACGTTGGGGTCTTCGCTGGTGTCGACTGTGTAGCCGAGCTTCGCGCCGAGTGACTTCAGCGATTCGACCGCGGCGGGAATCGATTCGTGGCGATAACCCGTGCTGCCCGAATAGACCAGGATGCCGACCTTCTTGGCGGCGTAGCTGGGCAGGGCGGCGAACACTCCGAGCGTGCAGGCGAGTAACGCAATCAACCGGCGAGATTTCATGAAGTCCCCTACGTGAAAATTCAGTGCGCCACGGGCAGCGGCATGCCTTTGGTTCTTGTCCGCATGCGCAGCACGCGATGATTGGCGGTGATGAACAACGTCGCGCCGTCTTCTCCGAACGCGAGGTTCGAGGTGGGCACGCCGGTGAGTATGCGGCCCAGTAGTTTGCCGTCCGGTGCGTAGACGAGCACGCCGCCGGGACCGGTCGCGAACACATTGCCGTGCACGTCGATCTTGAGTCCATCGGGCACGCCGTCGCCTTCCTTGAGCAGGGCTTTCGAATCCGCGAACACGCGCCCTGCGCCCAGCGATCCGTCCGCATTCACGGGATACGCCTTCCAGAGCGGCGACGACGCGCGCGCATTCGCCACGTACAGTGTCTGGTAGTCAGGCGAAAAGCCGAGGCCATTCGGCGCCTCGAGATCCGTGGCCACGGCGGTGACCTTGCCGTCCTTGGCGACCCGGAACACCGCGTTGAACGGCAGTTCCTTGGTCGGATCGGCGAACGTCTGCGGCAGGCCAAAGGGCGGATCCGTGAAATACAGATTGCCGTCGCGGTCGTAGACGAGATCGTTGGGGCTGTTGAATTTCTTGCCGTCGAAGTGCGTCGCTACCGGGATGAACTTGCGGTCGTCACCGAGCTGCGAGATGCGGCGGTCACCGTGCTGGCAGATCGTCAGGCGCCCGCTCAGGTCGAGCGTGAGTCCATTGGAGCCGGGTTCGATGCCGGGGTAGGGAGTCGCGCCCGTATAACCACTGGGCTCGAGAAACCGTTTGGCGCCCTGTTCACGGGTCCATTGCCAGATGACGTTCTTCTTCACGTCCGAGAACAGCAAGGTCGAGGACTTCGCGATCCAGATCGGGCCCTCGGACCAGGACAACCCGTCGGCCAGCATTTCCGCTGTGGTGCCCGGCGCGATCAACGCATCGAATCGTGAGTCGAGCGACTCCAGGCGTGCGTAGACGCCATCGGCAGCCGAAGCATTCACCAAAAACCCCCCAAGCACGCCCGCCGCGAGCAACGCGGCCGGGCGCTGATACGTGCCCATCGATTGGAACCCCTCACACGATGTGCGCGGAGAATGCGGGACGCCGCTGCCTCAGGCAATACAGGTAATTGACCATAATATACATTATGCGTACTTAGATCTGAGATGCCAGTCGGCGAAGCACCAGTCCCGTAAGTCGCACCATGGCAAACATGATCCGACCTGCACTCGCGCTCTCGTACATTCTTTTCAGCACCTTGAGCGCCACCGCGCTCTCACGTCCGGCAACCACGGCCGAACGCGAACGCTGTGAAAAGCCCATCGAAGATCAGATCCGCCAAATCGAAGACCGCATGCGAACCGGCTATTCCGGAGTCGAAGGAAATTTCCTGAATGATCGTCTGCGCGAGCTCAAGGAGCGGCGCGCCAGGTGCCGCACCGTCGACAACTGAAGCTCTTGGGCGATTGTCCGGGGAACCATTTCCCTGCAGGATCGCTACAGAATCGTATCTGCCAGCTTCAGGCGCGCGATTCAGAGGACCGGCCCATGCACAAGCAACTTCTCGGTCTCGCCGTCCTGGGAGCCGTAGCCGCGCTCCAGATGGCCGCAAGTGCCGTTCCCGAACACAATCCAGTTGCCCATGAACCTCGTGCCATACAGGCCGAGACGCGGCTCGATGTCATCGTAAAGCTGCGCGCCGACAATTCTTCAGCCACGTTCTCCAAGCGTGCGACTGGCGCGGATCGCACGGCTGCGCTGGCCAAGCGTACGGGCCTCGATCTGACCCATAAACGGGATGTTTCGGATCTGATGATCGCGAGCCACATCGAGCTTGGTGATTCGAGCGCACCAGCGGTGCTCGAGCGACTGCGCAACGATCCCGCGGTGGAATTCGTGTCGATGGATCGCGTTCGATATGCGCACAGCACGACACCGAATGACGCGTTGTTCGCCAATCAGTGGTATCTGCGCAATACGGAGATTGCCGCGGTCAACGCCTTCAACGCCTGGGACCGCGAGCTCGGATCCGCCGGCGTCGTCGTTGCGGTGCTCGACACGGGAGTCCTGTACGACCATCCGGACCTCGGCCGCGGTGACGCCGGCGGCAAGCTGCTCCCCGGGTACGATTTCGTCAGCGCCGATTTTCGTGTGAACGATGGCGACGGACGCGACGCGGATCCTTCCGATCCCGGTGACTGGGTCAATAGCGCCGACAAAACCGCACATGCGTCGCTCGCGAACTGCGACATCTCGGATAGTTCATGGCACGGCACACGAGTGGCCGGCATGATCGCCGCGCTGTCCAACAACTCGGTGGGCATCGCCGGGTTGAGCTGGAATTCGTACATCCTGCCGGTACGCGTGCTCGGCAAATGCGGTGGCTCCGACAGCGATATCCTGGCCGGCATGCGCTGGGCCGCGGGGCTCTCGACGCCCGGAGCACCCGTGAATCCGACGCCCGCCCGCATCCTCAACCTGAGCTTGGGTTCCGAGGGCATCTGCGAGGAGAGCTACCGCGCCGTCATCGATGAACTGACTTCGCGAAAAGTGCTGGTGGTCGTCTCGGCCGGTAACGAAGGCACCGTCGTTTCATCGCCGGGCAACTGCGCCGGAGTCGCCGCGGTGGCGGCCTTGCGGCACGCGGGCAGCAAGGTCGGATTCAGCAACCTGGGCAACGAAGTCACGCTCGGCGCTCCGGGCGGCAATTGCGTGAACATCAATGGCGGCCCTTGCCTGTTCTCGCTCGACACCACTTCGAACGCCGGTTTGACGGTTCCGGCGGCGTTTACCTTCACGAACCAGGTCGACAGCAACCTCGGGACGAGTTTCTCGGCGCCGATCGTTTCCGGCATCGCGGCGCTCATGCTCTCCCGCAACAACAATCTTTCGACCTCACAATTGCTGGCGAGACTGCGCGAAGGCGCCCGTCCGTTTCCGACCTTGGTCGCCGATGACGCGACGGTAACGGCCTGCCACGTTCCGGTGAACAACCAGGATTTTCAACTCGTGCAATGTCTGTGCACGACCAGCACCTGCGGCGCCGGAATGGCCGACGCAGCCTCGTCGGTCGATGCGGCCGCACGGCCCATCGCCGCGATTGGCACCATCGCGAACGTCGCACCCGGCCAGAACGTCGCGCTGAACGCCACGGCCAGCGCAGCGGCCTGCGGCCGGACCTTGGCTTCGTATTCCTGGGTCGTGACCGCGCCAACGGTGAACCCGCCCGTTATCACCAACGCAAACACCGCGAACGCCATCGTGACCGCGCCGACAAGCGGCTCGATCGTCCTCCAGCTCACGGTGACCGACGATCAGAACCGCAGTGATTCCGTGGAAATCATGGTCGAAACCGATCGCGTGCAGACCCCGGCGCCCAGGGAAGCGGGCACCACACCCTGCGCGACTCCCGTCGTTTCCGGCGTCACGCCGCGCGGTCCGGTCCAGGCCCCTCCTCCGACGCCGACCCCTCCTCCCGCTCCTGCTCCCACTCCGGATCCGCCCCGAACCAACCAGGGCGGCGGCGGTGGCGGAGGCTCCTTCGGATTTCCGCTCGTCATCTTGCTAGGCGGCATGGTCGCAGCAAGAACTCTGCGCGCGAGGCACGCACGTTTTTCCCGTTGCATTTGACATGTGCCGCGCTATATTTGAGGCGTACGCCATTGACGGATCAGGGTCTCCGTTACAACAACAACTAAAGGCGTTACGTCAGGTTTGCGGCGCAGAGAGGGACTCACCCGCCATTCCGGACCTAACGAAAGCAGCACATGTCGCGCGTTTACGATCGGCTCGAATCGGCCACGTTATTGCTCGCCCGCGGTGGCAGCATCAAGGAACGACTCGATG
This sequence comes from Alcaligenaceae bacterium, assembly GCA_036677145.1. Taxonomy (GTDB): domain Bacteria; phylum Pseudomonadota; class Gammaproteobacteria; order Steroidobacterales; family Steroidobacteraceae; genus CADEED01. The sequence goes on from JAKFFF010000091.1 coordinate 53,328, forward strand.
GCGCCTGGCGCCAGTATCTCGCGCACCTGGAACTCGATGACGTTCCTCGCGAAGTGCGCACACAGTTCCGCGAACTCGTGGCTGCCATTCACCGTGAGCGTCCGTTGCGTGGTGAAGACGCCGTGCGCGCGACGATCCGCAAGATGTCGAACGAGGAAGCCGAAGGACACGCCGCGAACATCGTGCGCATGTTCTGCCGCCTGACCCGCCAGCAGGAGCTCGAATTGCCGCTGCCCGCCTCGAATGGCGGAGCCGTCGTGCAGTTGTTCGCAGCGGAAGGTTGAGGTTGGAGTGTGACCTGGCGTTGATGCGCGCCAGCCGCGATCGGACCGCTAGTTAGACCGAAGCTGTCAATCCAGCTTGAATTCGATCGTATCCCAACGGTTGGATTCTTCATGCCGCGCCTGCGCCTTGATGGCGTCCACCAGCGCCCGACCGTCCCACTCGACGATCTGATCCGACATAGACGTGATCGCCGTAGGCAGCACGGCATTGGCCCCGAACGGCCGCATCAGGATCACCGGCTTGTCCGAGGCCTTCGCAAAGGTCATTTCGAACAGCAGCAATTCGGCGCTTTTGGCGTACAAACCCGGAAGAGCAATCACCGCTTCGGCCTGCGCGATCTGCCGCCGCAGCTCCTCGCGATCGGCTTCCTTGCCACCCGCCGGCGCCTTGTCCGGCGCGGAAAGGTTTTTGTAGAAGAAGTTCCGGGAGCTTTCGAGATACTCGAAGATACGCAGGTACTCGTCGGAGCTCTCCCACGCATGTGTCACGAATACTCGAATTGGATTGTTTTGTGACATGTCGACCGATCCAGGGCGTTGGCTGAGTGTAGTTTAGTAACTGACGTTGTGCGCCTACTCCCCTTTTGTGCGCCGCAACGCTAGCATCAACCCGCTTGCGCCTGCTCGTATACAACATCCGCTACGCCACGGGCACTGGGCCAGCCTTTCATCTACCCTTGCCCGGCGCCGGCTACCTGCGTTCCAGCCGCCGCGTACTCGACGGCATCACTGGGTTCGTCAAGGCGCAGGATCCCGACATCGTGGGCCTGATCGAAGTCGACATCGGCTCGATCCGCAGCGGCATGGTCAATCAGGCGGAACACATCGCCGACGCGCTCGGTCACTACACGACCTACGAGTGCAAATACGGCAAGAGTTCGATCAACAATCTGATGCCCATCGTGCGCAAGCAGGGCAATGCATTCCTGGCCGCGCCGCGCGTCGAAGGCGAACGTTTCCACTATTTCGACACCGGTATCAAGCGCCTGATCATCGAGCTCGAGCTCGACGACGTGTGCATATTCCTCGTGCATCTGGCGCTCAAGTACCGTCAACGCCAGTACCAACTGCGCTACCTGCACGACCTGATCGCGAAATCGCACAAACCCGTGATCGTGACCGGTGACTTCAATACATTCTGGGGCACCCACGAGATCTATCTATTCATGCGTGCCGCGGGCCTGCGCAGCGCGAATGAAAAGAACCTGCCGTCCTTTCCGGCGCGCGTGCCGCGTATCGAACTGGACTTCGTGCTGGTGAGCGAGGAAATCGAAGTCACGAATTTCGAAGTGCCCGACGTGCGCTTCTCCGACCATCGCCCCGTACTCTGCGATTTCAACGTGCGCGGCGCCGTGGCGTCGCAGCCCGCGGTCGCCTGAGGTTTTCAACACATGAGTACTCCCTCCGCGACTGCCTGGGTGTCGGAGACCGATGCCAGTGGCATCGTGTGGCTGACGTTCGATAAACCCGGCACGTCCACGAACGTCCTGTCGCGCGACACCGTGCTCGAACTCGGCGGACATGTCGAGAAACTCGCAGCCTCGCCCCCGCGCGGCCTGGTGATCCGCTCCGCGAAGAGCGGTGGCTTCGTTGCCGGTGCCGATGTCCGCGAGTTCACGCAGCTCGCAAGCGCCGAGCAGGCGTTCGAGCTGGTGCGCGCCGCGCAGAAGATCTTCGATCGGCTCGAAGCACTGCCCTGCCCCACGGTCGCAATCATCAATGGGTTTGCGCTGGGCGGCGGACTCGAACTCGCACTCGCCTGCCGCTATCGCATCGGCATCAAGAGCGACAAATTTTCGATCGGGCTGCCCGAAGTCATGCTCGGCATTCATCCGGGATTCGGCGGCACCGTGCGTGCGGTCAGGCGCGCCGGCGTGCGCACGGCCATGGAGATGATGCTCACCGGCAAGACATTGCGCGCCGACAAGGCGCTGCGCGCGGGCTTCGTCGACCGCCTGGTGTTCCCGGCCGATGCCGAAGCCACAGCCCGCGAATTCATCGCACGGCAACCCAAACAACGCAGCCCGGGGCTGCTCGACCGTGCGTTGTCCTGGCCGCTGTTGCGCGGCCTCGTCAAGAAGCAGCTCCTTGCGCAGGTCGCCGCGAAGGCGCGGCGCGAACACTATCCGGCGCCGTACGCCATCGTGGATCTGTGGGCACGGTTCGGTGCGCGCGGCGAGGCTGCCTACGAGGCCGAGGCGCGTTCGATTGCCGGGCTCATGCTGACCGAGACCTCGCGCAACCTCGTGCGTGTGTTCATGCTGCAGGAACGCCTCAAGGGACTCGGCGGAAAGACCCAGTTGCCAATCGAGCGTGTGCATGTGGTCGGCGCCGGCGTCATGGGCGGCGACATCGCCGCGTGGTGCGCGCAGCGCGGGCTCAACGTCACGTTGCAGGATCGCGAACTGAAATTCATCGAGCCCGCGATGCAGCGGGCACGCGAAGGATTCGAGAAGCGACTCAGGGACAAAGCCAAGGCCGCACAGCTCATGACGCGCCTGACACCCGACGTCGCGGGCGACGGCGTGCCGCGAGCGGATGTGATCATCGAAGCGATTTTCGAGAACGCCGATGCGAAGCACGAGTTGTTCGCGCGGGTCGAACCGCGCATGAAGTCGAGCGCGATCCTGGCTTCCAACACCTCGTCGATCATGCTCGAGCAGCTCGATGACCGGCTGCCCGATCCCGCCAGGCTCGTCGGCGTGCACTTCTTCAACCCGGTATCGCAGTTGCCGCTGGTCGAAATCGTGCGCGGGGAAAACACCAGCGAAGAGAGCATCCAGAAGGCGATCGCATTCACGCGCAAGATCGACAAGCTTCCGCTGCCATGCAAGAGCGCGCCGGGATTCCTGGTCAATCGTGTGCTGGTGCCCTACCTGAACGAGGCCATGTTCGCGCTGCAGGACGGCATCCCGATAGAAGTCATCGACGATGCGGCGCTGGCTTTCGGCATGCCCGTAGGGCCCGTGGAGCTCGCGGACGTGGTCGGACTCGACGTCTGCAAACATGTCGGCGACATCGTTTCGCAGGCGCTCAACCGGCAGAAGCCGGACAGCTCACGCATCGATGCGCTGATTGCCGCGAAAAAGCTCGGCCGCAAGAGCGGCGAAGGCTTCTACCTGTGGCGTGACGGAAAGGCGGTCAAGTCGCCCGGCCCGCGCGCGGCGCCACCCGCCGATCTCGAGGATCGTTTGATGCTGGCGCTCGCGAATGAATGCGCCGCGGTGCTGCGCGAGGGAATCGTCGGCGACGCGGATCTCATCGATGCGGGTGTGATTTTCGGCTCAGGGTTCGCCCCCTTCCGTGGGGGACCGCTGACCTATGCGCGCCGGCGCGGCGTCGACGCCGTGGTCGCGCGGCTAACGGAGCTCGCACGCGCACACGGGCCGCGCTTCGCACCCGACAGCGGATGGTCGAAGCTGCGTCAGGAGAGCTAAGCGGCCACCGTGGCGTGCTAGCATTTCCGTATGTCGACCGATGCCCGTGAAGTCAGTGTTGAGCTGCTTCGTTCCCTGACCCCGCTCGAAGGAATGAAGCGGGAAAATCTGCACGCGCTTGCGAAAAAAGTTTCCGTCAAGCAGATCCCCGCGGGCCGCACGCTCTTCAAGGAAGGCGATGCCGACAAACGCACGCTCTGGATCGTGCGCGGCATGGTCGAGCTCAGCGAAAACGGCCGCACCGTCGGCATGATCGAGGGCGGCTCGGCCGAAGCGCGCGCGCCGCTCAATCCCAGCGTGCCGCGCAAGATCACCGCGCGCGCCGTCGAGGACGTCGATTACCTCGCGATCGATTCGGAACTGCTCGACGTGATGATCACGTGGGATCAAACCGGCAATTACGAAGTCGGCGAACTGCAGGCGCAGTTCGGTGGCGGCTCCGACGACAGCGACTGGATGACCACGCTGCTGCAGACCAAAGCTTTTCATCGCATTCCCCCGGCGAACCTGCAGGCGATCTTCATGCGAATGAATCGCCAGCTGTACCGCGCCGGCGAAGTCGTCATCAAGCAGGGTGACGAAGGCGACTACTTCTACGCGATCGTGCAGGGCAAGTGTCTCGTGACGCGCGAATCGCCGCTCAATCAGAAAGGCATCAAACTCGCCGAGCTCGGTGTGGGCGAGACCTTTGGCGAAGAAGCCTTGATCGCGGAAGCCAAGCGCAATGCGACCGTGACGATGTTGTCGGACGGTGTGTTGATGCGGCTCAACAAGCAGGACTTCCGCGACCTGATGCATGAGCCGTTGCTGCGCTGGGTGGACGAAACCCAGGCGCTCAAGATCATCCAGAACCGCGGCGTGTGGCTCGACGTGCGACTGCCGTCGGAGTATCAGAATCTGGCGATCGAAGGATCGATCAACATTCCGCTCTACTTCGTGCGTCTCAAGCTCAATGCGCTCGATCGCAAGACGCCTTACGTCGTGGTGTGCGACACCGGCCGGCGCTCCTCCGCCGCCGCGTTCATCCTGTCCGAGCGTGGATTCGATGCCTACGTGCTGAAAGGTGGCATTACGACATCGGCCTTGCCGATGCGTCGACCGGGTTGACGGCCGTAGCGAACTCATCCAGCCAGCTCGACTTGCCGATCATCACCGAAACACTTGCGCCGCTGTGATCGGCGGCCAATCTCGAGGATTTCGCTGCATGCGTGGACTCTGCATTCCGGTTATCGCCCTGCTGCTGTTCTCGAGACCCGGCCTGGCGGAAGAACCCGGCAGCACGCCTGAATCGCCAGTCCGTGACGAATCGGGCATGGAAGTGATCGTCGTCACGGGACTGCAGCCGGGTCCGGGTTTGTGGAAGGTATCGAACGGCACTCACGTCATGTGGATCCTGGGCGAGGTCTCGCCATTTCCACGCAAGGTGAGGTGGCAGACGGACGAATTCGACGGCTTGCTCCGGGACTCGCAGGAACTGATTCTCGACTTCTCCGGGTACTGGCGGTCGGACAAGAACGAGACGATTGCTTATATCAGGGCCGAGGACCTGCCCAAGGGATCGCTGAAAGACGTCATTTCGCCGCAGCTGCACAAGCGGCTCCAGGCCACCGCGAAAATTTTCGGCGCGTCGGGACTGGAAGAACTGCGCCCCTTCGCCGCGACGAATCGCCTGGTGGTGAGCGCGATGAAGACCATGGACCTGACCGGATTCAGCGCGAGATTTTCGGCCGAAGCGCTGGCGAAAAAGCGCCGCGTGAAAATCACCTACTTCGCGGCGCCGGAACCCGCCTTCGCGGAACGGCTGAAGAACTGGCAGCACGAATCCAACGTGGTTTGCCTGGAACGACTGGTGGATGCGATTCATGACGGCGGCAACGGCGTGAAGCGCCTGGGGAATGCCTGGTCGATCGGGGATATCCCATCGTTGCGCCGGCTGGTGCCAGCGTATTCATTCTCACGGGATGGTGTTCGCGCGGATCAATGTGCCGCGGCGATGCGCGGCGGCGAACAACAGGCCCGCGACTACAACGCGATACGTATCAAGTCGTGGCTCAACGAGGCGGAGCGCGCGCTGCGGCGCAATCGAAGCACGATGGCCGTCGTGCTGATGTCGGAGATATTCGCGCCGGATGGTTACCTCGCCGCACTTCGCGAACGAGGTTACGAAATCATCGAGCCAGAGTGAGAAGCGGGCTCTCGCGAGCCCGGATCTACATGGTGTGCGTGGCCTTATCGCCCGCCAGCGCGCCGGCTAGATAGGTCTCGATCTTCTTCTGCGTCTGCCCACGGTCCTGATCGGAGAACTGCACGCCGATGCCGGCGGTGCGTTTTCCCTGCGCGCCCTTGGGCGTCAGCCAGATCACGCGTCCCGCGACGGGGAGCTTCTCGTCCTCACCCATCAGGTTCAGCAGCATGAACACCTCGTCGCCGAGGCGGTAGTTGCTGTTGGTCGGGATAAACAGCCCACCATTCTTCACGAAGGGCATGTAGGCGAGATACAGCGCGCTCTTGTCCTTGATGGTGAGCGTCAGCAGTCCCGGTTTGTTGGCGCCGGTGCGCCCAGTTCGCTCACTCATGGAAAAATTGGCTCATTGCCGTGCCCAGCGCCACAGCAGGGCCTCGACGGCCATGGTCTTGTTGATCGAAGTGTGGGAAAGCTTGCGCATGTCGCGAATGGCGTCCGAAAACTCGAAGAGGCGACATATGTTCGGCTGCGCCACCGAACCTGACAAGTGCGTTACGTCGCGGATTGCGCCGTTTTCCAGGATCCGATCTGTGACCCAGCTCTCAAGGCACGCGAGGCGGGTGGCAAGGTCGCCACGCGCCCAGCGTTCAGCCACCGCCGGTGGCTGAACATTGCCGCTGCCGATCTCCCTCAGGGTGTCGAGGGTCTCGCCACGAAGCTGCGCCAGCGCCGCCGGATCGGCATCGAGCAGCGTGAAGGGCCCTGCTCCCGTCGCGTCCAGCGCCTCGCGCCAGGGACCGGCGCCACGTGCGGATTCGAGGAACTCCGCCGCGGCCTCGCGCGACGGCGCCGCGAGCCGCAGTTTCGAGCACCGGCTGCGCAGCGTCGGCAGCAGGCGCGACGGTGAACTCGACACCAGCAGCAACAGCGTGCGCGGCGGCGGTTCCTCGAGCGTCTTGAGTAATGCGTTGGCCGCAAAATGGTTCATCGCGTCGGCCGGCATGACTATCGCCACCTTGTAGCCGCGACCGTGCGCTGTGAGAGAAAGCTCCGCCGCGAGATCGCGTACCGCGCCAATCACGATCTGCGACGAGTCGCCTTCCGGCTTCAGCATCGCGACATCCGGATGCTGATCGGCCGCGATCCAGCGGCAGTCCTGGCATTCACCGCAGGGCGCGGCCGCCGGCGTGCGGCAATTGACGAGTTGGGTGATCCAGCGCGCGAGCTCGAGACCGCCCGCGCCGGGGTCTTCGTGAATCAGGAGTCCGTGCGCGAGACGATCCGCCGCAAGCGCGGCGCGCACTTCATCGCAGGCGGGCGTGAACCAGGCTGGCAGTCCGGCTGCGATCACGTCACGGCGCTCCTGTGACCACGGGCGCGAGCTGCAGACATTCTTCGAGCGCGGCTACTGCGTTGTCGCACACTTCATCGAGTTTCGCGGTCGCGTCGATCACGCGGAACCGCGCCGGCGCCGCGCGCGCGAGATCGAGATAGCGGTTGCGCACGCGGTCGAAGAATTGCGCGGATTCGATTTCGAAACGATCCACAGCGCCGCGTCGCGCCTGCATGCGCTCGAGACCTACGCGCACCGGCACGTCGAGCAGGATGGTGCAATCTGGTACGAGATCGCCGTGCACGACTTGCGCGAGTTGTTCGATGAGCCGCCGGTCGACGCCGCGCCCGCCACCCTGGTACGCGTGTGTCGCGTCGGTGAAGCGGTCGCACAACACCCATTCACCGCGTGTCAGTGCCGGTCGAATGAGATTGTCGATATGAATCTGACGAGCGCCAAACATGAGCAGCGTTTCCGCGGTCGCGCTGATGTGTTCCTCGCCGCGATCGAGCACCAGCGCGCGGATACGCTCAGCAACCTTCGTGCCGCCAGGCTCGCGAGTGGCGTGCACGGTGATGCCCCGTCCGCGCAATGTCTGCGTGATGCGGTCCGCGACCGTGGTCTTCCCCGCCCCTTCGATACCTTCGAGTGTGATGAAACGGGCGGGCGTCATTTGCGATTTTCCCTCAGGCGGGCGAGATAACGTTGCACGGCTGCATTGTGTGCTTCGAGCGTCGCCGAGAACACATGTGATCCGTCACCCGCGCCGGTGGCGACGAAAAAGATATCGCCGGTTTCGAGTGGCCGGGTGACGGCATCGATGGCTTCACGCGATGGCAGCGCGATCGGAGTGGGCGGCAGGCCCGCTCGTGTGTAGGTGTTGTACGGCGTATCCGTGCGCAGGTCGCGCACGCGGATGTTGCCGTCATACTGGCTGCCGATGCCGTAGATCACGGTCGGATCCGTCTGCAGCCGCATGTTCCGGCGCAGGCGCGTGATGAAAACACCCGCGATTCGCGGCCGCTCGCTCGCAAGTCCCGTTTCTTTTTCGACGATGGATGCGAGCGTGAGCGCCTCGTACGCGTTCGCCAGCGGCAATGCCGGCGCTCGCGAATTCCAGGCCGCCTCGAGCGCTTCTGCCATCTTGCGATAGGCGGCCGCATACAAGTCGCGATCGGTCGTATCCGCCGCGAAACGATACGTGTCTGGGAAGAAGCGCCCTTCCGGATGCTCGCCAGCATGTCCGATCGCCACCATGACCTCGGCATCGTCCTTGCCGCGCAGCGTGGCGCGGATGCTGGAGTGCGCTTCGATCGCGCGCCGCATGTCGGCGAAGGTCCAGCCTTCCACGATGGTCAATGCCTCGAACACGACGCGCCCATCTTCGAGCTGACGCAGGATTTCCGCCGGACTCGCCTGCGCGGGAATTTCATAGCGGCCCGATTTCACCTGCGGCCATCCGCGCACGCGCAGCACCAGCTCCACCTTGCGGCGATCCGCGAGTGCGCCTCGCGTGTCGAGTTCAGCGAGCACCGAGCGCACCGTTGCCCCCGGCTTGACGACCAGCGGCACGGACTCGGCATGCGGCCCCGCGGCCGTCATCATCGCGTTCATGCGTTGCCAATAGAACGCGCCGGCCGCCACCGCGAGGATGACGAGCGCCCCGAAGGCGAGCAGCAACTTACGCATCGAGGGCCTCGATGTGTCCGCGCAGCTGAAGTGAAATGGGATTCATGCCGAAAGCATGCTCGCCGACGCTTCGCACCGGCACAACCCCGATGCGCGCATTCGTGATGAAAACCTCGTCCGCCTCGAGCAGTTCTGCTAAGGAAACAACCCGGATCTTCGCCACGATTCCCAGCGGCTCTGCTTCACGCAGCACGATCCCGCGCATCACGCCCGCAACTCCCGCGCGCTCGACAGACGGCGTCACGAGCGCGCCGGATTTCACGATGAACACATTGCTCATCGCGCCCGAAACCACGTTTCCGTTCGAATCCAACAGCAGCGATTCGAATGCCGAGCCCGGCTCCTCCGCCGAAGCAATGACATTCTCCAGGCGATTGAGATGCTTGATACCCGCAAGTGACACAGTGTCCGCGACTCGCAGGCGAGCCACGCGTACGTCGACGCCTTTTTCGACGTCGGGCAACGATGTCGGCCACAACGAAACGATGCGGCGCGCCTGTTCATCGCCGGAAGGCGCATATCCGCGACGTCGCGCGCTGCCACGCGTCACGACGATCTTGAGTATCGCGAGGCTCGGCGCAATCGCCGCCGCGCCGGCAATCTCCGTGCGCAACGCGTCGAGCGCTTCGAAGGGGATCCCGAGCCGCTCGAGTCCCATTCTCAGCCGCGCAAGATGGGCCTCGAGAAAGCGCGGGCGATTTGCACGCACGAGAATCGTCTCGAACAATCCGTCGCCGTATTGCAGGCCACGATCATCCGCCGGCACAGCGTTCCCGGGAATTCCGTCGATCCAGGTCCCCAGCGCCTCGCTCATGACATCCACTCGAATGCGCGCAACATGCCGCGCGCCTTGGCCCGGGTTTCTTCCAGCTCCCGTTCGGGCTCCGAGTCCGCGACGATGCCCGCGCCGGCGCGCAACTCGACCTCCTGTCCCGCCATCGTCATCGTGCGAATCAGAATGTTGAAATCGGCATCGCCGTTGACACCGATCCAGCCCAACGAACCGGTGTAAGCACCTCTGCCCTCACCTTCGAGCGACGCGATGATCTGCATGCAGCGCACCTTCGGACACCCGGTGATCGTGCCCCCGGGGAACAAGGCGCGCAATGCATCGATGGGCGAGCATGCGGCGCGCAACGTACCGCGCACGTTCGACACGATGTGATGCACGTGCGCATAAGTCTCGGTGACCATGTATTCATCGACGCGCACACTGCCCGCCTCGCAGACTCTGCCAAGGTCGTTGCGCTCGAGGTCGATGAGCATGATGTGTTCGGCCCGCTCCTTGGGATGCGCCACCAGTTCGGCGATCGCGCGGCGATCCGCCTCGGGCGAACCGAGCCGCGGACGCGTGCCCGCGATCGGGCGGGTCGAGATCTCGCGTCCCGAAATGCGCAGCAGTCTTTCCGGCGAGGATGACAGGATGGTCATGCCGGAGAACTGCGCGCTGGCTGCGAACGGCGCGGGATTCGCGCCGCGCAATGCCGCATACACACGAGCCGGATCCGCGGGCTCGCTCAAGGTGAGATGCCACGGACGCGACAAGTTCGCCTGGTAGACGTCGCCCGCCGCGATGTGATCGAGCGCCGCGCGCGTACGTGCAAGATACTTCTCGGGCAATTCCTCGCGCAGGGTTGCGCGAGGTAATGGCGCCGAGGTGGACGTCGGCTGTTCCCCGGCGGATCGCAGGTCGGCCACGAGCTGCGCAAGCAGCGGATTGCCGCTGTCTTCCGCCACGGCGAACACTTCGTCGGTCGCGAGATCGTGCACCGCCAGCACCTCGACACGCAGTGCGAACGCGGACAGCGGAGTTCGCGCGCGCGGCAATCGCAGGCTGCTTTCGATCTCGGCCGCCAGCTCGTATCCCGCATAGACGATCCATCCGCCCAGGAACGGCAACCTTGCGCTGGGCATCGGGCGGGACTCCGCTCGATACCAGCGTTCGAGGTTGTCGAGGAATCCACCCGCGCCAGTAGTCAGGCCATCGGCGCCGAGTACGCCGGCAGAATCGCGCCACAACGTGGCGCGCGGCGCGGCCACGAGCATGCTGAAGCGCGCCAGCGGGCCTTCCGCGGCGCTGTCGAGCAGCACGGGATATCGCGCCGGGTTCGCGGCCGCGAGCGTACGCAGCGCGCTGCCGGGAACGGCGATCTTGACGAGCTGAGGCGCGCGGATTGCCACGCGACGCTCGAAGGATCAGCCCTTGAAGCGGCGGAAGATCAACGAGCCGTTGGTGCCGCCGAACCCGAAGGAGTTCGACAACGCGGCTTCGATCGCAACCTTGCGCGCCGTGTTGGGCACGTAGTCGAGATCGCAGTCCGGATCCGGCGTGTGGTAGTTGGTCGTAGGCGGAGCCACGCCGTCACGGATCGCGAGAATCGAGAAGATCGCTTCGACCACACCGGCGGCGCCGAGCAGATGCCCGGTCATCGACTTCGTCGAACTGACCGGCAGTTTGTAGGCGTATTCGCCGAACGCATGTTTGATCGCGACCGTTTCGGCCTTGTCGCCGAGCGGGGTCGAGGTCGCATGCGCATTGAGATAGTGGATGTCGGTGGGGTTCATCCGCGCATCGCGCAGCGCGTTGACCATTGCGAGCCGCGCACCGGCGCCATCTTCCGGCGGCGCGGTGATGTGGTACGCATCGCTGCTCATGCCGAAACCCAGCAACTCGGCATAGATGCGCGCGCCGCGCGCTTTCGCATGCTCGAGTTCTTCGAGGACGACCGCGCCACCGCCGTCGCCCATCACGAAACCGTCGCGATCCTTGTCCCAGGGCCGACTGGCGCTTTGCGGATCGTCATTGCGCTCCGACAGCGCCTTTGCCTGGCTGAAACCAGCCAGCGCCGTCGGCGTCGTCGCGCATTCGGAACCACCGGCGATGATGATGTCCGCGTCGCCGTACTGGATGCAGCGCATGCCGAACCCGACCGAGTGGGTCGAGGTCGTGCAGGCGCTCACCACGCCGAGATTTGGACCCTTGAGCCCGAAGCGGATCGACAGGTGTCCCGCAACCATGTTGCCGATGGTGCTCGGGATGTAGAACGGCGAAGTCTTCTTCGGGTTATGCGTGCGTTCCCAGGTGATCGCCTCGTCTTCGATACCCGCGAGGCCGCCGATGCCGGAGCCCATGATGGCCCCGCAGAGCTCGCCATTTTCCTTGGTGAAATCGAGACCGGAATCCGCGACCGCCTGGATGCCCGCGCCCATGCCGTAGTGCATGAACGGGTCCATGCGCCGCGCTTCCTTCGGCGAGATGTACTGCGCGACATCGAAGCCTTCCACTTCGCCCGCGAAGCGCGTGGAGAACGGCGTCGCGTCGATGCGCGTAATGGGCTTGATGCCACTCTTGCCCGCGAGAATCGCGGCCCATGCCGTGGCAATGTCGCTGCCTACTGGCGAAACGATACCGAGCCCGGTAACGACGACGCGTCGCTTGGACACACTATCCTCTTTGTGATGAGGGCTGTGGGAAGGCGGCGCGGGTCCATTCCTGGGCGCGCCTCCGCGGGAAAATTATCAGGACTTGCGGCGATCGGAGATGTAGGTGATCGCCTGGCTGACAGTCGTGATCTTCTCGGCATCTTCGTCGGGGATTTCGATCTCGAACTCTTCTTCGAGCGCCATCACCAACTCGACCGTATCGAGCGAATCGGCCCCAAGGTCATCGACGAACGAAGCGTCATTCACTACCTGCTCAGCCTTGACGCCCAACTGTTCGGCAACGATCGCCTTGACCTGTTGTTCCACCGTGCTCATTTCTGATTCGCCCTCAATTAAAAGTTTTTTGCCGGCACCCTCCCCGGGTAGGGAGGACGCAGCGGGCGCGTATTCTAGGGCAACACATTGCCCGCTGCCATGCCGTCAAATCGTGAGTGCTTGTTTTTGTTTGTTTTTCGGTGAGTTGCGTGTTGTTGGGACCCAACGTCGATGCACAAAAGCGACGTCTTCAGGCCATATACATGCCGCCATTCACGTGCAGAGTTTCCCCGGTGATGTAGCTGGCGCCCGGAGAACACAGGAACAGCACAGCCGCCGCGATATCGTCCACCGAACCCAGCCGCGCCATGGGCACCTGGGCGGTCAGCGCCGAGCGCTGCTCGTCATTGAGCACCCGGGTCATGTCGGTATCTATGAATCCGGGCGCCACCGCGTTCACGGTCACGCCCCGCGAGGCGATTTCCTTGGCGAGGGACTTGGTGAAACCGAGGATTCCCGCCTTCGCCGCCGCGTAGTTGGACTGCCCGGCATTGCCGGTAAGGCCGACGATGGAGGTCAGCGACACGATCCGGCCGCGCCGCTCCTTCATCATCCGCTTCAAACAACCTTTCGAGAGCCGGAATACGCTGGTGAGGTTCGTCGCGATCACCGCGTCCCAGTCCTCGGGTTTCATGCGCAGCAGGAGTGTGTCGCGCGTGATCGCCGCGTTGTTCACCAGGATGGTGGGCATCTCGCCTTTCGCGTCCAGGTCGCCTAACAGCGCATCGATCGATGCCGCGCTGCCGACGTCCAGGACCGCGCCTCGACCGTTGCTTCCAAGCCACGAACTGATGCCCGCCGCGCCCGCCTCCGTGGTCGCCGTACCGATCACCTTGGCCCCGGCGCCCGCCAGTGCCTTGGCTATCGCCTGTCCGATTCCGCGGGATGCGCCCGTCACGAGCGCCGTTTCATTGTTCAGCATGGGTAGTTCCGTTCAGATCGCGACAGCGGTTGCTGTAGCGGCAAAGTTGTCAGGGGATTCGAGCACGAACGTCTGCGTATCGCGTCCGCGCTCGATGCGTTTGACGAGACCGGCGAGCACTCCGCCGGGCCCGCATTCGACCACGTGTTTGAAACCGGCGCCGGTCAATGCGCTTACCGTCGCGGTCCAGCGCACGGGGCTCGAAAGCTGCTTCACCAGCAGCGCACGGATGTCGTCGGGATCGGAGTGCTCCTGGGCATCGACCGCACTCAGGTAGCGGAGCTCAGGTTTGCGGAATGTCGTCGCGGCCAGCCGTTCTCCGAGGCGCGCGCCGGCCGGTTTCATCAGGCTGCTGTGCGACGGGACGCTGACCGGCAGTTCGAGCGCGCGTTTGGCGCCACGCGCCTTGGCCGCTTCGATGGCGCGCAGTACGGCGGCGCGTTCGCCCGCGATGACGACCTGTCCGGGCGAATTGAAATTCACCGCCTCGACCACGCCGCCCTGCGCGGCCGCGTCCCGACAGGCCGCTTCGACGTCCGCATCCTCGAGACCTAACAAGGCGGCCATCGCTCCAGTGCCGGCCGGCACCGCGGCCTGCATGACCTGCCCGCGGAAGCGCACCAGATCCACACAGGCAGCGAAGTCGACCGCGCCCGCGGCAACCAATGCGGTGAATTCTCCGAGGCTGTGTCCGGTGACGATTGCGGGCCTTGCGCCCTTGCGCTCCTGCCACAGGCGCCAGGTGGCGATGCCCGCGGCAAGCATCGCCGGCTGCGTGCGTTCAGTGCTGTTCAGCAAGTCGGCGGGTCCCTCGCTGCACAGTTGCCACAGGTCGTAGCCGAGCACGGCGGAGGCTTCCGCGAAGGTCGCGCGCACGATGGGTGATTCGTCGGCGAGCTTCGTGAGCATGCCGACCGATTGCGATCCCTGGCCGGGAAATACGAATGCCAGTGCGCCGGATTCTGATGAGTGTGTTGTCATGGGGCGCGGATTATAGCGGCAGCTTGCGCCGCTTCCGGTCGAGGAAAATCAGCAGCAGTGAGATCACGATTCCACCGATGGCGCCATACAGGTGCGCGTCGACGATCGTGTTCGACGCGCCCGCGAACGGCATCTGGCCGGAAACCTGCTCGTAGGAAAGTTTCCCGATGATGAAGGCCGCGAGGATCCACCCATCGAGATCACCGCGCCGGATGTGCGCCAGCGTGCCCGCCGTCATGACGCCATGCAGAGCGCCGGAGGAGCCGACATACCATTCCACTTCGGGGTTGAAGAACCACAGACCGGCGCTCACACAGGCCGCCGAGAACAGATAGATAGCCGCCCAGCGCAGCGGCGAATGATCCCGCGCGAACAGCGCCCACATGAGGACGATTCCGAGGGAATTGAGCACGGTGTGTTCGGCATCGAGGTGCACGAAATGGGCGCTGATGAGCCGCCACCATTCCCCGGCGGCAATGGCGACGCGCTCATAACTCAACGTATTGCGGACCGTGTCGCCGCCCAGTTCCAGCAATCCGAGGGCCGCACATACCAGGATCAGGGCGAGCCCGTAGGCACGGTCGCAGTTGAGCGACTTGAGCACCCGGCCGAACCCTGACGCCGGGCTGTCAGCGTTCATTTGCTATCATCCGCCACCGCTTTGCCCCACGGGGAATTCATGAAATCTCGCTCCCTACGCTTCGCCCGCGGCTTCACCCTCATCGAGATCATGGTGGTCGTGGTGATCATCGGCTTGCTGGCGGCCGTTATCCTGCCGAATGTGTTTGGCAACGTCGAGAAGGCGCAGATAAATCGCGCGAAGAGCGACATCCAGGCGATGGAAACCGCCCTGACGATGTTCAAGCTCGACAACTTCAAATATCCGAGCACCGATCTCGGACTCAGCGCGCTGACGCAGCGGCCCAATGATCCGACCATCCGCAACTGGCGCGAAAACGGTTATCTCAAGCGCGTGGGCAACGATCCCTGGGGAAATCCTTATCAATACGTATTCCCCGGCACGCGTGGCCAGGAGTACGACCTGTATTCGTTCGGCGCCGATGGTCAGGAAGGTGGCGAAGGCGCCAACGCCGACATTGGCAACTGGAACCTCGAGTAAGGATCATGAAACGCGGGAAACGCGCGCTCGCGCGCGGCTTCACGCTGATCGAGCTGATGATCGTGGTGTTCATCATCGGCCTGGTGACGGCCGGTGCGGTCATCGTATTCGGCGGCGAGCGTCGCGACACCGAGCTCGAGAAAGAAGCCGCGCGCCTCGACGCCCTCCTCAACTACGCCCGCGAACAAGCGGAGCTGCAAACCCGCGACTACGGGTTTCGCGCCAACCAGACTAGCTACTCCTTCGTGGTGTTCGACGTGCTCGCCAACGAGTGGCGTCCCGCCGAAGAGGACGATGCGCTGCGCGAACGGAAGTTCCCCGCGGGAATCCGCCCGGCGATGGTCGTCGAGGGACGTTCGATCGTGCTCGATTCGAAAAAGAAGGATGTCGAAGACTTCCGGCCACAGGTCCTGATCTTCGCCAACGGCGACCTGTCGTCATTCGAGGTGATGCTAGCGCGCGAGGGCAGCGACGACCGGGCGCGCATCTTCACGGACGAACAGACGAACATCCGCCTCCTGCAGCCCGGCGAAACCGAAACCGTCGGGCCCGTCAACCGGGCGGCGCAACGCCGATGACTTCCCCGGGCACGAAACGCGAACGCGGCTTCACGTTGCTCGAGGTGCTGATCGCGCTCGCCATCGTTGCCGTCTCGGTGGGCGCCCTGCTCGGGACGATCACCTCCTCCGCCAGCAACATCATCTATCTCAAGGACAAGACCCTCGCCGAATGGGTGGCGCTCAACCGGCTGACCGAGGTGCGCATCGCCCAACAGGTTCCCGCGAAGGGACGACGCACGGGCAACGCCGAGATGGGCGGCATGCGCTGGCAGTGGGAAGAAGAAGTGACGGAGCTGCCCGTGAAAGGCATGTTCCGCATCGACATTCGCGCGCGTCCGACGGGTCAAACGGTGGACGACAAGCGCCCGGTGACGAAGTCCGCCACTCAGACCACGGACGAAGGAAAGGCGGCGGGCAAAGAACTCGACCGACTCAGCTGGACCACCAGCGTCGCGGGAGTGGTCGGCACGGGCCAGTCACTGCGCCAGACGTCGATAGCGGCAGCATTGAGTGGCAGTGGACCTAACACGCAGGGCAATCCCGGAACGCCGGGCACCCCGGGGACTGGATCACCCGGCACGCCGGGTTCGCCGGGATCGCCCGGAACACCGGGATCTCCGGGCAATCCTGGCGCGGCGCCCAAACCCGCGCCGGGATCGGATCGCTGATGCGTCGCGCCTCTTTCACGCGCGGATTCACCATCATCGAGGTGGTGATCGCCATTTTCATCTCGGCGGTCATGTTTGCGATCGGTTACGGCGCCATCAACCAGGCGCTCGCCGATCGCGATGAACTCAATACGTCGCAGGAACGTGTGACCGAGATCCAGCGCGGCATGCGCGTCGTTGCGCAGGACTTCGCGCAGATCGTCGCGCGGGCGGCGCGCGACACGGCGGGCACGGGTCAGCTCATGCCGGCCGTATCCGCGACCGGCTCCGACGGCACGCTCCTGACATTCACACGCGCCGGCTGGAGCAATCCCGCGGGCGTGCAGCGTCCCGCCGAACAACGCGTGCGATATCGCTTCGTCGACGGTTCACTCGTCCGCGAGCATTGGCTGTCAGTGGATCCCGCGCTGAGTGCCGAGCCGCGCCAGAGAATTCTCTTCACGAAAATCACCGCGGCCGAGGTGCGTTTCCTCGAGCCGGCGACACGCGCCTGGCGTACGGATTGGCCGCCCGTTGCCGCCAGCGGTCCGGTGAACTCCGCCAACGTGAGCCAGGTGCTGCTCCCGCGACCGCTTGCCATCGAATTCACGGTCGTGTTCGAGGATTGGGGCCGCGTCCAGCGCGTGTTCGAGATACCGATGTGAGACACGCGCGACAACGTGGCATCGCGCTGCTGGTCGCCATCGTGATTTTCGCGATCGCCGCGACCGTGGCGGCCGCCATCACCTACAACAAGGCCATGGCCGCACGGCGTGCTGCCGCGACTTTCGCACTCGAACAGGCTCTGCAGGCGGGCATGGCCGCGGAAGCGCTCGCCGGCATCGTGCTCAATAACGCGAGTTCGCAACGCACGCAGACGAACCAGGACTGGGCGCAACCGGTCGGTCCGCTGGAAATCGAAGGCACGGGGGTTTGGATCCAGGCGCAGCTCGAGGATCTGCAGGGCCGATTCAATCTCAACAGCGTGGTCGCCTGGAATCAGCAGCTCAACGAATTCGACATCGACCAGCACCAGTACGAAATCTTTCAGCGGCTGCTCCAGGACAACAACATCGACCTGCGTTACGCGGATTTGCTGGTCGACTGGATAGATCCGGACATCAACCCGCGCACCCAGGGCGGCGAAGACACGCTGTATCTCTCTCAGGATCCACCCTATCGGCCGCCGAACACCTTCATTACACACACCTCCGAACTGCTCGCATTGCCGGGACTCGGCGCCGAGAACTTCGCAAAGATCGCGCCCTACGTCACCGCATTGCCAGTCGACGTGAAGGTCAACCTTTGCACCGCGAGTGGCGTCGTGCTGGACGCGACCCGCAACGATCCACAGAACCGTACCGAGTACGCGCTGCAGGATTTGGCGCAGGCGCGAGAAAAGGAGTGTTTCCCCCAGATTTCCGTCTTCCAGGCCGGCACCGACCCGAACGTCTGGCCGGCGGTCCAGGACCGGGTGTCGGAGACATCCTCCTACTTCCGCCTCCGCACACACATTCGGGTTGGCACTGCGGAGTTCGTTTTGTACAGTGTTCTGAATCGCGAGAGCGGCACAAACCTCGTTCGCACGATCCAGCGCAGTTTCGGCAGCGAATGAGATATCCGGTGAACCCGGCCAGATGAGCCAACAAGAATGAGCGAGTCGTTAGTCATACAACTGCGCGATGGCGCCGAACCCGAGTGGATGGTCTGCTCGGCCGACGGCCACGTGACCGTGCATCGCATGTCCGGCGCTTTGGCGCAGGCAGCCCCGCTCGCCGTGGGACGGCGTGTTGCCGTCATCGTGCCGGCCGTCGACGCGCTCGTCACCGACAGTGAGGCGCCGGCGAAGAGCGCCGCCAAGCTCGCGCAGGTCGTGCCCTTCGCGCTCGAAGAGCGGGTCGCGGACGAAGTCGAGAACCTGCATTTCGCGCTGGGTGAGCGTTCCGCGGAAACCGGCCGCGTCCCGGTCGTGGTCGTGGAGCGCAAACGCATCAATGCCTGGCTCGACGAACTGCGTGGCGCGGGACTCAACCCGCAAGCTATCTACTCGGCGGCGACCCTGCTGCCATCCATGCCCGGGCAGTTGATCGCGCTGCTCGAAGGCGAGTCGATCACGCTGCGCGGCCCCGACTTTCCGCCGCTCGTCCTGCCGTCGACCTCGATCACCGATGCCGTCGACATGGCGCTCGCCGGATTGACCGCGCCTGTGGAGGGACTGGAGCCCGCCATGCCCGGGCTGCTGTTGTACGCCGGACATGACGACTGGCACACGCACCAGAACGAGATCGACGCGCTGCGCGAAAGATTCACCGGCGTGAAAGTGCAATTGCTCCCTTCGGGTTCGATCGGCGTGCTCGCACCGGCGGCCGCCGCCGGCGAGGCGATCAATCTTTTGCAGGGCGCGCTCGCGGTCGCCTCTCCGCTGCAGTTGTCGTGGCGCTCGTGGCGCATCGCCGCGATCCTCGCGGCGTCGCTGTTGTTCTTGCATCTCGGCGCGCGTTATTTCGAACTCAACCAGCTCCGCAAGAACGAGGCCTCGCTCGACGCCAGCATCCAGGATGCCTTCCGCGCGGCCATGCCGGGACAGGTGAACGCAACGAATGCGCGCCGGCGCGTGGAGATCCGGCTCGCGGAAGTGCGCGGCGGTGGTGGAAACGGCGCATTGTTGCCCGCGTTGTCCGCGGTCGCGGTCGCGCGCAGCGCGGTCCCGAACGCCGTGGTCGAAGGCCTCACATTCCGTGACGGCACGCTCGACCTGCGTATCAGCGCGCCGGACGCAGCCAGCCTCGACGCGATCGGCCAGCAATTGCGGGCTGCCAGCTGGCAGGCCGACATCCTCGGCGGCAGCGCCAACGGTGACAGTTATCGCGGACGCCTGCAGGTCCGCAAGGCGGGCGCATGAAATCCTTGCGCGCCTGGTACGCCAACCTCGCCGACCGCGAGCGTCGCGTCGTGAACATCGGCGCCGTCGTCGCCGTCGTACTGGTACTGCTGGGAATCGTCCTGCCGCTCAACCGCAGCCTCGCGCAAGCCCGCCAACGAGTGGTCACGAAACAGGCGGACCTGGCGTTCATCCAGAGCGCCGTGCCGGAACTGGGATCCCTGAGTCCCGCCGGCAACATCGCGAGTGGCGAATCACTCGTGGTGCTGATCGACAGCTCCGCGCGAGAAAGCGGGCTCGGCAAATCACTGGCGAGCAGCCAGCCCACGGGCGACAAGGGCCTGAGGATCCGACTCGATCAGGTGCCCTTCGACGGCATGGTCGCCTGGCTCGCGCGTCTTGCGCAGAGTCATGGCGTGCGCGTGGAATCCGCGGAAATCGAAGCCGCCGGTGAGCCCGGCCTGGTCAACGCCGGTCTCGTGCTGAAGGCTGGCTGATGCGGCGGCGAGCGCTCGGCCTCACCATCGCCGCGGGTGTCGCGGTATTTCTCGTGGTCCTGGCGCTCTATCTACCGGCAGCGTGGGTGTCCGGCGCCCTGCCCCCGGACGTGCGCTGCCGGGAACTCGGCGGATCGGTGTGGCGCGGCGAGTGCCTCGGCCTCAGATACGGCGACAACGCACTAGGCGACGCCACCTGGAATTTCGCCGCGGGCAGCGCCCTCACCGGACGGCTGGTCGGCGATGTCGACGTGCGCGGCAGCGCACTCAATGTGCGCGCGGACGTCGACTCCTCGTTCCGCGGCACGGGTGAGCTGCGCAACGTCCGTGGAAATCTCACCCTCGATCCGGCACAGCTCGGGCAACTGCCGCAGGACAAACGCGGCACGTTGACGATGAATCTCGGCAGGCTCGCGGTGACGGATGGCGCACCGAGTGCGATCGAAGGCACGCTCGAGTTGCGCGATTTCCGGCAGACCGGCGCGCGTCCGCTCGAGCTGGGTTCCTACCAGGTGACTTTCGACGGCGTGGCTTCGCCCGATGCGGCTGCGAATGCGCCCATGATCGGAAAGCTGCGCGATCTCGGCGGTCCCTTCGCCGTCGAGGGGACGATCACGCTGGCTCCGCCGCGCAATTACATCGTGCAGGGACTGATCACGGGCCGCACCGCGGAGGCCGAGCGGCTGGTGCGCGAGATCACGCTGGGTGCGACACCCGATGCCTCCGGGCGCAGTGCATTCTCGTTCGAGGGCAGTTACTAGACGTCGACTTCGCGCCACGCGCCGAGCAGCGGGAAATACAGTCCCGCGCGCACCGGCTGCGGACCCAGTTGGCCAGCGAGGTGCGCATAACGCTCGAGCTGCGGCTTGTAGCGAACGACTTCGGAATCGAGAAATGCCTCCCGGTCCCCGCCCTCGTGTGGACTGGTCTTGAAGTCCACGACCCAGCGCACGCCATCGACGACGAAGGTCCGATCGATAACCGCGTTCACGATGCCCGTGCCGCGTATGCCGGTGAGCGCGAGCTCGGATTGCGCCTCGGAATGCGCGGGGTCGAACAACCAGCGGCCGCGCGCGTCTTCGAGCGTGGCGCGCAACGCTGCCAGCGCACGTTCCGCGCCGGCCGCCGCCGCGGGCGCTTCGACCCCGAGCGCCGCCAGCCGCGATTCGAGCCGCGCCCGCAAGCGCGGCAATTCGTCGACCCGCGGTATTCCGGCGCGGCCGAAACGCTCGAGCGCCTCGTGCACGACCGTGCCGACGCGCCGCGCCGTCTGCCGCACCCAGCTGAATTCGATTTCTTCTTCGCCGCCCAGCGGCACGAGTTCGCCACGTGCGAGCACGTCGGGTGGCGCGTCGACCATTACCGGCCGCCGCGGCAGGCGCGCACGCGTCTGAGTCCGGGCCGGGGCGACGTCGGTGTTGACAGCCGCTTCGCCTATGGTTTCGAAGCCGGCGATGTCCCCGCCCAAGGCCGGCCACAGGATATCCAGCATCGAATTCGAGTCCGCACGGAGTTCCTCGACGCCATCGACATCGCGGCTCACAGGGTGCACGTAGAGATGCAGCGAACGGCGCGCGCGAGTCAGTGCGACGTATGCCTGGCGCGCGCGTTCCGCCCGGCCGCGCTCCCGATGCAGCAGGCGCAGGTAGTTGTTGATCGCGTCATCGGATTCATCGTCGTCACCGCGCACCCGTATCGGCGCCATGATGAGGTGATCGTCGCCCTGCGCTTGCGGCACTTCGAGCCAGTTGAGCAATCGTGGATCGTCCGGACGTCCCCGGCGCCCGACGCCGACGACGAAAACGTGGTCGAACTCCAGTCCTTTGGCACCGTGAATGGTCATCAATGAAACCGCTCCGGCTTGCGCGGGATCCTGCGCGAACAGCCGCTCCATGAGCCGGTCGAGATCCAGTTTGCGCCCGCGCAGCCGCTTCCGATCGGCTTCATCGAGCGCGGCCAGGAAGCGGCGCGCATGCGCGAGATCGGCTTCATGAGCGCAGGCCGATGCGCCCCCGAGTGTCAGCCAGACACGTTCGACCAGGTGCGCACGCGGCTCGCGTTCGCGCTCCTGCCACGCGGCAAACAACACCGGGTTGACCCGCATCAACCGCTCGGCGCCATCGACCGAAAGCCCGGGCACGCCATTCATCAGCGCGGACAACACAGTACCTTCGCCGGCGGCATGGCCCACGATGGTCAGGTCCGGCAGATCGAGACCGACATAGGGCGCGCGCAGTACCGCGAGCCAGGCCACGCGATCGAGCGGGGAATCGAGCGCGCGCGCGAGTGCTTCCAGATCGCGTACGACCGCGACTTCCGACAACGGCTCGAGGTTCACGCCGATGAATGGCAGACCGCGCGCCGCCAGCTCCGCGCGCACGGCGCGCAAATGCGGCCGCGCGCTCGCGAGCACGGCGATCGAATCGTCGGGACTTGTCGCGTGCAGCGCGGCGATGGCGCCGGCCACGGACTCCGCCTCCGCCTGCGTGCCGCAATCGCCGGTGACGCGGTACACCCGCGGCTCGCCGGACAACCGGGTGCGCGCCGCGACACTGGCCAGGTGACGCACGGCGCTGCGGCGCACATCGTCCGCGCGCGGAAACACGCGTACGAACATCTCGTTGCACCAGTGCACGAGCGCCGGCGCGGAGCGGAAATTGCGGCGCAACTCGAGCGCCTCGAGTCGCACCCCGTCGAGCCCGCCGTCACGCACCGTCGAGAACCGCCCCACTTCCGCGTTGCGGAATCCGTAGATCGATTGCATCGGATCGCCGACCAGGAACAACGTGCGTCCGTCGCCCTGCGACCAGTCACGGGTCAACGAGCGCAGCAGATCGTACTGATCGCGTGAAGTGTCCTGGAATTCATCGACGAGGATGTGCGCGAGGCGCGTTCCGAGACGTTCGGCGAGCGGCGTCGGTGCGCCATCCTCCGCGAGCGCCCGGCGCGCGGCGCCGGCGATTTCCGTGTGATCACACTCGCCCTGAGCATTGAACAGCAGGGTCAACTGCGTTGCCGCGAGCACCAGCAGGCTCGCGAGCGAATCGAGCGCGGCGCGATCGGCCGCCGGCACGCTGGGATCGGGCAACGAGGCGATCGTCCGCAAGGCCGCGATCTGCTCGGGATCGATCCGCACGAGGCGCTCGATCCAGTCGTCACGCAATGCTTTGCCGTGTGCATTGTCGGACGGGAAACCCTCGTTCTTCGTGAAGCGTTTCCGCGGCAATCCTTTCTCGGTCAGCGCCAGCGTGGAAATGCCGCGCCATCGCGCCAGGTCGCCGATGACATCCGTCAGCGGGTTCGGGTCGTTGCGCCAGCGGAAGATGTCCGGATGACTCGCCGGGTCCACGTGTTGAGCCGCGAAGCGCGCCACCACGCTCGCCTGCTCGATCAAACTACCCGACAACGCGGCGACCGCGCCGACGAGCTCCGCGCCGACGATTGCGGCGAGGCTCGCTTCGATTTTCGGCACGAGTTCTTCGCCGGATAACTGCGGCAGGTTCGGCAGCCACTCCGAGCGGCGCGGCAACATGCTTTCGATCAGGCGCTCCAGCCGCGGCCAGCTGTCGTCGAGCCGGCGCAGGATGCGTTCGAAATGCGCGCGATAGTCAGGATCGGTTTCCGCATGGCGCATCGTTTCGCGCGCCGCGATGGCGTACAGATCGTCGGGCGAATCGGCGATGCCACGGCCGAGCCGATTCTGCGAGGTGATGGGCAACGCATTGGCGAGGTAGCCATTGAAGGCGTCGATCGTCTGGATGCGCAGCCGCGCCCCGCTTTCGTCGATGCCCCAGTTGCGCTGCGCGGCATGCGTGCGTACGGCCGCGGCGAGATCCCGCGTCAGTTCATCGGCGGGTGAGCGGACTTCGATGTCGCCATCCAGCGCCTGGCGCACACGCTCGCGCATTTCTCCGGCGGCCTTGCGAGTGAACGTGATCGCGAGCACCTGTTCGGGATCCTCGACGGTCGTGAGCAACCGCAGGTAACGCTGCGTGAGCACGGTCGTCTTTCCGGAGCCGGCGGGTGCTTGCACGATGAACGAAGTTTGCGCGTCGAGTGCCCGCAGCCGCGCCAGCGCGTCCGTGTCTTCGGCCACCGTCATGGCGCTTCATCCGGTTCGACGTCCGCCGCGGCCAGCTCGACGCGACGGCAGAGGATGGTGAGATGGCAGTTGCGGCAGTTGTCCGGCGTGGGCTGCACCGGGGCGTGGCCGGCGATATAGGCCGCCGCCAGCGACTCCGCCGTGCCCGACCAGCGGGATATCTCCCGAAGCCAGGCGGCGTCGATTTCCTCCGCCGGGACCTTGCTGGGCAGCATGCCCGGCAGGCCACTGACTCCCGGCAGCAGACCCTTGCGGGACGCCTTGCCGGTGAACTTCGCGCGCCCCTGCGTGAGGGAGACGTTTGCGACCGCCTGCACGTCGAGATCCGGCACCGCGAGTAGATAGGCGATGAGCTGCGGGTCGCGCAGGGACTCCCCGTCCCAGCGCAGCGGGCGGACCTCGCCCGACTTGTAGTCGAGGATCGCGTAACCGCCGCCCTCGATCGAATCGATGCGATCGATGCGCAGGTCGAAGGTGCCGCCGGCGAGGGTCAACTCGCGGCGCGCCTCCAGTTTTTCGACGACGAAATTCAGGCGCCTGCGTTCTTCGTCGATCAATGCGGCGATGAGACGCTCGAGTCGGAGCTTTTCGCGGCTTATCGCCGGCCTGAGCTCGACGGGCTCATATCCACGGAACACCGAGGCGACCGCCGCTTCGACGGAATCGCCGATGAGCGGCCGCAGCAAGGCGGTTTCCGTGGCCTCGATCTTGTAACGGCCCTCGAGCTTGATCCAGACGAGTTCGAGCGCCTTGTGCAGCAACATGCCGCGGTGTCGCGCATCGAGTCCCGGCGCGGGGTCTTCCAGTTCCTCCGCCTTCAAACGCATTTCCGCGTATGCGTGGAATCCGCACTCCGCCTGCAGTGTGAGCGGCTTGACTCCGCCGGCGACCGGCAGACTCGTGTCGAGCGCAATGCCCTGGATGTCGGCGAGTAGTTCGACCTGCGGAACACGCAGCGCGCGCGCCAGCGGCCGAAGTGCGGCCTCGGCGGCATAGGTCCCGGCATCCCGCAGTCGCGTCAGCAAGGGACTCGCGGTTCGATGCGCATCACCTTCCAGGCGCGCCCAGGAACACACCAGCCGGCCCGTGGCGGCGCGCCACGCTGCGAGTGATGCGCGCGCGGCCTGCGTCTGACCCGCGGCGCTCGCCCAGGGAACGCCCGCCGCACGCTGCAAGCCCAACGGAATGAAAACGTCCGGCCGTGGCGCCGCGGGCCACTGACCCGCGTCGAGACCGGCGACCCAGATGCCGTCGAAACGCGCCACCGGATCATCGTGCGATTCGGTCAGCGTTACGGGCGCCGCGACGCTGGCCGGGTCGAAGCGCCGTTCGCCGGCAAGATCCCCGAGTGTCGCGGTGGCTTCCGCGCCATCCATGCGCGGCAGCCACGCGCTAAGCGCCGCGAACTCGTCGAGCAACACATGCCATCGGTTCAAGGTCTGCTGTTCGTCGCTGCGCAGGGGGCGCGTGCCTGCCCATCCGAGCTGGCGCAACGCTGTGGCTACACGCGGCGCCCACTCCGCCGGCGCACGGCGCTCGCCGGCAAACTGCGCCGCGGCGCGCTGCAGGCGTGCGGCGAGTGAAGCCGCGGCGGCGCCCGCCGACTCGCGTTCGAGCACGGCGATGAGTTCGGCGGCACTGAATTCCAGCTTCCGACCGCCCCGCAGGTGGGACTCGACCGCGGCACCCGCGAAGACATCGGCCACATCGAGGAATGGCTGGCGCAGCCAGGAGACGACTTCGTCGAGGCGCAGACGCCCCGTCAGCAGACGCAGCGTGAGCAATGCATGCGCGACCAGCGGAAACTCGGCGAATGCGCGTCCACCCTCGATGGCGTAGGCCGCCGAGGCCGAGCGCGGCAGCGCGCTCAGCCACTCCGACGGTGTCAGCGCCTGCGACAGCAATCGATCGTAAAGATGCCGGCGCTGCCGCAACTTTGCGTCGACGATGAGCAGCCGTCGTGCGGGATCCGCTTCGAGCTCGGCGCGACACCAGGCCGCGATGAGATCGAGTTCGTGATCGTCGTCTTCCGCGGTCGCGATCTCGATGGCGGCGGGCGCCTCGTCGCTCGTCACGCTCACGGCGCCGAGACGGCGCAGCACATCTCGCTGCGCGCCGGGCAGATCTTCCAACCCTGACACGAGCAGTCGGCTCGCGGGCATCGAGGACGGCATCGACAACTCGCCGAGCCAGGCGCGCAAGGGTTTCCGGTTTTGCGCGCGCCCGAGATTCTCGAGCGCCTGAAGGGTGTCGGCGAGTAGTTCGCCCTCGGGCGAGCCGCCGAGTGCACGCACACCGCCAGGAATCTGCCAATCCTGCAGCGTGTGGACCGAGGTCAGTAATGCGCGCGCTTCCGGGGCGCCACCGGCGTCACGCCGCAGTTCGCGCACACAGGCCCACTCGGCGCCAGCCGGCAACAGTTGATCGGGCTCGCCCGCCGCCGCCCAGGATTCCTCCAGCAACTGCTGCGCGAATTGCGCGAACGTGAACACTCTCGGTGTGTGCCAGAGCGTGCGGCCACTCTCACGATTGATGGCCGCCCACGCCGCGCGAACCGCAGCCTGACGCTGCGCGCTCGCGACGACGAGCGTGGCGCCGGCCTCGAGCCCCTCAAGAATGGGCGCTGGAAGTCTTTTTATATTCAATAGCTTGCGAAGGCTATTTGAGACTATTTGAATCGACCTTCCGCATGCACGACGCGCGCCTTGTCGCTGGTCGGACGGCTCGCGTAAGTGGCGAGCAATTCGTCGATGCGCGTGAACACCTTTTTCAGCAGCGCGGCCTCCGGCAACAACGTCGTGCGGAAATGATCGCGATACGGAACATTGAAACTCACGCCCGGCGCCAGCAGCACGTGTTTCTGTTCGAGCAGGTCGAGCGCAAAGGTCTGATCGTCGAAGTCAGGTAGTTCGTCCGTCTTCACGCGCACGAAGGCGTACATGGAGCCCTTCGGCGCCTTGAGATGCAGGAACTGGCTGGCGCGCGTCGCGTCGACGATCGCGCGGCGGGATTCGTACAGCCGCCCGCCCGGTGCGAGCAGTTCCTTGATGCTCTGGTATCCGCCGAGCGCGGTCTGCACCGCCCACTGTGCCGGCACGTTCGAGCACAGCCGCAGTGACGACAACAGCTCGAGTGCCGAGAGGTAATCTCCCGCGCCGCGCAAGTTGCCGGAAAACGCCGCCCAACCCACGCGATAGCCGCAGGCCCGATAGATCTTCGAGAGTCCGGACATGGTGCAACACACCGTGTCCTTCACCAGCGTCGCCATCGGCACGTGTTCGATGCCGTCGTAGGTCATCTGGTCATAGATCTCGTCGCAGAACACGACGAGCTTCTTGGCCTCGGCCATGCGGGCAATGGCTTCGCACACTTCGCGCGAATACACCGCGCCGGTCGGGTTGTTCGGATTGATGACGACGATCGCTCGCGTCTTGCGCGTGACGAGCGCCGCGATCTCTTCCGGATCGGGCACGAAGTCATTCTCCGGACGGCACGGGTAGTACACCGCCTTGCCGCCGTTGAGCGTCACGGCCGCGGACCACAGTGGATAGTCGGGACTGGGGATCAGCACTTCGTCGCCGTCATTGAGCAAGGCGCGCAGGCACAGGTCGATCAACTCGCTCACGCCGTTGCCGATGAATACTTCTTCGGCGCTCATTCCGCTAACGCCGCGCATCTGGTGCTGCATGACCACGGCTTCGCGAGCCGGGAAAATGCCCTTCTGATGACAGTACCCTTCCGCCACGGGCATGTTTTCGATCATGGCCAGGCGCATGGTCTCGGGCGTGCGAAAACCGAAGGCGCCCGGATTGCCGATGTTCAGCGGCACGATCTCGTAGCCCTGTCGTTCGAGTTCCTGTGCCCGACGGGCGAGCCGTCCACGGATCTCGTACTTGACGTGGCGCAGCCCTTCACTCGGGCGAATCTGGTTTTCCTGGGACATGCGGGTACCGTTGAATCGATCAGTTGCGACAGAGAATAGCGCGAACGGCGCGCGCTTGAGCAGCGCAAACGCCTGATTTCAGGGCTGGTTCACGAGTTCGCGCCAGCGCAGGCAGGCCACCCGGCGCGTGTCCCCGGCCTCTTCCGGCTCTGGACTACGCACCGCGCATGTGGATAGCGCCGCCGGACAACGCGTCCGGAACTGGCAGCCGGACGGCCGCTCGAAGGCCGACGGCAGTTCGTCGCGCGCCGGCAGGTTCGCGAGACGAGCGCGCCCTGCGACCGGGTCGAGCGAGGGCACGGACTCTAACAACAGGCGTGTATAGGGATGCCGCGGCGCGCGATACACGTCGTCAGTGGCGCCCGATTCCACTTCGCGCCCGAGGTACATCACCAGCACACGCTCGCAGAGCTGGCGCACGACGGCGAGATTGTGGCTGACGAAAATGATGCTGGTGCCGAGCTCGCGCTTGATCTGCGCCAGCAATTCGAGAATCTGCGCCTGGATCGACACGTCGAGCGCGCTCACCGCCTCGTCGCACACCAGTAGTTTGGGCTCGAGGACCATGGCGCGCGCGATCGCGACGCGCTGGCATTGCCCCCCCGACAACTCGCGGCTGAGGCGGGTGGCGAATTCGGCGCCGAGCCCCACCCTGCCGAGCATTGCGATGACGCGCGCGGTGCGCTGCGCGGCGGTCAGTTCCGGACGCAATGCACGCAGCGGCTCGGCGACGATTTCCGCGACGCTCATGCGCGGATCGAGGCTCGCGAAGGGATCCTGGAACACGATCTGCAGCCCGGCGCGTACCTGGCGCAGTTCCTCGCCGCCGAGCGACTGGATCTCCCGGCCGAGCCAGACAATCTGGCCACTGACGGCCGGCATCAGCCGCAGCAGCGCGCGCGTCAACGTGGACTTGCCGCAGCCGGACTCGCCCACGATGCCGAGCGACTCGCCGGCCGACACGTCGAGAGAAACACCATCGACCGCCGCGAGCACACCACGCGAGCGCCGCCAGCCGCTGCGCACACCGTGATGGACATGAAGGTTGCGAACGACGAGTGGACGCGATGCTTCCGCAGGCGCCGCCACGCGCGCGCCCGGCGCGTCGATACGCGGCGTGGCGGCGAGCAGCGCCCGGGTGTATTCGTGGACCGGGGACCGCAGTATCTGCTCGACGTCACCGCGTTCGACGATCACACCGTTGCGCATGACGAGTACGTCGTCGGCCAGGGCGGCAATGACGCCCATGTCGTGGGTGATCACCGCGAGCGCGGTGCCGCGCTGATCCACGATGCCTCGCAGCAGCGCCAGGATCTGCGCCTGCACGGACACGTCGAGTGCTGTCGTCGGCTCGTCCGCGATCAGCAGCACGGGCTCGCACGCCAGCGCCATCGCGATCATCGCGCGTTGCCGCATGCCACCCGACAACTCATGCGGGTATTGCCGCAGCCGCCGCGGCACGTCGTTCATGCGCACTTCGTCCAGCAATCGAGTGGCCTGGACGCGTGCCGCATCCCACGACATTCCGCGATGCTCGACCAGCGGCTCGGCGACCTGATCGCCGATCGTCAGGTGCGGCGTCAACGAGGTCATCGGGTCCTGGAAGATCATCGCGATGTCGCGGCCCCGCGGCGCATGCGCATCGAGCAAGGATGTCCCGGACAGGTGTGCAACGCCGGTTATCCGCGCCGCGCCCGGCAGGAGATTCATCAA
Organism: Alcaligenaceae bacterium; assembly: GCA_036677145.1. Classification (GTDB taxonomy): domain Bacteria; phylum Pseudomonadota; class Gammaproteobacteria; order Steroidobacterales; family Steroidobacteraceae; genus CADEED01. The sequence continues at coordinate 83,381 of JAKFFF010000091.1, forward strand.
CGCGAGGAACGCCTGCGTCTTGCCGGCGCCCGATTCACCGATCACGCCGAGGCAACGGCCGCGTGCGAGTTCGAAACTGATCCCATCGACGGCGGTGTGAGCGCCATACGCAACCGACAACTTGTCGACGTTGAGTACCGGATTTTCAGTCATCGCGCGACTCGATCCGGGCGCGCAGCCCGTCGCCGAGCAGATTGAACGACAGCAGCAGCACCGTCAGAAGCGTCGCCGGAATCAGCAACATCCAGGGCGAGGATTCCATCTCCTGCGCCCCTTCGTTGATCAGTGTGCCGAGGCTTGCGAACGGCTCCTGCACCCCGAGCCCGAGAAAGCTCAGGAAGCTCTCGAACAGGATCATCTGCGGGATCGCGAGCGTCGCATACGCGATCACGATGCCGGTGACGTTCGGCACGATGTGCCGCCAGAGGATGGCGGGTGTGCGCACGCCGCTCGCGATCGCCGCGTCGACGAATTCGCGCTTGCGCAGGCTCAGCGTCTGGCCGCGCACGATACGCGCCATCGTGAGCCAGCCGACAGCGCCGATCGCGATGAACAACGCCGCGATGCTGCCGCGCGGAAACAACGTCGACAGGATGATCACGATGAATACGTAGGGAAGCGCGTAGACGATGTCGACGAATCGCATCATCGCCGCGTCCACGCGTCCGCCGAGATAACCGGCAATCGCTCCCCATGCGACGCCGATACACACGCTGACCAGCGCCGCAAGTACGCCGATCAGCAGCGAGACGCGCAGCGCCTGCATGCTGCGCGCGAACAGATCCCGGCCGAGTCGGTCCGTACCCAGCCAGTGCGCGGCCTCGAACTGTGGCGGGACGGCGAGATGTTCCCAGTCGAGCGCGTCATGACTCCACGGCGTGAGCAGCGGTGCGAGCAATGCCACCAGCGCCAGCACGGCGAGCACGATCGCGGCGCCGCGGATCTTGCGGTTCATGCGGGCCGCACGCGCGGATCGAGCCAGCCGTAGAGCAGATCCGCAATCAAATTGCAGATGAGCGTCACGACGCCATAGACGAGGATCATGCCCATGACGAGTGGATAGTCGCGATCGATCGCGCCCTGCACGAGAAAACGCCCCGAACCCGGCAGCCCGAACACCGACTCGACCACCAGCGATCCGGTGATGATGAACGCGACGGCGGGACCGAGATAACTCACCACGGGGATCAACGCCGGTCGCAGCGCGTGCCGCAGCAGGACGATGCGCGCGGGCAAGCCCTTCGCGCGCGCGGTGCGCACGAAATTCGATGCCAGCACTTCCTGCATGCTGGTGTAGGTCAGGCGCGCGATGTAGGCCGCGACCGGTAACGCCAGCGTCACGACGGGCAACACGAGGAAACTCGGATTGCCTGGCTCGTAACCCGCGACGCGGAAGATCGGCCAGTAGATGCCGAACAGCAACGCAAGCAGCGGCCCGACGACGAATCCCGGCAGCACTATGGCCAGCATCGAGAGATTCAGCAGCGCCTGTGCGCCAAGCGAGCGGGCGCGGGCCGCGGCATATACACCCAGCGGCACGCCAGTAAGCAGCGCCAGCAGCGCCGCCGCCAGCCCGATAGTTAGACTGAGGGGCAGCCCGGTCGCGATCAGCTCGCCGACCCGGAAGTCCTTGTGGCGGAACGACGGGCCGAGATCGCCGGCCGCGAGGCCCGCAAGATAGCGCCCGTACTGGACGGCCAGTGGTTGATCGAGGCCATAGGCCGCGTCGAGATTCGCGCGAATCGCCGGCGGCAGAGCCTGTTCCGCGTCAAACGGGCCGCCGGGCGCGAGCCGGATGATGAAGAACGACAGCGTGACCAGCACGAACATCGTCGGCACGAGTCCCGCGATCCGCCGCAGCGTGTAACTCAGCACACCCAAGTCTCGAACACGAACACGACTCCGGCTAAACTCCGAGCGATGGAAACGGCCGCCAACCCACGCAGGATTCTCGTCGCAATCAAACGCGTCGTCGACTACAACGTGCGAGTGCGCGTGAAGCCGGACGGATCGGGAGTGATGCTCGACGGCGTCAAGCTCAGCATCAATCCATTCGACGCGATTGCGATCGAAGAAGCACTACGCGTGAAGGAGCGCGGCCAGGCCGACGAGGTGGTCATCGCCACGATCGGACCGGTCGATTGCCAGGCGACTTTGCGCAATGCCCTGGCGATGGGCGCCCAGCGTGCGATTCACGTGGTGTCCGACAAGCCACTCGAGCCGCTGGCCAACGCGCGAGTCTTGCTGAATCTCGTCGAACGGGAACAACCATTCCTGGTGATTCTCGGAAAGCAGGCCATCGACGATGACAACAACCAGACGGGTCAGATGTTGGCGGCGCTCTGGAACCGGCCGCAGGCCACCTTTGCTTCGAAGCTCGAACTGACGGACAAGGCGGCGCGCGTCACACGCGAGGTCGATGCGGGGCTCGAAACACTCGACGTCGATCTGCCGGCCGTGATCACCACGGATCTGCGGCTCAACGAGCCGCGCTTCGTGAAGTTGCCCGAAATCATGAAAGCCAAGACCAAGCCCCTGGCGACGCTGTCGCTTGCGGACGTGGGCCTGGCGGACGCCGCGGACGGCGCCGCTCGCGTGAAGGTGACGCGAACTGAACCACCCGCTGCGCGACAGCGCGGCATCCTGGTCAAGGACGCCGCCGAACTGTTCACCGAGTTGCACAAGCGGGGTCTGGTATGAGCTCGGTTCTGATCGTCGCCGAACACGCGGGCGGCAAACTCAACCCTTCCACAGCGAAATGCGTGCGGGCGGCATCGACATTGCCCGGCGCGCAGATCACCGTTGCCGTGTTCTGCGGCCCGGGCGCTGGAGTTGCCGCGCAGGCGGCGCAGTTGTCGGGGGTTGCACGCGTCCTCGAAGTGACACATGCCGTTAACGATCATGCACTCGCGGCGACACTGGCTCCGCAAGTCGCCGAACTGGTCACTTCGAACACCGCGTTCACCCACGTCTTCGGACCCTCGACGACCTTCGGCAAGGACTTGATGCCGCGGGTGGCCGCATTGTTAGGTGCGCCGCAGATTTCGGATGTCATGGCCATCGAAAGCGCCACCCGCTTCAAGCGCCCGATCTACGCAGGCAACGCCATTACAACGGTCGAAGTCGCGGCCGGCGTGAAGATCGTCGCAACGATCCGCACCGCATCCTTCGAAGCCGCGGCCGGTGGCGGCAGCGCGCAGGTCGAGACGATTTCGCCGCAGGCCGCCCTGCCCACTCACACCCGCTTCGTATCGCTGGCCGCGGCGGGTGGTGATCGCCCGGATCTGCAGAGCGCCGCCAAGGTCATATCCGGTGGACGCGCGCTCGCGAGCAGCGACGCGTTCAAGATCATCTATGGACTGGCCGACAAGATCGGCGCCGCCGTGGGCGCTTCGCGCGCGGCCGTGGACGCGGGCTACGCCCCGAACGACATGCAGGTGGGCCAGACGGGCAAGATCATCGCGCCCGAGTTGTACATCGCCATCGGCATTTCGGGCGCGATCCAGCATCTGACCGGCATCAAGGACGCGCGCACCATCGTCGCGATCAACAAGGATCCCGAAGCGCCAATCTTCGAAGTCGCCGACATCGGCATCGTCGGCGACCTGTTCACCATCATCCCGGAGCTCGAGAAGCTCATCGACGCCAGCCGCAAGTAGCCGGCTGGCGCGATTTCCGGATCGGAATCAGAGCCGCGAGAGAATGTTCTCGGCCGTCGAGACCTTGAACTCCTTCGGAGCTTCGACCTGCACGTCGGTCGCGACGCCATCCTTCACCACGATCGCGAAACGTTGTCCGCGGGTTCCCATGCCAAAGCCACGGCCGTCCATTTCCAGGCCCAGCGCTTTCGCATAGTCGCCGTTGCCGTCCGCGAGCATCAGCACGTTGTCGCCGACATTCGAGTTCTTGCCCCAGGCATTCATCACGAACACGTCATTGACCGCCATGCAGGCAATCGTGTCGACGCCCTTTGCCTTGAACGCAGCCGCCTGCTGCACGAAGCCGGGCAGATGTTTGGCATCGCAGGTCGGCGTGAACGCACCAGGCACGGAGAACAGGACGACAGTCTTGCCCTTGAACAACTGGTCGGTAGTGAGATCCTGCGGGCCGTCCTTGCCCCAGGTCTTGAATGTACCCGCGGGCATCTTTTCCCCAGACTTGATCGCCATTTTCAATTCTCCTTTGTGAATCAGTTCGGGCGCGTTGCCGCGGCCAGTTCGAGATCTTTCGAGAAACGGGTGTCGCCGGATTGCACGACGACATCGAGCGGCGTCAGGCCGCCATCGTCCTTGTCGGCGAGGCTTGCTCCGCGTCGCACGAGATATTTGGCAGTTTCCTGGCGCCCGGCCGCGACCGCCAGCCGCAGCGGCGTGACGCCACCCTTGCCCTTCGAATCGATCGGGATTCCGCGATCCACGAGCAATCCGCAAATGCCCGTCATGCCGTTAGCCGCGGCGTGATGCAGCACTGAGAATCCGTCGCTGTCCTGCACCTTGATGTCGGCGCCGGCCTCGATCAGCGCCTGCGCCGAACTGCTCTGACCGGTCTTCACGGCCAACAGCAGCGGCGTATCACCACCGGAAACTTTCGCATTGACGTCTGCGCCGCTCTTGAGCGCCTCCGCCACCGCGCCGCGATCGTTTTTCTGAACGGCATCTTCCAGTGGCGCTTTTCCACAGCCCGATGTCGTTGCCAGCACCATCGTCAGAATGACGCCGCCACTCGCGCGCAGCCAGGATTGATTCACGTGTTCTCCATCGATTCAGGGGCGGGGGAATTCCGGGTGGGAGTGTTCTGCAGCGGAAACGGTCCGGCTTTGACCAGCATGCCTGGAACCGCGTGTTGCAGAGTCGTCTGGAGCCAGCGGCTCGTATCGATCAACAGTGGAAGGTCGATGCCGGTATCGCAGCCCATTCGGTTCAACATGTAAACGAGATCTTCAGTCGGGATATTGCCCGTCGCGGCTGGCGCGAACGGGCAGCCACCGATTCCACCACAACTCGCATCGAGGGTGCGGACACCCGCTTCCACCGCGGCATACGCGTTGGCGAGTCCGGTATTGCGGGTGTTGTGGAAATGGGCGCGCAGGCGGACATCGGGCAATACGCGGCGCAATTCACGGATCATCGTGGTCACCTGCGTCGGCACCGCGACTCCGATCGTGTCCGCCACCGCGATTTCGTCGGGTGCGCCCGCCGCGACTCGCTCGGCGAGTTCGATCACCCGTTCCACTGGCACTTCGCCTTCGAACGGACAACCGAAGGCCGTCGAGAGGGTGATCTGCGCGCGTATACCCGCCGCGCGCGCCTGCGCGGAAATCTCGAGCCAGGCCGCGATGCCCTCCTCGATGCTGCATCCCTGATTGCGTTGACTGAAGCTTTCAGTCACCGCGATGGCCATGCCGACCTCGCCGCAACCCGCATCACGCGCGCGCTCGAATCCCCGTTGGTTCAACACCAGGCCGATGTAGCGTCCGCCGGGGACCGCGGCCGCGAGCGCGGCAAACGTCGCCTCCGCATCGGCCATTTGCGGAACACGCTTCGGATTCACGAAGCTCGCGACTTCGATGCGCGTCAAACCGCTCGCACGCAGGCGGCGCACGAATTCGGCCTTGGTCGCGGTGGGCAGCACCTGCGATTCGCTCTGCAGTCCGTCGCGCGGGCCAACTTCGACGATTTCGATGCGTGGCGAGGTCATGGGGTGAATATTAAGCCGGCTCCCGGATGGACGTTGCTTGACCCCCCGGACTGCCGTCGGTACAAACCGCCGCGATGTCCCGCACACCATCCAGCAACGCAGGAGCCTTGTCCGATCTTCGAGTGCTGGAGCTCGGTACGCTCATCGCCGGGCCCTTCTGCGGGCAATTGCTCGGCGACATGGGGGCCGAGGTCATCAAGATCGAAGCGCCCGGCCAGGGCGATCCCATGAGGCATTGGGGCCCACAGTCGCGCGATCAGCCCTCGGTGTGGTGGCCGGTCATCGCGCGCAACAAAAAGGCCATCACGCTGGATCTCCGGCAGGCCGCTGGGCAGAAGATTTTCAAAGACTTATGCGCGCAAACTGATGTCGTGGTCGAGAACTTCCGCCCCGGAACCCTGGAGAAGTGGGGTTGTGGCTGGGACCAGCTTTCGGTCGTGAACCCGCGGCTCATCCTGGTGCGCGTGTCTGGCTACGGACAAACCGGCCCATATGCGCAGCGCGCGGGTTATGGCGGCATCGGCGAAGCCATGGGCGGACTGCGATACATCGTCGGAGAACCTGACCGCCCGCCCGCCCGTGTCGGCATCAGCATCGGTGACTCACTCGCGGCGGTCCACGCCTGCATGGGCGCGCTCGCCGCCCTGCATCACCGGGAGCGCAGCGGTAAAGGCCAGGTCGTCGACGCTGCGATCTATGAGTCCGTCCTCAACATGATGGAGTCGCTCATCACGGAGTACGACCAGCTGGGCCACGTCCGCGAGCGAAGTGGCGCCATCCTGCCGCGAATCGCGCCCTCCAATGTCTACCCCACGCGCGACGGCATCGTGATGATCGGTGCGAATCAGGACTCGGTGTTCGCGCGCCTGTGCGACGCCATGCAGGCGCCGGCACTGGCCGCGGATGAACGTTATCGGGATCACCAGGCGCGCGGAGTCAACCAGCGCGAGCTCGACGACATCATTGCCCGTTGGACTGCATCGCTCGAAACGCATGAGCTGCTCACGCTGCTCGAGAAACATGGCGTGCCCTCCGGCCTCATCTATCGCACGGCCGACATGCTCGAGGATCCGCATTTCGCCGCGCGCTCGGCCATCGTGAGCACACCTCACCCGCACTTCGGCAACCTGCGCATGCAGAACGTGGCGCCACGCCTGTCGCTCACGCCCAGTTCCATTCGTGCCCCGGCGCCCGAACTCGGCCAGCACAACGAGGAGATCTATCGCGGTCTGCTCGGCTTCAGCGAGGAAGTGTTCGCGGCATATCGCGCCGGCGGAGTCATCTGAAAAGAAAAAGGCCGGAGGTGAGTCCGGCCTTTTCATCAACAGCGATTCGGCGGCAGCTCAGGTGTTGAGCAGCCAGAGCTTCGCAATGCGCACCATCGTCGGATCGTTCTTCACGTTCCTGAACGACTTCGCGGCTTCCGCCTTGTTGTTGTTGCGCAGATGGGCGATGCCGAGCAAAAGCGACGCTTCGTCGATCCTCTGCTTTTCTTTCGGATCACCCTTCGCGAGTCCACCCTTGGCGATGCCCTGTTGAAGTGCGGTGATTGCCTTTGCGTTCTCACCGAACGCGAGGTACTGCGCTCCCAGCTTGACGAGCGCGTCGCCCGTCGCCGCCGCCTTTGCGGCCGCTTCATGCTTGGGCAGCGCATTCTTTTCCTGCGTCGCCTGCGTTTCGGCAGCCTTGAGCAGGCGCGTATTCACGTCGACATCGCGCTTTTCGACGAAAACTTTCTTCGCGAAGCCCTGCTCGAGGACGGCTTTTGCTTCTGCGCCGAGTTGTTCCTCGAGGGCAAGCTGGGCAAATTCCTTGAACTCATCCGGCCGCTTCATCACGTTGACGTGCAGCGAGAGGCGCATGACGTTGAGGCGCTGCAGATCATCGAGATCGCTCTTGCGCAGCGCGTCCATGAGATTCGACCAGTACTCCGCCTTCGGATAGTTGAGCACCAGCTTTTCGTAGACCTTGGCAACACACGCGTTGTCATTGGCCTTCTGACATGCCGCGAGCACGAGCAACAGCTGCTGCTCCTTCGGAACGCCGCCTCTTTCGAGGAGCTCGTTCATCACGCGCACGGCGCTCTTGTTGTCGCCGGACTGGTAGTAAGCCTGCGCGACGGCGACCTGGATGTCCGGATCACGGCCGATCTTCAGTGCGCGGTTGCCGAAGTCGATGGCCTTCGGATAGTTGCGCAGGTTGGTGTACAGACCAACGAGCGCCTTGTAGCGATCCAGCTTGCCCGACTCGTTCATGCACGGAGAATTGAGACCGGCTTCGAGTTCGCGCGCGGCGTCCGCGTACTGACGCAACTGGTGATACGCATAGCCGCGGAACTCGGCCATGTAGAACAGATCCGTCTGTGTCTTGGCGCCGGGCGTCGCCTCTGCTTCGCGAACCTTTGCGAGCATGTCCTGCCAGCGTTTGGCCTTTTGAGCTTCCTGCGCGGCCGCCATCGGCTTCGCAATCTGCTTGCTGATTTTGCCGCCGCCCGTACAGGAGCCTTGCGCAGCCGCGGGTGCAGCCCAAGCCGCACCGATGATTCCAACTGCCGCAATCGCGACTCTCAGCCCACTACGAATAGACACGCATACGCTCCGCGTTTCTCAAGGTTCGTTGATGTTTTCAGCGACCCGCATGCTTTGCAAGGCGCCGAATGACGCAATCGCCGGCAATCGCGGCCGGCGACACATTCAAGTATTCAGCAGCCACAACTTCGCAATGCGCGTCATCGTGGGATCCTGGTTCACGGTATTGAAAGCCTTGGCGGCTTCCGGCTTGTTATTGGCGCGTAAATAAGCAATGCCGAGCAACAAACCAGCCTCGTCAGGGCTCTTCACTCCACCCTTTGCGAGGCCCCGTTGTAGTGCTTCGATGGCCTTGTTCACTTCGCCGTAGCTCAGGTAAGCGGCACCGAGCTTCACGTCGGCATCGCCAGTCGCCTTGGCGCGCGCTGATTCGTCTTGCTTGGGAAGCGTGGATTTGTCGAGCGTTGCCGCCTGCTTGGCTTCCGCCAGCAGCCGGTTCGCACGTTCCTTTTCCTGCGGAGATTTGAAGTAATTCTTCTGGAAACCCTTTTCGATCGAGGACTGAGCCTCGCCCGGAAGGCCCTTCGCAAGAGAAAGCTGCGCGAATTCGAAGTACTGACCGGAAGTATTCAGAACTTCCACGCCGTCTGCCAGCCGCAGGACGTTCAGGAGTTGCTGGTCAGAGCTGCTCGCGCGGAGCAATGTGTTCGTGAGGTCCTGCCAATAGGCAGGCTTCGGATAGTGCTTGACGAGCTTTTCGAATAGCTCGGCGACACACGCGTCATCTTTCATATTGACGCAGGCGCCCTGGAGGATGCGGTATGTCTGCTCGTCCGGCGTCGTGCCTGCAGCTTCTTGCCTCGCGACGACGTCGGAGAGCACACGGCGGGTATTCTCATAATCGTTGCCGATGTAGTAAGCGTTGCCGACGTAGACCGCGGTTTCCGCGTCCCAGTTGGCCTTCAACGAACGATTGCCGTATTCGATCGCCTTCGGATACTGCTTCTGCGAATACGCCAGCTGCATGAGAATCTTGCTGCGGCCCACCTTGGCGGCTTCATCCATGCAAGGTGAGTTCAGCGCAGCTTCGAGCTCATTGAGAGCGTCGGCATAGTTCTTCAGATTGGTGTGAGCGACGCCTTTGAATTCGTTGATCCAAAACTTGTCGATCTCGGATTTTTCGATGGGGTTCGCCTCGATGGCGCTCACCTTCGCAAGGACTTCATTCCATTGCTTCGCATTGAACGCTTCCTGCGCGGCGCTCATGTCTTTCGAAATCTTCTTGGTCACCTTGCGGTCGCCGCAAGCATCCGTCTGCGCAATCGCAGCGGAAGCCATTCCGAGACATACGAGGAAGGTGGCTGTTCCAACAGTCAACCGATTCGGCACTTACATCGCTCCTTACAAACGAGCCGCGGGCTTTGCAGACCGCGGCTCTTATTTGGCGATCCGCTCGGGCTGGGTATCCTGGCGAAATTGGATACACCGCACGGCGGAAAGTTTCCCTATTTCCTTCAAAGGCTTGAGCCTTCAGAGGATTGAGAAGTCAAACACCGCTAGTCGCGAAACTCCGATGTGTTGACAAAGCCCATCTTCTGCATGCGATTGCGCTGCGCGGCTGCCATGACCAGCGCAGTCATCTCGTAGCGCGAGCGCCGATCGGGGCGCAGATGAATTTCCGGCTGCGGGCGACCCGCAGCCTCGGCGCCCTGACGCGCCGAGCGGAAATAGTTCTCGAGCTGAGGGATACCCTGAACGATGGTGCCGTTCCAGACGATCGTGCCATCGAAGTCGATGTCGATCTGAATCACTTCCGGCCGAATGGGCGGCGGAGGATTGTTGGTCTGGGGCATGTCCAGCTTCGTCGCGTGCGTCATGACCGGAATCGACATGATCAGCACGATGATGAGAACCAACATGACGTCGATGAGCGGCGTCGTGTTGATCTCCATCATCGGTGCGCCCTGTTCGGAGGCGCCTGTACTCATTGACATGGATAGCTACCTCGAAACGATCAGCGGGTGACGCGAATGCTGCCGCGATCAGGTTCAGTGATGAAACCGACCTTCACGATGCCGCCACGTTGCAGGTTGTAGATGACACGTCCGACGCCTTCCCAGCGTGCTGCTCTGTCACCACGAATGTGGAACTCGGGCTGAGGCGATTTACGCGCCTCGGCCACGATGAGCTGGAAAAAGCGTTCCTTGTCTTCGACCAGTCCGGCGTTCCAGTAGATCCTGCCGTTCTTGTCGACCGAGATCGTGATGTTTTCCGGCTTCGTCTGGGTCGGAATATTCACGGCCTTCGGGATTTCGACGTTCGCCATCTTCTGGATCACGGGAACCGTGATCAGGAAGATGATGAGGAGCACCAACATGATGTCGACGAGCGGCGTCGTGTTGATCTCCGAAATCGCGGCGGCTTCTTCTTCGTCCGGCGAACCGACACTCATAGACATGAAGCGTTACCTCTGTTGGCTGAAACGTAAGTCCCGGAGTTCCAGGTCTTACTTCTTCACGCCAGCAACAGGGGCGCCCTGCGAAACGCGCGCACCACCAACCAGGTAGGCGTGCAGATCCGAGGCGAAATTGCGCAGGCTCTCGCTGATCGACTTGTTGCGACGGAGCAGCCAGTTGTAGCCCATGACCGCCGGAACCGCGACGCCGAGGCCGATGGCCGTCATGATCAGCGCTTCACCGACGGGACCCGCGACCTTGTCGATCGAGGCCTGACCGGAAACACCGATGGACACGAGGGCGTTCAGAATGCCCCACACCGTGCCGAACAGACCGACGAACGGAGCGGTGGAACCCACCGTCGCGAGGAACGCGAGACCGTTGGTCATCTTGCTGTTCACGGAATCGACCGAACGCTGCAGCGACATCGTCACCCACTCGTGCAGGTCGATGCGGTCCGTCAGGCGGCCTTCGTGATGCGCCGAGGCGCGCAGACCGTCTTCGGCGACGGCGCGGAAATCATTGTCCTTCGGGAGGCGGTCAACCGCTTCCTTGAGCGAGCCCGAGCTCCAGAATTGCTTCTCGACGACCTTGGCACCCTGGCGCAGACGGCGCTGATCCCAAAGCTTCGTGAAGATGATGTACCAGGAGACGGCCGACATGATCACCAGAATGACCAGCGTCGAGCGCGCGACCGCATCACCCTGCATCCACAGAGCTTGCAGGCCGTACGGGTTGTCAACAACAACGGAATTAGCAGCGTGTTCCATGATTTCCTCGATGACGAAAAAGCGAAGCGGCGCCTGGAAAGCACCGCCTCACCGTAAATGACTAGTTGTTCTTCAGAACGAACTTGACCTTGAACTTGATGCAGGACTCCGGCAGCGCGGTGCCACCTTCGGTGCCTGCCGCAAAGCGAGTCGCTTTCGCGACCTTGACCGCAGCGGCATCCAGATCGGGGAAGCCCGACGTATCGGTGACCACGGGGTCACGCAACAGTCGGCCGTTCGCACCTACGCATGCCTGCACCACCGGTGAGCCCTGCTCTTCCCGACGGATCGAACCCGGCGGGTAGAAGTCGTCAGGGTTTGCCGGACGAGTCATCTTCGCAGGCTGACCGGCGACGCGCGGTGGCGGCGGCGGTGCTGGCGGTGGCGGTTTGTCCGTCACGTCCTGGATCGCGGTGGAGGTGGTTTCCATCGGCAGATCGATGGTCACTTCCGGGGGCGGAACCTCAACCGGCGGCCGTTCCATTTCTGGCGGCGGCGGCGGCGGAGGCTCGTCCTCGTTCTTCACCTCTTCGACGATATCCGCCTCGATAGGCGGCGCCAGAACCTCGACGACTTTACGAGCCAGGCCGGAAGCCAGACCCCACGCCAGCAGGATGTGAATGCCAATGATCACCACGGCAACAATGCCGCGGCGGGTGAAAAAACTAGAGTCTTGTACGTAAGCGGCCATGTAATCCCGTGGTCGCGAGTGAAGTAACTATCGGCGCGTAAAAACGGGGTGGCGGAAAGTAACCATACTTACCGACCAGTGCAACCGTTCGTTCGTTCCGTCCCCCGGCCTGCCCCATGTTGCGAGCATGACCATGTCATCAAATCATCTTAACGTTTGTAGCTTCGGCGCCGGTCCAAAGCCGCCGAACTGTAACCGCCCGCCACGTGGCTGACAACAACTCTGTATTCCATGCCATTACCACTACGCGCATCGTGAAAGGACCCTTCGCCGTCAGTCGGTCACGGCGCCAAGCGATGCGCTTGACACATTCCGCGCGTACTTCGCGAGTACGCCCTTGGTTGCATACGGCTTGGGCGCACGCCATTTCGCGCGGCGTTTGCGCAATTCCGTTGCACTGAGATCGACCTGCAGCGTCCGCTTCACCGCATCGATCGCGATGCGGTCGCCGTCCCTAAGTAGTCCAATGGGACCGCCGAGGGCAGCTTCCGGAGAGATATGTCCAACCACGAAGCCATGACTCCCGCCGGAGAATCTTCCGTCAGTGATCAAGGCAACTTTGTCACCAAGGCCGCGCCCCATGATGGCGCCGGTCGGGCTGAGCATTTCACGCATGCCGGGGCCGCCGCGCGGACCTTCGTAGCGAATCACGACCACGTCGCCCGGTTTCACCTTGCCCGCAAGGATGGCCGCGGTCGCGCGCTCCTCGCCGTCGAAAACCCGCGCGGTACCCGTGAATCGCAAACCTTCCTTGCCGGAGATTTTCGCGACCGCGCCTTCGGGCGCGAGATTGCCGGTCATGACGACGAGGTGACTGTCTTTCTTGATCGGATCCGAAAGCGGCCGGACGATATCCTGCCCCTGCGGATAGTCGGCGACGTCGCGCAGGTTCTCACCGAGTGTGCGTCCCGTGACCGTCATGCATTCACCATGGAGCAGGCCCGCATCGAGCAGTCGTTTCATCAGGGGCTGAATTCCGCCGATGGCGATGAGCTCGGACATTAAATAACGGCCGCTCGGACGAACGTCGGCCAACAACGGCACGCGTTTTCCGATGCGCGTGAAATCCTGTAGTCCGAGTCTGACCTTCGCCGCGTGCGCGATCGCAAGCAGATGCAGAACCGCGTTGGTGCTGCCGCCCAATGCGATGGTCACCGTAATCGCATTTTCGAATGCCTTCTTCGTGAGAATGTCCGACGGCGTGATACCTGCCCGCACGAGTTCGACAACCGCCGCGCCCGCGCGATGGCAGTCATCGCGCTTCGCGCCGCTGACGGCTTCCTGCGCGGAGCTGTCGGGCAACGAAAGGCCGAGCGCTTCGATCGCCGAGGCCATCGTGTTCGCCGTGTACATGCCGCCGCAACTGCCGGGACCCGGAATCGCCGTGCGTTCGACCTCGAGGAGTTCTTCATCCGAAACGCGTCCGGCCGCATGACCGCCCACGGCTTCGAACACGGCGACGATGTCGCGACGTTTGACGCCAGGTTTGATGGTTCCGCCGTACACGAACACGGCCGGCCGGTTGAGTCGCGCAATCGCCATCGCGCAGCCGGGAATGTTCTTGTCGCAGCCGCCGATGGCGACGAATCCGTCGAATCCCTCCGCGCCCACCACGGTTTCGATCGAGTCGGCGATCACCTCGCGCGACACCAGCGAATAACGCATGCCGGGTGAACCCATCGAGATGCCGTCGGAGACGGTGATGGTGTTGAACAACACGCCCTTGCCGCCCGCGCCATCCGCACCGGCGACGGCCTCGGTGGCAAGATCGTTGATGTGCATGTTGCAGGGCGTGAGATTCGCCCAGGTCGACGCCACTCCGATCTGCGGCTTCGCGAAATCCGCATCCTGGAATCCCACGGCGCGCAACATCGCGCGCGACGGCGTCTGTTTCGCGCCGTCGACCACCAGGCGCGAATAACGCCGCTCATCAACCACCTTGCTCTTCTTCGTCGTCATCGTTCGTCCCTCTAACTATCGTCAAACTTCAAACTGACTGGGCAGCGCGCATCACGCGCCGCATGTGCGAAAAACCCGCCGCGCCGATCGTCACGAAGGCGAGCGGCAGCGCGAGCGAATAGATTCCGGCACCGGGCCTGAGGCTCTCGAGCCACTGATAAATCAATATCCCGGCGGGCGGGCCGATGGCGCCGCGCACGCCGGTGAGCGTCACGTGCACACCCATGTAGTGCTGCGCCCGGCCGACCGAGGCGAAGTCATTGTGCCCGAGATTCCAGCCGAGATTCGCGCCCGCGTAAGCGAATGACAGCATCACGGCGCCGACCCACAACAGGGGAATCCAGCCGCCCCAGGTTCCCACCGTGATCGCGAGCACCGCCGCGACCAGCGCCCAGCCCTGGCGCGCACGATATTCGACGACGTGACCCTCGTCGAACATGCGCGCCCAGAACGGCACGAACAACGGCAGCAGCGCGAGCGGCACCACCGACAACAGCGCGATCTGCAGACTCGCGGCGAGGTGCAGGTGTTCGCTGAATATCACCACGAGTTGCGAGGTGAGCATGAGGTTGCCGCCACCGAACACGCCCATCCAGAACATGTATTCACGGAAGTGCGCGTCCTTGCGCAGGATCTCGGTCAGCATGCCCAGGCTGAATGGTTCACTGCGCCCGGCAACGGCGTTTTCCTCCGCCAGCAATGCGAATTCACGGCGCACGCGCGCCTCGCGATACAGCCACGCGGCGAGCAGTCCCGCGGCCGCACCGCCAGCGAACAACCAGCGCGAATCCAGCCCACCATGCTCCAGCGTCCAGGCGGCGCACGCGGCGGCGAACGAAACCGCGAGCGAACTCACGATGACGATGCGCCCGGTGTAGCGGGCGAGCGCGGCGCGCGGATAGTTCGCGCTCCAAACCGCTGCGCGAACGGTGAGAATGCCGGTCCACAGCAGGCGCGCGACCAGGATGGAGACGACGGCGAACGCAAGGCCGCCCAGGACCCGTGGCGCAACCCCGAGCAGTCCTACGAGCAACGCGAATGCAGCCTGCATCGCCACCATGAGACGGATGCGCGCGCGCCCGTGCGCAAGGTTCGCCCACACGAAACTGATGACGTTCGAGAGCGCGGGCGCGCCGCTCACGAACGCCACGGCGAGATTCACGATCCACGGATCCGCGGCCGTCGCAAAGGTCTTCTTGATCAGCACCGCGGCGGTCGCGCCTTCCACCAGGCCAAGCGTCAGACCGAGCAACGCCCAGGGCGCGATTTCGCGCCGGAACGCTGCTTCCGCGGCCAGCGACTCCGCCGGCCTCGGGCGCCGGAAGATCACTCGCACGTCCTCAACCGAAGCGCTGCCGGATCAACCGGTACAGCGCACGCACGGTGTGAGGCTCGGCGCCGACAGGACGGCCCGGCCGTTCCTTGGCATTCCACGCATACACGTCGCCGTGCAGCCAGTTGCGCGAGCGCGTGACGAATCGCTTGAGGAACAATGCCCCGATGATCGAGCCGGCGAACGGCGTCGCGGACACGTTGTTGAGATCGGCGACGCGGCTCGCCAGATCGTCGTCGTAGCCGGACCACAAAGGCATCGGCCACATCGGATCCGCTTCCTGCTCGCCGATGTGTCGCAGCTGCATCGCGAGATCGGGCGGCGTCGAGTAGATAGCCGGCAGCTCCGGGCCCAGCGCGACACGCGCGGCGCCCGTCAAGGTAGCCAGGTCGATGAGCAGCTGCGGTTCTTCGCGATCCGCTTCGGTGAGCGCATCGGCGAGTACCAGTCGGCCTTCGGCGTCGGTGTTGCCGATCTCGACGGTGAGTCCCTGTCGGGAACGCAGCACGTCGCTCGGCCGGAACGATCGGCCAGAAACACTGTTTTCCACCGCGGGGATCAGCAGGCGCAGCTGCACCGGCGCGTCCGATTCCATCAGCATGCGCGCCAGCGCGAGCGTCAGTGCCGCGCCTCCCATGTCTTTCTTCATGAGCAACATGCCGGCCGACGGTTTGATGTCGAGGCCACCGGTGTCGAAACACACACCCTTTCCGACCAGCGTGACCAGAGGCGCGCCGCGTTTGCCCCAGCGCATGTCGATCAGGCGTGGCTCGCGCGCACTGCCCTTGCCCACCTCATAGATGAGTGGATAGTTCTGGCGCAGCAGATCTTCACCGACGGTGATGCGGCATTCCGCTTCGTGCTGCAAGGCGAGCCGTTGCACGGCCTCGCCCAGCTCCTGCGGTCCGAGATCGTTGGCGGGTGTGTTGATGAGATCACGCGCCTCGCCGAGCGCCTGGCTGGCGAGGCGCACGTATTCGAGATCCGCGCCCGCCGGAGTCGCCAGCGATGCGAGTTCGGCGGCCGGTTTCCGGTACCTCGAAAAGCGGTACGACCCGTACTCCCAGCCGAGTGTGAGCTGCGTGGCACCACCGGCGCTGAAGGTGCCCGCGAAACGGTAGCGCCCCGGTGGCAACCGGTCGGGAAGTCCCGCCGAGGTCCAGATCGTCGGCTCGCTGAGCTCGGCCGTTGGCCCCAGGCCCAGCAAGGCGCCGGCAATCGAATCGCCCGCGGGCGTGGGAATCAGCAGCAGTTTCTGCCGTTCCGCCTGAAACCCGTGGGTGTTGATCCAGGCGCGTACCGCTGGAGGCTGCATTTCCAGCCATCCCGGCAATCCCTGCTCGCCGACCAGCCATATGGGGCGCGCGCCGGCGCTTTCCGCTTCATTCAAGAGATGTGAACTCACCGTAAAAGCTTAAGGCATCAGCAGGGAAACGCGCTCGCCCACAGGGAAGTCGCGTTGACAATAGGCAAACACCTGTGGTGCTATCGCCGCCATCGTATGCAGGCCAAATCCACACAGTTCGACCTGTCATTGCGCGCCGCATCAAGCGTTGCGCTCGTTGACGTCGTACTGCTCTCCCTCCCCGTACTCCTCCTTCGGAGTCATCGGTGCGGGACGCCTGCTTGAAAAGCTACTTCTAGACGAACAAGCAAACACCAACAAACCCCGCACCGGCCAATGAGCCGATGCGGGGTTTTTCTTGTGAACTTTCGAAAAAGGTAATGGAGCCGACAATGACGAAGCTGTACTCAGGCAAAGACGTAGACAAGAAGGCGCTCAAGAAAGCCCGGATCGCCATCCTGGGCTACGGCAGCCAGGGCCGCGCACATGCGCTCAATTTGAAGGACAGCGGCCACGACGTCGTTGTGGGCGTGCGCAAGAAGGGCGCGAGCTGGAAGAAGGCGAAGAAGGACGGCCTCAAGGTCGCCGAACCCGCCGAAGCCGCCAAGGGCGCCGACCTGGTGGCGATGCTCGTCCCGGATCTGGCCCAGAAGGATCTGTACGCCTCAGTCGAGTCGTCGCTCAAGAAGGGCGCGACCCTGCTGTTCGCGCACGGCTTCAACATCCACTTCAAGCAGATCAAGCCGCGCAAGGACCTCGACGTCGTGCTGATCGCGCCGAAGGGTCCCGGCGATCTCGTGCGCCGTCAGTACCAGCAGGGTCGCGGCGTGCCGTCCCTGATCGCGGTGTACCAGGACTCGACGGGCAAGGCATTCGCCAAGGCCCTCGCCTACGGTCACGGCATCGGCGGAACACGCGGTGGCGTGCTCGAGACGACGTTCGCGGAAGAAACCGAAACGGATCTGTTCGGCGAACAGGCCGTGCTCTGCGGCGGTACCTCGGATCTCGTGCTCAAGGGTTTCGAGACGCTGGTGGAAGCCGGCTATCAGCCCGAAGTCGCCTACTACGAGTGTCTGCATGAGCTGAAGCTCATCGTCGACCTGCTGCATGAAGGCGGCCTCACCAAGATGCACAAGTTCATCTCCGACACGGCCAAGTACGGCGACCTCACGCGCGGCCCGCGCGTGGTCAACGACAAGACCAAGAAAGAGATGGGCAAGATCCTCAAGGAAATCCAGACCGGCAAATTCGCCAAGCAGTGGATCGAGGAAAACGCCTCTGGGCGCAAGAACTACAACGCGCTCATGCAGGCCGATCTCGATCATCAGCTCGAGTCGGTCGGCGCCGAATTGCGCGCCCGCATGCCGTGGCTGGAGCAAGGCCGCGGCTGAGGAGACTCCCCGCTTCGATTGAGGTAACCCCATGTCACAGCGCGAACGAGTAATGATCTTCGACACCACGTTGCGGGACGGCGAGCAATCGCCGGGCTGCAGCATGGCTCAACCCGAGAAACTTCGGGTCGCGCGCGCGCTGGCGGAACTTGGAGTCGATGTCATCGAAGCGGGATTTCCCGCCGCGTCGCGCGGTGATTGGGAAAGCGTCAATGCGGTGGCGCGCGAGGTGCAGGGACCGATCATCTGCGGCCTCGCGCGTTGCAACCGCGGCGACATCGAACTCGTGGCGAAGGCGGTCCAGCCGGCGGCGAAGAGCCGCATCCACGTGTTTCTCGCCACCAGCGCGATCCATCGGCAATACAAGCTCAACATGGCGCGCGAGGAAATCATCCGCACCGCCGTGGAAGGCGTGAAGGTGGCGCGCGAATTCGCCGAGGACGTGGAGTTCTCGCCGGAAGACGCCTCGCGCACCGAGCTCGATTTTCTCACCGAAGTGGTCGAGGCCGTCATCGAAGCGGGCGCCACGACGGTCAATATTCCGGACACCGTGGGTTACACGGTGCCCGATGAATTCGCGGAACTGTTCCGTTATCTGCGCAAGAACGTGCGCGGCATCGACAAGATCCGACTGTCCGTGCATTGCCACGACGATCTCGGCATGGCCGTCGCGAACAGCCTGACCGCCGTGGTCGCCGGCGCGCGCCAGATCGAATGCACCATCAACGGCATCGGCGAGCGCGCGGGCAACTGCTCGCTCGAGGAAGTCGTGATGGCATTGAAGACACGCGACGCGTTTTTCAATCTCGACACGCACATCGATACCACGCGGCTGTACCCGACCTCGCGCATGCTCGCGAACATCGTCGGCGTGCCGATTCCGCGCAACAAGGCGATCGTCGGCGAGAACGCATTCGCGCATGAATCGGGGATCCATCAGCACGGCATGCTCAAGCACCATTCAACCTACGAAATCATGCGGCCGCAGGATGTGGGCCTGTCGCGCTCGGCGCTGGTGCTGGGCAAACACAGCGGCCGCCACGCGCTGCGCGAACGAGTGCGCGAATTGGGATTTGAACTGGATGAAGTCGAGTTCGCGCGTGTGTTCGAAGAATTCAAATCGCTCGCGGACAAGAAAAAAGAGCTGTACGACGGGGACATCGAGGCATTGGTGCTGCAGGCCGAACACAGCGCCGCCGGTCCCTGGACACTGAAGAATCTGCGGACCTCCTCCGATGGCAGCCCTTCCAATGGAAAAGCGGCGGCCGAAGCGACCGTATTGCTCGGCCACAGCGATGGCCGCGAAATCGAAATGCGCGCCAGCGGTGACGGACCGGTCGACGCCGCACTGAAAGCGATCGAACGCGCGACCGGCGTCGATGTCGTACTTCGCAAGTTCGAAGTACGCAGTGTATCGGCCGGCGAAGACGCGCAAGGCGAAGCGTTGGTGTACGTGGAGTACAATCAGCGCACTTACCGGGGCTCGAGCGTGAGCACCAATATCGTCGAATCGGCAACCCAGGCGTTCCTCGAAGTGATCAACCGTATCGAGCTTGCTCAGGCGAACCTGGCCCGCTCGCGCGACACCGGAACCCATCGCATCGCCAAGAGCGCGGTGTAGTCAAAGCTTTCGGAGTTCTTTCATGCCCATACCTGCAACGAAGTACATCTGGTTCAACGGCAAGCTGGTCCCCTGGGAAAAGGCGACCGTGCACGTGCTTTCGCACGCGCTGCACTACGGCTCCTCCGTTTTCGAAGGTGTGCGCGCGTATGAAACACCGCGTGGCCCGGCGATCTTTCGCCTGAAGGACCACACCAGGCGCCTGTTCGACTCGGCGAAGATTTACCGCATCAACATCCCGTTCACCGAAGATCAGCTCAACCACGGGCAGCGTGAAGTCATCGCACAGAACGGCCTGGCGCGCGGCGCGTACCTGCGCCCGGTGGCGTTCCGCGGCTACGGCGAAGCCGGGGTCGTGCCGAAGATCGATCCGCCCGTCGAGGTCGCGATCGCCGGTTGGGAATGGGGCAAATATCTTGGCGCCGCCGAGGACGAAGGCGTCGATGTCTGCGTGTCTTCCTGGCAGCGCGTCGCGCCGAATACGATTCCCGCGATGGCGAAGGCCGGCGGCAATTACCTGTCGAGCCAGCTCATCGGCCTCGAGGCCAAGCGCCTCGGATTCGTCGAGGGCATCGGCCTCTCGACAGACGGCACCGTCAGCGAAGGCGCGGGTGAAAACCTGTTCATCGTGAAGGATGGCGTGGTGTACACCCCGGGCATCGCGCATTCACTGCTCAACGGCATCACACGCCACACCGTGATGACACTCGCCAAGGACCTCGGCATCGAAGTGCGCGAGATCGCCGTTCCGCGCGAGATGCTTTATCTCGCTGATGAGTTGTTCTTCACCGGCACCGCGACCGAAGTCGCGCCGATCCGCTCCGTCGACGGCATCCAGATCGGCAACGGCAAGCGTGGCCCGATCACCGCGAAACTCCAGGCCGCGTATTTCGGCCTCGTGCAGGGCCGCGCGCAGGACAAGTGGGGCTGGCTCGACTACGTCGACATGAATGCCCCACGCGCCGCGGTAGCCGGCTAATAGTTCGGTGCCGGGTGAGAATTTGCGGAGTTGGCAAGATCCTCGACGCTAACTCAGCTAATTCTCACCCGGCACCAACGTTCTCCCTCTTCAAGACGCTTAATGAGCACTACTCCAAAAACGATGTTCGAAAAGGTCTGGGACGACCACGTCGTCGTACCTGAGACTGTCGAGACTCCCGCCGTCCTGTTCATCGATCTGCACCTCACGCACGAAGTCACGACACCGCAGGCCTACACCGAGCTGCGCAATCGCGGGCTCAAGTTGCGCCGGCCCGATCTCACACTCGCGACGATGGATCACTCGACGCCCACGCGCACCGAACAGGTGTTCGGCGGCGCGCCGATCGCGGTCGATTCCGCCGCGAAACAGGTGAGGCAGCTCGAGATCAATACGAAGGAATTCGGCGTCGAACTATTCAACCTGCAGGACAGCCGCCGCGGCATCGTGCACATCATCGGGCCGGAGCTCGGCATCACGCAGCCCGGCAAGACCATCGTTTGCGGTGACAGCCACACCTCGACGCACGGCGCGTTCGGCGCCCTCGCCTTCGGTATCGGCACCACGGAAGTCGGCCACGTGCTCGCGACCCAGTGCCTCCTGCAGCGCAAGCCGAAGACTTTCGCGATCAATGTCGTGAACGCGTTGCCGCCGGGTGTCACCGCAAAGGACCTGATCCTCGCCATCATCGGCAAGATCGGCGTATCCGGCGGCACCGGTTACGTACTCGAATATCGCGGCGCCGCCATCGAGGCAATGTCGATGGACGAGCGCATGACGATCTGCAACATGTCCATCGAAGCCGGCGCGCGCGCCGGCATGATCGCGCCCGACGCCACCACGTTCGCCTATCTCAAGGACACGCCGCGCGCGCCCAAGGGCGCCGCCTGGGATGCCGCCGTCGCGCGCTGGAGCAAACTACCCACCGATGAAGGCGCGCGCTTCGACCGCTCGATCGAGATCGACGCCGCGGCGCTCGTGCCCATGGTCACCTACGGAACACATCCCGGCATGGTCGCGCCCATCACGGGCTCCGTACCGGCGCACGGTGATGCGGTGTTCGAGAAAGCGCTCAAATACATGGGTCTCACGGCCGGTGAGCCCATCGGCAACGTACCGGTGAACAACGTGTTCGTCGGCAGCTGCACCAACGGCCGCCTGTCCGACCTGAGGAACGTCGCGCGAATCTTGCGCGGTCACAAGCTAGCCCAGGGCGTGAAGATGCTGGTGGTGCCGGGCTCGCAGGCCGTCAAACGCGCCGCCGAAGCCGAAGGCCTCGACAAGATCTTCCTCGACGCCGGCGCCGAGTGGCGCGAGAGCGGCTGCTCGATGTGCCTCGGCATGAACGGCGATCTCGTACCCGCCGGCCACTATTCGATCAGCACGAGCAACCGCAACTTCGAAGGCCGCCAGGGAACCGGAGCACGCACGCTGCTCGCGAGTCCCGAGACCGCGGCGGCTTCCGCTATCCGCGGCCGCGTCACCGATCCCCGAGAGTTCACGTCCAACTAGTCCCAATGCCCGCAGTCAAACTGATTCGTTCGCGCACCGTCGCGCTGCCCGCGACCAACATCGACACCGACCAGATCATCCCGGCGCGTTTTCTCACCGCGACGTCGAAGGCCGGATTCGGCAAACATCTGTTCGCCGACTGGCGTTATGACGCCGCGGGTAACCCCAAGCCCGACTTCGCGCTCAACAAGCCCGAAGCGAAAGGCGCGCGCATCCTGGTCGCCGGCCGCAACATCGGCTGCGGCAGCTCGCGCGAACATGCGCCCTGGGCGTTGCAGGATTTCGGCATCGATGCCGTCGTGAGCACCGAGTTCGCCGACATCTTCCGCACCAACTGCCTCAAGAACGGCCTGCTTCCCGTGGTCGTCGATGAATCGACGCACGCGTGGCTGCTCGCCAATCCGGGCGTCGAGATCACGATCGACGTGGAATCGACGACGCTCACGCTGCCCGACGGCCGCGGCATCCGGTTCCCCCTCGAAGGATTCGCGCGATACTGCCTGCTCAACGGCGTCGATGAGCTCGGCTTCCTGCTTTCCCAGGATGCCGCCATAAAGACTTATGAGCAGGCGCACCGATGAAGGCGAACATCGCGGTCATCGCAGGTGACGGCATCGGCCCCGAGGTCGTCGCCGAAGGCGTGCGGGTTCTCGAGCAGATCGGCAAACGTTTCGGACACGAGTTCACGCTCGATCCGCAGCCATTCGGCGGCATCGCCATCGATCTCACCGGTGATCCGCTGCCACCGTCAACCCTCGCGGCCTGCCAGGCGGCGGACGCGGTATTGCTCGGCGCGATCGGTGGACCGAAATGGGGACCCGGCGCGGCCGTGCGTCCCGAGCAGGGCCTGTTGCGCCTGCGCCGCGAGCTGGGCGTTTACGCGAATCTGCGCCCGGTGGCGTTGCATCCCGCGCTGCGTGACGCGTCGGTGCTGAAGCCCGAGGTTCTCGACGGCGTGGACCTGATCTTCGTGCGCGAACTCACCGGCGGCATCTATTTCGGCGAAAAGAAACGCGATGCGTTCAGCGCCAGTGACCTGTGCACCTACTCGGTTCCGGAAATCGAGCGCATCACCCGCGTCGCCGGTCGGCTGGCCATGCAGCGCCGGCGCAAGGTTGTTTCGATCGACAAGTCGAACGTGCTCGAAACCTCCCGGCTATGGCGTGAAGTCAGCGAATACGTCATCAAGCGGGAGTATCCGGAGGTGAGCCTCGAACACATGCTGGTGGATTCGGCCGCCATGCACCTGTTGAAGCGCCCGCGCGATTTCGACGTGCTGCTCACCGAAAACATGTTCGGCGACATCCTCACGGACGAGGCGTCCATGCTCGCGAGTTCGCTCGGAGTATTGCCATCCGCTTCGCTGGGCGCGAACAAGCGCGGGGTCTACGAGCCCATCCACGGCTCGGCGCCCGACATCGCCGGCAAAGGGATCGCAAACCCCATCGGCACCATCCTGAGCGTGGCCATGCTGCTGCGTTATTCGCTCGAACTCGAGCGCGAAGCGGTGACCATCGAGCAGGCCGTGGAACGCTGCATCGCCAACGGCGCGCGCACCGCGGACATCGCCGAGCACGGCCGCCCGGCCATGACCACCAAGCGCATGGGTGACGCGATCCTCGCCGCGCTGGCCTGATTCCAGCAGATCCCCGGTTCGCCCTTTTCCGGGGCCTTGTCGAAAATCGCCGCCGCCGTTCGACCAACAGGGAGTCACACCCCTGAAGGAGCGGCCATGCATCGCGTAGTTTCTCGAGACCAGTGGATTGCTGAACGTAGCCAGCTGATGCAGGAGGAAAAGGAGTTCACACGGCGCCGCGACGCACTCGGCGAGAAGCGCCGCGCCCTGCCCTGGGTCAAAATCGACAAGCGTTACGAATTCGATGCGCCGGAAGGGCGCGTGACGTTATCCGACCTGTTCCGCGGCCGGTCACAGATGTTCATGCAGCACATCATGCAGGGTCCGGGGCAGCCGCTGCAGTGCGTGGGCTGCGCGCTCGGCATCGATCATCTCGAAGGCATCCTGCCCCATCTGGAGAACCACGACGTCTCCTGCGTCGCGGTGGCGCGTGCCACGCTGCCCGAGATCGAAGCGCTGCGCACTCGCATGGGCTGGCGCATACCCTTCTATTCATCGTTCGGCTCGGAGTTCAACTACGACTTCGGCGTGTCGTTCAAACCCGAGGAAATCGCCGCGGGCCGCGCGTTCTATAACTACCAGCACTGCGATCCCGGCCTCGAGGATCTGTCGGGCTTCAGCACGTTCTACAAGGACGATGCGGGCGACATCTTCCACACCTTTTCAGTGTTCGCGCGCGGCGGCGAGGATTTTCTCGGCATCTACCGCATCCTCGAAGTCACGGCCAAGGGCCGTAACGAGCACGGTCCCTATCATTCGCTCACCGACTGGGCACGGCCACACAACATGTACGGCAAGGGCGGCGAAGTCGCGCCCACTGGCCGATTCACGCCACCCGTCTCCTGCTGCATGTGAACTGGAACATGCAGCGGCGTCATTTCCTGACCACCACCGCGGCCGCCGTTCCATTTGCCGCGTTCGCCGCGACGCGACCCGAACCCGCGCGCACGACCCGCGGCGGTCTGCTCACGGGTAAGGTCGCGGTGATTTACGGTGCGGCCGGCGCTGTCGGCAGCGCCGTATCGCGCGTGTTCGCGCAGGAAGGCGCGCACGTCATCCTCTCGGGACGCACGCCCAGTACGCTCGAGACTCTTGCGCAGCAGATCGCGGCCGCGGGAGGGACAGCAACCCCCGTGGCCGTTGATGCACTCGACGGCGCAGCGGTGAATAAACACCTCGACGAAATCGTGAAACGCACCGGCCGAATCGACATTACATTCAACCTGATCGGCCTCGGCGGAAATCAGGGAACGTCGCTGGCCGCGATGGATGTACCGGCGTTTTTCGAACCGATCGACACCGCTGTACGCACACACTTCCTGACAGCGACCGCAGCCGCGCGGCACATGGCATCGCGCCGCTCGGGAGTGATCCTGGCGTTGACCGCGCAGGTGGCGCGCAAGCCCTACTTCGGCAGCGGCGGTTTCGGGGTCGCATGCGCGGCGATCGAAGGGTTGTGCCGCCAGCTCGCCGCGGACCTGGGTCCCGATGGCATACGCGTGGTTGCGCTGCGCTCGTCCGGATCACCGGATGCGCCCGGCGTCGCGAGCGCGATCGGCGAACACGCAAAAGCCGCGGGTATCTCGCGCGAAGCATTCGAAGCGCGTATCGCGGAAAAGACGCTGCTCAAACGCATGCCGCTGCTCGCCGAGGTCGCGAAAGCGGCGGCACTGGTGGCCTCGGATCGTGCGAGCGCAATCACCGCCGCGGTGACCAATGTCACCTGCGGCGAAATCGCCGACTGAGCGACCTGCCGGACTAGCTACTTCCGCAGTGAGCCGACGCCGTTGGCCAGGTCGCGCAGCAGGTCTTCGGTCGACTCGATGCCGATCGACAGGCGCAGCAGCCCGTCGACGAGACCCGCCGCCGCGCGCGCTTCGGGCGCCATGGCCGCGTGTGTCATCGTGGCCGGGTGAGCCACGAGGCTCTCCACACCACCGAGTGACTCGGCGAGCGAGAACAGCTCCAGCGCTTCGGAGAAGCGGCGCGCACCTTCCACACCACCTTCCACTTCGAGGGTGACGATGGCGCCAAAGCCCGACTGCTGCCGCTTCGCGATCTCGTGTCCGGGATGGCCCGGCAATCCCGGGTAATACACCCGCTTCACGTTCGGCTGTTTTACGAGGTACTCCGCCACCGCCTGAGCGTTGACGCCGTGCTCGCGCAACCGCACGTGCAAGGTGCGCAATCCGCGCAGCGTGAGGAAACTGTCGAAGGCCGAACCGGTTATGCCGAGGCAGTTGGCCCACCAGCCGAGCTGCTCCGCGACCTCCTTCTTTGCCGCGATGACGGCGCCGCCGACCACGTCGCTGTGACCGTTGATGTACTTGGTGGTCGAATGCACCACGATGTCCGCGCCCAACGCGATGGGCAGCTGCCAGCCGGGAGAGAGGAAGGTGTTGTCCGCGACGACCAGCGCGCCAATGGCATGCGCGCGGCGCGCGATGTCGGTCACATCGGTGATGCGCAAGAGAGGATTGCTGGGCGTTTCGATCCACACCAGCGCGGCCGGCTTCGACAGCGCCGCGGAAACCGCGGCGGCGTTGCCGAAGTCGACAAACTCGACCGCGAGCTCGCCACGTTTGTGCCACGCGGTGAACAGGCGAAACGTGCCGCCGTAACAGTCGTGCGGCACGATGACGCGCGCGCCCACCGGCAGCAGGTGACCGACGAGCGTGATCGCGCCCATGCCGGACCCGGTGATGACCGCGCCGGCGCCGCCTTCGAGATCGGCCAGCGCTTCCGACAACAAGTCGCGCGTCGGATTGCCCGAGCGGCTGTAGTCGTACTTGCGCTTGTCGCCGAAACCGCGAAACGCATAGGTGGACGAGAGGTGGATCGGCGGCACCACCGCACCGGTCACGTCACAATTTTCGAGGCCCGCGCGCACGGCGCGGGTGTCCTGGCTCAATGGAGTCGTCATCCGTCAGTTCCCTTCAAACAATACGTTGGCGAAGATGGGCGCGAGGCGCCGGTTTTCTTTCAGAAAGGCATCGTGTCCGTACACCGAGGAGATCTCGTGCAACTCGGCGTTCGGCAAACGCGCGACCATCGCGCGCATGTCGGCCAGTGGCACGAGCTGATCCTCGCGGACGGCAATGGCCGTGACCGGCGTGAAGATGCGCGCCGTGTCGACGCGGTGCAGGTCGATCGATTCGGACAAACAAACAAAGGAGTCGGGCCGGTAGCGTTGCGCGTATTCCGCGCCACGTGCGAACAGGTACTGCTCGACCGGAAGCTCGAATTGACCGTCGTCCCGGCGGCGCGCGGCGCCGGCGAACCGCGCCGCGAATTCCTCGGGGCTGCGGTAGGTAGCCATGGCCAATGCCCGCGCGAGTTCCAGACCCTCCGCGGATTTTCCGGATTCGATGGCGAACTTCACGATGCGCCGCTGCACGACTCGCCAGGCGCTCGCCATCGGATGCGCGCGATCGGCCGCGCTGATGACGATCAGCCGCGCGACGCGATCGGGGTAACGCTCGCCAAACGCGAGTGCGACCATGCCGCCATACGAGGCGCCCGCGATCGCGCGCAGCGATGCGATGCCAAGGTGATTGATGAGGCGCAGGAGTAGTTCGGCCTGGTCGTAGGCCGACACCGTGGGGAACGGCGCGCCGTCGCGCGGGCCGGTGGAATCGGCGCTGGCGCCCAGGTAGTCGAAACTCAGGATGCGGAATTTCTGCGGATCGAGCGCGAGACCCGGCCCCACCACTTCGTGCCACCAGCCGCCGCGCGGTTCATCCGGCAACCACACGCGGCGTGATGCCGAGATTCCGCCGAGCGCCACGACGACGGGTGCACCCGCCGGACCCACGATCCGCCACGCGATGGACACCGACTCGAGCGTGCCGCCGAAGTGCAGCTTCAGTTCGCCCGGAACCGCCAGCACCCCCTCGCGCATTTGCACGCCGGCGCCCTGTCCGGTGTCCGCGGTGAGTTCGTTACGCTGTTTATGATCGTTGCTCACAGGATGCTCCGCCGTTCGTCGCTCAAACGGGAAACTCTGCAGAGCCGTCATGCGGATGCATGACACCTCGCCGCCCCGGGTTGGGGTGGTTGAGGCTGCTCATCTGCCGGGAAAGCGCGCCGCCATGGCGTCCAGACTATCCCGCAGGAGTTGGCACCTTTCCGCGTTTGCGGCGGTTGCCCCGGCGTCTTCGGGCCCAATCCCTCAGCCGGTCTCGATGAGTGCGCGAATTCTAAGGGTCCGTCTGTCACGGGCGCAAGCATCAGGGCTTGCTTTTGTGCGGTGGCGCGGGTCTAATGCGCCACCGTATTAACGCGCTAGTACATTAATCCATTGGAACAGCCTTCCGGATGAAACAGCACCGCAACATCACGGCCCGCCAGGAGGCGCTCTCGGAGCGCAACCTGTTTGCCGCCATGCTGACCTTGAAGTCGGTCGATGAATTCCGGGCGTTTTTCCGCGACCTGTGCACCCCGGCAGAACTGCAGGCGCTCGCCGATCGCTGGGCGGTGGTCGAATGGCTGCAGAAGGGCCTGCCCTATCGCGAAATTCACCGGCTCACGGGCGTCAGCGTCACGACCATCGGGCGCGTCGCGCGTTGCCTGCAAGACGGCAACGGCGGGTATTCGCTCGCGGTCACCCGGCAGCATCGCCACGCCTGAGCGCGTTCCGGATTCGTTTCCGGGCAGTTCCAATCCACTTTCGTCCAGACGTTCACACCATGACACCTTCACTCAACGACAAAGATCAGCGCCTCAAGCTCGCCATCCAGAAGTCAGGCCGCCTGACCGACCCCTCGCTCGAGCTGCTCAAGAACTGCGGCCTCAAACTTTCGCGCGGCCGCGATCAGCTCATGGGCTTCGGCGAGAACATGCCGCTCGACGTGTTGTTCGTGCGCGATGACGATATTCCCGATCTCGTGCAGGAAGACGTCTGCGACCTGGGCCTCGTCGGGCGCAACGTGATCGAAGAAAAGCGCCTCGAACTGCAGTCGCGCGGCCACGCCGCCAACTTCACCGAAGTGCGCACGCTCGACTACGGACGCTGCCGCCTGTCGCTGGCCGTGCCCG
This sequence comes from Alcaligenaceae bacterium, assembly GCA_036677145.1. Taxonomy (GTDB): domain Bacteria; phylum Pseudomonadota; class Gammaproteobacteria; order Steroidobacterales; family Steroidobacteraceae; genus CADEED01. The sequence goes on from JAKFFF010000091.1 coordinate 112,336, forward strand.
AAGGCGTTAGTTACGAAGGCCCGGGTACGCTGCAAGGCAAACGCATCGCGACCACCTACCCGTTCACGCTCGCGCGTTACCTGCGCGAGCGCAACATCACCGCCGACATCGTCACGCTGTCGGGCGCGGTCGAAATCGCGCCGCGCCTCGGACGCGCCGATCTCATCTGTGACCTCGTGTCGACCGGCTCGACGCTGCAGGCCAATCACCTGCGCGAAGTGGAGACAGTGCTGGAAAGCCAGTCGTTGCTCATCCGCACGCCGGTGCCGCTCTCTCCCGAGAAACAGGAATGGGTCGATCGCCTGCTGCTGCGTATCGACGGCGTACAGCAAGTGCGCGAGAGCAAGTACATCATGTTGCACGCGCCGCGCTCGGCGCTGCCCGAGATCCGCCGCCTGCTGCCGGGTAGTGAGTCGCCGACGATCATTCCGCTCGAAGGCTCGAATGACAAGGTCGCGATCCACGCCGTGTGCCGCGAAAACGTGTTCTGGGAAACACTCGAAAGCCTCAAGAAGGCCGGCGCGAGCGCGCTGCTCGTGTTGCCCGTCGAGAAGATGCTGGCCTGATCCGGTGAAGCCCGATCCATGAACCTCATTGACTGGACAAACGCCCCCGACGACCAACGCCGCGTGGCACTCGCACGCCCGGCCGCGGCGTTGCGCGAGGATGTGTTCCGACAGGCCGCGGAAATCATCGCCGCGGTGCGCACCGAAGGTGATGCCGCGGTGCGCCGATTCACGCGCAAGTTCGGCGGTCCGGAGCTCGGCTCACTACTGGTCAGCCCGGCGGAATTCCGCGCGGCCCGCGCCAGCCTGCGCGCCGAAGAAATCGCCGCGCTCGAACGCGCGGTTGCGAACGTTTCCAGTTTTCACGAAGCGCAGCGCGCAGCGCCGCTCGCGGTGGACACCATGCCCGGCGTGCGCTGCGAGCGCATCACGCGGCCGATCGACCGCGTTGGACTGTATGTTCCGGCCGGTTCGGCGCCGCTGCCCTCCACCGCCATCATGCTCGCGGTGCCCGCGCGCATCGCCGGATGTGAAACGCGCGCCATTGCGAGCTCGCCGGCGTCCGATGGCCGCATTCACGCCGCCGTGCTCGTCGCGGCCGAACTGTGTGGCGTCGACACCGTGTACAAGATGGGAGGCGCACAGGCCATCGCGGCGTTCGCGTTCGGCACCGGGACGGTCGGCAAAGTCGACAAGATCTTCGGCCCCGGCAGCGCCTGGGTCACGGCCGCCAAACAACTGGTCGCCGCGGATCCCGATGGGGCCGCCATCGACCTGCCGGCGGGACCTTCCGAAGTGCTGGTGATCGCCGACGAAACGGCGAACGCCAGTTTCGTCGCCGCCGATCTGCTGGCGCAGGCCGAACACGACACCCTCGCGCAGGTGATTTTCGTGACCACTTCGCGGGATCTCGCCCGTACCGTGCTCGACGAGATCACGCGGCAAATGGCGGCGCTTTCGCGGCGCGACATCGTCGCACAGTCGATCGCGAATTCCCGTTGCATCATCGTCGCCGACCTCGACGCCGCCATCGACGTTTCGAACGCCTATGCGCCCGAACACCTGATTATCCAGACGCGCGATCCGCGCGCGCTGCTGGCAAAAGTCTCCTGCGCGGGCTCGGTGTTCCTCGGTCCCTGGTCGCCGGAATCGATCGGCGATTACTGTTCGGGCACGAATCACGTGTTGCCGACTTTCGGCTATGCGCGCAGTTACAGCGGCGTGTCGCTGCTGGAATTCCAGAAACGCATCACCGTGCAGGAATTGAGCGCCGACGGATTGCGCGCGCTCGGCCCCACGGCGGTCACGTTGTCCGGC
>JAKFFF010000092.1:0-111661 GCA_036677145.1 Alcaligenaceae bacterium
GAGAAGCCCGGAACGAAGTCTCGCTTTCGAGCCCCCGGTTTCCCTTCCAGGGACTGCTCGTATATAGTCGCGCCCGCTTACTCAGGGTCGCGCGGTCATCGCCCCCTAAAGCACGCAAGTCTCAATGCGCAGCAAAATTGCGCACCGATTCGCAAAAACCCTCCTCGCTAATGACCGCTGCGGAGCCAACACCTTCGAAAGAAGGGGCTTACGCAACGCGAGTCTCGATTCTTTTTCTAACAAGGTTATTCAATGTCATTCGAATCCCTCGGGCTCAAGCCCGAGTTGCTGCGTGCCGTGGCCGAAAAGGGCTATACGGTTCCCACTCCCATTCAGCTCGAGGCCATCCCGGCCGTGCTCACCGGCCGCGACGTGCTCGCGGGCGCGCAGACCGGCACCGGCAAGACCGCGGGCTTCACGCTGCCGCTGCTGCAGAAGTTAGGCGCCCGCGGCGGACGCAATCCGCGCGCGCTGGTGCTGACGCCGACGCGCGAGTTGTGCGCGCAGGTCGAACAGAGCGTCAAGGACTACGGCAAATACGTGGACCTGCGCTCGCTCGCCATTTTCGGCGGCGTCTCCGAGAAGCCGCAGATCGACAAGCTGCGTTTCGGCACCGACATCCTGGTCGCCACGCCGGGCCGGTTGCTCGATCTCGCCGAACAGCGTTCGGTGTCGCTTGCCGAGGTGCAGATCTTCATCCTCGATGAAGCCGACCGCATGCTCGACATGGGCTTCATCCGCGACATCAAGCGCATACTCAAACTACTGCCGGCGCAGCGCCAGAACCTCATGTTCTCGGCGACGTATTCCGACGACATTCGCGACCTCGCGAGAAGTTTCGTCAAGAATCCGCTCAGCCTGCAGGTCACGCCGAGCAATGCGACCGCCGACAAGGTGGAACAGAGCGCTTACCGCGTGCCGAAGGAACACAAGCGCCACCTGCTCGCGCACCTCATCCTCGAGGGCAACTGGCACCAGGTGCTGGTTTTCACGCGCACCAAACATGGCGCGAACCGCCTCACGCAGCAGCTCGAACGCGCGGGCGTGACGGCCATGGCGATCCACGGCAACAAGAGTCAGAACGCGCGCGTGCGCGCGCTCGAGGACTTCAAGGAAAACAAGATCACGGCGCTGGTGGCGACGGAAGTCGCGGCCCGCGGCCTCGATATCAAAGAGCTGCCGCACGTCGTGAACTACGAGCTGCCGAACGTCCCCGAGGACTACGTTCATCGCATCGGCCGCACCGCGCGCGCCGGTTCGACGGGCGCGGCGATTTCGCTGGTTTCACCCGACGAAGTCTCGCTGCTGCGGGACATCGAAAGAGTGCTCAAGCGCAAGGTGGAGTTCACCCCGACGCCGCAATTCGAAATCAAGGAGGGCACTCATACACCGCGTGCGGAAAGCACGGGGGCCGGTGAGTACCAGCCGCACCAGGATCCGCGCCGCCGGCCCGAACATCGCGGCCCGCGCAATGGCGGCCGTGGCGGTGGTTCTGGCCGCAGCAACAACGGCGGCAATGGCGGCCGCCGTGGGGGCGGACATGGGTCGCGCGTCGACGCTGGCCGTGCGAATCACGAAGCCTATCTACCGGCCGATGCCGGAGCGGAAAGTGTCGCCGCTGCGCCGGCGAATGTTCAGCCGGGCAGCCCGCCGCAGGGTGGCCAGCACGGCGCCCGTGGTCACGGGCACGGCGGTGGCCGTGGCGGCGGTCGCGGTGGTCCGCGTCGCGGAGGTGGAGGCCAGCACCAGGGGCAGTCGCGCGGTGGTCAATCGCGCGACGGCCAGTCGCGTGACGGACAACGTCGCGACGGCGCGCCCTCGGGGCAGTCACGCGGCGGCGGTCATCACGGTGGTGGCGGTTCCGGCGCGCCGCGCAGCAGCAGCCGCGGCGGATTCGCGCGCGGCGCGCGTTCGGCTGGCGGCCGCGGATCCGGTGGCGGACACGGCGGCGGCAATACCGGCGGGTCGTCCGGCGGCTTCTCCCGGATCACCTGAGTCGGATTGAAAGACACGCGAAAACCCGCGCGGCGCCGAAGCGTCGCGCGGGTTGCCGCACGGACGCGACGTTATTGCCGCGGAGTTTCCGTGTCGGCGGGAGGTGCCGCGGACAGATCGCGCGGCGGCGCCTCCGGAGAGCTGTACGGTTGCGCGCCAGGCTCCATCGATTTGGACGCCTTCGAGTATTCAGTCGCGTCGATGTAGCCGTCGCCATTCGCGTCGGCGCTCGCAAACACGATTGACGAATCGGCGGCGGCCTCTGCCTTCGAGATCTTGCCGTCACGATTCGTATCGAGCGTGTCGAACTTCGCGCCGTGTTTCATTTTGTCCGGCCCTTCGCCCGCCACGGCCGAGCCGGCCAGCGGGATCAGAGTCGCAACCGCGACCACGATCATCGATTTCGGGATTCTCATAACGCTCACTCCTTAGGATCTGCACTAGGGTGCCGGGGACTCACCACGGCAGCGGTTTCAGAAGCAAGCCGTGTGCCAGCCCGAAACCGCGCCGCCGCGACGCTGGATGATCCCTAAGGTCGGCAACACACGACAATCCTCGAGCCTCGCGACGCCGATCCGCGACAGCATCCTCCGAACTAACTACTTTCAGTAACTTGGCGGTCGGTGATCACGGACGTCGGACATCGCCGCGGCAGTTCACGTCCGTGGCCTATGGCCCTTTTGCGAATCCCCGGAAAACGGCTCATCCTGTGGGTGTGAGGGGAGGATGCCGACATACGCACGGTCGTGCGTATTGGCGGGCAGTCGCGCCCTTCCGGTCGGGAGGGAACGCGATGAACGACTCGGCATCCCGGAACATCTCTACGCAGGAACTCGTCCCCTGGCGGCGCGCCGATCTGCCCGATCCACCGACGCCGCGCGGATTGTCATGGATCGGCGTCTGCGGCCCGGGCGTCATCGTGCTCGGCGTGTCCATCGGCAGCGGTGAATTCCTGCTGGGCCCGGCCACCTTCGTCAAACACGGCCTGTCGTTGTTGTGGGTGACGCTGGTCGCGGTGTTTTTCCAGACGGTCTTCAACACCGAGCTCATGCGTTACACGGTGGCGACGGGCGAGCCCGTGGTGACGGGATTCATGCGCACGCGTCCCGGGAAAACCTTCTGGGCGTGGTTCTATTCTTTCCTGTATTTCCTGCAGATCGGCTGGCCCGCCTGGGCGGCGACCGCGGCCGGCGCGATCTTCTTCCTGTTCCTCGGCCGGCTGGCGGCGCCGCCGGCCGACACCCTGACTATCTACCTGATCGGTGTGGGCACGTTCCTGGCCTGTGTCGCGGTGCTGCTGCTGGGCAGGCGCATCGCCCGCACGCTCGAGTTGCTCAACTGGATTCTGGTCACGGTCATCCTGGGCGGATTCCTCGTGCTGAGCCTGGTCTACGTGCCCGCGAGCACCTGGGGCGCGGCGCTGGCGGGGTTCACCGGCTACAGCACCCAGGAAGGCGCGTTCAAGTTCCTCGCCGAAAACATGGACATGTTGCTGCTCGGCGCGCTGGTCGGCTACTCGGGCGGCGGCGGCGTGCTCAATCTCACGCTGTCGAACTGGGCGCGCGACAAGGGTTACGGCATGGGCAGCCGCGTCGGCCACATCTCGGGGGCGGTGGGCGGAGAAAAAAGCACGCTCGCCGACACGGGCTTCATGTTCGACGCCGATGCCGCGAACATGAGCCGCTGGCGCGGTTGGTGGCGCATCGTGCGTGTCGACCAGTGGGGCATTTTCTTCGTCGGGGCATTACTCGGGATGATGTTGCCCGCGCTGCTGTACGTGACGTTCGTGCCGGCCGGCACCGACATCAAGGGACTTGCCATCAGCGCGGTGCTCGCGCAGACCATCGGCGCCACGGCCGGCCCCTTGTTAGGCCTGACGGTCGCGGGTCTCGGCGCGTGGATCCTGTTCAAGACGCAGCTCGACTGCGTCGAGGGCATGACGCGTTCGATCACCGACATCCTGTGGAGCGGCAGCAAACGCGTGCGCGCGTGGAGCCGCGGCGATGCGCGCGCGGTCTACTACGCCGTACTCGCGCTGGTCGTGATCTGGGGAATCGTCGCGCTGAAACTCGCGCAGCCGATCGTGTTGCTGCAGATCGGCGCCAACATCGCCGGGATCATCTTCGTGATCTCCGCGTCGCACCTGCTGTATCTGAACACGCGGATACTGCCGGTTGCGCTGCGCCCGCCGATGTGGCGGCGCGTCGCGCTGGTGGGCATGGTGCTGTTCTACGGGTTCTTCGTGATTCTGGTAGCCCGGTCGCTGCTCTAGCGCTTGCGGCTGATCTCCAGCCCGTTGCCGACTTCGACGAGCACCGAGTCCATGTCGCCCGCGGCGCGCACGCGCGCGCGGTATGCCTCGGCCTGAGGTCGCACGACTTCGGGCAGCAGCATGTTGTCGGCGACGATGATGCCGCCCGGCGCAAGCTTCGGATGTACGAGATCGAAGCAGGGCAGATAGAGATCCTTCCAGACGTCGAGCAGCACGAAATCGAACGGGCCGGGCAGCGCCTTCAGCGTCTCGAGGCAGTCGCCGGCGTGAAACTCGACGCGGCTCGAAAGTCCCGCGCGCGTGAGCGCCTGGCGAGCATGTTCGATCTTGAATTCCCGCAATTCGAGGGACAGGACCTTGCCGCCCGTCGCGCGCGCCGCCGCCGCGAGCCACACGGTCGAGTAGCCATAGGACGTGCCGAGTTCGAGGATGCGGCGCGACTGCGCGCCCGAGGCGAGTAGATAGAGCATCATGCCGGCTTCGCGGCCGACCGAGAGCAGCAGCTCGTCGAGGTTCTCTCCGGACATTCCGGGGGCGCTGGCGCGGCGTTGTTCTTCTTCGGCGCGGCGCTCGAACTCGGCGAGCACACGTTCGATGACAGGATCGATTAATGGCATTCGGAGACCATGCGATTGACCCTTCATTTGCCTTGGGAGTTGCGCCTGGAAGTCGTTTCCAGGCCGGCGCGCAACAGGCGCGCGGGCGGAATATGCACCGTTGCCGGGGCCTTGGCGAGGCCCGTGCAACTACTGGATTTCATCAGGGTTTGTAGGAACAAATGCATGTCTTGCTAGTCCATGTCCCGTCACGGAAAAGGATTCCCCGGGCGTCATCTGATGCGACCGGGGGAAACGTGACGGCCCGGCAGGCCGGGCGCACGATTTTGTTACATTGCGCGCCCGGAACTGGCGTTCGGCGTCCGGGGCGGAAGAAGCCGGGACTTCCGCGCATCGCTTCGCGTTCACGTCTGGATTTCAAGGAAACATCATGCGTACGACTTACCTCGCTCGACTAGTTAGTCTGACGATCGCCACCGGTTTCGCCGGAGCCGCGGTCGCGGCCGACGATGCCGGTCTCAAGCTGCCCGAGGGTTTCTCCGCGGTAGTGGTGCAGGAAGGCCAGGGGACCGCCCGCCACCTCGCCATCCGTGCGAACGGCGACATCTACCTCGCCGGCCGCAATGGCCTCATCGCCATGCGCGACACGAACGGTGACTTCAAGGCCGACGTGGTCACGCCCTTCGGCGACGTGAAAGGCACCGGGATCCAGCTCTACAAGAACTACCTCTACGTTTCCGACGACGTCGGTGTGTACCGCTACCTGCTCGACGCGAAAGAGCTCGTGCCGCAGGGTGCGCGTGAAACGGTCGTGGCGGAATTTCCGCGCGAGCGTCAGCACGCCGACAAGACCTTTGCGCTCGACGGAAAAGGCACGCTCTACGTGAACGTCGGCGCGCCTTCGAATTCCTGCCAGCAGAAGGATCGCCAGGAAGGATCGCTGGGACAGAACCCCTGCCCGATCCTCGAGAAGTACGGCGGCGTGTGGGTGTTCGACGGCAACAAGCTGAACCAGACTCCGGCCAACGGCCGCCGCTTCGCGACCGGCATGCGCAACGCCGTGGCGATCGCCTGGAATCCGGGCACGAACGCACTGTATTCCGCGATTCACGGCCGTGATTCGCTCGACACGCTTTTCCCCGCGCTCTACACGGCGGAAGACAACGCGACTCGCCAGGCGGAGGAATTCCACAAGATCACCGACGGCGGCAACTATGGCTGGCCCTACACGTTCTGGGACAACAAGCTGGGCCACCGCGTCCTGGCCCCGGAATACGGCGGCGACGGCAAGAAGACCCCCGAGGCCGGCAAATATCCGGATCCGCTGGTGGCGTATCCCGCGCACTGGGCACCTAACGACCTGACGTTCTATTCGGGCAAGAATTTCCCCGCGAAATACCAGGGTGGCGCGTTCATCGCTTTCCACGGGAGCTGGAATCGCGCGCCCGAGCCGCAGGCGGGATACAAGGTCGTGTTCCAGCCGCTGAAGGGCGGCAAGGCGGCCGGTGCATATGAAGTGTTCGCCGACGGATTCGCCGGCGAGATCGCTGACAACAATCCGCGCAACGCGCAGTACCGCCCGGTTGGTCTTGCGGTCGCGCCCGATGGCGCGCTGTACGTGTCCGACTCGCAGAAGGGCCGCGTCTGGCGCATTTCGTACGGCAAGAAATGAAAGCGCGCGACCCGCGTAGCTGTTTGTTGGTGCGCGGGTCGCTTCTGCTGCTGAGCGCGTGGGCGGTCCATGCCGACGACAAGGCAATTCCGCCCAACGTTCCGACGGGTCCCACCATCGTGACGGTGGCGCCGGTGGTGCCCGCGGACACACGTCCGGGTCAGCAACTCTACGGACGGCATTGCCTTTCCTGTCACCAGGCCGATGGCGGCGGTGTGCCCAACATGCAACCGGCGATTGCCGGGGGCACGTGGGTCACAGGTGACGCGCGCGCATTGGCGCTCTTCGTCCTCACGGGCGGTTTCGATTCCGCCGGGCGCAAGGAAAGCGACAACGGCAACGTCATGCCGGCGTTCCGGCAGTTGCCGGACGCGGAACTCGCGGAGATCCTCACCTACATCCGGCAGAAGTTCGGCAAAGGCGCCTCCGCGGTCACCGCCGCGGAGGTCACCGAAGCGCGCGCGACCCTGCCCGCGCAGTGATCCGCGTGATTACTTCACGCGGTAGAGGTGCACGTAGCGGTCCGTCTTTCCCTTGACCGCGGGGTCGAAAACTCCCTTGTCGAGCTGATCCTGGGGATTGCGCAGGCCGTCGAACGATTTCTCGAATTCGAAACCGGCCGCGGTGAGGCTTTGCCGTGCCCATTGTTCGTTGAGGCGATGCAGTTTGCCGGCCGCTTCGCGGCCGCTGCCCGCGGCGGCGTTGTGATCCACGATGAGTAGTTTGCCGCCGGGTTTGAGCATGCGCTTCACGGAGTCCAGGAATCCCGCGGTGTTTATCTCCGGCCAGCCGTCTTTTTCCGAGATCCAGTACACGTCGTGATAACCCATGACGATGACGGCCAGGTCGACACTCTTCGCGGGCAGATTCATGTAGCTCGCTTCGACGAGGCGCGGCTCGACGTTCGTCAGGCGGCCTGCGGTGAAACGCGCCTTGATGTCGTCCTTCGCATACGTCGCGTAGGGGATGTTGTTCACCGCGAACACCTTGCCGCCGGCGCCGACGACACCGGCTAACAACTCGGTGTAATAGCCGCCGGCGGAGAAGATGTCCGCGACGACCATCCCGGGTTTCACGCCGGCGAACGCCAGTACTTCGGCCGACTTGTCACGCGCGTCCCGTTCCCGGTCCGCCGCGGTGCGCGCCGGATCCGCGACGGCCTTTTCGATCGGCGTCGGATCGGCAGCGAAGACGGGCACGGCGAGAAATGCGAGGGCGAGAGCGCAGAGTGTTTTCATGGTCAGTCTCCTTGGCGCGATTTTGCTGAATACGGCCGATGCCGGAACGCCGTCTGGCGCGCCGGATGCTCATTCTGGCGAACCGGCCCGGCGCGCGCCACTAACTACAGGGGAGCGCGCGATGCAAGCGCAGCTGCGCCGGGCTGCTGCGCGCCGCCGCGGGCGTGGCGTATGCTTGGGCCGATGCCCAGCGAGTCCGCGCCCGAACCTTACGTCCTCCTGCCTCATCCGGTCAGCCATTCGGCCGACAACCTGGGCGCCGTGAGTGATTTCTCGGTCACAGTGCGGCGCAGCGCACCGTCGCGACTGGGACTGATCTTCAGCCTGCGCGCGGACCTGGACTCGCTCGAATTGCCACGCCCCCGACCGCCGGCCCGCGCCGATGGACTCTGGCGCCACACCTGCTTCGAGGTGTTCGTGCTGCGCGCCGGCGGACTCGAATACCGCGAATTTAACTTCGCGCCGTCCGGCGCCTGGGCGGCATACCACTTCACGAGTTATCGCACCGGCATGGCTGCGCTTGCCGACACCCCTGCAAGAGCGAACTGGCGCTCGGATGGCAATTCGCTCGAGCTCGACGTGGTGCTCGACTCGGGTTGGTTCGTCGGGGAAAGCCCGGGAGCCGCGCTGCGGGTGGGCTGCAGCGCGGTGATCGAGAGCCGGACCGGGTCGCTGTCATATTGGGCGCTCCGTCATCCGTCCGGGACGCCCGACTTTCACAACGCCGACGGGTTTGCCGTCGAGCTCGGCTAAGCTACACGCGTGATCCAATTCGGCATCGATCGCCTGTTAGGCGACATCAAACTGTTGCGCGAGCTCGAAGGACGTCGAGTCGCGTTGCTTGCCCATCCGGCCTCCATGACGGCGGAGTTCGAGCATTCGCTCGATGCGCTGCGCGCGGTACGCGGTCTGGACATCACCGCCGCATTCGGTCCGCAGCACGGCTTGCGCGGCGACAAGCAGGACAACATGGTCGAGTCGCCGGATTTCCGCGACCCGGTGCATGGCATTCCGGTATTCAGCCTGTACGGCGAAGTGCGCCGGCCCACCGAGGAAATGCTCGGACACTTCGACGTCCTGCTGGTCGACCTGCAGGACCTCGGCTGCCGCATCTACACGTTCATCACCACACTCTTATATGTGCTCGAGGCCGCGGCGCAGCACGGCAAGACCGTCTGGGTGCTGGACCGTCCGAATCCGGCGGGCCGTCCGGTCGAAGGACTCAAGTTACGCGCGGGCTGGGAGAGTTTCGTCGGCGCGGGTCCGCTGCCGATGAGGCACGGCATGACCGTGGGCGAGCTCGGCATGTGGTTCGTGAGTCATTACAAACTTGCCGTCGACTACCGCGTGATTCCGATGCGCGGCTGGAAACCGGACGAAGCGCCGGGATACGGTTGGCCGATCGAAGAACGGTCGTGGGTCAATCCCAGCCCCAACGCCGCGAACCTGTGGATGGCGCGTGCCTACGCGGGCACGGTGATGCTCGAAGGCACGACCTTGTCGGAAGGACGCGGCACGACGCGGCCGCTCGAAATGCTCGGCGCGCCGGGACTCGATCCGCGTTCGTTGCTGACCGCGATGCAGCGCATCGTGCCGGCGTGGCTCGGCGGCTGCCGCCTGCGTCCCTGCTGGTTCGAGCCGACGTTCCACAAGTATTCGGGCAAGTTGTGCGCCGGATTCCAGATCCACGTCGACGATGGCGCATACCAGCATGGCGAGTTCCAGCCCTGGCGGTTGCTGGCCGGCACCTTCAAATGCATCCGGCGGCTGCGCGGCGAATATCAGTTGTGGCGCGACTTTCCGTATGAATACGAGCACAACCGGCTCGCGATCGATCTCATCAACGGCAGCCCGCTATTGCGCGAATGGGTCGACGACCCGGCGGCGACGCCCGCCGATCTCGACGCACTCGCGCGCCGCGACGAGCGTGAATGGGAAGAAGAACGCGCCGAGCTGATGTTGTATCGCTGAATGCGGGAGTAGTTTGGCGATCGCCCCGGGTACCGGGACGCGAAGTCCCGAAACCCGAAGCGAGCGTTTTCCGCCAGATCCTTCAACCGAGGTCGTGCGTCGCGGCGGTATGCAGCGCGGTCAAGCGCTGCGCATCGACCTGGTTGACCGCGTTCGCGAGCGACTTTTCGAAGCACTTCTGCGCGACGGCCTGCTGTTCGAGTGGCTTGACGCCGTACACGTCGCACACCTCGCGCGCCGCCCACTTGAGCTTGCGATACAGCTTCGCGGCGCCTTTCTCGGTCGCGAGTTCGACGCTCGAGTACTGAACCGATACCTTCGGCGCGATCTGCGCGGACATGTTTTCGGCGCGGGCATCGGATGCGATGGCGAGCAACGCCGTCAATGCGATGGCGGCCGCGGCCGAGGTGACGCGTTCGGAAACACGCCGCAATTCAAAAGTTTTCTGGGTCATGGCTGATCCTCCGGTTAAAGCAGCGGAAAACAAGCCGACGACAGCTCCGACTCATCGCTTGCCGGCGAGAGAGGCGAGTCACGATACGTGTCAATCGGTACGGTGACATAGACGCGCGAGCCCGCGAACGGGTTGCAAGGCAAATGAGGAAATCGCGACGAAACGTTTCGTGCCGTCGCCGAAGGGAAAAGTGTCCGGTGCGGACAGTGGCGCGATCGCGCCCCTAGTGGCCGATTTACTCGGCCGATTCGGCCCCGGCGGCGACGAATGCCAGGTCGCTCATGTTCACCTTGTTCAAATCAAACTTCCTGGCGGCCGCGACCATGCGCAACAGCGCCTGCGCGATCGGCATCACGGGCTTCTTGTCGCCGGCCTTCACCTTGTGGAATCGCACCGGGTTGATGCGCGCGACGACGTAGCTGCGCAGGTAGGGCGACTTCATGCCGCGCGCCTGCAATTCCGCGACGATGCGCTTCACTTCCGTGTCTATCTCCTGCAACCGGGACGCATAAGCCGCGCGCTCGCGCAGCGCCGCGGGCAGGGGCTTGGTCGTGAGCCGGTCCACCTTCTTGAGCACGGGGCTGTACGCGCCGCCACCGAAGCGCAGGTTTCCCTCGTATACGAGACCGAGCGTGAGTAGTTCGGCCGCCTCGAACTCGGCGGCGAGTGACGCTTCGGTGCGCGTCGGTTCGCGTTTGGCGAGATTGCGCGCCATGCGCACGACCTCGAGCGATTTGTCCTTGAGGTTGTGCGCCTTCTCGGTGTTCAACGCGAGGATGCGATACGACAGTGTTTCATCGGGCGAGATGAGCACGGTGATCTGCTTGAGTCCCAGCACCTTCGCGGCGGCGAGGCGATGGCGGCCGTTGGGCGTCCAGAAGCGCCCGTCCTCGCCGCGCACGACGATGAGTGGATCGAGAAAGGCCGCCGTCGCTTCGATGGCGGCGGCGAGTTTCTTGGCGTGGGTCGGAGAAAGATCGCGTTGGAAAGGTGTGGGCTGCACCGCGGAAAACGGCAGGGACGCCAGCAGCAGTGGCCGGCCACCGAGCGGCTCGCGATACGCGCCGAGCGGCGCGCCCCCCGCCTTGCGTACGAGTTCGACGACCGCGGCGATGTCGGCATGGTCGATCGGCAGCGCGACTTCGGTCGCGGCGAGACCACGTTTGACGGCGTTGGGCGCAAGCTTCACGCCGCGCCTGCCGCTCTTCTTGCCCTTAGCGCTGGATGTCTTGGGCGCTGCTTTCTTTTTCGCGGCCATTTGATTTCCTCTCCGCTTCGTTTCCAAGAATGATGCGCGCACCGCGCGCGTAGGTGAAATAGGCCCATGCCCAGTTGATGAGCACGATGAGCCTGCTGCGGAATCCGATCAGGAAATAGATGTGGAGCACCAGCCAGAACCACCAGGCGAAGATTCCGGAAAGTTTCAGGTTCGGAAGTTGCGCGACCGCGGAGTGTCTGCCGATGGTGGCGAGGGAACCAAAGTCGCGATATCGAAACGGCTTGGTCGGGCGGCCCGCGATCAGCGCGAGTATGTTGCCCGCGGTCTGAGACCCCATCTGTTTCGCGGCCGGCGCGACGCCGGGCACCGGTTTGCCGTCGATCGCAATGCTCGCAAGGTCACCCGCGACGAACACTTCGGGATGACCGGGCAGGCTCAGGTCCGGCTGCACGCGTACGCGGCCCGCGCGGTCGACCTCGGCGCCACCTGAAGACTGCACGAGTTGTTTGCCGAGCGGCGAAGCGGCGACGCCCGCGGCCCAGAGGATGGTCCGCGCCGCGACGCGTTGATCGCCGAACACCAGGTAGTCCTCGCCGATCTGCGAAACGGCGGCGCCGGTATGCACTTCCACACCGAGTCTCTCGAGCTGCTTGCGGGCCTTCGCGGAGAGATCTTCGGTGAACGTGCTGAGCACCCGCGGTCCGGCTTCGATCAACAGCACACGCGCATTGCGCGGATCGATGTTGCGGAAGTCTTTCTTCAGCGTGTGGCGCGCAATCTCGGCCAGGGTGCCCGCGAGTTCGACGCCGGTGGGTCCGCCGCCGATCACCGCGAACGTGAGACATGAATTGCAGCGCGCATCGTCCGTGGCGGCCTCGGCCTGCTCGAACGCGGAGAGCACGCGCGCGCGGATCGCAAACGCGTCATTCAGATTCTTGAGCCCGGGCGCGTGGCGCTCCCATTCATCGTGTCCGAAGTACGCGTGTGTGGCGCCACTGGCGACCAGAAGATAGTCATAGGGAATCCTGCGCTCGCCGACGGCGATCTCGCGCGCGGCCGCGTCGATTGCGGTGACTTCGCCCATGAGCACCGTGACATTGTGTTGTTCGCGCAGGATGTGACGCAGCGGCGCGGAGATCGACGGTGCCGCGAGCCCGGCAGTGGCAACCTGGTACAGCAGCGGCTGGAACAGGTGATGGTTGCTGCGGTCGATCAGCGTGATCGCGACCGGCGCCTTGCGCAGCGCGCGCACGGCCCACAGGCCCGCGAATCCACCCCCGATGACGACGACTCTCTTCGCGTTTTGCATATGCCCATCCATTGAACGAGAAACTATCCGAAACGCGCATACCGCGCCGCGCTAAAATGTCATGAGCTTTGAGTGCGAAAATATATGACGGAAATCAGGCAACAGGATCTCATCGACAGCGTCTCCGACGCGCTTCAGTACATCTCGTACTTCCACCCACCGGATTACATCCGCGCGTTGGGCAAGGCCTACGAGCTCGAACAGTCTCCCGCGGCGCGTGACGCGATCGCGCAGATCCTCACGAATTCGCGCATGTGCGCCGAAGGGCGCCGGCCGATCTGCCAGGACACCGGCATCGTCGTGGTGTTCGCGAAGGTCGGCATGAACGTGCGTTGGAATGCCACGATGAGCTTCGAGGACATGATCAACGAAGGCGTGCGTCGCGCGTATCAGCATCCCGACAACAAACTGCGCGCCTCAATCGTTTCCGACCCTAACTTCTCGCGCAGGAATACGAAGGACAACACGCCGGCGGTCATCCACACGCAACTCGTGCCGGGTGATGAACTCGAGATCACGGTCGCCGCCAAGGGCGGCGGCTCGGAGAACAAGTCGAAGTTCGTCATGCTGAATCCGTCGGATTCCCTGGTCGACTGGGTGTTGAAGACGGTGCCGCTGATGGGCGCGGGCTGGTGTCCGCCCGGCATGCTCGGCATCGGCATCGGCGGTTCCGCGGAAAAGGCCATGTTGCTCGCGAAAGAAGCACTCATGGAACCCATCGACATGGCGGAGCTCAAGGCCCGCGGACCTGCGTCGAAAACCGAGGAGCTGCGCATCGAGCTCTATGAAAAGGTCAACGCGCTGGGTATCGGGGCGCAGGGTCTCGGCGGCCTATCTACCGTGCTGGACGTGAAGATTTTCGAGTACCCGACTCACGCGGCGTCCAAGCCGGTGGCGATGATTCCGAACTGCGCCGCGACACGGCACGTGCATTTCACGCTCGACGGGTCCGGCCCCGCGAAGCTCGATCCGCCGAAACTGTCGGACTGGCCGAAAATCGACTGGGCGCCCGCGCCGGGAGCGCGCCGTGTCAATCTCGACACGCTCACGCCCGCGGAAGTCGCGAGCTGGCAGCCGGGCGAATCATTGCTGCTGAACGGAAAAATGCTCACCGGCCGCGACGCGGCCCACAAACGCATCGCGGACCTGTTCGCGAAAGGCGAGGGCCTGCCGGCGGGTGTCGATTTCCGTAACCGCGTCATCTACTACGTCGGACCGGTGGATCCCGTGCGCGGCGAAGTCGTGGGGCCGGCGGGACCAACCACCGCGACCCGCATGGACAAATTCACCGACATGATGCTCGAGAAGACCGGGCTCATCGCGATGGTGGGCAAGGCCGAGCGCGGACCCACGGGTGTCGAAGCAATCCGCAAACATCGCGCGGCATACCTCATGGCCGTGGGCGGCGCGGCCTATCTCGTGTCGAAGGCGATCAAGGCCTCCCGCGTCGTCGCGTTCGAGGACCTCGGCATGGAAGCCATCTATGAATTCACCGTCGAGGACATGCCCGTGACCGTCGCAGTCGATGCGAACGGCACCTCGGTGCACCAGACCGGCCCCGCCGAGTGGTCGCAGAAGATCGCTAATATAAGAAGTGGCGCCCAGAAGAGATGATCATCGCGGCCGAGCGCTGCCCAACACGCGCCCAGCGACTCATCTCTTCAACTACACGTACGCCGTCGCTTCGACGGCGTTAATAGTGGGGCGTGAGCCCCTGACTAAGAGTGGGGCGTCAGCCCCTGGATAGGAAACCAGCAACTGACGGTCGTGCCGCGCCCACGCGCACTCTCGATGCGCAGCGAGCCGGCCATCATCTGTGCGCGGTAATGCATGATGCGCAGGCCCAGCCCCTTCGATTGATGAACGGCTGGGTCGAATCCGCTGCCGTTGTCTTCGATGCGCAGCAATCCGCGTTCGCCGTCGCAGCACAGAGTGATCTGTACCTTGCCGGCTGTTCCGTGCTGCGCAGCATTGGTCACGGCTTCTTGTGCGATGCGATACAGGTGCAGGGCATTGGCCGATTCGAGTCCACCATCGAGTCTCGCGTCGGCTTCGCAACGCACGTCTATATGGAACATCGCGGACAGCCGACGCGCGAGTTCCTCGAGCGCGAGCGCGAGGCCGCCGCGATCGAAGGTGACGGGCGAGAGGCCACGCGCCAGCGCGCGCGTCGTGAAAATCGCGTCACTCACGAGTAGCGCGACTTCTTCGATGGCGGGTGACAGTCCCGGCGCATCACGCTCGGCGCGGCTTTCCAGACTGCGCAACAGCAGCGCGATGCCGGTGAGTTCCTGGCCGAGGCCGTCGTGCAAATCGCTGCCGATGCGTTGCTGTTCGCGATTACTGACCTCGAGTACCTCGCGTTCGAGCTGCCGGCGGGCAGTGGCATCCTGCAGCATCGTCAGGCAGAAGCGTTCGCCGCGCAGCGCCAGCGGCGTGATCGCGGCCTCGACGAACAGCGGACTGTCGTTGTCATTGGCGCCGCGCACGGTGAGTTCGCTGACGAGCGGCGCTCCCGAACGAGCGCCCGCCGCGGAGGTGGATTCCGCGATGCGCCGGTCGAGCGGCGGATCGCAGGGCAACTGGTCGAGCGGCTGGCCGATCAGTTCTCCGGCGGCCACGCGGAACATGCGATCGAACGCGGGATTGGTCATGCGGATGATGCCTTCGCCGTCAGTCAACACGACGCCTTCGTGCATCACCTCGACCGCGAGTGCCTGGCTGCGCAGCACCTCTTCGTTCGCCTTGCGATCCGTGATGTCGTGCACGACGCCAATGAAGCGGCGCACCGATCCATCGGGCGAGACGATCGGCTGATTGGCGAGATGCACCCAGCGCGTGGCGCCACGCAGGGTCTTCAGCGCCATCACCATTTCGGTGCATTCACCCTTGCGCAGACGATGACGACGCTCGATCGCTCCAGCGTGATCGGAAGGAAACATGGCCTTGCGCCAGCCGACGCGATTGAGTTCTTCGAACGACCCGCCGAAGAATTTCTCGAATCCCGGACTGGCCCACACGATCTCGGTTTCGCCGTCGTCGACGGCAGTGGCTTCGTACACGAAGCCCGACGTGAGTTCCGCGACCGTGCGGTAACGAAACTCGCTTTCACGCAGCGCGTCGGCCGCGTGTTTGCGTTCGGTGATGTCGACCGCGACACCGACCAGGCGCGAGAACACACCGGTGGCCGGATCCGCGATGGGACGGTTCTTCACCTCTATCCACCGGCGCGCGCCGTCGACGCGCAGGATCTGCACGACGAAGCGGATGGTTTCGCCGACGAGATACCGCTGCACACGCGCATCGCTGTCGGCCTGCCAGCCTTCGGCGAAGTGAAAGCTCTGCCAGCCGCGGCGCCGGTATTCCTCTTCGTTGCAACCGTACACACGCTCCGCGCCGAGAATCCATTCCAGCTCGTAAATTCCCTGCGCATTCAGGAAATACTCGTGCACCGCGCCTTCGGACAGATCCGCGACAGTGCGGTAGCGCGCGTGGTTCAGCAGCAGCGAGCGTTCGTTCGCCTTGCGGCGATTGATGTCGCGCGAGTGCGCGATGATTCCGAGCACCGCGGGATTGGCGAGCGCGTTCACGGCGACGCTCTCGAGCCAGCACCAGCTGCCATTGCGATGACGGAAGCGGTACTCGAATCGATTGACCTCGGGTTGATCCTCGCGCGCGGCGAGAATGTTCCGGAAGCGCTCCTGCATCTGCGGCGCATCCTCCGGATGTAGATAGTCCATCGCGTTCTTGCCTAACAACTCTTGCGGCGTGTATCCGAGTTGCCGGACGATCGCTTCGTTCAGATAGGTGAAGCAGCCGCTCGCATCCTGGACGGTGATGATCTCGAGCGCATGCTCGGTGAGCGCGCGCAGGCGCGCGTCAGATCCATCTGAAAACGGAGCAAGAGCGCGGGCATTGGCGGGAGTCTGAGAGACCATGTTGTGCTGCGATTCTATCGACGCAACGCGCCCCAAAAAGCAGCATGCGCGCCGCTGTTGCGCCACTCCGGAGCCGATCCGTTGCGTGGTTGCGGTACCACAGCAAGACATTCGTTTCGGCGCATTTACCCCCTCCGCAGATTAACCCCTGCGAAATTAATAACTTGCAGAATCAGTAAGGGCGCGGCTGGGGTTTTCACTGTGTTGTGTTCATCACGACCCGTGCTAGTCTCGGCGCATTGCAGGAGTTGAAGCGTTTCTTGGGCGCTGACGATCGTGTCCCTTTGGTTCGGGGACACATGAGCCATTCCGTGGCGGTCGCGGCGTTCCCTTTTAAAGACGCACTCCCTCTTGTAACCCGGTGCGCGGTGCGCATCGGGAACGCAAAACATTTGGGGATAAATACAAATGAAGCTGAAATCAGGGTTACCTACTAACCAGAGCGTGACTGTCGGTGTTCGACGGGCGCTGCTGGCCGCGGCGATCGCGGCTGCAGGCCTGCCGCCGACGCTCGCCATCGCGCAGGAGCAGGCACAAGCTCAGCCCGCGATGGAAGAAGTCGTCGTTACGGGTTCGATCCTTCGCCGTACTGATGCGGAAACGCCCTCGCCGGTGACCGTGCTTAGCGCGGAGACCCTCGAAGAGCGTGGTATCAACACGGTCTCGGAAGCCATCCAGCGTTTGTCGGCGAACAACGCCGGCACGATCCAGCAGGGTTGGAATACGGGTTTCAACTTCGCCAGCGGCGCCAATGCCCCGGCGCTGCGCGGCCTGACCGTGCAGGCGACCCTGTCGGTTGCCGACGGCCTGCGTATTGCTCCCTATCCGCTCGCCGACGACGGCCAGCGCAACTTCGTCGACCTCAACACGATCCCGAGCGCGATCGTCGAGCGTATCGAAGTGCTGCGTGACGGCGCGTCCTCGACCTACGGCGCTGACGCCATCGCGGGCGTCATCAACGTCATCACCAAGAAAGAAATCCAGGGCCTGCACCTCGGCGGCTCGTACGGCATCTCGCAGGAAGGCGGCGGCGATGAAAATCGCATCGACCTGACCTGGGGTACCGGCGACCTCGAGAGCGAGGGCTACAACTTCTACATCAGCGGTGAGTACCAGAATCAGGATGAGCTCTGGGCGCGCGACCGCGACTATCCGTTCAACAGCACCGACATGACCCGCATCTGCGGTCCGTCGGGAAGCTGTATGTCGAACCACAACTGGAACGGCTTGACGCCGGAAATGGGCAACGTGCCCGCTGGCTTCAACGGCCTGATCAGCATTCCGGGCGTGGGCCTGGTGCGACCGGTCACGACAGCTGGCGCAAATACGGGCGCGGGCCGCTATCAGTACCTGAATCCGGGCGCGGGTTGCCGCGAGTTCGATACGGTCACGATCACCGCGGCCCAGTCGGGCACTTCGCCGCTGAGCATCTGCGAAGTCGATATCCAGAACGAATACATCATGTTGCAGCCGCAGATCTCGCGTCAGGGCTTGTCGACGCGCTTCACGGCGAACGTCGGTGAGAACGCGCAGTTCTACACGATGGCGAACTTCTACAAGACGGACACCCACGCGCAGTTCACTCCGCTGGGCTTCAACGGTTCGTTGCCGCCGCCGAATCCGGCCGGCCTTGCTGCCGCAAACGTCATCCTTCCGGTGTATGTCTGCGCCGCTGGCGTGGGCACGTTCAACGGTGCAAACACGGGTTGCACGGCCGCCAATGGTCAGTTGAATCCGTACAACCCGTTCGCCGGCGCCGGCCAGACTGCGCAGCTGCTGCTGCGTAGCGATCGTGGCCGTACGGTCGACACCAGCTCGCGCGCCCTGCGTGCGGTTGCGGGTCTCGACGGCACGTTTGGTGGTGACAACAGCTGGCGTTATTCGGCCAACTTCACCGCTTCGCAGATCGATCTCGTCCGCACGCAGAAGAACTACCTGATCCCGCAGCGGATCTGGGACGTAGCGGCGCGCGGCGAATTCAACTTCGCGGATCTGAGCGCGAACTCAGAGGACGTCTGGAATTACATCTCGCCGACGCAGTCGGACACCTCGACGTCGGAACTCTGGCAGGTCCAGGGAACCCTCGCGAAGGATCTGTTCGAGCTGCCCGGCGGTGCCATGCAGGCGGCGGTTGGCTTCTCGTATCGCGAGGAATCGATCGACGCGCCCAGCAGCAACCCGCAGAACCTGTCGGCGCCGTACACGCGCTTCTACTCGATCAACGCGGTCGGCACGGCCGGTTCGCGTGACGTGAAGTCGGCGTTCTTCGAAATCAGCGCGCCGGTTCTCGACATGCTGGAACTCGCTGCCTCGGGCCGCTACGACGAGTATTCCACCGGTCAGTCGAACTTCTCGCCGAAGGTCGGCTTCAAGTTCACGCCGGTCGAGATGCTCGCGGTTCGCGGCACCTGGTCGCAGGGCTTCCGCATCCCGAGCTTCAACGAAGCCTTCGGTCTTCCGACCACGGGCTACGTGAACCGCGCGGTGAATTGCACGACCTACGCGGCGTTCTGCGCGGCGCACGGCGGCAACGCCTACGCGACGGGTAACTACAGCGTGGGTCTGACCCAGACTGGCAACCCGGAACTCGATCCGGAGCAGTCCGAGTCGTTCACGGCCGGCATCGTGTTCGAACCGATGTCGAACCTGAACTTCACCCTCGACTACTGGCAGATCACGGTGGAAGACCTGATCACCGGTGTGACCGATACGTCGGCGGTGGAAGCGGCCTACTACTCGAACAACGGTGTCGTGAATATTCCGGGCTACAACGTGCTCCCGGGTGTGCCGGACACGGCGTTCCCGAACGCGCTGCCGCTGCTGGGCTTCATCGAAACGTCGTTCACCAACCAGGACAGCCAGGAAGTCAGCGGTATCGACTTCGGCGCGAACTTCAGCCTGCCGATTGGCGACAAGTTCACGTGGCGCACCAACCTCGACGCTTCGTATCTCGCGAAGTTCGAGCTGACGACCGATGCGGGCGATGTGCTCCGTTACGACGGCACGCTGAGCCCCTGCAACATCACCTCCTGCTCGGGTGCGCCGAAGTGGCGTGGCACGTGGCAGAACACGCTGGAGTTCGGAGCCACGTCAGTGTCGCTGACGGGTTACTACACCAGCGGCTACGACACCGCGTCGATCGACTACGGTGGCGTCGAGGGTGATTGCCAGGGCAACGCCGACATCCTTTCGT
This sequence comes from Alcaligenaceae bacterium, assembly GCA_036677145.1. Classification (GTDB taxonomy): domain Bacteria; phylum Pseudomonadota; class Gammaproteobacteria; order Steroidobacterales; family Steroidobacteraceae; genus CADEED01. Next base: position 19,819 of record JAKFFF010000092.1, read on the forward strand.
CGACGCAGGCCTACGTCGATGGCTCGCCGGTGCTCTGCAACGCCAAGGCAACTTGGAATGCCGACCTGACGGTCCGTCACGTGTTCAACGACAAGTACACGGTTTATGCCGATGTCCTGAACGTGTTCGGTGTGGAAGCTCCGTTCGAGCCGTCCGCAGCGTACAGCCTGTTCTGGTACAACCCGGCCTGGGCCGGCCCGAACATCATGGGTCGCTACTTCCGCCTCGGCGTGAAGTTCGAACTGTAATAGTTCGGTTGCTGATGTGATGCGGGGCGGTTCCTTCGGGAACCGCCCCTTTTTTTGCCCCTGCGAAATGGGGACATTCCTCGTTTCCTGGCAAACGGGGACAGGCCTCAGTGGTTGATGCGCTGGTTTGCACGTCGGTGAGTCGCCGATCGCCGCGGCTCGGGCGGGGAACGGCGTGGCCGTCGCACCCGCGATGGGAGTCGCTCCCGCGGCGCGTTGTTTGAAATGTTAGTGGGCTCTGAGGTCCGCCGGCCGTGGTGGCGGGAAATTTGGGACTGCCAAGATAGAAGCGGCAGCGAGCGCGGTGTCAGGGCCTCGTTTTCCGGCTCACCAGCTTGCGAAGTGGCTAGACGCCGCGTCCGCTCAGCCCATCGCGGGTGCACCGGCCACGCCGTTCCCCGCCCACCCACTGTTGGTGGGACTCATCGACGCACAAACCGGCGCGCCAGTCGCTGCGGTCCGCCCCGCTCACTAGCTAGCTGGCAGTTCACGATCGCGAATCGCAGAGACGAAGAGCTGGAGCCGCCCGAGGTGGGGAATGCGATTCCTCGATGTTGCGCGCGTTTCCACGACACCAGGTCCGTCCCCGTTTGCTAGGAAACGAGGAATGTCCCCATTAATTCAGCACCCGCAGTACGACGCGCCGATTTTCCTGGCGGCCCGCATCGGTGTCGTTGCTCGCGATGGGCTCGCTCTCGCCGTAGCCGCGTGACGTCAGCGTGTTCGTCACGCCGGCATCGCGCAGGTAATTGAGCACGGTTTCCGCCCGGCGCGCCGACAGATCCTGGTTCAACGCGTCGGAACCGCGGCTGTCCGTGTGCCCGGCAACCTCAACGCTGATATTCGGATAACGCTTGAGCGTCGCGACCGCGCTTTCGAGAGTCGGAATGCTGGCCGCCAGCAGCGTTGCCTTGCCGGTTTCGAACACGACGCCTTCGAGTTTTATCTCGGTCTTGATCGTGCAGCCGACCGCATCGACCCGGTCACCCTTTGGTGTATCCGGGCACTGATCCTGATCGTTGAGCACGCCGTCGCCGTCGAGATCGTTGTTGATCTCGCAGCCGGCCGCGTCGACCTTCGCGCCCGCGGGAGTGCCGGGGCATTTGTCGAGGTCATTGGTGACCCCGTCACTATCCTCGTCTTGCGGCAACGGGCAGCCGTCCGAATTGACCGGTGTGCCGGCCGGTGTGCCGGGGCACTTGTCGAGATCGTCGGTAACCCCGTCACCGTCGGTGTCGACGGGCTGGCGTGTGACCGCGCCGCCCCAGGAATACTGGAAGCCAATGCCGGCGACATAGTCGACGGGATGCTCAGGTGTCGTGCTGCCGGAGAGGCCGCGCCGGGCGCCGAGATCGGCGCGCAGCTGCATCGCGCTGCCATCGTTGCGGGGCGCGCCGAGGTCGATGAGCAGACCGACGCCATACAGAGCGTTCAAATCCGAATCGTCCGTGCCCGGCTTCAGAATCGTGTTGGTGTAGCCCAATCCGACGCTGACGAACGGATTCACGCGCCCTTCGCGATAGAACACGCGCTTCGCCAGTACGCCAAAACCCTGCAGTTCCAGCGAGTCGTCGCCGGCACGCTGGTGTTCGGATCCGTATACCAGCGCCTCGACATCCCAGTTCGGGGAGAGCGTACGTCCGAAGGCGAGCGTCACGCCGATGTCGTCATCGGCGGTACGGGCGTCATCGAGCCACAGGGCGTTGACCTGGGGCGCGATGTACCAGCTGCCTTCGGCGGCCCCCGCGTATGAATGTCCCGCCATGAACGCCGCTGCACACGCAGCAAATATCAGGCTGCCGAAACTTTTCATGGTGAGCTCCCGTGCTGTTCGTTTGGCGAGTGCGCGGATCATAGCCGAGCCCCACCGGCCGGGGTTAGTGAGTCCGGTCAGTGAGTCGTTAGTGCCGGATGGCTGACTACCTGACCCGCATGCAGGCCGAGGCGGCGCGCCTCGCCACCGGCGATTTCAAGGACCGCGACGGCTGGCTCATTGCTGCGGATGGTCTCGAGCGAATGCGGTGTGGTTTGTTCGACGATCTGCTGGATCCGGCCTCGGGGACCGATGAACAGCATGTCCAGCGGAATGTAGGTGTTCTTCATCCACATGCTGAGGACGCGCGGTTCCGAGTGCACGAACAACATGCCGCGCAACTCGGGCAAAGAGCGCACGAACATCAGGCCCTGTGCCTGGCGCTGCGGTGTGTCGGCGAGCCAGACCTGGAACACGTGACGCGCTTTCTTGCCCTCGAGGACCTCGAGTTTGCCGCTCGGAAAATTCGCGAGGTCTTCGAGCTCCTGCGCAAAACCGATGCCGGGCGCGAGCAGCGCGAACACCAGGAGAGCGCCGGCACGGCGCGCGAAATCAAAGGCTCGTGGGTTTCTTGTCATGACGGTCATCGTCCCCGAATTCGACCCGGCCTGCAAAATCGAAGCGCGTGAGCACCAGGCGTTCGGTGCGGGCAAGGTCCGTCGCCGGACCGATGCAGAAGCCGCGCGCCACCACGCGGTAGATCGCGCGACCGGGGCCGAGCGTTTCCACGCGTTGCTGAGTGAGTTCGTCCACCGTGCACTTGTCGTCTCCCTGCGTGGCGAAGATGCGTTTTTCACCTTCGAACAGGATGGTGACGTTGGTTCGCAGCGCCTTGCCGCTCGCGCCTTCCCCGATGCCGGCGATGCCAAACACCATGCGGATGCGCCGGCCGTCACCGCGCAGCGGGCCGCCGATGCTGACGCGTATGCCATTGCCCGAAGGACGCGGTCCGCCTTCGCACTGCATGTCGGCGTCCTTCCAGTCCAAGTCGAGCGCGAGGGCGCCACGCAGGCGCGCGCGCAGGTACCCATTGCCCGCGGCGAAACAGCCCGGCTGCGGCGCGGGTGGTGAGGCGGTCTGCGCGGGCACGGCGATGACTGACATGACGGCGGCGCATGCCGCGACACATGCGCGATGGAGCATGCGCCTACGGTAGCACGCACCCTATACTGCAAAGAAAACCGAGGACCCAATGGCCAAACGCCCCGCTCGCGCAACTTCCGGTCGCTACGTCAGCCGTCTGACCAGCGGTACTCTCGCGGTGATCATGGCCGGCGGCCGGGGCGAGCGCCTCAAGGGTCTGACGGAACACCGCGCGAAACCGGCGACGCCGTTCGGCGGGAAATTCCGCATCATCGATTTTGTCCTTTCGAATTGCGTGAACTCGGGCATCCGCCAGATCACGGTGCTCACGCAGTACAAGGCGCAGTCGCTGATCCAGCACATCCATCGCGGCTGGGGTTACATGCGCGGCGAGTTCGGCGAATTCGTCGAAGTCATCCCCGCTCAGCAGAAGACCGGCACCCATTGGTATCGGGGCACCGCGGACGCGGTCTACCAGAACATCGACGTGATGCATTCGCATCGCCCGAAACACGTGCTCGTGCTCGCGGGCGATCACATCTACAAGATGGATTACGGTCCGATGATCGCCTACCACGTGGAGAAGGGCGCGGACATCACGGTGGGCGTGGTCGAGGTGCCGATCGCCGATGCGCGGGAGTTCGGCGTGCTCACGGTCACCGAGTGGAATCGCGTCACGCGTTTCGTCGAAAAATCGCCGACCCCGGATCCGATGCCCGGCCGCAAGGACGTCGCCCTGGCCTCGATGGGCATCTACGTATTCAACCCGGACCTGCTCGAGAAACTGCTCATCGAGGATGCCGGGGACGACAAGTCCAAGCACGATTTCGGCAAGGACATCATTCCGAAGGCGATCGAGAAGCTGCAGGTGTTTGCCTATCCTTTCCGGGACGTTAAGACCCGTGCGCAGTCCTATTGGCGCGATGTTGGAACAATAGACGCCTTCTACGAAGCCAACATCGAACTGGTCTGGGTCAATCCCGAGCTCAACATCTACGACGAGGACTGGCCGATCTGGACCTACCAGGCGCAGACACCTCCCGCGAAATTCGTGCTCGACGAAGACGGCCGACGCGGCATCGCGATCAACTCGCTCGTGTCGGGCGGCGCCATCATCTCGGGGGCGACGGTGCGCGAGTCCCTGCTGTTCTCCGACGTGCGCGTCGAGGAGCGCGCACTGGTCGAACGTTCGGTGATCCTGCCGCACGTGCGCATCGGCGCGGACTGCCAGGTGCGCAACGCCATCATCGATGCGGGCTGCGAGCTCGCCCCCGGCACGCGCATCGGCTTCGATCGCGCCGAGGACGAGAAGCGCTTTCTCGTGACCGAGAAGGGCGTCGTGCTCGTCACGCCGGACATGTTGTCCCATGCCTGAGCGGCTTCAATCCCGGCACCTGGTTCCGCACCCGAGGACCGCGGCCCTCGTCTTCGCGTCATGGGTCGCCGCGTTGGGCGCCGCGCTGCTGGCCAGCGGCTGCGCTTCGGTGGCGAACCTCGAGGCGCCGAAGCTTTCGGTGATCTCGATGAAGGTGCAGAGCGCGGACCTGTTCGAGCAACGCATGCTGGTGCGCATGCGTGTGCAGAATCCGAACGATCGGGAACTGCCCGTGAAGGGCATCCGTTATCGCATCGAGGTCAACGATGCGCAGTTCGCGCAGGGTGAGTCGAACACGCCGTTCATCGTGCCGGCGCTCGGGGAGGCGGAGTTCGACGTGCAGGTCACCGCGAACCTGGCGAGCGCCTTGTCGAAATTCCTGTCGCGCAAGAAAAACGACGACACGCTCGAGTACCGGCTGATCGGCGATGTGTCGCTATCGAGCGGCTTTCTGCGGCGCATTCCCTTTGACGAGCGCGGCAGCGTCAAGCTGAAGTAGTTCGGCGAACAGTTTCAGGTACTCGTTGGTCTGCGTTTCCCACGAGAAATCGCAGCGCATCGCGTTCTGCACGATCAGTTCCCACAGCGCCGGATCCGAGTACCACTTCATTGCGGTATCGAGCGCCCACGTCATGGCGCTGGCATCGAAATCATTGAAGACGACGCCCGTGCCCTGGCCGGTCGCCGGATCGAAATGCGTCACCGAATCGGCGAGGCCGCCGGTGCGCCGCACGATCGGGATCGTCCCGTAGCGCAGTGAATACATCTGGTTGAGCCCGCAGGGTTCGTACTGCGAAGGCATGAGGAACATGTCGCTCGCGCCTTCGATCCAGTGCGCCAGGTTGTCGTCGTAACCGCCGAAGAACCACGCGCGTCCCTTGAACTTCACCGCCAGGTCCGAGAAAAACTTCTCGTAACGCGGCTCGCCGGTGCCGACCACGGCGACGCGCACATCGTGCGATTCCAGCAGTTTCGGCAGTGTGTCGGTCAGCAGGTCGAAACCTTTCTGCACGGCGAGGCGGCTGACGATGCCGAACAGCGGCACGCGGCCCGTCGTGGGCTTCAAGTTCTGGCGCAGCAGAAAATTGCGCTTGAGTTCGGCCTTGCGCGTCAGTTCGGCCGGGCCGAAATGGATCGGCAGGTGCCGATCGGTGCGCGGATCCCATTCCTCGTAATCGACGCCATTGAGAATGCCGCGCACCGCGTTGCCGCGCGAAGCGAGCGCCTGCTCCATCCCCATGCCGTATTGCGGCGTGGTGATCTCGCGCGCGTACGTCGGGCTCACGGTGGTCACGGCGTCCGCATGCAGGATGCCGTGTTTCAATGCATTGATCTCGCCCGCCTTCAGATCGTCCTGGTGCAGTAGATAGGCGTCGGCGCCCAGGTCGAGGTCGGCGACGTCTTTCGCGCTGAACGCGCCCTGGTAACCGATGTTGTGAATGGTCATCACCGAGCGCGCGGCGGAAAACACCGGGTCGTTCTTGTAGATCGAGCGCAGCCACAGCGGGGCGAAGGCGGTGTGCCAGTCGTGCGAATGCACGATGTGCGGATGGAAGTTCATGCGCCGGCAGCATTCGAGCGCGGCGCGCGTCAGCACCAGGAAGCGCCGGTGTTCATCCGGGTCGTTGGTGTAGAGCTTCGAACGCGCGAACAGCGCGGCGGATTCGACCAGGTACACCGGTGTCGCGGAGCCGGGCAGGCGCGCGCGCCAGATGTCCACCCGGTATTCGTGGGTGCCGATGACGATGGGCAGCCCCTGCAGCGACTCCACGCGCGCGATGTCGAGCGGGTCGCGCTTCACCTGCGCGTAAAACGGCATGAAAAGGCGCACGTCGTGGCCGAGCGCGCTCAGCTGGCGCGTCAGGGCATAGGCGACGTCGGCCAGTCCGCCGCTCTTGGCGAGTGGCACGACCTCGGAAGCGATGGCGCAGATTGATAGTTTCACGGCGCGGGCATTCTAGCGATTCGCCACGGCTGGTAGCATTGCGCCAGGTCTCTTTCCCATGCGCCGCGTACTCACAATCCTCACGGCCGTCGTACTGATGCTGACGTCTCTGGGCGTCGGCCTGTTCGCCGCTGATCTGCCATTCTGGCGGCGCGCCTTTGCATGGCCGCCGCGGCCCGACGGCGTCTACCTACCGACCGTGCAGATCGGCGCTGCGCCGGAAGGCGCGGCCGCCGGCGCCCGGGAAACCGCGAGCCTCGATCCGGCGGTCGACGCGCAGATCGTCGAACAGGCGGTGGCGCGCGCGCGCAAGGCCGGCTCGCGCGCGTTGCTGGTCATGCATCGCGGCCGCCTGCAGATCGAACGTTATTTCGGCGCCGACGATCCGGCCACGCTGATGCCGGCGGGCCTGGTGTCACGTCCGCTGGCCGCGATGACCGTGGGCGTCGCGCTGGCCGAAGGCCGCATCGGCTCGCTGGATGTTCCGGTCGCGCGGTTCCTGCATGAATGGGAAGGCGAGGCGCGCGGCGCCATCACCGTACGCCAACTGCTCGAAGACACCAGCGGGCTCGAAACCGGCGGCGACGCGCACGCCTTGCTCGATGCATATGCATGGACGGAGTTCGCCCGTCTGCCGCGTGTCGCGACCAGCCGCGGCGTGCGATTGTTGATAGGCAACGATTTCGAATCCGCCGCGCTCGGGTTCACACTCGATCATGAGCCCGGCGGTTTCCACAATGTCTCGCCGGTGAATGCGCAGCTCATCGCACTGATCCTCGAGCGCGCAACCGGTATGGCGTTCGAACGTTATCTCGACGCGCGGGTGTGGCGGCCGGCGGGCGCGGGTATCGCGGAACTGCAGCTCGATCGACGCGCGGGCATGCCGGCCGCGCATTGCTGCTGGCGTGCGGGGGCGCGCGACATCGTGCGCATTGCGAGTCTGCTGGTGAACGACGGCATGGTCTCCGGCGCACGCGTATTGCCGGCGGGCTGGGCCGCGGAAATGGGGCGGCCCTCGCGCAGCGACGCAGCGGCCGGGATGCAGTTGCAGCGCAGCATGATCGCCAACTCGCCGTTCCTCAGCGCGCGGGATGTCGAAGGCAGCGCCTTCTGGGTGGCGCCGACACTCGGCCTCGTTATCGTCAACATCGCCGGGGAGGGTGGTGGCAGCGAACCGGATCTGCCCGGGCTGCTGCTGCAGGCCTTCAACGCTTCCGCGGACGCGGCCCGGCCCGACTGACCCCCGCAAGGATCGGGTCGCAGCAACTGCCGACGGCGCAGACAATGCCGCCCATGGACACGAGAGTTACTCCCGCAACCGACAGCTTCCTCGACAGCCGCGAGTTCGCGCGCATGACCCGCGCCATCGAATTCATCGAGCGCGAATACGAACGTCAGCCGAGGCTCGCCGAGATCGCCCGCCATGTCGGATTGTCGGTTTTCCATTTCAACCGACTGTTCCGCCGCTGGACCGGGCTCACACCCAAACAATATCTCGCCGAGGTCACGAGCCGCGCGGCGGGCAGCGCTTTGCGCGAGGAGGTTTCCGTCATGGACGCAGCACATTCCCTGGGCCTTTCGGGCGGCGGCCGCTTACATGATCTGACCGTGACGCTCGAAGCATTGTCGCCCGGCGAGATCCGGGCGCGCGGCGCGGGCGTGGTAATTCGTCATGGCGTGGCGAAAACTCCTTTCGGCGCGGCGTTCATCGCGGAAACCGCGCGCGGCCTCACGCGGCTCTCGTTCATCGACGGCCGGGAGAAACACACGGAACTCGACGATCTGCGCGTCTCATGGCCACGGGCGCAGTTCATCCGCGACGATGAGCGCGCGGCCGAGCTCGCGGACATGATCTGGGGTAACAAAACCGCAACCCTGCCGTTGGCGGTGTGCGGAACCAACTTCCAGGTGCAGGTTTGGCGGGCGCTGCTCGAACTGGAACCCGGTTCGACGGTCACATACAGCGCGCTGGCGAGGAAGCTCGGTCAACCGGATAGCGCCCGAGCCGTCGGCAACGCGGTTGGGGCCAATCCAATTGGCTGGGTCATTCCCTGTCATCGCGTTCTGCGCGCGGGTGGGCAACTCGGTGGATACCGCTGGGGAGTCGCTCGCAAACAGATGATTCGCCGCTGGGAAGAAATGCGCGTTGGGGTGTCATAACTTTTTGATTACCCTCGTGTGTCGGCCTATTGGCGGTGCCATACTCATGCCGTTAAACGACCGGAAAACCGCCCCACACGATGTCCGAATCGCGCAGTCTCGCCACACCCATCAGCATTGCCATCGCCGTCATTTGCGCCGCGTGGGCCATTTACGCCACGCAGCACAAACCATCCGCGGGGGGTGCGGCGCCACCCGTCGCCGCGGGTCCTGGTGCGCGCGCAGCGGCCCCGGCGCTGGTCTCAACGGCGCCGGTCCGCAGTGAACGGCTGAGTCAGAAACTCGAAGCGCTCGGCAATGCGCGCGCGAACGAGTCGGTCGACATCAGCACGAAGATCTCGAATATCGTCACCGCCGTCATGTTCCGCGATGGCGAGCGCGTGAAGCGCGGCCAGGTGCTGGTGCAACTCGACGACGCGCAGGCGCGCGCGGATGTCGCAGCCGCGGACGCGGCGCTGACCGAAAGTCAGGCGCAGTTCAATCGCAGCCGCGAGCTGCTCAGCACCCAGGCGTTGTCCAAGTCGCAGTTCGATCAGCTCGAGGCCACGCTCAAGGCCAATCGCGCGCGGCTTGCCGCCGCCAACGCGCGCCGCGAAGACACGCTGATCCGCGCCCCGTTCTCCGGCCGGGTCGGACTGCGGCGCGTGAGTGTCGGCACCCTCATCAGTCCCGGCGACGTGATCACCACGCTCGACGACACCAGCGTGATCAAGCTCGACTTCTCGGTGCCGGAAAATTTCGTCGCGAGCCTGCGTGAAGGTCTCGCGGTGCGGGCCAGCGCGCCCGCGTTCCCCGGGCGCACTTTCACAGGCAAGGTCGCGAGCATCGATTCGCGCGTCGACATGAACACGCGCTCGGTCACCGTTCGCGCATTACTCGCCAACGATGACGGCGTGCTCAAGCCGGGTATGTTCCTCAACGTGGCGCTCGCCAATGACGAGCGCGACGCGCTGGTGATTCCAGAGGAAGCACTCACGCCCGAGGCCGAACGCCAGTACGTATTCGTAGTCGCCGACGGCAAGGCGCAGCGCCGTGAAGTGCGCATCGGTGGCCGCCGTCCGGGCAGCGTCGAAATCGTCGCGGGCCTTCAGGCCGGCGAACAGGTAATCGTCGAAGGCACGCAGAAAGTACGCGACGGCGCGCCGGTGAAACCCACCGAACGCACGGCTTATGACGGCGCCACCGCGACCGAGCCTGCCTCTCACGAGGCGAACGCAACGCCGGCGAGTGTCCGCCAATGATGATCTCCGATCTGTCGGTGCGGCGGCCCGTCTTCGCGACGGTGATATCGCTGCTGCTGCTGATCCTCGGCTTCGGCGCGATCATGCGGCTTAGCTTGCGCGAGTTTCCCGACGTGGACCGTCCGGTGGTGAACATCGAAACGCGTTATCGCGGCGCGTCCTCCGATGTCGTCGAATCGCGCATCACACAGATCATCGAAAACGAGATCTCGGGAATCGAGGGCGTTGAACGCCTGAATTCCTCCAGCCGCGACGAGCGTTCGAACATCAACGTCGAGTTCACGCTCGAGCGCGATCTCGACAGCGCCGCCAACGACGTGCGCGAGCGCCTGTCGCGCGTGTCGGCGCGCCTGCCGCTCGAGTCCGACCCGCCGCAGATCACCAAGGTGGATGGCGGCGCCGAGCCGATCATCTTCATCAACGTCGCGAGCACCCAGCGGAACATGCTCGAGATAACGGACTACATGGAACGTTATCTCGTCGATCAATTCGCGACGCTCGAGGGCGTGGCCAGCGTGCGCTTGAACGGCGCGCGCCGTTACGCGATGCGTGTGTGGCTGTCGCGCGAGAACCTTGGATCGCGCCAGCTCACCGTGGCTGACGTCGAGAGCGCACTGCTGCGCGAAAACGTCGAGTTGCCCGCCGGGCGGCTCGAATCCACGGAGCGCGAGTTCTCGCTGCGCACCGACACGAACCTGCGCACCCAGGAAGACTTCCGCAACCTGGTGGTGGGACGCGGGCCGGACGGCTACCTGGTGCGGCTGGGTGAAGTGGCGGACGTTCGCCTGGCATCCGACGACGACCGCAGCATCGCGCGCTCGAACGGCATCGTCGGACTTTCGATGGCCATCATTCCGCAGTCGAAGGCCAACGTGCTGGCCACCTCCAACGCGGTGAAGAAACGCCTCGAGGAAATTCAGCCGACGCTGCCGAAGGACCTGTCGGTCGAGATAAACATCGACAATGGCGTCTACATCGCCGCGTCGCTCAAGAACGTCGTATTCGCATTGTCCGAGACGCTGATCCTCGTCCTCGTCGTCATCTTCCTGTTTCTCGGCACGTTCCGCGCGACGCTGATACCCGCCGTCACGATCCCGGTCTCGATCGTCGCCGCCGGCATCGTGATGCTCATGCTCGATTACTCGATCAATACGCTGACGATGCTGGCCGCGGTGCTGGCGATCGGCCTGGTGGTCGACGATGCCATCGTGGTGCTCGAGAACATCGTGCGGCGCATCGAAGGCGGTGAACCCGCCGTGCTGGCGTCGATAAACGGGTCACGCGAAATCGGTTTCGCGGTCATCGCAACCACGCTGGTGTTGATGGCCGTGTTCGTGCCCGTGTCGTTCATGACCGGCGACACCGGCCGGCTGTTCGGCGAATTCGGCGTGACGGTGGCGGCGGCGGTGGGCTTCTCGGCCTTCGTCGCGCTCAGTCTCACCCCGATGATGACGGCCAAGCTGTTCGCGAATGGCATGCCGAAGTCGCAGATGGCGGGCCGAATCGACCGCGTGTTCCACAATCTCGACGTGAAGTACGCCGCCGCGCTGCGCCGGGCGCTCGCGGGCTCCATTCCGAAGTGGATCGTGGGCGGTGCGCTCGGCCTGTTCGGCGTGCTACTGCTGCTGCTGGTCGTCGGCTGGCCGTTTGCGGGACTGCGGATTCCGAGCGAACTTGCGCCGCAGGAGGATCGCGCGTTCGTGCGCATCTTCCTCACCGCGCCCGAGGGATCGAGCATCGGGTATCTCGACCGCCAGCTGCGCCAGGTCGAGGAAATCGCCATGGACGAAGTCGAACGCGGCAATGCGCGGCGCGTGAACACGCGCAGCGGCGGATTCGGCCGCAATGCGGACGCCAATACCGGCATGGTGTTCATGCCGCTGAACCTGTGGGACGTGCGCGATGAAAGCGCCGGCGAAATCGCCGACCGTCTGCGTCAGCGCATGCAGGGTATCTCCGGCGCGCGAGTCAACGTAAACCAGGGCAGCTCGCCACTCACGCGCAACAGCACACGGCCGCTGGCCATCGCGCTCGGTGGCGGCGAATACGAAGAAATCGTGCAGTGGCGCGACAAGATCATGCAGCGCGTGGCGGCGGAGAATCCGCGCATCCTCAATCTCGAGTCCGACTACCTCGAGCGCCAGCCGCGCGTGATCGTGCAGATCGACCGCAACAAGGCCGCGGATCTGGGCGTATCGCTGCAGACCGTCGGGCGCACCCTCGAAACCATGCTCGGATCGCGCATCGTCACGACGTTCGAACGCGCCGGCGAGGAGTACGACGTCATGCTGCAGGCGCGCACCGAGCAGCGCGCCTCGGTCGGCGACCTCGACAACCTCTACGTGCGTTCGGACAAGAACGGCGATCTGCTGCCGCTATCGGCGCTGGTAAAGATCGAAGAACGCGCCGGACCCACCGAGCTGCGCCGCACCGATCGCATGCGCGCCATCGAACTCGCCGGATCGCTGGCGCCGGGCTACACGCTGGGCGAAGCGGTGGAATACATGGAGAAGGTGATTCACGAAGAAGCGCCGGCCGCGCAGATCATCTACAACGGCGAGACTTACCAGCTCAAGAAGTCGGGCGATGCCCTGTGGATCACATTCGCGTTCGCGTTGCTGGTCGTGTACCTGGTGCTCGCGGCGCAGTTCGAAAGCTTCATTCATCCCATCGTGATCCTGGTCACTGTGCCGCTGGCGCTCACCGGGGCGTTGCTCGGACTGTTCCTGTTCAACTCGACCATCAACATCTTCAGTCAGATCGGCTGCATCATGCTGATCGGCATCGCCTGCAAGAACGGCATCCTGATCGTCGAGTTCGCCAATCAATTGCGTGACCGCGGTGTCGCGTTCGTCGACGCTGTCATCCAGTCTTCGGCGACCCGGCTGCGCCCGGTGCTGATGACCAGTCTGTGCACGGCATTCGGCGCGGTGCCTCTCATGCTGGCGCATGGCGCCGGCGCGGAAAGCCGCGAGTCCATCGGCGCCACCGTGTTCTTCGGAACGCTCGTGTCGCTCGGCATGACGCTGTACGTCGTGCCTTCGCTCTACTTGCTGATCGCGCGCAACACCCGCTCGCCCGAGTACATGTCGCGCCTGATCGACGGATTACTGGGCAAGCGCGAGACGGCGCGTGGCGCCGCGCCAACGGCGGCTCGAGCGGGCCACGAGCCGAATTAACGCTATCGGCGTTGATCAGGCTGTCATCCGGCCGTCATCACGCTCGAAACAGCCTGGGCTAATTTGACATAGACCTGACCGGTCGGGAGCCGGGCTGTCAACCGCTGACTGGCTCGATAACTCTTTGCTTTACATGCGCTTTTGAGCCCGCTGGACCGGTCGGGATGCGGGTCGCTGGTAGACTGTCAGCCATCAACTTCCCCCGTCTCTCGCGTGTTTTCCGATGGCCCAATCCCCCTACAAGCAGCTCGAGCAGGAATGGAAACGCCTGCACGCTTTCCGTGGGGCGATGGCGATACTGCGTTGGGATGCCGCGGTGATGATGCCGCGCGGCAGCGCGGATGTACGCGGTGAGCAACTGGCCGCGCTCGAAACCGAATACCACGGCCTGGTGACCGCGCCGAAGATCACCCGCCTGCTGGATCGCGCCCAGGCCAATACCGCCGGCCTCGAGAACTGGCAGATCGCCAATCTGCGCGAGATGCGCCGCCAGCGTGACTTCGCGATCGCGACTCCGGTCGCGCTGATCTCTCGCCTCGCCAAGGCAGCCTCGAAGGCCGAAGCGAAATGGATGCAGGCACGCGAGTCCGGCAAGTTCGATGACTTCGCGCCGTATCTGGAAGAGGTCGTGCACCTGGTGCGCGACAAGGCTCAGTTGCTCGGCCAGTCGCGCAATCTTTCGCCTTACGACGCGCTGGTGGATGAATTCAGCCCGGGGCTCACCTCGGCCGAAATCGACACGATCTTCAAGGCGCTCGCGCGGCGGTTGCCGGGAATGATCCGCGAAGTGCTGGGGCGCCAGGAAGCGCAGCCCTTGCTGCCGATCATCGGCAAGTTCAGCGCCGCGAAACAGCGTGCGTTGTCGGTCGAGGTCATGAAGGCGATCGGCTTTCCCTTCGACCGGGGACGTCTCGACGAAAGCGAGCATCCGTTCACCGAGGGTGTGCCCGGCGACGTGCGTGTCACGACGCGCTTCGATCCCATCGAGCCGTTCTCCGGCCTGCTCGGCGCGCTGCACGAGACGGGACATGCGATGTACGACGTCGGCTTGCCGGCCGAATTCGCCGATCAGCCAGTAGGGCGCGATCGCGGCATGGCGCTCGAAGAGAGCCAGTCGCTGCTGATGGAAATGATCGTGTGCCGCAGCCGTTCCTTCGTCACCTACCTCAAGCCGCTGCTCGAGAAACACCTCGGCGTTTCCGGGCCGGAGTGGTCCGAGGCAAACCTGTACGCACATCTGACACGCGTGAAGCGTGGACCGATCCGGGTCGACGCGGACGAGCTCACGTATTCGCTCCACATCCAGTTGCGTTACGAATTGGAAAACCAGCTGCTGTCGGGCGAACTCGCGGTACGCAACCTGCGCGACGCGTGGAATTCGAGCATGGAGCAGCGGCTCGGCGTGAAGCCGAAGTCGGACGTGGAGGGCGTCCTGCAGGACGTGCACTGGGCGGTCGGATCGTTCGGGTACTTCCCGTCGTACGCGCTCGGCGCGGTGATCGCGGCCCAGTTCCACGAGACCATCCGGAACGCCGTGCCGGACCTCGAAGCGCAGATCGCGCGCGGTGAGTTTGGCGGTCTGATGGGTTGGCTGCGCCAGAACGTGCACGGCGTGGGCGCGAGTGTCACGGTGCAGGAGCTGATCAAGAATTCGACCGGCAAGCCATTGTCCGCGGCCGCCGCCCTGCGTTACCTCGAAGCGAAATACCTCGAGCCGGAAACGGTCCTCGGCAGCGCCGCTGCATGACCTCCGCCGCGGCGGGCCTGTTCGGCAACTGGCGCGGGATCGGGTTGCTTGCGCTCACGGGCGTGTTCGCGCTCGCGGCCTTCCTCGTGCCGGCGATGCCGCAGCCGCTGTCCTATCACGTGTTCGCCGACTGCCGGACGTTCTGGGCGATCCCGAATTTCTTCAACGTGGGCTCGAACCTGCCGTTCCTGATCGGCGGCGGTCTCGGCATCGCACTCATCTGGAGAGGCGGCGGCCGGTTCATCGATGCGCGCGAGCAGCTGCCGTACCTGGTGTTTTTCCTGGGCGCCGCGCTCACCTGCATCGGCTCGTCCTACTATCACGCGGCTCCCGACAATCCGCGGCTGGTCTGGGACCGTCTGCCCATGACGCTCGGATTCGCGGGCCTGGTCGCGGCGGCGATCGTCGAGCGCTTCGATCTTCGACTCGGCCTGCGTTCTTTGTGGCCGTTGCTGCTGATTGGTGTCGTGACGGTGATTTACTGGTACGGCACCGAGCAGGCCGGCGCGGGAAACATCATTCCCTACGCCGCCTTCCAGCTCTGGTCCATCGCCGTGATCGTGCTGCTGATCGTGGTATTTCCGGCAAAGCGATACACACACGGCGGGCTGCTGGCCTGGGCGGCGGTCTGGTACGGGCTGGCCAAGGTTTTCGAAACCTTCGACCTGCAGGTTTACCGGCTGCTCGGCGGCACGCTGAGCGGCCACACCATCAAGCACATCCTGGCATCGTTCGCGATTTTCGCGATCGTGAGGCAGCTGCACCTGCGCCGGCCTTTGCAGCATTAGAATCGCGTTCGCATGAACGCCGCTCCCGAAACCGTACTCGACCCCGACTGGCCTTCGCAGACCGCGAAGAAGCTGGGCGCGCACCTGCGCGGCCTCGTCGGCAAGGCTATCGAGGACTACTCAATGATCGCCGCGGGCGATCGCGTGATGGTGTGCCTGTCGGGCGGCAAGGATTCTTACACGCTGCTCGACATCCTCATGTCGCTGAAGCGCTCCGCGCCGATCGACTTCGAGCTGGTCGCCGTGAATCTCGACCAGAAGCAGCCGGACTTCCCCGCGGAGGTGCTGCCTGACTACCTGAAGGCCATCGGCGTGCCTTTCCACGTGATCGAACAGGACACTTACAGTGTCGTGAAGCGCGTGATCCCGGAGGGCAAGACGATGTGCGGGCTGTGTTCGCGCCTGCGGCGCGGCGCGCTGTATCGTTGGGCCTCCGAAAACGGCATCACGAAAATTGCACTTGGACATCACCGCGACGACATCGTCGAGACGTTGTTCCTGAACATGTTCTTCGGCGGACGCTTGAAGGCGATGGCGCCGAAACTGCTGTCGGAGGATGGCAAACACATCGTGATCCGGCCGCTCGCGTACGTGGCGGAATCGCAGATCGAGAAGTATGCGCGCGCGCGCCAGTTCCCGATCATTCCCTGCAAGCTGTGCGGTTCGCAGGACAACGCGCAGCGCAAGGAGATCAAGCGGATGCTGGCGGAATGGGAAAAACAGTACCCGGGCCGCACCGAGTCGATCTTCTCCGCGTTGCGCAACGTTTCCCCGGCGCAGCTGGCCGATCCCCGGAGCTTCGATTTCCACGCGCTTGATGCCGAACGTCATTAAACCGGTCGCCGACTCCTACTGGGTCATCGACGATCGGCTGCTGGCCGGATGTTACCCGGGCGGAAAAAAGCCGCAGGAAGTCGAACGGCGCCTCGGCGCGTTGCTCGCGGCCGGCTTCGATGCCTTCATCGACCTGACCGAGCCGGGAGAGCTGCCGCCTTACCAGGCCTATCTACCCGAGAAGGTGCGATACGCACGCATGCCGATCCCCGATCACGGCGTGCCGCGCCAGCCGGATTACATGACGGAGATCCAGGCCGAGCTCGACGCGGCGCTGGCGGAAGGCCGTCGTGTCTACGTGCATTGCCGCGCCGGCATCGGCCGCACGGGCACCGTGGTGGCATGTCACCTGGTCACCCGCGGCCTGTCTGGCGAGGCCGCGCTCGCCGAACTCAACGAGCTATGGCAGGGCAGCGACCGCTCGGACACCTGGCCCGAGGTGCCGGAAACGCCGGAGCAGGTCGCCTTCATCCGGGAATGGGCCGCGAGCCACGATTTCACGCAGGCGCCGGATGTCCTCGATGCCGCCCGCCACCTGCGCGAGCGGTTTCAGGGCGCGCTGGCCGGCCTGGCCGTGTGCGACGCGCTCGCGGCGCACACGCAATTCCGCAAGCCCGGGAGTTTTGCGCCGATCGGCGATCTGCTGGGCGGCGGACCCTTCGACCTGCCGCGCGGCGCCTGGACCGACGATACGGCCATGGCGCTGCTGCTCGCGGAGAGCCTGGTGGAAACCGGCTTCGACGCGCGCGACCAGGTGGCGCGTTACTCACGCTGGCAGCGCGAGGGATATGGCAGCGCTACCGGCCAGTGTGTCGGGATCTCGGCCAACGTGGCCCGTGCGCTGACCACCGCGCAGTACAAGGGCCAGCCGTTCGCGGGTTCGCACGATCCCCTGTCCCTCGACAAGGACCCGTTGTCGCGGGTCGCCCCGGTGGTCATGTATCACTTCGCGCAACCCACGCAGGCCATCGGCCGCGCCGTCGATGCGGCGCGCGTGACGGCGCAGGCGCCCGTGGTGCTCGACTGCGTGCGGCTGCTGGGCGCGATGCTCCACCAGGCGCTATCCGGCCGCGACAAGGCGGCGGTCCTGCGTCCGCCAAGGGATCTGTGGGTTACGGGCACCACCCGCCCTGAGGTCCTGGGCATCTACGAGGGCTCCTACGAGCGCCGTAGTGAGGTGACCGGCGATGGAAACGCAGTGGCCGCCCTGGAGGCCGCGCTCTGGGCCTTCAGCCGCAGCACCAGCTTCCGCGAGGGAGCGTTGCTGGCCGCCAACCTCGGCCGCGACTGCGACGTGGTGGCGGCGATATTCGGGCAACTCGCAGGGGCACACCTTGGAGTGAGCGCAATTCCCGGAATCTGGCGTAACAGTCTGATGAGACAAGATCTGGTGAATGACAGCGCTGATCGGCTGCTCACCCACGCCCTGATGACCCTCGGAACCTGATTTCCCGCCATTCCGCGCCGCGTGCGACTCGCTTAAAGTTACGGCCATGTCGTCTACGCGTACCCCCCGCGTCCGGCGGGCTGCGCGCTCCTGGACCCGCATGTCCGACGAGCAATTGCTCGCCATGCGTTTTTGCGACCTGAAACTGAAGATCGGTGCGCCGCTCGCGCGCCGCGTGAAACGTTTGTACGGCGAACTCGACAAACGCCAGATCTCATTTCGCCCGCACGTGTGGCTCTCCGAAGAATGGTTTTCGCCCGACGGCGTGCCCGGCATCGCGGTGCCGTTTTATCTCGCGCACCCGAGACTCGAACGCCTCGAGCGCCGCATGATGCGCAACGTCGAGGGTGCAAGCGCCGAAAGCGCGATGCGCATCCTGCGTCACGAAGCCGGACACGCCATCGACACCGCGTACCGTCTGCGCCGCCGCAAGCGATGGCGTGACGTATTCGGTCCGGCATCGCTGCCGTATCCGGACACGTATCGCGCGCGGCCCGGCAGCCGCCGTTACGTGCAGCATCTCGGCGAGTGGTACGCGCAGTCGCATCCCTGCGAGGATTTCGCGGAGACCTTCGCGGTGTGGCTCAAGCCGAACTCCTCGTGGCGCCGTACGTACGCGCAATGGCCCGCGTTCCACAAACTCGAATTCGTCGACGAGTTGCTCGCGGACGTGCGCAATTCGCGCGCGCCGGTGCGCAACCGCGAGCTGGTCGAGCCGCTGCGGGACAACACGCGCACGCTCGCCGAGCACTATCGCCGCAAACTCAAGCGCTACAGCATCTACCGGCGCACGGTCACCGATCATCTGCTCGAACGCATGTTCGCGAACGAGCAGCCGAACGCGCACGCGCGTCGCGCCAGTACGTTCCTGCGCGCGCACGGCACCGCACTCGTGAGCTCGGCCATGCGCGAGCTCGACCAGGAGCGTTACAGCGTCGAACAGATCCTGCGCATCATCCTCGAACGCGCCGAGAAGCTGCGCCTGTGGGTGCGCGGCAGCCGACGCGATGCGCTCAAACATACCCGCTGGATGCTGGTATACCTCACGCGCCTCTATGCGCAGGGTGAAAGTCCGCGACTCTCACTATGAAGCGACTGCGTACGCTGGTCGTGATGCATTCCACGCTGGTTCCGCCCGAGAGTCTCGAAGGGCACAGCGAGAAGGACATCGAAGAGTGGCGCACCGAGTTCGATGTCGTTTCGACCCTGAAGAAATCCGGCCACGAAGTGCGTTGTCTCGGCATTTCCGACAGCCTCGAGGAATTGCGCAGCGTAATCACCGAGTGGAAGCCCGAGATCGTCTTCAACCTGCTCGAAGAGTTCGATGGAATCGTCACCTACGACCAGCACGTGGTCGCGTTTCTCGAACTACTGCGTCAGCCGTACACTGGATGTAATCCGCGCGGCCTGCTGCTGTCGCGCGACAAGCCGCTGTCGAAGCAGTTGCTGTCGTATCACCGCATTCCGTCGCCACAGTTCGCCGTGTTCCGGCGCGGCATCAAGTTGCGGTTGCCGCGCAAGATCAAGTACCCGCTGTTCGTGAAGTCGACCACCGAGGACGCCTCGCTCGGCATTTCGCAGGCGTCCATCGTCACCGACAAGGCGCAGCTCAAGCAGCGCATCCAGTTCGTGCACGACCAGGTGCAGACCGATGCGCTGGTCGAGGAATACATCGAGGGCCGCGAGTTGTACGTCGGCGTGATGGGCAACGACCGGCTCACGCGTCTGCCGGTGTGGGAAATGAAATTCGGCTCGTTGTCCGAAACGTCGGCCGGCATCGCCACGCGCCGCGTGAAGTGGGACAAGAAGTACCAGAAGAAACACGGCATCAACACGTACGAGGCGAAGGAAATTCCGCCCGCCGTGGTCGCGCGGCTCGACAAACTATCGCGGCGCGTCTATCGCACGCTCGGATTGTCGGGTTGCGCGCGCATCGACTACCGCATGAACGCGGATGGCCAGATCTACGTCATCGAGGCGAATCCGAACCCCAACCTCGCGGCCGATGAAGACTTCGCGCAATCGGCGCTCGCGGCCGGCGTGAGCTACGCGGACCTGCTGGAAAAACTGCTTACGCTCGGCGCCGGTTATCAGGCAGAGTGGCGCGCTTATTATGGTTGAGCGCTCGCGCGAGGTGGATGCATGAAGACCCGGACGAAAATTGCCCTGTTCACATTGGCCGCGTTCACGCTCGCCGCCTGCGTCAACCAGCGCGAACTCAACAAGCGCGAAATCCAGCGCTTCATGCAGACAGCCACGGGCGAATTCAAGAATGACGCCGGCGAAGAGCTGATCATGGTTCCCGTGTACTCGCGCATGATCGGACTCGACACTATCTACGTCGAACGCACCACGGCCGCCGGGACCTCCGGGCGCATCGTGTCTCTCGAGCTCCCCAACAAGGGGGACAAGATCCTGCAGCTCGCCTATGTCTTCGTCCAGCAGAACCAGTGGCGCAACCTGCGCGAGAACCCCGAGTTGTTCACCGCGCTCCTTCCCAAGGACGTGCGGCCCGCGGGCACCTGCGACATCAAGCTTGCCGAGGACATGAACTCGGTGACTTACTCCTGTGGCGGCACCCCGCCGACTACCTACCAGCGGGTCCAGCACCAGCCGGTCAACTGAGCGGCGTCACGGTTTCGTGTGCGCGTCCATCCAGTCGAGCACGGTGCCGTACCAGAAGATGCTGTTGGCGGGCTTCAGCACCCAGTGATTCTCGTCGGGGAACACGACGAAACGGCTCTCGATGCCGCGCCGCTGCAGCGCCGTGAAGGTCGCGAGGCCCTGCGTGTAAGGCACGCGGAAGTCGAGCTCGCCGTGTATCACCAGCATCGGCGTGCGCCATTCGCCGACGTGGTTGGCCGGGTTGAAGCGTTCGTGGATCTCGGGGGTCTGGTAGTAAGGCCCGCCGTTCTCCCACTCGGTGAACCACAGCTCCTCGGTGGTGTAATACATCGAACGCGTATCGAAGATGCCCGCGTGATTGATGATGCAGCGGAAACCGTCCGGCCATTTGCCGGCGATCCAGTTCTGCATGTAGCCGCCGTAGGATGCGCCGAGCGAGCAGGCGCGTTTTCCGTCCAACCACGGGTATTTCACCAGCGCCGCCGCGAGTCCTTTCTGCAGATCCTCGAACGGACGGTCGCCCCAGTGCTGGCTGATCGAATCGGTGAAAGCCTGCCCGTATCCGGGTGACCCGTGAAAATCGATGTAGATCACGCCGTAGCCGCGCGCCGCGAAGGCCTGCGCGTTCCAGCGCCAGTTCCATTGATTCTGCAGGCTCACCTGCGGGCCGCCGTGCACGACGAATGCGATCGGAAACTTGCGGTCGGGCGCGAAGCCGAACGGCTTGATCAGGTAGCCGTAGACGGTTTCGTCGTTCCATCCCTTGAAACTGAATTGCTCGAACTGCGACAGCGCGAGTTCGCCGAGCAGATTGGCATTCGCATTCGTCAGGCGGCGTGGCGCGCCGCGGCCTTGGAGCAGGTACAGATCAGGTGGTGTTCCGATGTCGTGCCAGAGAACGACATTGCCCTTCGGAGCCGGCGAAAATTCCCCCACCGTGCCGGGACCGGACAGCGGCGTCACGCGGCCATTGCCCACATCGATCGAGAACAGGCGGGTCTGCCCGAGGTCGCTGGCGGTGGCGAGCAGCGAACGCCCGTCGCCCGAAACATCGAGATGCATCACCGAGCGATCCCAGCCTGGCGCGACGTCGCGCGTTTTGCCGTTGTGCGAAACGCGGATGCCGAAGCGATCGGCTTCGAAGCCAGGCTTGCTCATCGCGATCCATGCGAGCGCGCCGTTGCGCAGGAATTTCGGCTGCGTATCCCAGGCGAGGTTGTCGGCCGTGAGATTGCGCGGCGCCGCTGATCCGTCGGCCAGCACCTCGAACAGATCGAAGTTGGTCGACCAGGACTCTTCGCGCCCGGCCACCCGCGCGGAGAACACGATGCGTGCGCCGTCGGGGCTGAAGGTGTATTCCTCGGCGCCGCCATTGGGCTTCGATGGCACGTCCGCATCGAGCGCCTTGCTGACGTTGACGGGCTGACCCGCGCGCCCGTCAGGACTCAGCCGCGCGACGAACAGGTTCGAGCGCGTGCCATTCTTCCATTGGTCCCAGTGACGCACGAACAGGGAGTCGAAAACGCGGCCCGAAGGGCGGGTCGCGCCCTTGGCATCGAGGCGCTGCCGGGTGCAGCTCAGGTCGGCGCAATCCGGGAACACGTCCATCGACAGCGCGATACGGGCCCCGTCCGGCGAGAGGCCGAAGGAGCCGATGTCGAGCGGGTAGTCGGTGATCTGCACGGCTTCGCCACCGGCGAGCGGCAATCGCCACACCTGCATGGATCCGGCGCGCGACGAGAGGAAGTAGATAGCCGTGCCGTCGGCGGACCAGCGCGGATGGTTGTCGGTCGCGGAGTGCTGCGTCAGGCGGCGCGGTTTCGCGCGCGCGTCACCCGCATCCACCAGCCACAGATCCGTGCGGCCGCGATTCGCTTCGCGGTCGGTGTCGCGCTGCACGTAGACGACCAGGCGCCCGTCGGGCGAAACCTGCGGCTCGCTCAGGCGCGCCAACATGTTGAGGTCGGTGGGCGTCAGGCTGCGCGGGCCGCCTTGCGCGCCGGCATACGCGCCGAGGGCGCAGGCGAAGACCAGCGTGATGCGCAGGAACGTTTTCATTCTTTGTCTCCTTGACTGTCTGACGTGCGTCCGATGTCGGACCCATCGATGATCCAGGTTTCGCGTTCGGCGTCGTCGAGCCACGCGCGCAGGTGCGGATCGGCAAGCGCCGTCTCCACGTATTCGCGCGCCGGCGCGCCGAGTTGCGCGCCGTAGGTGCGGAAGCGCAACACCACCGGCGCATACATCGCATCCGCCGCGCTGTATTCACCGAACAGCCACGGGCCGCCCGCGCCGAAACGGCCCCGGCACTCGCCCCATAACTCTTCGATGCGCGCGATTTCGCGCGCGCGCTCCGGGCTCGACACAGTGCGGCGGCCGGTCGCACGCGCATTCATCGGCCATTGCGACCGGAGCATGGAAAACCCGGCGTGCATTTCAGCGCAGGCCGCGCGCGCCACCGCGCGCGCCGCGGAATCCTTCGGCCAGCCGCGACCAGCGAGTTCACAGACGTATTCACAAATGGCCAGTGAATCCCAGATCGCGAGGTCGCCGTGTTTCAGCACCGGCACGCGCTTCGACGGGCTGACGCCCCCGATCGTGCGTGCGAACTCCTGAGTATCGAGCGGGATCACGCGCTCGGCGAACTCCAGGCCGAGGTGCTTCATCAGGATCCAGGGCCGCAGCGACCACGACGAGTAATTCTTGTTTCCGATGGTCAGCAGCAATTCGCCCATGCATCAGCTCCGATAAAATGCACGCCATGAACCCGCGTGCCGTGCGAGCCATCTGCTTCGATCTCGACAATACTTTGTGGGAGGTCGAGCCGGTATTGGCGCGTGCGGAACGCATTCTCTACGAATGGCTGGGGCTGCGGTACCCGAAGATCCCGGAACATTTTCCGCCGGCGCGGATGCTCGAAACACGCGCCCGGCTGCTCGCCGAGAACCCGCACCAGGCGCACGATCTCACGTGGCTGCGCCGCGAGGCGCTGGCGCGCGTGGCCGCGGAAGTGGGCTACGAACGGGACATCGCGCGGGAGGCGTTCGCGTTGTGGCACGCCGCGCGCAACGAGGTTCAGCCTTTTGAAGAGGTGATCCCGGCCCTGGAGAAACTGCGCGGGACATATCGACTTGCGACGCTCACCAATGGCAACGCCGATCTGGACACGATCGGACTCGCGCACCATTTTGAAATCAATTTGAATGCCGTTGCACTCGGTTGCGCCAAACCGGATCCGCGCGCGTACGAGGGGCTGGCCGCCGCTCTGACACTGAAACCCGCGGAAATACTGTTTGTAGGCGATGAACCTGCGGCTGATATCACCGGTCCACGCATGGTTGGCATGCAAACTGTATGGGTAAATCGAACCCGTGCGGAGTGGCCCGCCGGTTTACCCGCGGCAGATGCCAGCGTCACGGATCTCCAAAGTCTCGTGACTCTGCTCGACGCGACAGTGTGAACGGGGCCACGCCGCACGTAAGCGATTGGCAATGTGCGGGCCTGACTGCCAACCAGTGAGTCGGCGAAAACGGCTCTTGCGTCACGGTATGCGCGCGCGCAACGCGCTCAACTGTCGTCGTCCAGATGCCGATACGCGGTTCGATGGAGGTTGCGATGACCATCCAGACGGTTGCGAATCTGAAGGAGTTTTTCCGCGACGCGTTGCAAGACGCGCTCTCGCACCAGCACGTTGCGGTCGAAGGAGAAACGGAGCACTACGTGGTGAACCTGCTCACGCTGTTCGCCGACGCCGATGCGCTCTACGACAAACCCGCAGGCAAATCCGATCGCACACGGCTGAAGCCGCTCGCGTTGATGCTCGGTGAAGCGCTCGATGCGCCGACGCAGGAGGCGAAATTGCGCGGGCTCCAGCGGCTGGGTGACGTGTCGCTGTTCGTGTCGGGATTTTTCGCCGCCGGCTTCGCGCGCAAGCTCGTCGACATCGACTACCACATCGCGATGGGCGGCCACGCCTACGGCACTCTCGCCGAGAACTGTCCCACCACGCGCGGCCGCACGATGCGCCAGGTATTCGCGGAGCTCGCCGCGAAGTTCGTGCCGATGGTGGATGCGCTCAATGAAATCAGCGAAAGCGCCTATCAGCATTCCGCGCAGGATCGCCTGCGGTTGTACGAGCTGTGGGTGAAGACCGGCAGCGAACGCTCGCGCCAGCTGCTGCGCAAACTGGGCCTCGAACCCGCGCCGGCGGCGCGCAGCCGGCTTTCGCACTGACATGGGCGCCGGCACCCTCGCGGCACTGCAGGGCGCGCTCGCCGAAATCTACGACCTGCCCGCGACGCCGGACGTCGCCGAATACCTGCTCACCGATCGCGCGCGGCTCGCATCGGTCGGTGGCACGCGCGCCACGGACGAACAGCTCATCGTCGCGGAAGAGGGCGACACCGTGTCCTTGGCGTTGTACATCGACGCGAACGTGCTCGAACGTCTCGAACGGCGCGATCCTTTCGACTCGCTCACGCACGAGAATCTCGCGGACTATCTGACCGCCGCGGAAGGTGTGAGTCATTTCGTGTATGTCGCGTGGAACGCGGGCCACGACAAACCGGTGACGCTGCTCGAGCTCGAGCTGCAGGCCGAGGTCGACAAATACGTGCTGGGCGCCTGGCTGCTGCGCGCGCAGTGCGGGCGGTTTCCGCACGAGTTGCATCGGGTGTTGTTCGAGCGCGCGCGGGTGGATCCCACTGCGGCGGCCGGACGCGTTGGCCTGTACCGCATGGCGTCGTCGTACGCGGCGCGCTTCTGCCGGCAGATCGCTTCGCGGCTGGAGCGCACACGCCACGGCAGCGCGCGCGAACTCCTCGCGGAGCTGCGCCGGTTCTATCGCCTGGGGAATGCGCGCAAGATGGCGCACATCGAGCGTTTCGCCTGATGCACGCCGCCGCAGCTAGTCGACGTCGCTGTCGTCCTGCTGCTTGCGAGCGTCCAGCTCCCGCTTCAACTTGATCCACTCGCCCAGCTTGCGCAGATCGCGCTTGACCGGGGGCTTCTTCACCTCCGGAATGTGAGCGGCACCGACGCGCTGATAGGGATCGAATCCCTTGGCGCGTGTGCGTTCGACGGCCAGCTTGGCGCTGTCGCCGCGCGCGGGTGTGGACTGGATGCTCAGCGGTTCGCGTTCGAGCAATTCCCCGGCATATCCCGCATCGATCCACTCGACGCGCGCATTGCCCCGATCGTCATGAACGATCTGGGATGCACGGCGCCGGTTGACGGCGGGCGGTCTCTTATCGTTGGAGTTATCGTCTTTCACGCCCCCAGTATGACCGAGGCGTCGAATCCGTGTTTTGACATAGCGAACATTCCGGAGGCACGAAATTCCGGCATGTGAGCCGGTTCACGCAATTTTTTTTCGTGCCGCAGCCTGCAGGATTCCGATGATGGTCTTGGCGTCCTTGAGCTCGCCGCTCTGCGCCCGTGCCACCGCTTCGGCCAACGGCCACCATTCGACCTGGAACACCTCACCGGCTTCGGGCGCGCTGGCCGCGGGAGTCAGATCCGTCGCGAGATACAGGTGAATGACCTCGGTGAACACACCGGGCGAGCTGAAGTATTCGCCCAGCGATTCGAAATGCCCGGCGCTCATCCCGGCTTCTTCGACGAGTTCGCGTCGCGCCGTGATTTCCGGGGCCTCGTCCGGCTCGAGTTTGCCGGCCGGCAATTCGTGGATGTATCCGCCCGCAGCATGTCTGAACTGGCGCAGCAGGCACACGCGTTCCTGCGCGTCGATCGCGACCACCGCCGCGCCGCCGGGGTGCCGCACGATCTCGAGCGGCAGGCGTACGCCGTTGGGTAGATCGACCGTATCGATGCTCACGCGGATGACGCGGCCTTCGTAAATCATCTTTCGTTCGAACAGCATGGGGCGAGTGTACCCGGATGCCTGCTCCGGCCCTCCGGCAGCGGACCAATTCGCGGCCGAAATCAAGATCAAATAGGCGTCACATTCCTGTGCATGCCCGCGTGACGGCTGTCACGGCTCGCGGGGTGATGGAGCCAGTTCGGGCGCGACTTTCGTATATTGTTGTATTGATGTCCCAGGCTGAAAAACTCGGATCCCTCAACGCTCCGCAACGCAAGGCGGTCACGTACGGCGAACCCATTTCCGGTGGGAAAGGTTTCCGCGCGGGCCCGTTGCTGATCGTCGCCGGCGCGGGCACCGGCAAGACCAATACGCTCGCGCATCGGGTTGCGCACCTGGCGATGAGCGGCGTCGATCCGGCGCGTATCCTCATGCTCACGTTCACGCGCCGCGCGGCCGTGGAAATGAAACGCCGCGCGAACGAGATCCTGCGCGAGGCGCTCGACGACAAACTCGGTGGCAAGGCGTCGCAACTTTCGCAACGTCTGACCTGGACCGGCACGTTCCATTCGATCGGCAACCGGCTGCTGCGTCACTACGCCAAACACGTCGGCCTCGATCCGTCCTTCAGCGTCCTCGATCGTTCCGATGCGGCGGACCTGCTAGATACCGTGCGCACGGAGCTCGGGTACTCGGGCAAGGGCCAGCGCTTCCCGCGCAAGGACACCTGTCTCGGCGTGTATTCGTATCGCGTCAACACGCAGAAGTCGCTCAAGGAAACGCTCGAGAGTCAGTACTCCTGGTGCGCGAACTGGGAAGAAGACATCGGCAAGCTGCTGCGCGCGTACGTGGAGCGCAAGTCGCAGTATCGCGTGCTGGATTTCGACGACCTGCTGCTCTACTGGCACGCGATGATGAGCGAGGAGCGCATCGCGAAATCGGTGGCCGCGAACTTCGATCACATCCTGGTCGACGAATACCAGGACACGAACAAGCTGCAGGGCGACATCCTGCACGCGCTCAAGCCCGACGGGCAGGGCGTCACCGTCGTCGGCGACGACGCGCAAGCCATCTACTCGTTCCGCGCCGCCGCGGTCGAGAACATCCTCGGCTTCCCGGACCGGTTCCGCCCGAAGGCCGAAGTAGTCACGCTCGCTCAGAACTACCGCTCGAGCCAGAGCGTGCTCGACGCTGCCAATGCCCTCATGGCGGATGCGCCGCGCCAGCATCGCAAGCACCTGCTGTCGATGCGCGGCCAGGGACCGCGTCCGAAGCTCGTGACGGTCGACGATCTGCCCACGCAGGCGGAATTCATCTGCACGCGCGTGCTCGCCTCGCGCGAAGCCGGCATTTCGCTGCGCCGCCAGGCGGTGCTGTTCCGCACCGGCACGCACAGCGACGTGCTGGAAGTCGAATTGGCGAAGCGCAAGATTCCGTTCGTGAAATACGGCGGCCTCAAGTTCCTCGAGGCATCGCACGTCAAGGATCTGCTCGCGGTGCTGCGCTGGGCGGACAATGCGCGCAACCAGATCGCGGGTTTCCGCGTGCTGCAGTTCATGCCCGGCATGGGTCCGGCGAATGCCAAGAAGGCGCTCGATTATTTCGTCGCGAACAACTTCCAGTGGACGGCATTCGACAAGTTCGAGCCGCCGCTCGAGACGCGGGTTGCCTGGCTCAAGTTCGTCGAGCTGTTCAAGGCGCTCGCGGATCCGGCGCGCGAATGGCGCGGACAGATCAACATGATTCGCGAGTGGTACAAGCCGCACATGGAGCGAATGTACGAACACGTGCACACGCGTATCGGTGACCTGGACCAGCTCGAACTGCTGTCCTCGCAGTACCAGACACGCGAGCGATTCGTCACCGAGCTCACGCTCGATCCGCCACATGCCACGAGCGACCTGGCCGGGCAGGCGCATGTCGATGAAGACTATCTGGTCATCTCGACGGTCCACTCCGCCAAGGGCATGGAGTGGGACCAGGTGTACATTCTCAACGTGGTCGACGGCAGCTTCCCGTCCGAGTTCGCGACCGGAAAAGCCGAACAGATCGAAGAAGAGCGCCGCCTGTTGTACGTGGCGATGACCCGCGCGCGCAACGACCTCACCTGTGTCGTGCCGCTGCGCTTCCAGATCACGAGTCCGCGTTCCGTGGACGGACACGTCTACGGCGCACGCAGCCGGTTCCTCACCGAGAAAGTGGTGAAGTGCTTCGACGAGCAGACCTTCCAGGGCTCGAACGTCGAGGTGAAGATCGAGGCGGCGGCGGCCGAATCCGGCACGATCGACGTGGCGTCGCGCCTGAAACAGATGTGGTAGTCAGGGAAGGCCGGTCCAGGCCTTTCGAATCCGGCAAACAAAAGGGGTCAGTCCTGCGTGAGGGCTGACCCCTTTTGCCAGGAAACGGGGGCTGCCCCCATCTTCAAAAAAGAACCCCGCGCGAGGCGGGGTTCTTGATCGACTTGCTCCGACGGCTAGTTAGTCCAGCTTCGGATCAGCGGCGGAACGGACCACCGCCACCCTGACGCGGACGTGCCGGACGCTCCTGCGCCTCATTGACGCGCAGCGGACGGCCGTTCATCTGGTAGCCGTTGAGTCCCTGGATCGCGGCTTGCGCCTCGCCCGAACCCATTTCAACGAAGCCGAAGCCACGGGGCTTGCCCGTTTCGCGGTCGTTGATCAGCTTTACGGAATCGACTTTGCCATGGCGCTCGAAGAGCACCTTGATATCTTGCTCGGTTGCCGAGAAGGGCAGGTTGCCCACGTAGATCGTCGTCATCCCAGACATCTCGCTCAAAAAAGCGGACAGCGGCAGGTGGCGGTCTCCTGCATGAACCGCGAGAAATTGAAAACAGGTCAAGGCTTTGGGACCGCGGCCTGCACCGGAGTTCGTGCACTTCAGGGCGTAAACCATTAGGAGCAGCGAACGCGACCGATGCTACTCCCAGCTTTGAGAAGCTGTAAACAACGCCGCGGCGGGGAAGGGCGTGACCAACGTTGTCACGCGCAAATTCATGCTTTTTCAGCCAATTTCGCCGACCGCGGTGCGACGGTCAGCGCCCACCTAAGGGCCATCTAGTCGACGACTGGTCAATAATCACTCTAGATAGGCGTATCCGTTGAGCTCGCCTTCGTAGAAGCGCTTGATGTGCTGCGACTCGGCCACGGTCATGCGCCCTTCGCGCACCGCACGTTCGCAATCACGCGCCAGGGCGGGATGCAGGTCGGCGACGTCGTATTCCATGTATTCGAGCACCTTGTTCGCGGTGTCGCCCTTGACGATTTCCTCGATCCACCAGCCGCCGTCGTCATGGAAACGGATGTGGACGACGTGGGTATCGCCGAACAGGTTGTGCAGGTCGCCGAGGGTTTCCTGGTATGCGCCAACCAGGAAGGCCGCGAGGTAGTACTCGTCCGACGCGGTGATCGAATGCAGCTCGAGCGTTTTCTTGACGTCCCGCTGGCTGACGAAGCGGTCTATCTTCCCGTCCGAATCGCAGGTGATGTCGGCGAGCACACCCTTGCGCGTCGGGCGCTCGTTGAGCCGGTGGATCGGCATGATCGGGAAGAGCTGGTCGATCGCCCAGCTGTCGGGCAGTGACTGGAACACCGAGAAGTTGCAGAAGTAGATGTCCGAGAGGATCGACTCGAGTTCTTCGAGCTCCTCGGGAATCTCGTCGAGCTTGCGCGTGAGATCGCGGACCTTCGCGCAGGTCGCCCAGTACAGCCGTTCGGCGAGACCGCGCTGCGCGAGCGTCAGCAGTCCCAGGTTGAACATCTGCAACACCTGGTCGCGTGCCGTCTGCGCGTCGTGATAACACTCGACCACGCGCCGCTCGGTCACGGAACGGAACGCGTCGGCGAGATCGCGCACCGGTTGCGGCAGCGCGGTGTTTTCCTGGTCTTCCTTGCCGGTGACGCGGAACTGGTCGAGCGCCTGGCTGCCGAGCGTGTTGAAGATGAGCACGCTGTGGTGCGCGGCGACCGCGCGTCCCGATTCGCTCACGATCATCGGGTGCGGAAGCTTGCGCGTGTTGCACACGTTGGCGATGCGATACACCACGTCGTTGGCGTATTCGTTGAGCGTGTAGTTCATCGACGAGGCGAAATTCGTGCCGCTGCCGTCGTAGTCGACGCCGAGGCCGCCGCCCACGTCGATGTACTGCAGGCCGCAGCCTAACAACTTGAGTTCGGCGTACACGTGCGCGAGTTCGTTGATCGCGTCCTTCACTCGGCGAATGTCCTGCAACTGGCTGCCCGGATGGCAGTGCACGAGCTGCAGGCAGTCGAGCATGTCCTTCGAGCGCAGGATTTCCACCACTTCGAGGATTTCCGTGATGAACAGGCCGAACTTGGATTTGTCGCCGGCCGAATCGCGCCATCTGCCCGAGCCTTCGCTCGCGAGCTTCACGCGTACGCCGATGCGCGGCCGCACGTTGTATTTTTCGGCGATCCGCAGGACCGCCGGCAGCTCGCCGAAATTCTCGACCACCGGAATGATCGTGCGGCCGAGTTTCGTCGCGATGATGACCGCTTCGAGGTAACTGTCGTCCTTGAAGCCGTTGCAGATGATCAGCCGGTCGGGCGAGTCCGCCGTCATCGACATCACGGACAGCAGCTCCGGCTTGCTGCCCACCTCGAGTCCGAAGCCATACGGCCGGCCGTAGCGATACACCTCTTCGACGACCAGGCGCTGCTGGTTCACCTTGATGGGGAACACCGCCGTGTAGCGATTCTGGTATTCGTTTTCCGCGATGGCCTGCGCGAATGCGTCATGCAGGTGCTTGAGACGGTGCGCAAGAATGTCCGAGAAGCGTACGACGACCGGGGTCGTCAGCTCGCGCTCCTTCAATCCCTGCACCACGTCGTACAGGTCGATCTCGCGCTCCGGCTTCATGTCGGGCCGCACGACCAGGTGCCCGGCGGCGTTCACGCAGAAGTAACCCTTGCCCCAGGCACTGACCTGGTAGAGCTCGGCGGAGTCTTCGACGGACCAAGGGATGGATCGGTCGGCGCGTCGCGCGGCGTCCTGCCCATTGGCGTTGAGTTGATTGGGGTCGGCTGCCACGTTGGGGCGCACGATATCAAAACGCGATTGCAATTGAACGTTCAGTACGACTCTTCGCGGAGTCAGAATGTCCCGGTCGCGACGGGCCGGCTCGAATCGCGGATCCATTCGCTCCACGATCCGGCGTAGAGGCGCGCGCCGCCGAGACCCGCATGTTCGAGGGCGAGCAGGGTGTGGCAGGCGGTGACGCCTGATCCGCACATCGAGATCAGCGCCGACGGGGGCTGCGATCCGAGCAACATCCCGAAACGGCGGCGCAGCTCGTCCGCCGGGAGGAATTTTCCGTCCGCGCCGAGATTCGCCGTGAACGGGTGATTGCGAGCGCCGGGGACGTGCCCGGCCACGGGATCGATCGTTTCGTTTCGCCCGGCGAACCGTTCCGCGCCGCGCGCGTCGATCAGCAGATTGCCTGGACGCTGACGCAGATCCATGAGGTCCGCGCTCGACACCAGCGCCTGCATGTCTGGTTTGGCGGTGAGCGTCCGCGCGCGCGGCGTTCGCACGGTGCTTTCGAGAGGCAGTCCCGCCGCGCGCCACGCCGCGATGCCGCCGTCGAGTACCGCGACGTCGCGAAATCCGATCCAGCGCATGAGCCACCACAGGCGCGCGGCGTAGGCTCCGGGACCCTGGTCGTAGGCGACAACCTGACAAGCCTCGCCCACGCCGAGCGCGCCCAGCCTGGCGGCAAACCGATGCGGGTCGGGCATCGGATGGCGGCCGCTTCCCGGAGTGATCGGACCCGACAAGTCTCGATCGAGATGCAAGAACTGCGCGCCGGGAAGATGCCCCGCGGCGAACTGCGCCTCACCCCAGCGCACGTCGCCGAGTTCCGCCCGGCAATCAAACAGCACGAGGTCATCACGCGTGAGCTGCGCGGCGAGCGTTGCCGCGTCGATGAGGGTTGTGAAAGAAGCCATGCGGCATCTTACAATCCGGGCACGCATGGCTCACACATGGCAATAGACGTTTATTGGGGATCCGGCAGTCCGTATTCGTGGCGGGTGCTGCTCGCGCTCGAACACAAGGGCCTGCCGTACACGAGCCACCTGCTGTCGCTCGACATGCAGGAGCACAAGTCGCCGCACATGCTCGCGCTGAATCCCCGCGGCCGCGTGCCGACTCTCAAGGACGGCGACTACGTGGTGTTCGAGTCGCTGGCCATCCTCTACTACCTCGAGCGCAAATATCCGGCGCGCCCGTTGTTCGGCGATTCTCCCGAAGAGGGCGCCGTGATCATGCGCGTGTGCTGCGAATACCAGGCGTACATCGAAGATCACGTGATGCGCATCGTGCGCGCCGTGCTTTTCCGGCGCGGCGATCCCAAGTCGGATGAAGTGGTGTATTCGATGCAGATGGCGGCCGGCGAGGCGCGCACGATCGAGATGCGTCTCGGCAAGGGCGACTGGATCGTTGGAGAAAAACCAGGCGCCGCCGACTACGTGATTTATCCCGGCATCAAATTATTGCTGCGCGCCCTGGCGCGGCCGGAGGCGCGTGAACTTTCTTCGCGCTTTCTGCCAGTCGAAGCGAACTATCCCGGTCTGGCGCGCTGGCTCGAACGCGTCGAGAGCCTTCCGGGTTTCGAAAAAACTTATCCGCCGCACTGGCGCGACGCGAACACCTGAAGGCGTAGCCCGGTAGCAACACCGGAGCATGGTTGATACCCTCTCGCCTTGTTTCAGACGGGGTTGAGATCATGGCGAACGACAAGATTCACATCGAGTTTCCGGGGCGTATTGTTTTCATCGGTTTTGGCAGCATCGGCCAGGGCACGCTCCCGCTCGTTTTGCGTCACATCGGCATTCCGAAAGAGCGTGTCACGATCATCACGTCCGACGATCGCGGCAAGAAAGTTGCCGAGGAGTACGGCGTCAAAGTTGTGAAAGTGACGCTGACTCGCGACAACTATCGCCGTGAGCTCGATCCGTACATCGGCCGTGGCGATTTCGTACTCAACGTGTCGGTCGACGTTTCCTCGCTCGCGCTGATCAAGTTGTGCTGGTCGAAGGGCGCGATGTACCTCGACACCTGCATCGAGCCGTGGCCGGGTGGTTACACCGACGCGACGATTCCGCACGCGAAGCGCACGAATTACGCATTGCGCGAGGAGGCGTTGGCCCTGCGCAAGGAAGGCGGACGCGCACCTACCGCCGTGATCACGCATGGCGCGAATCCCGGTCTCGTTTCGCATTTCGTGAAACAGGCGTTGCTCAACCTCGCCTCGGACTCCGGAGTTGATGCCGGCAATCCGTCCTCGCGCGACGCCTGGGGTCAGCTCGCGCGCAAGCTCGGTGTCAAGGTGATCCACATCGCCGAGCGCGACACGCAGCTTGCGAGCAAACCCAAGGAGTTCAACGAATTCGTCAACACCTGGTCGGTGGACGGCTTCGTCAGCGAGGGTCAGCAGCCCGCCGAGCTCGGCTGGGGCACCCACGAGAAGAATTTCCCGCGCGACGGCAAGCGTTATGACTTCGGCGGCGGTTCGTCTATCTATCTCATGCAGCCGGGCGCCGCGACACGGGTGCGCACCTGGACACCCAAGGCCGGACATTTCCACGGTTTCCTGATCACACACGCCGAGGCGATTTCGATCTCCGACTATCTGACCGTGCGACAGAGCTCCGAGGTCGTGTACCGGCCCACCGTGCACTACGCCTATCACCCGAGCGATTCGGCCGTGGTTTCCGTGCATGAATTCGCGGGCCGGAACTGGCACCTGCAGGACCGTCAACGCATCCTGATGGATGAAATCATCTCCGGCACCGACGAACTCGGCGTGCTGCTCGCGGGCCACAAGAAGAACGCGTACTGGTTCGGTTCGCAGCTCACGATCGAGGAGGCGCGCAAGCTCTGCCCGCACAACAATGCGACCAGCCTGCAGGTCACGGTGTCGTGTCTGTCGGGAATGATCTGGGCCATGGAGAATCCGAACGCCGGAATGGTCGAGCCCGACGAAATCGATTTCCGCCGCAATCTCGAAATCTCGCTGCCATATCTCGGCACGGTCGCGGGGACCTACACGGACTGGACGCCGCTGCACGATCGCGAGCGGTTGTTTCCGGAGGATCTCGACAAGACGGATCCCTGGCAGTTCAAGAACGTCCGGGTCTAGTAGCGCTCGATCGTAGCGGATGGCGGCCGCAGCGGCGGCCGCTGGTTCGCGAGGCGCAGCGCCATGCCGCTCACTATTGCCGTAAGTGAGAACGCCGCCGCCGCGATGGTCCGGCGGGCGACCTCCGCGGGTGTCAGGTCGGCTCGCGTGAGGTCCGGCAGACCGAACACCAGTACGACGAACAGCGGCAGTAGATAGAGAACCGTCACGGCGGTGCGCGTCCAGTAGGTTACGGACGCGCCGGTCGTGCACATCAGTTCCAATTGCCGGCGCAGCGGCTCGCGGATGGTTACGACAGTGAGCGAACTCGCGACGAGCGCGACTCCGATGGCCGTGACCAGGGTCGAGAAGGGGGTCATGAGGGCGCTCCTGTGCCGCGCAGGAGATCGCGCAACGCGCCCTCCAGCCCGGGATGCGTGAATTTGAATCCGGATGTCTCCAGCCTGCGAGGTGCGACGCGTTGGCTGCGAACGAGCAGATCCGACATCTCGCCGAGAGCCACGCTCAAGAATGCGGCGGGCACCCGCAGCCACAACGGCCGGTGCAACACACGCGTCAGTGCGCGCTGGAATTCCCGCTGGCGCACCGGCTCGGGCGCGACTGCATTGATCGCGCCGCGCATCGTCTCGTCGTCGAGAGCGCGTTCGACGACGCGCACGAGGTCGTCGATGTGGATCCACGACATCCATTGCGACCCGT
Source organism: Alcaligenaceae bacterium (assembly GCA_036677145.1). GTDB lineage: Bacteria > Pseudomonadota > Gammaproteobacteria > Steroidobacterales > Steroidobacteraceae > CADEED01. The sequence goes on from JAKFFF010000092.1 coordinate 55,003, forward strand.
CGCCGAGCACCGCGGCGCCGCCGAGTTTCGCGGCCAGCGCGAGCTGCTTCAGGATGCCGCCGTCGCGGCCGAGCACGAGACCGATACGCAGGTTCACGGCACGGATGCCCTGCGCTTCGGCCGCGTTCGCCGCGGCTTCGCGTTGCAGACACAACTGCGACTGGAAGACGTCCTGCGGGGGTGAGTTCTCGTCGAGCCAGCCGTTGTCGCCCGAGCCGTAGAAGCCGATCGCGCTGGCGCTCACCAGTACGCGTGGCGGCGAGGCGCGTTGCGCGCTCCATGCGAGCACCGCCTGTGTCGGCTTCACGCGGCTGTCGATGAGCAGCTGTCGCCGCGCCCGGGTCCACGGAGGGCCGACGACCGGCGCACCCGCCAGGTTCACCACGCCGTCGATCGGTGAAGCCGGCGGAATCTCGGCGAGCGCACTAACTACCTTCACCTGGTCGCCGAACAAGCGCCGCGCCTTTGCGACATCACGCGCCCACACCCACACCGAGTCGCCGCGCGCCAGGAGCGCGCGCACGATGTGCGGGCCGATGAAACCGGTCGCGCCGGTGAAGAGAATTCCGCGTGGGCTCATGCTTCCTCGAAGGCGCAGAAGCGGCCGGTCTGGAAGAACAGTTCGCCGAACCATGGATGCATCACGATCATCGTGAAGCGGAACCAGCCATGGCCGAGATCGACGTGTTCGACGTGGGTGACGCCGGGAGAGAATACGCGCGGCAGCCACAGCTTCAAGCCGAAGGCGCGATCGCCGGATCCGGGATCGCCAAATCCGAGATCAAAATAATAGCCTTTGCTCACGAAGTGCAGCACGCCGCCGTCTTCGTAGACGTCGAGCGGCATGTTGAGCCGCGCGGGAAGTTTTTCGATGAGTTCGCGCCCCTCGACCACTTTCGTGGAGCGCACCCGGTGCCGGCTGTCAGCCCATTCGTACACTCGCGTCCACACGACGCCCTGGGCGTCGGGTTCGACCAGCACGCGCGCGGGCACATCGGTGCCGCAGCGCGGAGTGACGGGCATGCCGAACAACACGCCCAGCCACGCGAACAGCCGGCCAAGCAGGCTCGCGCGGACGATCTCGAAGGCACCCGCGTAGGTCACGGCGGCGGTGGTTTCATCGAAGCGCTCGCGCACCGCTTCGGGAAGACGGTGCCAGGCTGGCGCGCCGAGCAACTCGCGCAATCCATGCCGCCTGCCGCCGCGAACGGCTTCGGCCGTCAGGGTGCGGGGCAGGGCGCTGGCTTGCGTCATGTGAGTTCCGTCAGTCGCCGATGACTTTCGCGATGCGTTCGCCCATGCGCATCATCTTGAGCAGCGTCTTGCGTGGCAGGCGTTTCATCGCGTCGAACCAGCGGGTGACCGTTTCGAGGAACTCGAGCTGCGTGACGATGCGCGCGCGCACCGCGGCGGGCGTGTCGCGATCCTTCTCGAGCTGCGCGGCGCATTCCCGCAGCGCGGCGAGCGTCGGATCGAGCTCGCGCTTCTTGCGGCCGTCCATGATCGCGCGGATCACTTCCCAGGTGTCCTGCTGAGCAGTGAAGAAGTCGCGGCGATCGCCGAGCTCGTGGGTGATGTGCACCAGGTCCCAGGAGAGCAGTTCCTTGAGTCCGGTGCTGATGTTGGAGCGCGCGATGCCGAGCGTCTCGCCGATTTCGTCGGCGTTGAGGGGTTTCTCGGACAGGTACAGCAGCGCATGGATCTGCGCTACGGAGCGGTTCATTCCCCAGCGGCTGCCCATCTCGCCCCAGTGCACGATGTAGCGGCGCATGGTGTCGGTGAGGTGCATATCGTTCCGTCCGTTATTTCTGTCGTCACAGAAATTATAGACGGCGGCCGGGCATCCGCAAGCGGGAAAGCTACTTAATTCCGGGTTTTTGCGGCGCCGCGAGTGCCGCGCTTGACGGATGCCGGTGACCGGGAGTACTAATTGCTTAATTAACGAATTAGGCAATCATTGAATGCAGCTCGATCGCGTATTCGACGCACTGGCCTCGCGGCCGCGCCGCGAGATCCTCGCGTATCTGTCCAAGGCTGAACTCACCACCACCGAGCTGGCCGAGCGCTTCTCGATGAGTACGCCGGCGATCTCGCGGCATCTGTCCGTACTCGAGAACGCGGGCCTGGTGCGCAGCGAACGCCACGGTCAGCGCGTCCTGTACGCGCTCGTGCCGGACAATCTGGTCAACACGCTTACCGGCTTCGCCTTCGAGGTGTGTCCGGTGGCGGGTCCACTCAAACGCGAGTCGCGCGCGCTCGCGCGCCGCAAGCCGAAGACCACCTGACGTGACCGGCGCACCGCTACCTGCGAGCCTGTCGCGGCACCGCGTGCGCCATCGCGACGTGGCGCAGGTGTGCGACGGCGAGGTGCGCTTCTCGCCCGTGAAGGGCGCGTGGTTTCTCGGCATGGCGGGCGCCGCGGTGATCGGCGGCGCGCTGACGTTCAGCCCGGCGGCGCTCGTGTTGTATGCCGTGAGCACCGCGCTCGTGCTGCTGTTCGGCCATTCGCTCGGCAGCCACCGCAAGTTGATTCACGACAGCTTCCAATGCCCGCGCTGGCTGGAATACCTGCTCGTGTACCTCGGCGTGCAGGTCGGGCTCGCGGGTCCGCTGGGTCTGCTTCGCCAGCACGAACTGCGCGACTACGCACAGCGTCTGCCCGTGTGCCACGACTATCTACGTCACGGCCGGCCATTCTGGATCGATGCGTGGTGGCAACTCGTCTGCGAGCTGCGGCTGCGTCACGAGCCGACACTGGTGATCGAAGGCCGCATCGCAAACGATCGCTTCTATCGCTTTCTCGAGCGCACCTGGATGTGGCAGCACCTTCCCTGGGCATTGTTGTTCTACGCCTGGGGTGGCTGGGGTTTCGTGTTCTGGGGCGTATGCGCGCGCGTGACCACCGGCGTGTTCGGCCACTGGATCATCGGATTCTTCGCGCACAACCATGGCGGAATGCATCACGTCGTCGATGGCGCGGCGGTGCAGGGGCGCAACGTGCGTTTCACCTCGCTGCTGACGATGGGCGAGTGCTGGCACAACAATCACCATGCGTTTCCCGGTTCCGCGCGGCTCGGTCTTCATGCGGGCGAATGGGATCCGGGCTGGTGGGCATTGCTTGCGATGCGCCGGGCGGGACTCGCCTGGGGATTCCGGCTGCCGGCCGACCTCGCGCCGCGCGCCGAACTGCGAGCGCATGTTGAAGTCAGGACCGAACCGCCCGGTGAGAAGCGCTGCCGCTTCTGCCCGGCGCGCGCCGCCGCCACGTGAAAAATCCCTACGCCTCACCCGAGACGCAGCCGGTAGTTCGGCCCGAGCGGCGGTTGCCGTTCAGCGGCTGGTGGGCCGTGGGATGCGGCGCACTCGTGGGACTCGCATTGCGTCTGGCGTTCTGGGGCGAGCCCGACCGCGCGTACTCGGCCATGCTCGGAGCGTTCATCATCGGTTCGCCGCTGCTGGTCGGTGTCGTCACGGTGTACGTGGCCGAACTCACGGAGCGGCGCAGCTGGCGGTACTACTTCTTTGCGCCCGTCGTCGCCACCGTGCTGTATGTGGTCGGTTCTCTGCTGCTGCTGATCGAGGGCTGGATCTGCGCCATCGTCATCATCCCGATGTTCGCGGTGGTCGGCGGACTCGCGGGCCTGCTCATGGGCGCGATCTGCCGCGCGACGAACTGGCCGCGGTCCTCCGTCGTCGGTTGTTTCGCGGCGTTGCCGCTGCTCATCGGCGCCGTCGAACACCAGATTCCGTCCGCATCGCTCGACCGCGAATCCGAACACGCCACGTTCGTCGCGGCCCCGCCGGCGGTAGTTTGGCGGCAGCTCATCGATACCCGTGACATCCGCGCGGACGAAGTCGATGACGCCTGGATGTATCGCATCGGTGTGCCCGTGCCCGAGGCGGGTGTCGGGGCGCTGCAGGACGGTGAGCATCTGCGCCACATCACGATGGGCAAAGGCGTCCGCTTCGACCAGGTGGCGACCGAGTGGCGCGAGAACGAGCGCGTGAGCTGGCGCTACCGGTTCGCGGAGAATTCCTTCCCGCCCGGCGCGCTGGATGATCACGTGCGCATCGGCGGGGAGTATTTCGACGTCGGCGAAAGCACGTATTCGCTGACGCCGGTTGCGGGCGGCACGCGGTTGTCCTTGCGCATGCGTTATCGCGTCAGCACACATTTCAACTGGTACGCCGGCCGTGTCGCCGATTTCCTGATCGCCGACTTCTCCGAAACGATCCTGGCCTTTTACGCCCGGCGGGCCTTGCAGGCCGCGGCGGATCAACCCGCCTCGGAACCCACTTCGTAACGGATCGCGACGATCGCGAGCACGCGCTCGCCGCCGGGGAGATTCACGGTCACCTCATCGTCGAGCGCCTTCCTCATCAGCGCGCGCGCCAGCGGCGCATCCATGCTGATGTAGCCCGGCGCCTGGTCGAACTCATCGGGCCCGACGATCCGGTGCACGAATTGCTTGCCGTCGATGTCCTCGAGTGTCACCCACGCGCCGAAAAACACGCGGTTGCGGTCGCTCGGCGGCTTGTCGACCACCGTCATGCCATCGAGTCTCTTGCGCAGAAAACGCACGCGCCTGTCTATTTCGCGCAGGCGCTTCTTTCCGTACGTGTATTCGGCGTTTTCGGAGCGATCGCCCTGGGCGGCGGCTTCCGAGACCGCCTGCGTCACGCGCGGCCGTTCCACGCGCCACAACTCATCCAGCTCCTGTTTCAGGCGCAGCTCGCCGGCGGGCGTTATGAACTGGGATCCGGGTTTCTCTGCAGGTCTGTAGCGGCTCACGAGTTAAATCTTATGTGATGAATGTCTCAGTCGGGCGCACCCCAGCCAGCGGGGTCTGTGCAGCGCCTCACAGCCGCCTTTCGGGGGGCTCACTACTCTGTCAGCCATGGCAGCCCGCTATTACACGCACTTTGTCACGAGCGCCGAGCCCGCGCACTCGAGCGAATGGAGCGGGGTCATCGAATTGACGCATCCGCTCGGCGAACGCAAGGACTCGAAGGAACTGCGCCGGCTGCTGGCCGCGAACTTCGAGATCGACGCCGAGGACATCAAGATTCTGCAAGTCGCGAGACTGCACTGATTTGAGGTTGAGTGGATCCCCTAGCGGACTTCTATCCCTTCATCGAAAGTCCGCCTTCTAAAGCCCCGAGCCCCAAAAGCTCGGGGCTTTTTTTATACTCCCGGCAACGAAAGATTCCCTGGGGTTTCCATGTCGACTCGCCTGGCCGTCGTTGCACTCGCGGCGGTGCTTACCGCCTGTGCATCCAAGGCTCCCAAAACCGTCGTGACGCCGCCAGCCGCGCCGGTTCCACCGCCCAAATCGGGGCTCGATCTGGCCGGCTTCGATCGCAGCGTTCGTCCGCAGGATGACTTGTATCGCTTCGCGGGCGGAACCTGGCTCGCGAACACGCAGATTCCCGCGGACCGCTCCAATTACGGCACGTTCATGATGCTCGACGACACGGCGCGCGAAGATGTCCGCCAGCTCATCGTCGCCGCCGCCGCGCAACCGAACCGCGCGCCGGGCTCCGCTGCGCAGAAGGTCGGCGACTATTACCTCGCGTACATGGACAGCGCGCGAGTCGAAAGTCTCGGTCTCGCGCCGCTGCAGGAAGAGCTGCGGCGCATCGATGCGATCGTGACGCCGCGCGACGTGGCGCATTACATCGGTTACTCGCAGCGTATCGGCGTCGCACAGCCATTCGCCTGGAACTCCGCGCCGGACAACAAGAACTCGAGCGTGTATCTCGGCGCGTTGTACCAGGCCGGGCTGACGATGCCGGACCGGGACTACTATCTGAATCCCGACGAAAAGTACACGCGGTTCCGCGCGCGCTTCTCCGAGTACGCCGAGCGGCTGCTGGCGCTCGCCGGTGAGCGCAACGCGCGCTCGGCCGCGGCGCGCATCGCGGCCCTCGAGACTCGCATTGCGAATGATCAGTGGACCAAGGTCGAGCTGCGCGATCCGGTCAGGAACTACAACCCGATGTCGTTGCCCGAGTACCAGAAACTCGCGCCGGGCTTCGACTGGATCGCGTTCTTCGACGGGATGGGCGCGCCGGTGCAGCGCCTGGACGTCAGCCAGCCGCCCTTCATCAAGGGCATCGGCCAGCTCGTCAGAACGGTGCCCGTTGCCGACTGGCGCGTCTATTTCAAGTTCCAGCTCCTCGATCGTTACGCGCCGATGCTTTCGGCGCCGTTCGCGGATCTGCAGTTCGATTTCCATCAACGCACGTTGAATGGCGTGGCCGAACCGCGTCCGCGCTGGCGGCGCGCGGTCGATTCGATGGATGCCAACATCGGCGAGCTGATCGGCCAGATGTATGTCGAGTCGAATTTCGGCGCCGAGGCGAAACGCCGCATGCTGGACCTGGTCGGCAACCTGCTCATCGCATTCGACATGTCGATCGATGAGATCGACTGGATGAGCGCGGCGACTCGCGCCGAGGCGAAAAAGAAGCTCGCGAAGATCACCGTGAAAATCGGTTACCCCGACGTGTGGCGCGATTACTCCACGCTCGTGGTCCGCGGCGATGACCTGGTGGGCAACGCATTGCGGGCGGCGCAGTTCAAACATCAGCGTTACGTCACCCGCACGGGCGGACCGGTCGACAAGGGCGAATGGCTCATGACGCCGCAAACCGTCAATGCCTATTACAACCCGACGACCAACGAAATCACTTTCCCGGCGGCGATCCTGCAACCGCCGTTCTTCGACATGTCCGCGGACGACGCGGTGAACTACGGCGCGATCGGCGCCGTGATCGGCCACGAGATCAGCCACGGCTTCGACGACTCGGGCCGGCAGTTCGACGGCGACGGCAATCTGCGCGACTGGTGGACGGCCGAGGACGGCGTGAAATTCAATGCACGCGCGGAAAGGCTGGCGAAACAGTTCGACGCCTATTCGGTGCTCGACAACCGGCACGTCGACGGCAAGCTCACATTGGGCGAGAACATCGGGGACTTGTCCGGCATCGAAGTCGCGCACAAGGCCTACAAGCTCTCGCTGGCCGGCAAACCGGCGCCCGAGCTCGACGGTTTCACGGGTGATCAGCGCTTCTTCCTGGGCTGGGCGCAGGCCTGGCGACGCAAGTTTCGCGACGAGGAACTGCTCAAGCGCCTGGTGACCGATCCACACAGCCCCAGCGAGTTTCGTACGAATGGTCCGGCAAGCAACATCGCCTCTTTCTACGATGCGTTTGGCGTGCAGCCCGGCGACCGCCTGTACCGGCCACCGTCGGACCGTGTCAAAATCTGGTGAGACATGCCCAACCTCGCGCGGAGAATCCGATGAGAAAACTGGTACTTGGCGTGGTCGCGGTGTTCGCGGCATTCGGCACCTCGGGGTGCGGCTACAACAAACTGCAATCCCAGGATGAAGCCGTGAAGGCGGCCTGGTCCGAAGTCGTCAATCAATACCAGCGGCGCGCGGATCTCGTGCCCAACCTGGTCGCGACCGTGAAGGGGTATGCGTCCCATGAAGAGCGCGTGCTGGTCGGCGTGACCGAGGCGCGTGCGAAAGCGACCTCCATCCAGGCCACCCCCGAGCTCATCAACGATCCGGCGGCGTTCGCGAAATTCCAGGCCGCGCAGGGCGAGCTCACGCAGGCGCTCAAGAGCCTGCTGGTGACGGTCGAGCGGTATCCCGATCTCAAGGCGAACGAGAATTTCCGCGACCTCTCCGCACAGCTCGAGGGGACTGAAAACCGCATCACCGTGGCGCGCAATCGCTACATCGATTCGGTGCGCGAATTCAACGTCACCGTGCGTCAGTTCCCGTCGAATATCACGGCGAACATCTTCGACTTCGACGTGAAGCCGAACTTCACGGTCGAAAACGAAGCGGCGATCTCCGCGGCGCCGGCCGTGAGCTTCGACAGCTCGACGCCGTCGCAGTCGACCACGCCGGTCGAGACGCCCCAACCGGCGCCCGCGCAGAATCCCCCGGCAAACTAGTCCAGCCGTCTTGAAAGCCGCGCTCCTCACGCTCGCGCTGCTGGTCGCGGCCGGCGTTACGCCGGCGCGCGCGCAGATCGCATTGCCGCCCTATGAAGCGCGTGTTACGGACCTCACCGGCACGCTGACCGCGCAGCAGCAGGCGGCGCTGGAGGAGAAACTCGGCGCGTTCGAGGCGCGCAAGGGCGCGCAGATCGCGGTGCTCGTGCTGCCGACGACGGAACCCGAAGACATCGCGCAATTCGGCATCCGTCTCGCCGAAGCGTGGAAAGTAGGGCGCGCGAAGCCGGACGATGGCGTCATTCTCATCGTCGCGAAGGACGACCGCGAACTGCGCATCGAGGTCGGATACGGCCTCGAAGGCGCGCTCACCGATGTCACTTCACATCGGATCATCAACGAGACGATCGCGCCTTTGTTCAAGCAGGGCGATTTCTACGGCGGCATCAATGCCGGGCTCGACCAGATGATCCGCATCATCGATGGGGAAGCGTTGCCCGCGCCGGACCAGAAATGGAAACCGGATCCCGGTGGCGGACTGCCGTGGCCGCTGCTGCTGATCGGCGGCTTCATGTTGGCGAGTTTCCTGCGCCCGCTGATCGGTCGTCTGCCGGCGGCCGGTGTCGCGGGCGCCGGCGGCGCGGGGCTCATCTGGCTGATCACCTCCAGCGTGCTTGGCGCGGCCGGAGCGGGCGTAGGTCTGTTCCTGTTCACGCTGTTGTTCGGATTCGGCGGTGGTATGGGTTATGGCGGTGGTCATGTGTTCCGCGATCGCGGCGGGCGCGGCGGCTTCGGCGGAGGCGGGTTTGGCGGGGGCGGCGGGTTTGGCGGGTTCGGCGGTGGCGGGGGTGGTGGCTTCGGTGGCGGCGGCGCCTCGGGCCGCTGGTAGTTAGTCCGCATGCGCACTCTCACTCACCTGCTCGCGACGCGAACCGGAACACGGCGCCGTTTTCCGGACGACGTGCTCGCGGCGATCGAAAACGCCATCCAGTCGGTCGAGACACGCACCAGCGGCGAAATCCGTTTCGTGATCGAGACGGCGCTGGATCTTTCGGACCTGCGTGCCGGGACGACGCCGCGCGAACGCGCCATGCGCCTGTTCGCGCAACTGCAGGTGTGGGACACCGAGCGGCGCAACGGCGTACTCATCTATGTGCTGGTGGCGGACCGGGACGTGGAGATCGTCGCTGATCGGGGAGCCGCCGCGGTGATTCCCCCAGACCAATGGGAGGCGGCCTGCCGGGAGATGGAAGAACATTTCCGCGCGGGGCGCTTTTCGGAAGGCTCGCTCGCGGGAGTCGCGGCGGTGGGGCGCTTGTTAGAGAGCCAGTTTCCGTTTCAAACGCACCAGCTTCAGTCGGCGGACCGGAACGAGTTGCCGAACCAGCCGACGCTGCTGTAGCTGAATTCAGACAGTCAAAAACGACGCTGCGGTGTCATACTTTGGCCATGAAAAATCATCCCGCGCTGCGGTCACTTGCCGTGTTGGCGCTTTGTGCCTCGCTGATTTCAGGTTGTTCTCTTTTCACTGACGGTCCGGGCTGGGGCAGCAAGCGCGCGGCGAAGGCGAAGAACGAACCCGTCGTGCCCGCGTTGCCGGAGCCGGTGCCTACGCATCGATTCGAAATCGACCCGACCACGGATATCGTCGGCGTCGTGCAGAAAACGCAGGCGTCGAAAGAAGACACGCTCACCGACATCGCGCGCCGCTTCAACGTCGGCTACGAAGAAATCGTGCGCGCGAATCCGGGCGTCGATCCGTGGCTGCCGGGAGAGAACCGCGAGATCGTGATCCCATCGCAGTTCATCCTGCCGAACGCGCCGCGCGAAGGCATCGTCATCAACAATGCGGCGATGCGCCTGTTCTATTTCCCGAAGGTGAAGAAGGGCGAGCCGCAGGTGGTGCATACCTATCCCATCGGCATCGGCAAGGTGGGCTGGAAGACTCCGGAAGGCGCGACCAAGGTCGTGCGCCGGACGAAAGATCCGGTGTGGCGTCCGACTCCGTCGATCATCAAGGAGCATCTGAAGGAACGCGGCGAGAAGCTCGATGCCGTGGTGCCTGCGGGACCCGACAATCCGCTCGGCCGCTTCGCGTTTTATCTCGGCTGGCCGACGTACATGATTCATGGCACTAACAAGCCGGCCGGTGTAGGCCTGCGTTCGAGCCATGGCTGCATTCGTCTGTACCCGGAAGACATCGCGCAGTTGTTCGAGCTCGCGCCGATCGGCACGTCGGTGCGGGTGGTGAACCAGCCGTTCGTGTTCGGCTGGCACGAAGGCGCGTTGCACATCCAGGCATTTGACGTTCTCGAAGACGATCCGCGCGACTGGAAGAAGGCGCAGGCGAAGCTGCTCAACAAGGCGCTGGCCGAGCGCATTCAGAAAGAACTCGCGGCGCGCAAGGAAAAGATCGACTGGGATGCGGTCGCCAAACTCTCACAGGAACCGCGCGGCATTCCGGTGTCGGTCACCGGCGGTCCCGACCAGCTCGAGCACATCGTCGCATCGGCCACGGTCGTGCAGAACAAGGTCGCGCCGGGCGCGACGTGGGACGGCATCTCCGACCTGCCGGTCGACGAGGCGACATTCCAGGAACTCGTATCCGATCGCGAAGCGTCGGTGGAATCCGCCGCGGCCGCTGCCTCACCGGGCGCGGCCCCGAAGACCGCGACGAACTGAAACGCTAGAGTGCGGAGATGAAACTTTTCATCTCCGCGCTCGTGTTGTCGGTCGCCGCGCAGGCCGCCGTTCCCGCCATACCCGCTGACCCGATCGTTCCGGGCCACGACTACCACTCGTACGCCAACACCGACGCGTTTCGCGTGCGGCACCTCGATCTCGATCTGGAGGCGTCGTTCGAAGACAAACGCCTGTCCGGTGTCGCGGACCTGGTCGTGGCGCGTGTGGGAGCCGGCGCGCCCACGCTCACGCTCGACACACGCGATCTCGTGGTCCGCCAGGTGTGGTGGCTGCGCGGGGCACGCGACCTCGTGCCGCTGAAGTTCACGATCGGCAAACGCGACCCGATTCTCGGCGCGCCGCTCGACATCGACGTGGCCGCGGCACAGGACTCGAACGAATTCACCGTGCGCATTTCGTATCAGACGCGGCCCACCGCGTCCGGTCTGCAGTGGGTGGAGCCCGCGCTCACAGCCGACAAGACACACCCGTTCCTGTTCACGCAATCGCAGGCGATCCATTCGCGCAGCTGGATTCCGCTGCAGGACACGCCGCAGACACGCATGACCTACCGCGCGACCATTCACGTGCCGCCGGGCATGCGCGCGGTGATGAGCGCGGAGAATTCGGGCGAGATCAGCGCCGACGGCGTGTACCACTTCAACATGCCGCAGGCGATTCCCTCGTACCTGATCGCGCTCGGCATCGGCAAACTCGAATTCCGCGCGACGGGGCCGCGCACCGGCGTATTCGCCGAAAGTTCGATCGTCGCGGCGGCCGCGAACGAATTCGCGGAAACCGAGCAGATGATCCAGGTCAGCGAGAAGCTGTTCGGGCCCTATCGCTGGGGACGTTACGACCTGCTGATCCTGCCGCCGTCATTTCCGTTCGGCGGCATGGAAAATCCGCGGCTCTCGTTCATCACCCCGACAGTGATCGCGGGCGACCGGAGTCTCACCGCGCTCATCGCGCACGAACTCGCGCATTCGTGGTCGGGCAACCTGGTGACCAACGCCACGTGGCGCGACCTGTGGCTCAACGAAGGATTCACCGTCTACCTGCAGGGCCGCATCATGACGGCGGTGTACGGCGAACGGCGCCAGGCCATGGAAGAAGTGCTCGACGTCACGGGCCTGCGCGCGGATCTCGCGACCTTGCCGCCCGCCGACCAGGTACTCGCGCTCGACCTGCGCGGCCGCGATCCGGACGACGCGTTCACCCAGGTGCCCTACATCAAGGGCGCGTTGTTCATTTCCTTCCTCGCGAGCCGCTTCGGCGCCGACGAGGTCGACAAGTTCCTGCGCGATTACTTCGACAAGTTCGCGTTCCAGAGCGTGTGGACCGAAAAGTTCCGCGTTCACCTCGAGGCGAACCTGCTGCCGCTCGAGCCCGGCGCGGTCACGTCCGCCGAGCTCGACGAATGGATTTTCGCGCCCGGTCTGCCGAAGAACGCCGTGCTGCCGCGTTCCGATGCGTTCGATCTCGTGGACCAGGCGCGCAAGAACTGGCTGGCCGGCAAACTCGCGACCGTGGACCTGCCGACGAAGGACTGGACCACTCATGAGTGGGTGCATTTTCTCGACGGAATGCCCGCCAAGGTTCCCGCGGCGCGCCTGAACGAGCTCGACGCCGCCTTCGCACTCACCGCCACCGGCAACGCCGAGATCGCGTTCAATTGGCTGCGCATCGCGATCCGCAACGATTACGCACCCGCGTATCCGCGCCTCGAGAGTTACCTCACGACGATCGGCCGGCGCCGCCTGATCAAACCGCTGTACGAGGACCTCATGAAGACGCCGGCCGGGGCGGCCCGCGCCCGCGCGATTTACGCGAAGGCACGGCCTAACTACCATCCGATCGCCACCGCGACGCTCGATGCCATCGTTCTGAAGCCGGTTCCCTGAGCAGGTAGCACCCATGGTCCTGCCGCTGCACGACGACAATCCGACCACGACGAAGCCGTACGTCACCGTCGGCATCATCATTGCCTGCGTCGTCGTGTACGTCGTTCAGCACGTGCTGATGACGGGTGAGGGCGCGCAGCGCGTGGCCTTCGCGCTCGGCGTGATACCCGCGGAGCTCACCGGACGAGTCGCGCTGTCGCCGGAGGTCGACTGGATCCCGCCGGCCGCTAGCGTGTTCACGTCGATGTTCCTGCACGGCGGCTTCTGGCACCTGGCCGGCAACATGCTTTACCTGTGGGTGTTCGGTAACAACATCGAAGACGCGATGGGTCACGTGCGTTACTTATTCTTCTATCTGCTGTGCGGTGTGGCGGCCGTGTTCGCGCAGGTAGTCACGGGGCCCGATTCTCAAATTCCGATGGTGGGCGCGAGTGGCGCGATCTCAGGCGTGCTCGGCGCGTACATGCTGCTGTTCCCGCGCGCCCGCGTGTTGTTAGGGTTGCCGCTCGGCTTCCTCATCGTGCAGCTCGGACGATTCCCGGCAATCTGGGTGCTCGCGGCCTGGTTCATCATGCAACTCGTCATGGGAAGCATCGCCGCTCTGCGCGATCCGGAGATGGCCGGCGGCGGCATCGCCTTCGGCGCTCACATCGGCGGCTTCATCGCGGGTCTCGTGCTCGTCGCACTTTTCAAAAGGCGCAACGTGCCGCTGTGGCGGCGCTACTGAGACGCTGCTACATTCCGCGGGCATCGCACGACCCAAACTCGCTCGGGTCGTGCCTTGGGGAGCCGATTGCCCGAGACGATTGACTCGCAGATCTCGTCTGCCGAACAACCCGGCTCTCTACGTGTCATCGCGCGCGCCGCAACCAGCATCGCCGCCTTCATCGGCCGCACGCTCAAGGGTCCCGTCAACGAACCCGTGCCGGTGCGCAATTTCGCCGACTTCACGCGTGTGTTCGGCGGGTTGTGGCAACCCTCTCCACTGAGTTACGCCGTCGAGCAGTTCTTCGAGAACGGCGGCCGTTGCGCGGTCATCGTTCGGGTCGTCAATGGCGCGCGTCCGCCGACACTCACGCTGCCGACCAGCAATGGACGGCTCATCCTGCGCGGCGTCGGCGCCGGCTCGCGCGAATTCCTGCGCGCCTCGGTCGACTACGACGCCATCGAATCCCGCGAGGCGGACCGTTTCAATCTGGTCGTGCAGCGGGTACGCGCGGCCGGATCCGAACAGATCGAGGACCAGGAAATCTTCCGGCGCCTCTCGATCACCCCGGGGGCCGATCGTTTCGTGGCCGACGCACTGCTCGAATCGCGTCTGGTGCGGGTGCAGGGCAGCGTGCCCACCGAGCGGCCGGCGCGCACGCCACCCGCGAACAATGGGGCGGTGATCGGCTACAGCGCATCGAATCCCGACGGCGACGACGGCGGTCCGATCAGCGACTACGACATCATCGGTTCCGCGCAGACGGGCAGCGGCATCTTCGCGCTGCACGCCGCGCCGGACATCAATCTGTTGTGTATTCCGCCGCTCACGCGCGACACCGACGTGGGGCTTTCCACGCTGCTGGTCGCGGGGCGCTTCTGCCGCGAGCGGCGCGCGCTGCTCATCGTCGATCCGCCCGCTTCCTGGGCGTCGAGCGCCGCGGCGCTGGACGGCATCCGGCACTGGCCATTCCGCAGCGAAGACGCGGCGATGTTCTTCCCGCGCATCGTGGCGTTCGACCGGTTGCGCGGCCGATTCGAGATGTTCGCGCCCTGTGGTGTGGCGGCCGGCATGATCGCGCGCTGCGATGCGAACTGGCCGGTATGGTCGGCGGCCGAAGGTGACGATGCGATCCTGCGGCCCGGACATCGGCCCGCATGGACGGTGCACCAGGCCGACCGCTCGCGGCTCATCAACGCCGGGATCAACCTGCTGCAGTCGGTGCGCATCGCGCCGAAGTTTCAGGCCAGCCCGCGCACGCTGGCGTACGGTTCCGCGGCGGTGAGCGATTGGCGCTACCTTTCGGCCCGCCGGCTCGCGCTGTTCGTCATGACGAGCATCGAACGCGGCACGCGCTGGATGCTGTTCGAGCGCAATACGCAGCCCACGTGGACGTTGGCGCGGGCGCAGGTCGAAGCTTTCCTCGAGTCCCTGTACGCCGAAGGCGCGTTCGTGGGCCGCACGGGCGAGGAGAGTTATTTCGTAGTCTGCGACGGGCGCATCAACAACGATGAGCAGGTGCGCGCCGGCAGGATCAACCTTGCGTTCGGGTTCGCGGCGAGCAAGCCGGGCGAATACCACGCGTTCCTCGTCACGCACCAGCCCAATGGATCACGGACCCGGACGATCAGCATCAACCGCTTTGCGAATTACTCGCCCAGCGTCGACGAGGAAATCGAATCGTCGATCCTGCGGGGACTCGTGCCCGCCGGACCTCGCGAAGACGAAACGGTGCGCATGCCGGCCGCCGCGCAAGTCGAAGAAGACACCGTGAGGATGCCGACGAGAACGGTGTGATCCGCTGTTTTCCCGCGCGTCAGCGCTCGACCACGCAGCGCAGCGAGACCTTCCTGAATCCATCCTCGCATTGCCAATCATTGCCCGAACGGTCGAGCTGCGCGTTCGCGGGCGGCGCGACCGCGACGCAAGCCGTCGATGTCTTGCGGTAACCGCGTTCGCATTCCCACTTGTCGCCGCGATTGTCGAGATATCCGTTTACGGGCACGACGACGGCGTCGCAACCATCCATCTTCCGCGCGAATCCGCGTGCGCAGGCCCATTCGTCGCCGGAGTCGCGCAGATAAGCATGGTCGGGAACGACGACCGTTGCGCACGCGGCGCCCTCACGCCGGAATCCCCGGCCGCATATCCAACCCACGCCGTACTCCGACTCGGTCAGGTAGGCGTGCGCCGGCACCACGATTTTCGCGCATGCGCCTTTGAGCTCGCGGAAGCCGCGGTCGCAGCGCCATCCAGGACTGCGCGGCGTGTCGTCGGCATGCGCGTTCGCCGGAATTCGGACCACGGCGCATTCGCGCCCTTTCCTGATGTAGCCCCGGTTGCACTCCCAGTCGTTGCCCGAAAAATTCAGGAAGCCCTGGACCGGCACCTGGATGGATACGCACGTGGATTCGACCCGCTGAAATCCACGGGTGCATTCCCAGCTGTCTCCATAGCGGCTGGGCACGGCGTTTGTGGGTAATGAGGCGCTGTTCTGGCCGATGGAATCGCGAGCACACCAGGCGAACAACAGGCAGAAGGCGAGGCGCGGGATGGTCTTCAAGAGCGGCGTGCGATACGCACGAGTTCGACTGGGTTCAGCATTGCGCCACACTAGAGGTGCGGCCGGGCCGAGTCGGTGCGCCACCGAACATACCCGGTGCTCAGGCGCCGCGCGCGCGCGGCGGAAACCCGACCATGCAGCCGCGACGCTCGTCCCACAATTTCATGCGCGCGCAGGCCAGGCTGTCCAGCAGGCCCAGGCGACGCACGGCCTGAACCGGCGAGGATGCATTCGCGGCGCGCAGGCGGTAGTTAGGAATGCGCGGCGCGAGGTGATGTATGTGGTGATAACCGATGTTCGCCGTGAACCAGCGCAACACGGCGGGCAGATCGTAGAACGAGCTGCCGTCGAGGGCGGCGCGTTGCGCGTCCCAGTCCCCGGAGCGCGTCCAGTAGCCTCCCTCGAAAGTATGCTGGACGTAAAACAGCCAGACTCCGAACGCGCCGGCCAGCACGATGACCGGCAGATGCACCGACACCAGCGCCTGCCAGCCGAGCCACACACACAGTCCGGCGCCGAGCGCCGCCAGGCCCAGGTTGTTCAGGGCGACGCTGCGCCATTCTTTTTTCCAACGCCACGGCAATCCCACCGGCAGGCGATGCTTCGCGACGAACTGGAACAGCGGGCCGATCGCGAGCATGACGAAGATGTTTCGATAGAAGCGATAGCGGAATCGCGCCGCGCGTGATTGCGAGAGATATTCGTCGACGGTCCAGGTCCGGATGTCACCGAACTCGCGCTTGTCGAGGTTGCCCGACGTCGCGTGGTGCACGGCGTGCGTCTTCTTCCAGTACGAAAAAGGAAAGAGGGTTATGAGCCCGAGCCCGGCGCCGAGCCAGCGATTCGCGCGGCTGCTCGCGAAGAAAGACCCGTGACTGCAGTCGTGCTGGATGATGAACAGCCGCACGAGAAAACCGGCCGCCGGAAGCAGGAGCAGCAGGGTCCACGCGTAGCTCCACCCGGCGTTCCGGCTCCAGGCCATGAAGGCCCACAGTGCGGCAAACGGCAGCAGCGTATTGGCGAGCTGCCACAGGGCACGCGGCAGCGAGGGCTTGGCGAACTGCGCGAGGGGAATCGGACGATGCGGCGCGAGAAGAGACATGCACGCGGACTGTGCACACGGCCCGATTAGCCGTCTGTACGGTTGCGCACAAAGCCCGTGAAACGGGCCGTTCAGCCTTCCTTGCGCGGCGAGACGTACATCGAGATCACGGCGCGCACGACTTCCTTGCCGTTCGCATCCTGAACGCTGACCGGTACGCCGATGTTCTCCGCGCCGGCCCATTCGGTCTTGTCGAGCCGCGCTGTCGCGGTGACGTCGGTCTCGGCCTTGGCGAGATATTCGATGGTCATGCCGCGCGGGATCCAGCGCATGCCGACGGGAATGGTGACCTCGGTGCACATGCCGGCGGCGAGTTCGCACAGATTGCCCATCGCGAGTGCGTGCACGGTGCCGATGTGATTCTCGACGGCGCGGCGCTTCTTCATCGTCACGCGGCAGAGTTTCGGTTGCAGGTCGAGGAAGCGCGGCTTGATGGTGCCGAAGTAGGGCGCGCGTTTCGACACCGTGCGCGCGAACCACCAGCGGCCGAACGCGGATTTGTGCGCGCGGATCCAGGCGCGGAGCGTGGGACCTGCCGTCGTGGTATCGGTCATGGTCAACCAGTCCATTTGAGGGCGGGCGGTGTGAACGTCGGTTGCTACTCGGGCCATCGCGTGATCGAATCCAGCGCCAACGGGACGGAAACTCTAATCGCAGCCTGGCGTCCATCGCAATCAGCATGAGTGGAATAATCACAGCGGAGCAGCGCGCCGCGGCGATTCTGAAGGCGGTGCGCGGCATCAAGCGCGGCACGTTTGCGAGTTATGGCGAAGTCGCGCGCCGCGCGGGGATGCCGGGGCGGGCGCGACTGGTCGGCACAGTACTGCGCGAAGCGGGCGACGCCGCGCGCCTGCCGTGGCATCGTGTCACCGGCGCGGGCGGCCGCATCGCGTTTCCGGCCGGTTCGCGGAACGCGCGTGAGCAGATCCGGCGGCTCGCGAGCGAAGGCGTGATGGCGCGTGGCAATCGCGTACTGCAGCGGCCCGCGGCTTCGTCAGCGCGCACACTCGACGCATTGCTCTGGAAACTATGAGGGACGCTGGATGACGGAACGCTACGTCGTTTTCTCGCATGGCAAGGACGCCGGACCCTGGGGCGTGAAGATCACCGCGCTCGCCGGCAACGCCCGCAGCGAAGGTTATGAAGTCGAGTCGGTGGACTATCGTGGCATCGACGATCCGCGCGAGCGCATCAACAAGCTGGTGGAGTTCTGCAAGGAACTGAAGGGCGACCTCGTGTTGTGCGGCTCGAGCCTGGGCGGTTACGTGTCGGTGGCGGCGGCGTCGCTGCTGCATGCGCGTGGCGTGTTTCTCATGGCGCCCGCGCTCACGATGCCCGGACTTCCCCCGCTGCGCGACAAGGTGCTCGATTGCCCGACGACGATCGTGCACGGCTGGAAAGATGATGTAGTCCCGGTGGAGCAGAGCATCGAGTTCGCGCGCCGTTACGGCTGCTCACTGCACATCCTCAACAGCGACCATCGGCTGCAGGATGAGGTGCGTTTCCTCAAGTACCTGTTCGAGTACTTCCTGATTTCGCTGGACCTTCCGCCCGACAGTTCTTAGTTAATGGGGACATTCCTCGTTTCCTAGCAAACGGGGACAGACCTGAGGATTTCCCAGGTTTCGCAACCTAATTTGCCGATAGCCGCGTGATATTCGCTTCGCCGGCCCGTCGCCGTCGACTTACGCTGCGTACATGCCAAGGACGGCAAGACTCATCGTCGCGGACTATTGCTATCACCTGATCAACCGCGGCAACAAAAAGGCTCGAATCTTCCACGAGCCTGCGGACTACGACCAGTTTCAGGCACTGGTGTATCGCGCACAGGAACGGCTGGAACTGCCGATTCTCGCGGCCTGCCTCATGCCGAATCACTTTCATCTGGTTGTACGGCCGGTGCAGGCCAATGACGTTGCGCGTTGGACGCAATGGCTTTTCACGACGCACGTCCGCTGGCACCACGCGAAGTATTCGACCAGCGGCCGAGTCTGGCAGGGCCGATTCAAGGCGTTCTTGATTCAGCAGGATCACCACCTGCTCACGGTGATGCGATACGTCGAGCGCAACGCGTTGCGTGCGCAATTGGTCGAGCGGGCGGAGGACTGGAAGTGGGGCAGTCTCGCCTGGCGCGCAGCAAATTCGAAACCCGTTGCACTTGCCGAATCGCCCGTGCCATTACCCTCGTACTGGCGACATCTCGTGAACGAACCACAGTCTGCGGCGGAGCTCGCGGAGATTCGTACTTGTGTGAATCGTCAACGGCCTTTTGGAGCGGCCGACTGGGTCGCATCCAAGGCGACAGAATTGGGAGTTGAGCAATCGCTCAAATCCATCGGTCGTCCACGTCGATCTAGGTCTGTCCCCGTTTGCTAGGAAACGAGGAATGTCCCCATTTAATGGCGTTGGCGAATCGCTCGCGCGGCAATGCGGTCGATCAGCGACGGCGCGAACAGCTTCAGCCACCGGCCGAACCTTCCGCGCAATGACATGAGCACCAGCCGTTCGCGCCGCTCGACCGCTCGGGCAATTCGCCGCGCGCATTCCTCGGCGGTCATGATCTTCGATTGCATCATCGGCGAGGTTCCGAGCGGCTGACCGTCAGGTCCAATCGCGCGCTTGTGGATTTCGCTCACCACGAAATCCGGCGCGATCACGCTCACGCCGACGCCGCTGCCGGCCAGCTCGATGCGCAGCGACTCGAAGAATCCGACCATCGCGTGTTTGCTGGCCGCGTAGCCGGTGCGCTCTGGGACACCGGTGAAACCCGCGAGGCTCGCGACCGCGACGATCAATCCCTTCGACGCCTTCAGATGCGGCAGCGCGAGCGATGTCAGCCGCACCGGCGCCAGGTAATTCACCTGCATGATCCGCTCGAACACTTCGAGATCGGCCATCGCATCGAACCGGCTCCACATCGTGATACCCGCGTTGTGCACCAGCACGTCGATGCCACCGTATGACTGCAGCGATTTTTCGATGAGCCAGCCGCAGTCCACTTCGTTCGCGACGTCGGTTGGTACCGCGACCGCCTCACCACCGCGCGCCCGGCACTCGCGCGACAGTTCCTCGAGTCTCGCGGCATCGCGCGCCGCGAGCGTGAGCCGCGCGCCGCGTCCGGCCAGCTCGAGCGCCAGTGCGCGGCCAATCCCCTCGGAGGCTCCTGTCAGGATGATCCTGCTGCCCGCAATACTGGTCGTCATGAAACGGCGGCCCTCATGAATGTGCCTGCGCGCGAGTCGGCTACACTCGCGCTTCTCTAACATCATACGACCGGAGGGTCACGCAAGAGCATGGGATGGTTGCTGCGCAGATTCTTCAGGCTCTGGGTGCGGGCGGCCGTGCAGCCGGCCGATGCGCCGCGCTCGTTGACGGCGCCGATCGTGCCCGTGTGTTACGTGCTCGAGCGCCACTCGATCGCCGACCTGGCGGTGCTCTGCAACGTCGCCGAGAAACGCCGCCTGCCATATCCCGAAAAGCGCTCGGGCAGCCTGCCGGTCGAACAGCGCCGCTCGTATTTCGACGTCGCGCGCCGGCGCCGCTTCTGGGACGCAAGCATCACGCGCCGTCCACCCCCGCACCTGCTCGCATTGATCGAAGACCTGGGCGCGGATTCCGTGCGCGACGTGCTGCTCGTGCCCACGGCTGTCTACTGGGGCCGCGCGCCGCAGAAGGAGGGCTCCTGGTTGCGCCTGCTGTTCGCCGAGAACTGGGCGCTGACGTCGAGAATGCGCAAGTTCGCGTCGGTCCTGGTGAACGGACGCAATGTCATGGTCGACATGGGAGAGCCGATCAGCCTGCGCTCGCTGCTGGACGCGGCGCCGCCAGCCGACCAGGCGCGTCGCGTGACACGCGTACTTCGCGGAATCCTGCGCCGCCAGCGCGCCACGCGCATCGGGCCGGACCTTTCGCACCGGCGCACCATCGTTGCCCGCGTCCTGCGGGCCCGCGCCGTGCGCGCGGTGGTCGCGGCCGAGGCGCGCGACAAGCAGGTCAGTTACCGTCCCGGGCTGCTGCAGGCGCGCAAATACGCGTTCGAGATCGCAGCTAACTACTCGCACGCATTCGTGCAGATCGCCGAGAAGCTGCTCGGACGCGTCTGGAACCGCGTGTATGACGGCGTGAATTTCAATCACGCCGAGACGCTCAAGCAGGTCTCCGAGGGCAACGAGGTGGTCTACGTGCCCTGCCACCGCAGCCACATGGACTACCTGCTGCTGTCCTACGTCATCTATCACCAGGGTTATGCGATCC
Source organism: Alcaligenaceae bacterium (assembly GCA_036677145.1). GTDB lineage: Bacteria > Pseudomonadota > Gammaproteobacteria > Steroidobacterales > Steroidobacteraceae > CADEED01. The sequence goes on from JAKFFF010000092.1 coordinate 76,186, forward strand.
CGCACATCGCGGCCGGCATCAATCTCAATATCCCGATCATTGGCCGTTTCCTGCGCAAGGGCGGCGCGTTTTTCATCCGCCGCAGCTTCGCGGGCAACGCGTTGTACACCGTGGTGTTCATGAAATACCTCGCGGCCATCATGGCGCGCGGCCATTCGCTGGAATATTTCATCGAGGGCGGCCGATCGCGCACCGGCCGGCTGCTCGCGCCCAAGACGGGCATGTTGTCGATGACGGTGCGCAGTTTCCTGCGCGACCCGGTGCGCCCCGTGGTGTTCGTGCCGGTGTATTTCGGTTACGAACGCATCGTCGAAGCGAACACATACATTTCCGAACTCTCCGGCGCCGCCAAGACGAAGGAGAGCTGGTGGGACCTGCTGATGTCGGTGCGGGTACTGCGCGAGCGTTTCGGTACCGTACACGTGAACGTCGGCGAGCCCATCCGCCTGGACGACCTGCTCACCGAGATGTTGCCGAGCTGGCGCCAGCAACGCTTCGAGGACGACACCCGACTGCCCGCGGTGAATACTCTGGTGGGCGAGCTCGCACTCAAGATCATGCGCGGGATCAATTCCGCCGCGGCCGCGACTCCCATCAATCTGCTGGCCACGGCGCTGCTCGCGAGCCCGCGCGGTGCGCTGCCCGAGAGTGTCCTGCTGAGCCAGCTCGAGCTTTCCCTCAGGCTGCTGCGTGACTGGCCCTACAGTCCGCGTGTCACGATCACCGATGCAACGCCGGCCGAGATCGTCGCCTACGGCGTCTCGCTAAAGATCATTTCGCGGGTACCTCACAAACTCGGCGACATCGTCAAGATGAGCGACGAGAACGCCCAACTGATCGCCTACTACCGCAACAACATCCTGCACCTGTTCGCGCTGCCGTCGTTGGTTGCCTGTGCGTTCATCGGCAACGCCATGCTGCGCACCGAAGACATCCAGCGGCTCGCCTGGCGTGTTTATCCCTACGTCGCCTCCGAGCTTTTCCTGCGCTGGAGCGAGGATGAACTCGCGCGCGTGGTTGATGGCGTTCTTGCTGCGCTCGCCGAACTGGGCGTGCTGCAGCCCAATGAAGACCGCAGCGCCTGGCAACGCCCGCCGCCCGGATCGCCGGCGGCCTTGCAACTGTCCATGCTCGCCCAGTCGACCATCCAGACCATCGAGCGTTACTACCTGGCCATCTCGCTGCTGCTCAAGGCCGGCAGCGGCGTCATCACACAGAAGGCGCTCGAGCAGCGATGCCAGCTCGCCGCCCAACACATCAACATCCTGTACGGATTCAATTCACCCGAGTTCTTCGACAAGGCCCTGTTTCAGAATTTCATCGACCTGCTGCGCGAGCGGCGTGTCATCCGGACCGGCGAGGGTGGAAATCTGGAATTCGACGAGGTGCTGGTGCGCGTCGCGGCCGATGCGCAGCTGGTCCTGTCAGAACAGATCAGGCACAGCATCCTCCAGGTGACTCAGGTCTAGGGCTTCCCCGGTCCGGCTTTTGCGCCCTAGCTTTTGCCCGGGAGGCCGCTGCTATACTGGCCCGCAACACGTCCGCGCCGACGCGTCCGCGAGGGGAAGCAGCAGCGCGGCGGAACACAAATACGATTCGGCCAACGGTATGGCTGCCTTTGCCTCGCGACTCGCAGCGGTTCCGCGGTCTTCAGGGGAACGTTAATGAGTAACGATCTGATCCGGCGATACGTCTTACGTTCGCTACCGATCGTCGCGACGTTGGCTCTCACGTCGCCAGCCGCCTACGCCTGGGACTTCCAGAACGACGCAGGCACCTTCCGCGGCAGCTGGGATACCACCTTCACCTACGGTCAGGCATGGCGCATCGAAGAGCGCGACTGCCGGCTCATCGCGATCGCCGATGGTGGCTGCGGGCGTTCGCCGAACATCGACGACGGCAACCTCAACTACGGCACCGACATGTACAGCCGCGCGATGAAGGTGCTGACCGAGCTGTCGCTGAACTATGGAAACTACGGCGCGTTCGTGCGCGCCTCCGCGCTCTACGACGACGCGGCGGCGGATACGCAGCGCACCCCGCTTTCGAAGAAGTCGAAAGACCTGGTCGAAAGCTACACCCGCCTGCTCGATGCGTTCGTCTACGCCAAGTTCGACCTCGGCGACATGGCGTCGGAACTGCGGCTGGGGCGGCAGGTGGTGAGCTGGGGTGAGAGCACGTTCATCCAGAACGGCGTCAACGCGATCAACCATTTCGACGTCTCGGCCCTGCGCGTGCCGGGATCGGAACTGAAGGAAGCCTTCCTGCCCCAGGAGATGGTCAACTTCAGCATCCAGTTCAGCGATGCCTTCTCCGCGCAGGCTATCTACATCACCGACTGGAACGCCACGGTGCCGGAGCCCGCGGGCTCCTATTTCAGCAACAACGATTTCGCGCCCACCGGCGGCAGCAAGGTCGTGCTCGGATTCGGTTCCTTCTCCGACATGGGCGTGGACTTCCGCCCGCTCGGCGGCCCGTACATCGAGAATTTCCAGACCGTCAACCGCCTGCCTACCGAGAAGCCGGACGACCAGGGTCAGTACGGCTTCAACCTCAAGTACTACGCGCAGGGCTTCAACAACGGCACCGAGTTCGGTCTGTATTTCCTGAACTATCACAGCCGCCTGCCGCTGATCTCGGGACGCACCGGCACGCAGCGTGGCGTCGGCAACGCCTTCGGCGCGCTGAGCGCGGTCGGTGGCGCGGCACAGGCAATCGCGGCGGGCCTTTCGCCGACCGCGGCCATCGCCACTGCCGCGAACCTGGGTGTCGCGCGCTCCGCCGCCGCCGGCGGCAACCTGTCGCTCGCGCAGGCCACGCAGTACGCCACCGTGGGTGCGAACACGCATCTCGCGCAGGGCGACGTGACCAACCAGGCGAGCAACATCGCGACCCACGAATACGCGCTGACCTCGGGCTACTTCACCGAGTATCCAGAAGACATCAAGCTCATCGGCCTGTCGTTCAACACCCAGCTGCAATGGAGCGGCACCGCGCTGCAGGGTGAAGTCGCCTATCGCCAGGACGTGCCCTTGCAGTTCGACGACGTCGAATTGCTGTTCGCGGCGCTGACGCCGTTCGAGCAGGGACTTGCCACGCTGCGTGGCACGCCGCTGCCGTCCACTTGCCCCGAGGGTAATGCGGCCGCGTCCACGCTCACGCATTGCGGTCAGCTCGGCAGCTTCGGTCTCGACACCGTCGTGCCGGGCTGGGATGTCTACGACACCTACCAGGTGCAGTTCACCGCCACCCAGACGTTCACGAACGTGCTCAAGGCCGCGCAGATGGTGATCGTCGCCGAAGCCGGTCTCACGCACGTCGAGGACATGCCTGACAAACTCACCGGCGGTCCCAATGGCCGCGGCCTGCGTTTCAACGGCCCGGCGACCAACGTCAGCGGCAACTATGAGCTGCGCGGCCGGCACTGTCCGACGCTGCCGGCGGCGCAATGTCTCGCGCTCGATCTCATCGAACCGCAACACCGCTTCGCCGATGCGACGTCATACGGTTATCGCATCGCGGGCCGTCTCGACTACCCGGGTCTCATGGGCCCCTGGAACGTGCTGCCGCGTTTCAGCTGGCAGCACGACGTGAAGGGCACCACGCCGGGACCGGGCGGCAACTTCGTCGAAGGTCGTTACGGACTCACGCTCGGCGTCGCCGCGAACTTGCAGGCGAAATGGGAAATCGACATGTCGTGGACCAAGTACGGCGGCGCCGGACGCTGGAACGACATCAACGACCGCGACTACGTCGCGGCCACGCTCAAGTTCTCGTTCTGATCGCGACGAGGGGAAGACCATGACCAGCAAATCGCCCGGAAAATTCCTGACGCCCGCCGCTGCGCTGATCGCGGGTGTGTTGATGGGCGCGCATGCGATGGCGGCCGTGTCCGCGGCGGAAGCCGCGAAGCTCGGCGCCGAGCTCACGCCACTCGGCGGAGAAAAGGCCGGCAATGCTGACGGCACCATTCCGGCCTGGGATGGCGGACTCACCTCGGCTGCCCAGGCGGGCTTCCCGAACTTCAAGCCGGGCCAGCATCACCCGGATCCGTTCGCGGCCGACAAGCCGCTTTATACGATCACCGCGGCCAACATGGGTCAGTACGCAAACAAGCTGACCGAGGGCCACAAGAAGCTGCTGCAGACGTACAAGTCGAGCTACAAGATGCTCGTGTACCCGACGCGTCGCAGCGCCGCCTCGCCGCAACGCATCTACGATGCGACCAAACGCATCGCGACCACCGCGGAGCTCGCCAAGGACGGCAATGGCGTCGTGAAGGCGGGCGAGGGCATTCCATTCCCGATTCCGAAAGCCGGGGTCGAGGTGTTCTGGAACCACGTGCTGCGTTTTCGCGGTGACGTGATCGTGCGCAACATCGGCCAGGCGCCGGTGACCGCGAGCGGCTCGTACACGATGGTGAAGTTCCGCGACGAGACCATGGTTGCCTACAGCCTGCCGGGCGCGAAGTCGGAAAACCTCGACAACACGATCGCCTATTTCATCCAGGAGACGACGGCTCCCGCGCGCCTCGCCGGTGAAGTGCTGCTCGTGCAGGAGACACTCGACCAGTCCATCGAGAATCGCCGCGCCTGGGTCTACAACCCCGGCCAGCGCCGCGTGCGCCGCGCGCCGAACGTCGCGTTCGACAATCCGGGCACCAACTCGGACAACCTGCGCACCTCCGACCAGTTCGACATGTACAACGGCAGCCCGCAGCGTTACGACTGGCAGCTCGTCGGCAAGAAAGAAATCCTCGTGCCGTACAACAGCTACAAGCTGCAGTCGAACACGCTCAAGTACACCGACATCCTCAAGAAGAACCACATCAACCCCGATCTCGCGCGCTTCGAGCTGCATCGCGTCTGGGTGGTGGAGTCGAAACTCAAGCCCGGTCAGAGCCACCTGTACTCGCGCCGCACGCTGTACGTGGACGAGGACAGCTGGCAGATCGTCGCGGTCGACTGCTACGACAGCCGCGGCCAGCTCTTCCGCGTGCAGGAAGGCCACGTCATCAATTACTACGACGTGCCCGCCCTGTGGACGGCGCTCGAGACGGTCTATGACCTCACCAATGGGCGATACCTCGCGCTGGGCCTCGACAACGAAGAGCCGCGCAGCCGCGACTTCGCGCAGAAGCGCTCGATCGCCGACTACCAGCCGGCAGCCTTGCAGCGGCGCGGCGTCCGCTAATTGCGGGCGAGTCGATAGTCAGTAATCGCGGCGGGGCCGGGTGGACTTGGGACGCCCGGCCCGCCTGTTTTCACGGCCCAGACCTCCGAGAGGATCGCGGATGACGCAGCGCTTCGGCGTCGCATTGATTGCGGCCTTCGCCCTGGGCGGCAGCGTTCACGCGCAGTCCGCTCCGGAAATCGATCCCGACGATGACGCCAACAAACCCGCGCAGATCGAGCCGCTGGCGAGTTCGTCGCTGTTGCTGGACCTGGCGGTCGCGGGCAAACGCATGGTTGCCGTGGGCGAACGCGGACACGTCTTGTTATCCGACGATCAAGGCGCGACCTGGCGCCAGGCGAAGAGCGTGCCGACCCGCGCCATGCTCACGGCAGTGTTCTTCGTGGACGACTCCTACGGCTGGGCCGTGGGCCACGATGAAACCATCCTCAACACGGTGGATGGCGGCGAAACCTGGACACGCTCGCATTTCGCGCCCGAGGCGCAGCAGCCGTTGCTGGACCTGTGGTTTGCGAACCGCGTGAGCGGCATCGCGGTGGGAGCGTATGGCGCCTACCTGACGACGAATGACGGCGGGCGGACCTGGCTGGTGAGCAAGTTCACGCCTCCGCCGGACCCGCCGGCTTCAAAAACGGATGCGCCGCCCGCCGAAGACGAAGAACTGCCGCCCGACTACCACCTGAATCGAATCGTCGGCGTCGGCTCGCGCCTGTACATCGCGGCCGAAGGCGGGCGGCTCTATCGCTCCGATGATCGCGGTGCGAACTGGCGCGCGTTGCCGTCGCCGTACGAGGGCAGTCTTTTCGGCCTGGTTCCGATCCGCGGGGAAGGGTTGCTGGCTTTCGGCCTGCGCGGCCACCTGTTCCGCTCCGCGGACGGCGGCGCCACCTGGCATCAACTGCAATCGCATACCACCGCGATGCTGACCGACGGGATCACGATCAACGACCTGCGCGTGGTCATCGGCGGGCTCGCCGGCGTATTGCTGATTTCCTCGGACGCCGGCGAAACCTTCCGGCTCACGCAGCAGGACGACCGCAAGGGTATCTCCGCGCTGCTGCCGGGTCCCGCGGGATCCGTCGTCGTGGCGGGCGAGGGCGGCGTGCGGACCATTCGCCCCGCCGACGCACCGGATTCAGGTAGTTAGTCATGCCGGAACCGAAACTGGCCAGCACGCTCGAACACGCGATCTTCAGTCATCGCCGGATGATCGTGCTCGTGTTCGCGCTGGTGACGATCGCCATGTTGTTCGTCGCGGTGCGCGGCCTGCGCATCGACGCCTCCTTCACCAAGCAGCTGCCGCTCAAACACGAGTACATGCAGACCTTCGTGAAGCACCAGGGAGAGTTCGGCGGCGCGAACCGCGTGCTGATCGCACTCATCGCCGAAGACGGCAACATGTTCCAGCCGGCGTTCTTCGACGCGCTCAAGCTCGCGACCGACGAAGTGCTGGTGATGGACGGCATCGACCGCGCGCGCGTGCAATCGCTGTTCACGCCGAACGTGCGGTACATGGAAGTCGTCGAGGACGGCATCGAGGCCGGCAACGTCGTCGACTCCGAATTCGTGCCGACGCCCGAGGCACTGGCCAAGGTCCGCGAAAATATCCTGAAGGCCGGAATCCGCGGCCGGCTGGTGGCGAACGATTTCTCCGGCGCGCTGGTGTCGGCCATCGTTCTGGAGAAGGACGCCGCCGGAAACGCCATCGACCCGATCATGGTGGCGCGCGAGCTCGAAGAGCGGGTGCGCGACAAGATTCAGGGCAACAAGGTCATCGTGCAGGCCCAGTCTTCGTCGACAACGGGGTCGGGCATCGACGTGCACATGATCGGCTTCGCAAAGGTCGTCGGTGACATCGCCGACGGCGCGATGTCGGTGGTGATTTTCGCGCTGGTCACCATCCTGCTCACGTTGCTCGCGGTCTGGTACTACGTGCAGTCGCTGAAGGTCGCGATCGTGCCGATCTTCTGCTCGATCATCGCGGTCGTGTGGCAGCTCGGGACGCTCGTGTTGCTCGGTTTCGGCATCGACCCGCTCGGCCTGCTCGTGCCATTCCTCATTTTCGCGATCGGTGTTTCGCACGGCGTGCAGAAGATCAGCGCGGTCAGGGAAGCCGCGGTCGCGGGACTGGGCAGCGAAGAAGCCGCGCGCAAGACGTTCCGGCAATTGCTGATGCCGGCGATCATCGCGTTGCTCGCGGACCTCGTCGGATTCATCACGATCCTGCTGATCCCGGTGCGCGTCGTGCAGGAGATGGCGATCACCGCCAGCATCGGTGTCGCCATCGTGATCCTCACGGATCTCGTCCTGCTGCCCGTGCTGGTGTCGTGGGTGAAGTGGGACGACAAGTATCGAGCGCGCGTCGAAGTCCGGCAGCACAAACTTTCGGAGCTGTGGGACAAGCTCGCGAACATCACCAACCGCGGACCGGCCGCCGTGATCATCGGCATCTCGATCGTGCTCGGCATACTGGGCGCATGGAAAGGCCGCGAAACGCCCATCGGCGACACGCAGGCGGGGGTTCCCGAGCTGCGGCCGGATTCGCGCTACAACCGCGACAGCAACATCATCACGGACAAGTTCTCGATCGGCGTCGATATCCTCACGGTGATCGTCGAGTCGACCGAGTCCGTCTGCACGAGTCACGAGCTCATGACGGCCGTCGACGATTTCACCTGGACGATGCGCAACGTCGACGGCGTGCAGGAAGCGATGTCGCTGCCGGTCGTGGCGAAGATCGCGATCGCGGGCTGGAACGAAGGTAGTTTGAAGTGGCGCAACATCCCGCGCGAGCCCAACCAGCTCACGCAGTCGACGCGTTACATCGAAACCAGCACGGGACTGCTCAATGCGGACTGCAATGTGGTCCCCGTGATGTTGTTCCTGCGCGATCACAAGGCGGAGACCATCGAGCGCGTGGTCGCCGAAGTGAAGGCCTGGCGCACGCTGAATCCCAATGCCAACGCGACCTTCAATCTCGCCGCCGGCAACGTGGGCGTGATGGCGGCCACCAACGAGGAAGTGAAGGCGAAGGAATACCCGATCCTCGGCTGGGTGTTCGCCGCCGTCATCCTGATGTGTTTGATCACGTTCCGTTCCGTGCTCGGCACGGCGCTGGTGTTCGTGCCGCTCGCGCTGGTGTCGATCCTCGTCTACGGCGTGATGGCCGTCGTCGGTATCGGGCTCAAGGTCAGTACGCTGCCCATGGTGGCGCTCGGCGCCGGCATCGGCGTCGACTACGGCATCTACCTCTGGAGCCGCATGCAGGAATACCTGCGCGCCGGACAGAGCGTGCGCGACGCGTACCGCAACACCATGCGCGTGACCGGCGCGTCGATCATCTTCACCGGCATCACACTCGCGATCGGCGTCGTGACCTGGGTGTTCTCGCCCCTGCAGTTCCAGGCCGACATTGGAATCATGCTGACCTTCATGTTCTTCGTGAACATGCTCGGCGCCATCATCCTCCTGCCCGCCCTTGCCGCCTGGTTCGTGAAGCCCAACCGATGACACCCGAGGAGTTCCGGCGCGCGGGCCATGAGTTGGTCGACTGGATCGCGGACTATCGCGAACGGGTAGTGAGGGCCGAGTTTCCTGTCATGGCGCGCGCCGCGCCGGGGGCGCTGCGCGACGCGCTGCCAAAGACGCCGCCGCTCGAGCCCGAGAATTTCGCCGCCATTCGCCGCGATCTCGATGAGTTGATCCTGCCGGCCTGCACGCATTGGCAGGATCCGCGCTTCTACGGCTACTTCCCTTCGAATGGCTTGCCGGCCGCCGTCCTCGGCGACTTCGTGAGCACCGGACTCGGACAGCTTGGTCTCAACTGGCAGTCGAGCCCCGCGCTGACGGAGCTCGAGGAGGTCTGTCTCGACTGGTGGCGCCAGATGCTGGGGCTTTCTGAGCGCTGGTCCGGCGTCATCCAGGACACCGCCTCGACCGCCACCTTCGTCGCGCTGGTATGCGCACGTGAGCGCGCCACCAACTACGCCGCGACGCGCGACGGCCTCCAGGGCCAGAAGCGGCCGCTGATGATCTACGTTTCCTCGCAGGCACACAGCTCGGTGGAAAAGGCCGCGATGCTTGCCGGCTTCGGCCGCGAGAACCTGCACGTGGTGCCGGTGGATGCGGGCTTCGACATGCGGCCCGAGGAGCTGGAGAAAGCCATAGTCGAGGACCGCGCGGCCGGCCGTGAGCCATGCGCTGTGGTCGCCACCTGCGGCACCACCGCCACCACCGCGTTTGATCCGCTGGTGTCGATCGCGCAGATCGCGCGCACCGAGGAGATCTGGCTGCACGTCGATGCCGCCATGGCCGGCAGCGCGATGATCCTGCCGGAGTGCCGCGAGCTGTGGGACGGCGTCGAAGGCGCCGATTCGCTGGTCGTGAATCCGCACAAGTGGCTCGGCGTATCGATGGATTGCTCCACCTACTTCGTGCGCGACCCGCAGTTCCTCGTGCGGGTGATGTCGACCAACCCGAGTTACCTGCAAACCACCGCCGACGGTCAGGTGAAGAACTATCGCGACTGGGGTGTGCCGCTGGGCCGCCGCATGCGCGCGCTCAAGATGTGGTTCGTGATCCGCGACCAGGGAGTCGCCGGTCTGCAGGCCCGCATCCGGCGGGATCTGGCCGAGGCGCGCTGGCTGGCCGCCGAGATCGCGCGGCAACCGCATTGGAAGCTGCTGGCGCCGGTGCGCCTGCAGACCCTGGTCGTGCGGCACGAGCCGCCCGGTCTCGATGCCGCGGCCGTGGATGCGCATACGCGCGCCTGGGCGCAGGCGGTCAACGAATCGGGCGAGGCCTATCTCACTCCCGCGTTGATCGACGGGCGCTGGGCCGTGCGTGTCTCGATTGGAGCCGCGGCCACCGAACATGAACACTTGGAAGGCCTGTGGCGCCTGATGCGCCAGCAGGCCTCGGGTTGAACGAGATCAGACCTGGGCTGACGCAAGCCCGGACGAACAGCATCGCGTCGAAAGACCGGGAGAAATCATGAAGCAAAAGATCACTCGTTTCGTCATCGGGCTGGCCGCGGCCGGTTGTGCCGCCGGCGCGCTCGCCCAGCAGACGCCGCCTCCGCCCATGCCCGCGCCCCCGGACGTGCAGATCGAGACCGTGAACGTCGCACCGGGTATCTACATGCTCGTGGGTCGTGGCGGCAACATTGGGCTGACGGTGGGTACCGATGGCGCCGCGATCATCGACGACCAGTTCGCCGACATGGCGCCGAAGATCCGTGCGGCGGTTGCGATGTTGTCCGAGAAGCCGGTGAGCTTCCTGATCAACACCCACCTGCATGGCGATCACACCGGCGGCAATGACGCGTTCGGCAAGGCCGGCGCCGTGATCATCGCCCACGAAAACGTGCGCAAGCGCCTGGGAACGGCGCAGGTGAACCCGTCCACCAACCAGACGATCCCCGCGCGTGCGCGCGAGGCGCTGCCGGTGGTCACGTTCGCCGATTCCGCCACGCTGCACTTCAACGACGACGATCTCGAGTTCACCCATCTGCCGAATGCGCACACCGAAACCGACATCGTGATCCGCTTCCGCAAGGCGAACGTACTGCACATGGGCGACTGCTTCACCGGTGGATTTCCGTTCATCGACGGCAACACCGGTGGCACGCTCGACGGAATGATCGCGGGCCACGAAAAAGTGCTCGCCACGATCGACGACCAGACGAAGGTCATCCGCGGTCATGGTCCCCTCGGCAACAAGGCGGAGCTGCAGGCCTACCACGACATGCTGGTGGTCGTGCGCGACCGCGTGGCGAAGCTCGTGAAGGCCGGCAAGACGCAGGACCAGGTGGTCGAAGCCCGGCCGACGAAGGAGTTCGAGGAGAAGTACGGCGGCGCGAATTTCAACGCCGCGCAGTGGTTAGGCCGCGCATACGTCGACCAGAAGATAGCCCTCGAGAAACGCCGCAAACGCTGAGCGTGGATTCCTCCAAACCCCGGTTTTCCTGGGCAAAATCGTGCGTACGGCGCGACATAACGCGCCTGATCGTGGGCATTTCGCACAGTCGTGGATCAGGAAGGGTCTCAGGACTATAGACAGGAGTCGGGTCGCTGGAGAAAGTGCCCGCGACAGCGCGCAAACCAACGCGCGCGAGAGTGGCATGAAGAATTCGAACAACAACGCCAAGATGTTAGACCTGCCGTACTCCCCGGAGGCCGAGGAGTATCTCGATGAGCTGGAGCGCAGCGGCCAGTTCCGCATCGGCATCGACGCCGAGAACGACGACAGCGCCGAAGGCGAAGAGTCCGCGAGCAACGATTATTCGTGGGGCCGCGGCTCCGGCGACGTGTCGATCCAGGACTGGTGGACCACCGGTCGCGTGACGTTGCGGGTCGGGCCCGGCATCGGCGCCGATGGCGTTGCGCTCATGCGGATCAACGACTCATTGCTCGTGCGCACCCTCGACGGGCTCGACCGGGTGACGCTCGAGGGATATCTCGGCCTCATACCCGACGCCGCCACACTGCGCATCGTCTTCCACGACGGCGCGGAGTGGACGGGCAGCCAGCTCACCTCGCGCATCGCGGGCTGGCTGGTCGCGGCCGGAACGCCGCGCAATCCCGAGAATAGTTAGTCAGTAGGGATCGAGCACGATGTAGCTGACGGGCAGCCCCGTCCGCACGTCGATCACCGCGGTCCAGAATCCCCACATGTGGCGTACGGGCAGCCAGCGCTGCTGCTCATCCGGTATCCCGGCCGCGCGCCGCGCCTGCTCGATGTCGGCTTTCGCAGCGGGATGTTTCGCCGCGAGCTCCGCGAGCGTTTTGGCGCGGCGCTGAATTTCCGGCAGCTCCGCCGCGAGCGGCGCGTAGAAACGCGGGCGCATGTGTTCTTCGTTTCCCTCGAGCGACGCGAACAAGGCGTTGTCTCGATCGGCCTCCGGCACGACGATCGAAATGAAGCGCGGCCCGGTGAGCGGCCGGGACGCGTATTTCGGATCGCTGGCCGCGGCCAGTTCCTCGTCCTTCAGGTCGGAGGCCTGCACGACTTCGAAGCGGTCTCCCGAGAACGCCACGTACACTGGCCGCGCGCCGGCCATGATCGCCACGCCGTAGGCGAGCGCGGCGACCTGCACGACACCGACCAGGGTGTAGTCGATGATCAAGGCGCGGCGTGGCTTGCGGCTGTTGTAGATCACGAGCGACATCAAGGGCCCGAGCACGAGATCACTGCCGACGACCAGCAGGAACAACTCGGTTCCGCCCAGCATCTCGGTGAACGGAGCGGGGTACCAGACCAGGAAGATCAGCGCCGCGGCACAACCCGCGAGGATAAGCGTGGCGATGAAATGAATCCCGCACGCAACGAGTTTTTCACGCCAGACGATCATGCAGTCCCTCTCCTCACAAACTAGTCATCGGATCGAATGGAGCCCCGCAGGCGCTTGGTTTTTTGCGTACGCGCCTTGGACGAAAGGCGCCGCTCTTTCGAAGCGCGGGTCGGCTTCGTGGCGTGACGCTTCTTGGGCGCGACCAACGCGCGGCGCACCAGGTCGAGCAGGCGCGCCTCGGCGTCACGGCGGTTGTGTTCCTGGCTGCGCGACGTGCGCGCGACGATGAGCAGTTCACCCGCGTCGGTGACGCGCTGGCCGGCGAGCTGGCGCAGCCGCATCTTCACGTCGCGCGGCAGCGTCTGGTTGCGCTCGAGCGCGAACCGCAGTTGCACCGCGGTGGCGACCTTGTTGACGTTCTGGCCGCCGGGGCCGGCGGAGCGGATGAACGCCGTCTCGAGGTCGGCGTCCGGGATTTCGAGCCCCGGCCTCACTAACAGGCCCATCAGGAATCAGTGCCGCGATCCACGCCGGGCTGAGCCTGGATCAGCCGCACATCATGTTGCTGCACCGGAATCGTGATGCCGTGTTTCTTGAACAGGCGCCAGATTTCGCGATTCACGTCGGAGCGCACGTTGTTCACGCCGTTCATCGGATCGCGGATCCAGAAGCGCACTTCGACGCGCATGCCGTAATTCTCGAAGCTCATGAGCCGCGACACCGGGCCCGGATCCTTGAGGATGCGCGGATGATGGGCGGCGGCGTCGAGCAGGACCTGCAGCGCAATTTCCGGATCGTCCTGGAAGCTGATCATCACGGGCAGCCGGATGCGCACGCGCTGGTCCGAATAACTCCAGTTGATGACCGAGTTCGTGATCAGGTTCTGGTTGGGAACCAGCGTTTCGACACCGTCCCGGTCGCGCACGACGATGTAACGGCCGCGCAGCTCCTGCACCCAGCCGAAATTTTCGGTGCTGGTGCCGGTGGTGCCCGTGAAGCTGATGACGTCGCCGGGCTTGATGGACTTGTCGAGCAGCAGCACGAAGCCGGAGACGAAGTTGCTGGTGATGGCCTGCAGGCCGAAACCCAATCCGAGGCCGATCGCGCCGGTGAGCACCGTGAGCGTGGTGAGATCCACGCCCGAGGCATTGATGCCGAGCAGTACACCGATCGTGAGCAGCGCGAACGTCGAGAACTTGGAGATGCCGATGCGCGTCGAGATCGCGATGCCTTCGAGCTTCATCACGCGCCGCTCGATGGTGCGCGCGATGAGACTCGAGACGATCAGGAATCCGGCGAGCACCACGATGCTCTTGAGCACCGCCCAGAGGCTGAATTTTGACTTGCCGGGCACGAGGTCGATGCCGTCGAGCGTGCGCTCGAGGCCGTCGAACCAGCCCAGCACCTGGAATGCGATCGCGGCCCAGATCACGAACGTGATCCGCAACTCCCACGAACGGACCCAGCTGTTGGGTCCGAGCGAAACCGACAACGCATGTACACCAAAGCGCACCAGCACCATGATGGTGGCCAGGTCCATCGCGATGTCGATGAGCGATGTCTGCAGATTGAAGCTGCCGAACAGTGCGCGTACGCCGAGGATGACCACGACGCCGATGAACGCCGGCGCCAGCACCATCGCCGCGATCACGAACTGGCGCGGCCAGCGGCCGAGATCGGCGCGCGCGGCCAGCGGGCGCAGCCAGCGTTTTATGTAGGTGGCGATTGCGAGGGCGAGCAGCACCGCCATGATGACGGCGATCACCTGGGCCATGACTTGCGGCGTGGTGAGTTGCTCGAAGTAGTTCTTCACGAAGTGACTGCGCGGTCCGTCAGGCGTTCAGGTCGGGGATCAGCTCGCTTTCGAGCCGCGTGATCTGATCCTTGAGCATGAGCTTGCGCTTCTTGAGCCGCTTGATCTGCAACTGGTCGGACTGGAAGTCGAGCGACAGGCGTGAGATGACCTCGTCGAGATCGCGGTGGGCGATCCGCAGTTCCCTCAGCTTTTCAACGTTCTTGAAAAGCTCGCGATCGACGTTGTCCTGATCTTCGATATCGCTCATTCGGCCGTTTGCAGACCTTTACAAAAGACGCTGGGTGACCGGTTCGAGACCGGCCGCAAGCTTAAGCCAGCGGCCGAGGGGATTCCACGGCACCGACGGATCGTGGAAATCGGAGCCCATCGAGGCGTGCAGCTTGAATCGGCGGCACAGCGATGCGATGCGCTCAGCGTCATTGGGGCTCATGCCCGCCATGCTGGCCTCGAGCGCGGCGCCGCCTTCCTGCACGAAGGCCGCGGTCAGCTCCCGCAGACCGCCCGAAGACAGGCGATAACGATGCGGATGTGCGAGTACCGGCACGGCGCCGCTGTCGCGCAATACCGTCATGGCCTGGGCGAACGCGGGCCACTCGGCGGGCACATGACCCGCCTTGTCCTTGTTGAGCCAGCGATCGAATGCCTCCTGCGTATCGCGCGCGAGGCCGCGTGCGACGAGTGCTCGCGCCAGGTGCAGACGGGTCGGCGCGGTGACGGCGGCGGCCGTGGCGGCGAGCTCGCGGCCCGGCAAACGCGCGCGTTTTTCCAGGCGTTCGCCGATTTCCCTTAGGCGCGCGCGCCGGCGTTCGAGCACGGCATCGAGGTGTGCGCCGAGGCCCGCATGCGTGACGTCGAACTTCAGGCCCACGATGTGAATAGTTTGGCCGCGCCAGGCCGCCGACAGCTCCACGCCGTCGATGAAACGCATGCCGTTGGCAGCGCATGCGGCGCGCGCCTCGGGAAGTCCCGCGAGCGTGTCGTGATCGGTCAGCGCGAGGGTTCCGACGTTCCGCAGCCGGGCGCGTTCCACGAGTTCGGCCGGGGAGAGCACACCGTCCGAGTAGTGACTGTGCGTGTGGAAATCGACGAGAGATTCGGTGCTGGTGTCCATCGGGGGTCCGTATGATACGCCCGCATGTCACCGAACCCGCAGCCGCGTCCGGATTGGCCGGCTATCGATACCGTTTGTCTGGATCTCGACGGCACGCTGCTCGATCAGGCGTACGACAACCATATCTGGCGCGACCTCGTTCCCCAGCGCTTCGCGGTCGCGCAGGGCCTCGACCTGCACGCGGCCTATGCCGAGATCGCACGCCGGTTCAATGAACGCAGTGGCACGCTCGACTGGTATTGCATCGAATACTGGTCCCGCACCCTCGGCGTCGATATCGGCGCGCTGCATCGCGAAGTGCGTTCGCATGTGGCGTGGCTCCCCGGCGCCCGCGATTTTCTGGCGAACATGCGGGCGGCCGGCAAGCGGTTGCTGCTGTTGACCAATTCGCATCCGATCGCGCTCACGGTGAAACACGAAGAGACCGGTGTGCTCGATTGCATGGACAGCGCGGTGACCTCGCACGAATTCGGCGCGCCGAAGGAAGATCCGCGCTTCTGGAGCGCCGCCGTCGCGCGTTTCGGTTTCGATCCGGCGCGCACCCTGTTCGCCGACGACAACTCGCGCATGCTCCAGGCGGCACGCGCCGCGGGAATCCGCTGGGTGTACGGCATCCGCCATTGGGATACGAAGGGATCGCGTCGGGAGCACGTCGAACATCCCGCCGTCGATTCAGTCTGGGAGTTGGTGCCGGGTGAGAATTCGCTGAGTTAGCTCGCTGCCGCGCGACATGGCGTTTCGCCGCGCTAACTCAGCGAATTCTCACCCGGCACCAACCTCTTATCTACCGCCGCGGCGATGACCGCCGCCGCCGCCGCTGCGACGGGGTGGGCCACCGCGTCCGCCGCCGGGGCCGCCACGGCGTGGACCGCCACGACCGCCGCCACCACCACCGCCACTGCGGCGCATCGGCTTGGGACCGTCTTCCGGATCCCATTCCTTGTAAACGGGTGGCTTGAGATCCTTGGCTAACAACTCGAGTTTCACCGCGGCGACCGGAATCTTGTGCGTGATGTACGCCTCGATCTCGGGCAGCGCCACCGCGTATTCCTCGCAGCCGAAGCTGATCGCATCACCTTCGGCGCCGGCGCGCGCAGTGCGGCCGATGCGATGCACGTAGTCGGCGGCGTCCTGCGGCAGGTCGTAATTGAAAACGTGGCTCACGTCGGCAATGTGCAAACCGCGCGACGCGACGTCCGTGCAGATCAGCACCGCGAGCTCGCCGCTGTGAAATTCCTTCATGAATCGCAGACGCTTCTTCTGCGGGACGTCGCCCGAGAGCGCCTGCGCCTTGAAGCCGTTGGCGATCAGGTAGGCCTCGAGTTTCTCCGCGACCCGCTTGGTGTTCACGAACACCATCGTGCGGCGCGCCTCGTATTGCCGCAGCAAGCCGATGAGCAGCGGGATTTTCTCTTCCATCGCCGGGAAGTAGATCATCTGCCGCACTTTGTCGGCCGTCACACGATCCGGCTCGATGCGCACGAGCTCGGGATTGTTCATGTGCTCGTAGGCAAGTTCGAGTACGCGTTGCGACAGCGTGGCCGAGAACAGCATCGACTGGCGGCTCTCGGGTTTCGGCAACCGTCGCAAGATGAAACGGATGTCAGCGATGAAGCCGAGATCGAACATGCGATCCGCTTCGTCGAGCACCACCGCCTGGGCATGGCGCATGTCGAAAACGTGCTGCTTGAAATAGTCGATGACCCGGCCCGGGGTGCCGATCAGCACATCGATGCCGTCCTGCAGCGTCTTGCGTTGCTTTTCGTAGTCGACGCCTCCATAAACGACGCCAATCTTGAGACCGGTGTGCCGACCCAGCACTTCCGCATCATTGAAGATCTGCACCGCGAGTTCGCGCGTTGGCGCCAAAATCAGCGCTCGAATGCCCGATGGGCTGCGGCCAGGCCCCGGTGGATTCGTGAGCAGCCGCTGGTATAGCGCCACGAGGAACGCGGCCGTCTTGCCGGTGCCGGTCTGTGCCTGACCCGCAACATCCTTGCCGGTGAGAGCAATCGGCAAAGTAATCGCCTGAACGGGTGTCGCGCGGACGAATCCCGCATCTCGGATGCCTGCGGCAACTTGCGGAACGAGGTCCAGCGACGCGAATTCGAGGTCGGAAAGGTGTGTCTCTGTCATTAATTCAAAGTTACTTATCTTGAGGCCATTCTTGAAACAAGGAGCGCATCTGGCGCTTGCAAATCGACGGCGGACCCGTTAAAAATTGGACCCAAGACGCGGACCCGCTCGTCAACGAGCCCCGAGCCGCAAATCCAAAGCTTCCTTAACCACTAAGGTCATTTCATCCATCAGGCGAATCTGGCCGTGCGCGAACGCCGGCAGTCTAACCGTTTGATCGCGTCCTGAGCACGGCTTCCTGCCGGCTGCAGCGCCCTCTTCCGAAAAACACCCACCCATTCAGCACTCGATCGCGAGCAATCTTTGATTTCTATGGAGGTCCTTCCACGTGAGTAACCCGGACATCGTCCACACCACGGACGCAACGTTCACCCAGGACGTGCTCAAGTCCGATAAGCCCGTTCTTCTCGACTTCTGGGCCGAATGGTGTGGCCCCTGCAAGATGATTGCTCCGATCCTCGACGAGATCGCGACGGAGTACAAAGACCGCCTGCGAGTCGCCAAGATCGATATCGAATCCAATCCGCAGACGCCGCCGAAGTTCGGCATCCGCAACATCCCCACGCTGATCCTGTTCAAGAACGGGACCGTGGAGGCCCAGAAAGTCGGCTCAGTGCGCAAACCCGACCTCAAATCTTTCCTGGACGCGCACCTGTGAGGGGCTACTTGGGTAATCAGGGCCGCAATCGCCCTAACAAGGGCCCGCGCCACGGTGGTGGCGGCGGACATCGCGATCGCGACGGTAACCGCGATCCGAATTACCGCGGTGGCGGTGGAGGCGGCGGCAACAACGGTGGCCCGCGCCACGACGATCAGCCGCCGGAGGTCTACGAAGTAGACGAATCCGAAATCATCAGTCAGGCCGATCTCGCGGCCACCAAGAGCTCGATGAATCTGTCGGTGCTCAAGGCCAAGCCGATCTACGAGCTGGTCAAGATGGCCGAGTCCATGGGCGTGGAGGGCATGGCCCGTTCGCGCAAGCAGGACATCATCTTCGGCATCCTCAAGGCCCACTCGCGCAACGGCGAGAACATCTATGGCGACGGCGTGCTGGAAATTCTGCAGGATGGCTTCGGCTTCCTGCGTTCTTCCGACGGCTCGTATCTCGCCGGCCCGGACGACATTTACGTGTCGCCGAGCCAGATCCGCCGCTTCAACCTGCGCACCGGCGACACCATCTCGGGCCTCATCCGCCCGCCGAAGGATGGCGAACGCTACTTCGCGCTGCTGAAGGTCGGCGAGATCAATTTCGATTCGCCCGATTCTTCGCGCAACAAGGTGCTGTTCGAGAACCTGACGCCGTTCCATCCCACCAAGCGGCTGAAGCTGCAGCGGGGCAATGGTTCGACGGAAGATCTCACCGCACGCGCCATCGACCTGGTTTCGCCCATCGGCAAGGGCCAGCGTGGTCTGATCGTTTCGCCGCCGAAGGCCGGCAAGACGATGCTGCTGCAGAACATCGCCACGTCCATCACGGCGAATCATCCCGAAGTGCACCTCATCGTGCTGCTCATCGACGAGCGCCCGGAAGAAGTGACCGAGATGCAGCGCACCGTGAAGGGTGAAGTGGTCTCCTCGACGTTCGACGAACCCGCCGCCCGCCACGTGCAGGTCGCGGAAATGGTGATCGAAAAGGCCAAGCGCCTGGTCGAGCACAAGAAAGACGTCGTGATCCTGCTCGATTCCATCACGCGCCTCGCGCGCGCCTACAACACGGTGGTGCCGAGCTCCGGCAAGGTGCTCACCGGTGGTGTCGACGCGAACGCGTTGCAGCGTCCGAAGCGCTTCTTCGGCGCCGCGCGCAACATCGAGGAGGGTGGCAGCCTAACTATCCTCGCGACCGCGCTCATCGACACGGGGTCCAAGATGGACGACGTGATCTACGAAGAGTTCAAGGGTACGGGCAACTGCGAAATTCATCTCGACCGGCGCATCGCTGAAAAGCGCGTGTTCCCCGCGATGAACATCAACCGCTCGGGCACGCGCAAGGAAGAGCTCATCACCGACCAGGGCGAGCTCGCGAAGATCTGGATCCTGCGCAAGCTGCTGCATCCGATGGACGAACTCGCGGCCATCGAATTCCTGCTCGACAAGATGAAAGATACGAAGACCAACGCCGAGTTCTTCGAGGCCATGAAGAGATAGATGTGAGGAGGGGACAGACCCCAGGTCCGTCCCCTCACTTCCCCGGTGTGCGCTACGTCACACCGGGCCCGTCTCCTTAAGCCGACGCTGGCGCGGCTTTCCCACCTGTTAGATCATGGCGCGCATGTGGGTGCCGAAGAGTCGGTGCCGGGTGAGAATTAACTGAGTTAGCTTTGCGTGCCCGGACAGTGGTGCGCGGCGACGCTAACTCAGTTAATTCTCACCCGGCACCAACTTCCTGGTGCCGACTCTTCGTCTCAGGGAGCCGGAAGATGCGCGTAGCGCTGGTGGTCATGTTGAGCCTCGTCATGTCGGGTTGCGCCTTGTGGCGCAAGGATGCCGAGGAGCCGATCGACAACACGGGACCGCGCAAGGAAAAGGCCGAGCCCGTGCTCAAGCCGAGCGAGGCGCTGAAGCCGAAATCGCTCGATATCGCGAGCCCCTCGACCGACAAGTTCTACATGCGCGGCGCCTTCTTCCCGGCCTCGGTCACCACCGAGATTCAGCTCGACTCGTCAACGGGCGTGCCCGGGACACTGCTGAGCGGCGAAGACGACCTCGGCCTTGACGACAAGGTCGAGCAGGTCCGCATGGATTTCAACATCCGGATGGCGCGCCGCCACAACATGCATCTCGACTACTTCAAGCTGAATCGTTTCAGCGAGCAGCCGCTGCCGCGCGATATCGATTTCGGTGATTTCACTTTCACGGAAGGCACGACCTTTCGCACCAAGCTCGACTGGCGCGTGCTGACGCTCACGCACACCTATTCGTTCATCCAGAACGAACGATTCGAGGCCGGGGCCGGCCTCGGCATCCACCTGATCGAAGCGCAGGCCGAGGGCATGGAGCCCGGCACCAACAATCGCGAGGCCGCCTCAGAAGTCGGCATTTTCCCGACGCTCTCCGGCATCTTTTCGTATCGCATTTCAAAGCGCTTTGCGTTCACCGCGCGCGCGTTGTGGTTCTCCGCGGCGCCGGATGAGTTCGACGGCACGATGGCCAACTACCACGCCGACATCCAGTACCGCTGGCACGACAACGCGGCGGTGGGCCTGGGTTACACCAAGCTAGTGACCGAGCTGCAGGTGTTCGATGACGCGGATGCGCTGCTCTTCAACCTGGATACAACCGGACCCGAACTCTTCATCCGCTTCAGCTTCTGACGCGCACACCGGCGGCTGGCCATGTTTCGCGCTGCCATTTTCGACATGGATGGCCTGCTCATCGATTCCGAACCGTACTGGGCTTGCGCGGAACGGGAAGTCTTCGGTTCGCTGGGTATCGAGATCAGCACGGCAATGGCCGCGATCACGGCGCCCATGACGACGCGGGAAGTGTCGGAATACTGGTACCGGTTCAGTCCCTGGAGCGGCCGAAGTATTCCGGAAGTCGAGCAGGCCGTCGTTTCGCGCGTCGCGAATCTCATAGACGCGCAGGGCGCCGCGTTACCGGGAGTAGTGCAGGCGCTGGACGTGTGCACCCACTTCGGCTGGCGCGTGGCATTGGCTTCGAATTCTCCGGCGCGCCTATGCTCACTCACGCTGGAAAAGCTCGGCATCGCCGCGCGGTTCGACGCGGTCGTTTCGGCCGAACACGTCGCGCGCGGCAAGCCGGATCCCGCGGTGTACCTCGAGGCGGCCCGCAGACTGTCGATCGACCCGCGCGACTGCCTGGCGTTCGAGGACTCGGCGACGGGCGTACGCGCGGCGCGCGCCGCGGGCATGGGCGTAGTGGCGGTACCGCCGCGCGGATACCGCTTCGAGGCACTCGAACATCTACCGCACGTTCAGCTGGGGAACCTCGCCGAGTTCAGCCGCGAGCGGGCCGTCGACGCGTGGACGCGTCGTGCCACCACCGGCGCCAGCTAGTCAGGCCTTCAGAAAATCCACAACGCGTTCGATCGTCGCGGCGTCGCGTAGCGCGCCGCTGTGGCCGAGGCCGCTCGTGCGGAACAGTGTCGCGCCCGGAATGGCCGCCGCCAGAGCGGCTCCTTGCGCAAACGGCGCGACGTTGTCTTCCGCGTCATGCACCACGAGCACCGGGATGCGCACACTCGGCGCCGCCGCCGCGACGGATATGGCATCCGCTGGACGGCCGAAGTGCTTCGCAAATCGCCGGCGCAGCTTTTTCATCGCGGGCGGCTTCAGACCCAGCATCATCGCGAATGACTCGAGGATGTAATCCATGTCGGAAGGCACGCCGAACAGGCAGACCTTGCGCGGATGATATTCAGCGGTTTCCGCGAGCACGGTGAGCACCGCGCCGCCGCCGAGTGAATGACCGATGACGGCGTAGATAGGATCGTGCGCGCGCAGCACCGCGGCGAGACTGTCGCGGAAGCGAGGCAGATCCGAGAGTTCGCCCGGCGAATCGCCATGCGCCGGCGCGTCGATGCCGATCACGGAAAATCCCGCGGCGCGCAGCGGTGCGATGAAGCTGCCGAATCGCGCGGCGTGCGAACCCCAGCCATGTAATAGAACCACGGCGGGTCCCGGCCCATCCCAGCGCCAGATCGTGAACTCGTCACCGCCCGCATGCAGCGAATGCCGGGTGGCCTGCGCGACGATGGGGACGTCTTCGGGATCGAGGCGGCGGCGCGGTGGCGTGAGGAACATGCGCAGCGCGAGCCGCGCGGCCAGCGATGTGCTCACGAACTGCAACGCGGCGAAAATGCCTCGCAGGCGCCTCTGCATCTTCGGCGACACCCCGGGCACCGTGCGGCCGGGCAGCGGCTTGCGGCCTGCGTCGTCCGCGATCATTTCGCGGACGGCACGTAAGCGGCGAGGAACTCCGGCGGCATGCGCGTTGCGCGCCCCGTGCCGAGGTTCAGGCACACGAACAGGGTTGTCGCCCGCGCGAGCGTCGTTCCGTCGACCGCATGGCGCAACTGGAAACGGCGCGTCACGCGCAGCTTGCGGTCGGTATCGACGATCCACGTGGCGACGTCGACGCGCTCGCGCGGCAACGCGGCGCGCAGGTAATCGATTTCGATACGCAACGCCGCCATGCCGCGCTGCATGCGTGTGCAGTCGTCGACGCTCAGGCCCAGCGCCGCGGAATGCGACCAGGCGGCCCGGTCGAGCCAACGCAGGTATACCGAGTTGTTCACGTGCCCGTAGGCGTCGATGTCATCGTCCTGTACGTCGATGCTTACGATGTGCGGGTGCGGCAAGTCCCACTGGTCTGGCATGGATTCAAGTCTATGCGGGCGCGGTGTTAGAGTCGCGCACATCAAACATCCGAGGGTTTCATGAAACGCATCGCCTCGATTCTCGTCGCGTCGTGCATCGCGCACGCGGCCAGCGCCGGTGTCTACGTCGAGATGGTCTCGCGCGACATCAAGGCGAACACCACCGAGCCCAATCAGAAGATCTACGTGCAGAACGGCGCCGGGCGCTTCGTCGATCCAGAAGGGCGCTCGTCGCTCATCAAGGGCGACACGATGTACGTGATCGATGAACAGGACAAAAGCTACATCGTGCTCGACAAGGCCACCATGGAGCAGCTCGGCAAGCAGCTCGGCGAGGCGATGAAGAAGGTGCAGGAACAACTCGCGAAAATGCCGCCCGATCAACGCGCACAGATGGAACAGATGATGGGCATCAAGGCCGACGGCGGCGGTGCCGGCAGAACGGTGGAAACCGTCGATACCGGGAAATCCGACAAGGTCGAGGGGCGCGCGTGCCGGATCTGGGACGTCAAACGCAACGGCGAGCTCGACGATCAGATCTGCGTCGTGCCGTATTCGGCGCTGCCCGGCAAGGAAGACTTCCAGACCGCCTTCGCGAACTTCGCGAAAGTGTTCGAAGACATGGCCAAGAACCTGCCGCAACTCTCGGGCGCGATGAACAGCGAGTTTGCCGCGCTCTCGAAGGTCAACGGATTTCCGGTACGCACACGCGGCTACGAGAACGGGCGGCTCGGCAATGAAGAGCAGCTCGTGAAGGTGTGGCGCGAAGAAGCGATCCCGGCTTCGATGTTCGAAATCCCCGCGGGTTACAAGCAGAAGAAGATGCCCACCGCACCCGGACAATGAAATACACCGACTACTACGCCGCGCTCGGCGTCGAACGCGGCGCGAGCCAGGATGAAATCAAGAAGGCGTATCGCCGGCTCGCGCAGAAGCATCACCCGGATGTGAACAAGGAGCCGGGCGCCGAGGCGAAATTCAAGGAAATCGCCGAGGCGTACCAGACTCTCAAGGATCCGGAGAAACGCGCGGCCTACGACGCACTCGGCACGCGCCCGCAGGGCGAGGAATTCCGCCCACCGCCGGACTGGACCCGTCAGCACGGTGGCGCGGATCAATTCTCGTTCGAGGACATCGACTTCGCCGACCTGTTTTCGCGTTTCGGCGCGGGCGGCCGGCGAGGAGGCGCGGGCTTCGGAGGCGGCGATGGATCGATGCCCGGCCAGGACTTCGAGATCCCGGTCGAGATCAGCATCGAAGACGCTTTTCACGGCACGACACTCGCGCTCAATCTTTCGATGCCCGAATACGACGCGACGGGGCGGCTGCAGCGTGTGCCGCGGCAGGTCAAGGCGCGCGTCGCGGCCGGCGCGGTCGACGGCCAGCGCCTGCGCCTGCCGGGCAAGGGCGCCAAGGGATTCAACGGCGGGCGCAATGGCGACCTCTATCTGGATATATCGCTGAAACCGCATCCGCTGTATCGCGCGGTGGACCACGACCTGTACCTCGACCTGCCGCTCGCGCCCTGGGAAGCGGCGCTCGGCGCGTCCGTCGAGGTGCCGACACTCGCCGGCAATGTAAACCTGAAAATCCCGGCCGGTACGTCCGCCGGCCGCAAGCTCAGGCTCGCGGGACGCGGGTTGCCGAAGCCGCGCGGCGGCGCCGGAGATCTAATCGCGGTGGCGCAGATCGTCGTCCCGGCGACGCTCAACGCGCGCGAACGTGAGCTCTACCAGGGATTGGCCGATGCCGCCGGATTCAATCCGCGCGAGAAGTTTGACCAGAAAGGAAAGGCCGGCGCATGAGCAGCGAAGCCGAAGTATTCTGGCTCGACGAGCACCGGATAGTTAGTTTGCCGGAGCTGGCGGAATTCTCCGGGCTCACGGAGGCGGAGTTGCGCGAGCTCGTGCAGATCGGGGCGCTGCAGGCGAGCAGCCATGCCGGAGACACCTACGTATTCAGTGCACGCGTCGTGACCGTCGCGCGCACCGCCTGCCGGCTGCGTAATGAGCTCGAGCTGGATGTGCCGTCGTTGGGCGTGGCCCTGCGGCTGCTCGAACGGGTGCGGGACCTCGAAGGCGAACTGGCGCGCTTGCGCGCGTTATTGCCGCGCGGCTAACGAGCCTGGGGCAACTTTCCTTCCGGCGCGTTGTGCGGTGGATTGTCGCGGCCCGGACACTTCTCGTATTTCACTCGTGACGCCTCCAGCATGTCGCGTCCCTCGCAGGAGAGCCACACCTCTTCCTGTACACCCAGCAGTCCGTCCAGCGCCTCTTCCACCACTGTGTCGAAGATTACGGACATCAAGCCCTCGACCGCGGGCGGGAATACGATTTCCTGCGAAGTCGGCTGTAGGGGCTGCTTCAAGACCGGAGGCGCCTCGACGGTTTCTACCTCGGTGATGAACGCGTCCTCGAGGGACGTGTTCCTGGTTTTCACCTCGTTCACCTGCACGACCTGCGCGTATTGCGTCTCCGCATTCTGTTGCACGATCTTGCGGATTTCGGGACTGCGGATGTCGACGATCAGGTGCGCGGCCGCGGGCTCCTGCGCCCAGGCGGGCGACACGAGCGTTGCGGCAAACAACATCCACGCGCGCGAATTCATGCCGGAAGATTATTCCGGCAACAGGGCCCAAACAAGGAATTCGTCGCAGTCCTGGCGCCGTGGGGCCGTTCAGGATCAGTTCAGACTTGGCGGCGAGCAGTTAGGGCACGCCGTGGCCGCGCGTCAGGCCACCGCGGCGAGGCCGGACTTGACCGGCAAGAGGACGGCGTCGACCGCATGGATGACGCCATTCGAGGCGCGCAGATCCGGATCAACGATTGTGGCGCCGTTGACGATGATGCGGCTGCCATCGAGTGTCACCCGCACCTGCGCTCCGTCGAGCGGTTTGAGCGGACCCGGCAGGATGTCGTTTGCTGCAAGTGCACCGGCCATGATGTGGTTGCGCAGGAACGGCCGCAGAGTGCCGGAGTCCTTCATCATCGCGTCGAGTGCGCCGGCGGGCAGGAGTCGGAAGGCATCATCAGTGGGCGCGAAGACCGTGTACTGCCCGGGCGAGCGCAGCATGTCGATGAGTGAGGCGGCCTTGAACGCGCTCAGCAGGATCCTGAAGTTGGCGGCCTGCGTCGCGACGTCGATGATGTTCTTCATGTGTCCTGCTGTCTGTAGATTGTTGGGCGGCAGTATGCGCGCATGGCGACGCCGGAACGGTGTATTGGCCAAATAAGACCAAACAGACACACCGGGCATCGGGCTGGCCGATCGTGGTGACAATAGTTCCTTGGGGAGAGTCCCGCGACGGTTGCCTGGGCTAAAATGCGCACATGTTCCAGGACGCCGACGCACTGCTGCTCGCTCGCATCCAGTTCGGTTTCACCGTCAGCTTCCATTTCATCTTTCCCGCCTTTTCGATCGGCCTGGCGAGTTTTCTCGCGGTGCTCGAAGCGCTGTGGCTCAAGACGGGCAAGTCGCTCTACCTGGATCTGTACAAATACTGGTTGAAGATTTTCGCGATCACGTTCGCGATGGGCGTGGTCTCCGGCATCGTGTTGTCGTATCAGTTCGGTACGAACTGGTCCGTCTTCTCGGACCGCGCCGGGCCGATCATCGGCCCGTTGATGGCTTATGAGGTGCTGACCGCCTTCTTCCTCGAAGCCGGCTTCCTCGGTGTCATGTTGTTCGGCATGCAGAAGGTCGGCAAGCGGCTGCACTTCTTCGCGACGCTCATGGTGGCCGTCGGTACGTTCATCTCCGCGTTCTGGATCCTGTCGGTGAACAGCTGGATGCAGACGCCGGCCGGACACACGATCAATGCCGACGGGCAGTTCGTGCCCGCGGCCGGCTGGATCCCGATCATCTTCAATCCGAGTTTTCCGTATCGCCTCGTGCATACGGTGACGGCCGCCTATCTGACTACCGCGCTGTGTGTCGGCGCGGTGGGCGCCTGGCACCTGCTCAAGGATTCGGCGCAGCCGCATGCGCGCAAGATGTTTTCGATGGCGCTGTGGATGGCGGCGTTGGTCGCGCCCGTCCAGATATTCGTCGGCGACCTGCACGGGCTCAATACGCTCGAACACCAGCCCGCGAAAGTCATGGCGATGGAAGGACATTTCCGCAGCCACCCGGACGGCGCGCCGCTGATCCTGTTCGGGATTCCCGACGACGAAGCGCAACGCATGGACTACGCTGTCGAACTACCGAAGATCGGATCACTGATACTCAAGCACGATCTCGACGCGGCGCTGCCGGGACTCGATACCGTCGCGCCCGAGGACCGGCCATCGGTCGAAATGGTGTTCTGGTCCTTCCGCGTGATGGTCGGCCTGGGCCTGCTCATGCTGCTGCTGGGCATGTGCAGTCTCGCCGCGCGCGCCGCGGGCAAGCTGTACGACTGGCGCTGGCTCGCGCGCTTCGCGCTGTTCATGGGGCCCTCCGGATTCGTCGCGGTGATCGCCGGCTGGATCACGACCGAAGTCGGCCGGCAGCCGTACACGATTTACGGACTGATGCGCACCGCGGAGTCGGTGTCGCCACTCAACGCGCCCGCGGTCGCGACTTCGCTGATCGCATTCGTCATCGTGTATTTCGCCGTGTTCGGCATGGGAAGCTGGTACCTGCTTCGGCTGATGTCGCGAGCGCCTCAGCCGCACGAGCCGGATCCGCCGCACGCGCC
The DNA here is from genome assembly GCA_036677145.1 of Alcaligenaceae bacterium. Classification (GTDB taxonomy): domain Bacteria; phylum Pseudomonadota; class Gammaproteobacteria; order Steroidobacterales; family Steroidobacteraceae; genus CADEED01. The sequence goes on from JAKFFF010000092.1 coordinate 103,749, forward strand.
TTCACACGCGGCCGGCATCACGCCCGCGCCCGCGTTCACGCCGCCCTCATTGACGCCGCCACGGGGCAAGGAGCCGACGCGTGGATAGCACCATGCTCACGAACGTCTGGGCCGCGATCCTCGCGTTCGCCGTCTTCATGTATGTCGTCATGGACGGCTTCGATCTCGGCATCGGCATCCTGTTTCCGGTGTTCGGTGTCGGGCGCGAGCGCGACATCGCGATGAATTCCATCGCGCCGGTGTGGGACGGCAACGAGACCTGGCTGGTGCTCGGCGGCGGCGGCCTGATGGCCGCGTTCCCGCTGGCGTATTCGATCATGCTGCCGGCGCTCTACGCGCCGCTGATCGCGATGTTGTTAGCCCTGGTGTTCCGAGGAGTCGCGTTCGAATTCCGCTGGCGCGATCCGGCGCATCGCCCGATCTGGGACTTCGCCTTCACCGCGGGCTCGTTCGTCGCGGCATTCACGCAGGGGATCACGCTCGGCGCGGTGCTGCAGGGCATAACCGTCGAGGGCCGCGCGTATGGCGGGGGCTGGTGGGACTGGCTCACGCCGTTCAGCCTGCTCACGGGGGCGAGCGTGGTCGCGGGTTACTCGCTGCTCGGCGCGTGCTGGCTCAACTGGAAGACGGACGGCGAAACGCAGAAACATGCGCGCCGGCTGATGCGCATTCTCGCTCCGGTCACGCTGCTCGCGTTGCTGGCCGTCAGTCTCGCCACGCCATTTCTCGGGCAGGAATATTTCGATCGCTGGTTCGCGATGCCCGGCGTGTTGTTCACGGCGCAGGTGCCGTTGATCATCGCCATCCTGACGTGGCGCTTCGTACGCAGCCTGCGGCGGGATTACGAACTGGCGCCATTCGTGCTGACACTCGCGGTGTTCGGCGTGTCGTTCGTGGGCCTCGGCATCAGCATGTATCCGTACCTCATCCCCAACAGCGTCACACTGCAGATGGCCGCGGCGCCCGAGTCGAGCCAGATCTTCATGCTCATCGGTACGGCGATTCTCGTGCCCCTGATCCTCGCGTACACCGCGTGGTCGTACTGGGTGTTCCGCGGCAAGGTCGGACACGAGGGATATCATTGACGGCGCATCGCGGTGAACACTGAGCCGACATTGGGACGAAAACTCGGCTGGATGGCCCTCATCTGGGCCATCAGCGTCGCGGCGCTCGGAGTAGTTAGCCTGATCATCCGCTGGTGGATAAAGTAGCGGGTGCAGTCCCCATTTTGTCTTCAAAATCGGGGCTGCACCCGTTTCCACCTCGACGGAGCAGCTGATGAATCTCAATAGTGTCCCCTACGCCCTCGGCGCAATCCTGTTAGGCCTCGTCGGCATCGCATTCCACGATTTCGCGCTGCAGTGGCAGCAGGTGCCGGCCGCAATCCCGCGCGTGCCGTATGCATACCTGAGCGCGGCGATCCTGCTGATCGCCGGCTGCGCATTGCTGCTGCGGCGCTACGAGCGCAGCGGCGCGCTGGCGCTCACGGTGTTCTTCGGGTTCTGGGTTATCGCGCTGCATCTGCCGGTCGCGTTTGCCTCATGGCGGCACATCGGCACCTGGAACGGCCCCGCGGAAATCACGCTGCTCACGATGGGCGGTCTCGCGTTGTGGTCCGCCGGCGCGGGTCCCGCGCGGCGCACGCTGCAACTCGTGGCGCGAATTCTTGCCGGCGTGAGCGCCATCGTGTTCGGCTGCGCGCATTTCAACTACATCGATTTCACCGCGACGTTCGTGCCGGCGTGGATTCCGCCGTCGCAGACGTTCTGGGCCTGGGCAACGGGCGCCGGTCATCTCGCGGCGGGTCTCGCGCTCGTGAGCGGTATCCGCGCACGGCTCGCCGCGGCCTGTCTCGCGGGTATGATGGCCTCGTTCGTCCTGCTGGTGCACATTCCGCGCGTGATCAATGCGCCCGACCAGCACGCGGAGTGGCTCATGCTGGGCTTCTCGACTTCGCTGGCGGGAGCCGCGTGGCTCGTCAGGAAATATTCGACGTGAAGAGGATGATTTGAACGCAGGCGATGACAGTTCTCCGCTGCCTCCCATCGTCGTTCCGCACACGGAACTGTCGGCCGATGCGTTGAACGGTGTCATCGAGTCGTTCGTGTTGCGCGAAGGAACCGACTACGGCGAACGCGACGTGCCGTTCGAGACCAAGGTGCAGCAGGTCCGGCGCCAGCTCGAGCGGCGCGAAGCGGAGATCGTGTTCGATCCGAACACCGAATCCATCGCCATCCTCGTCAGGCGCCCCGGCGGCTAACTAACCGGACTGCCGCAGCGCAATAGACCGGAGTATCCTCCAACCAGGGAGGACTCCAGTACATGGCGGGACGCGACGTCTCGTGGCGCGACAAGCTGCGCTACCGGTTCGAGAACACCTTGTCCAAGGGGACGATCGCCATCATCGGATGGCTCGCGTTGCTGTCCCTCGCCATCGTCGTGCTGGCCTCGCTCATCCTCGCGGGCATGCGTGTCGGGCAGGACCCATCCGACCACGAACATCCTTTCGGCTTCTTCGAGGGCGCCTGGCAGGCGATGCTGCGTACGCTCGATCCCGGCGTCGTCGCCGGCGACAACGGTTGGCAGCTTCGTCTGCTCATGATGCTGGTGACCATCGGCGGCATCTTCATCGTCAGCATCCTGATCGGCACGATCACCTCGGGTCTCGAGTCGCGCCTCGCGGAACTGCGCAAGGGTCGCTCGCGGGTCATCGAGAAGGACTTCACGCTGATCCTCGGCTGGTCGAGCAAGGTGTATTCGATCATCGGCGAGTTGCTGATCGCGAACTCGAACCAGAAAGATCCCTGCATCGTGATCCTCGCCGAGCGCGACAAGATCGAGATGGAGGATGACATCCGCGCGAAGTTTCCGAGCACCGCCAATACGAGAGTGATCTGCCGCAGCGGCAATCCGCTCGATCTCGACGACCTCGCGGTGGTGGACCCGCACTCGGCGCGCTCGATCATCGCGCTCGCGCCGGAGAATGAGAATCCCGACATCCACGTCATCAAGTCGGTGCTTGCGATCACCAACAATCCGGAGCGCAAGACGGAGCCGTATCACATCGTCGCGGAAATCCACGCGCCGCGGAATCTCGAAGCGGCGGCGCTGGTCGGCGGCAAGGAAGCGATCTACGTGCAGGGCGAAGACCTGATCGCACGCGTAACAGCGCAGACCTGCCGCCAGTCCGGCCTCTCGGTCGTCTACACCGAACTACTCGATTTCGACGGCGCGGAAATCTACTTCAAATCCGAGCCGGCGCTCGCGGGCCGCACGTATCGCGAGGTGATCGCGGCGTACGAAGACTCGACGGTCATGGGCATCATGCGCGGCAGCGACGGCGAGGTGTTCATCAACCCGCCGATGGACACGCCTTTCGCCAGCGGCGACAGCGTCATCGCCATCGCGGAGGACGACGACACGCTCGTATTGCGCCCCGATGCGGGCGGTGGTTTGCCGGACACGGGCGCGCTGTCGCATCGCGAACGCCTGCCCGCCGCGCCCGAACGCATCCTCATCCTCGGCTGGAACGGCAAGGCGCAGGCGATTATCGAAGAACTCGACAACTACGTCGCGCCCGGCTCTGAAACCATCGTGATCTGCCGGCAGGATGGTGTGCGTGACACGCTGGTGAGCGTCGCCAAACGCATGCAACGCCAGAAGGTGCGTTTCGCCGACGGGGACATCACACACGCCGCGACGCTGGCCGCCGTCAAGGCCGCATCCTTCGAACACGTGATCCTGCTCAGCTACAACGATCTGCCGATCCAGGAGGCCGATGCGAAGACGCTGATCACGCTGCTGCACCTGCGCAACCTGGCCGACGCCGCGGGCACGCGGCTGTCGATCGTCAGCGAGATGATGGATATCCGCAATCGCGCGCTCGCGCAGATCGCACGCGCGGATGACTTCATCGTCAGCGACAAGCTCGTGAGCCTCATGATGTCGCAGCTGTCGGAGAACAGGCATCTCGAAAAGGTGTTCAAGGTGCTGTTCAGCTCCGAGGGCAGCGAGATATACATCCGCCCCATGACCGATTACATCAAGCTTGGAACATCGGTGGACTTCTACACCGTGCTCGAAGCGGCCGCCCAGCGCGGCGAGACTGCGATCGGCTACCGGATCATGAAATACTCCGACGACAAGACACGCGGCTACGGCGTGAACGTCAACCCGAAGAAATCGGAGAAACACATGTTTACGGAACACGACAAGATCGTGGTGCTCGCGGAGGACTGATGCTCACCCGCCGCAGCATCGTCACGCTTGCGCTGGCTGCGACGCTTGCGAAACCCGCCGCCGGCGCCACCGCCGAACGCACGCTCAAGGCCATCCACAAACGTATCGGCGGCCGGCTCGGTGTCCACGTCCTCGACTCGCAGAGCGGCCGGCGTATCGGCTACGACGACCGCTCGCGTTATGCGATGGCCTCGACCTTCAAACTACCGCTGGCCGCCGCGCTGCTGTGGCAGGTGGATCGCGGCGCGTTTTCTCCGACGCGGCTGCTGCCGATCGATCGCAAGGATCTCCTGCCAAACTCCCCCGCGGTGGAGGCGAAACTGGCCGAAGGCGCCGAGGGGATGACGGTCGAGGACCTGTGCAAGGCCGTCGTGATACAGAGCGACAATGCCGCGGCGAATGTCCTGCTCGCGGGCATCGGCGGGCCGGGAAAACTCACCGAGTTCATTCGCAGCATCGACGATGACGTCACACGTTTCGACCGCATGGAGCCCGAGCTCAACAGCAACCTGCCGGGCGATCCGCGCGACACGACGACGCCGCGCGCGATGGTGGACACCATGCTGCGCATCTTCACGCAGGACGTGTTGTCGCTGCCGAGCCGCGCGCAGCTGATCGACTGGATGAACAGCGCCCGTACCGGGATGGACCGTGTGCGCGCCGGCATGCCGCGCACCTGGCAGGTGGGCGACAAGACCGGCACCGGGCAGAACGCCGCCGTGAACGATCTCGTCATCGCCTATCCACTCGGGCGGCGCCCGATCCTGATCGCCGTGTTCATGAGCGGGTCGACCTTGCCCCTGCCGGAACTCGTCGCCGCGCACGCGGAAATCGGCCGGCTCGTGACGCAGGAAAAGTGGCCCTGAGGAGAATCGACCCTGAGGAAAACGGAATGATCAGCAAGAGGGTATGGCTGCTGGGCGTGTTGCTCGCGCTGACCGCGGGCTGCGGCGACACCATCAACGGCGTGCAATTCGCGGAGCCCGAAGTCAAACGATTCCGCCAGCTGCTCGCCGCGCAGGAGTACGAGAAGATCTACAAGACCGCGCATCCGGACTTTCGCGCGGGGGCTCCGAAGGAGCGCGTCATCGCGCTGTTCGCGGCCATCAACCGGAAACTCGGCGCCTTCAGGAGCGCGCAGCAGATCAACTGGAACGTCAATACGCACAACATGACGACCACCGTCGTGCTCGTGTACGCAAGCAAATACGCGGAAGGCGAGGCGACGGAGACGTTCACGATCGTGGTCGACGATGAGAAACCGTCGCTGTTCGGCTACCAGATCAATTCCTTCGACATGATCATCAAATAAACGCATGAAATCCCGCTCGGTCTTCAGCGCGGAGGAAGCCCGGGGCTGGATACCCTGGGGCGCGCTCGCGCCATTTCTCGCGTTCATTTTCGTCGTCGCGCCGATGCTGGCGATCACGCTTGGGTTCGAACGCCTGCAGCTCGTGGATGCGGACGGCGATCCGATCGGGGACAAAGGATTGATGGCCTTCCTGCTGGTGCCATTCGGCGCCGTGGGCCTGCTCGTCCTGGGCTGGGTGAAATTCGTCGAACGCCGGCCGCTCGCAACCATCGGTCTCACGCGGCCAGGTTCGATGGGCCTTTTTCTGCGGGGACTCGCGATCGGATGCGCCACGATTCTCGCGGTGGTCCTCGCCAGCTGGGCAACCGGTGGTTACGAGGTCATTGCGTACGCCAAAGGGTTTCGTTCGATCGCGGCGCTGACGAGCATCGCCATCCTGCTGGTGTGTTTCGCGGTCCAGTCGAGCGTCGAGGAAGTGGTGTTCCGCGGCTGGCTGCTCTCGGCAATCGCGCGCAAATTCAATCTCGCGCTGGCCGTGATCCTGTCGTCCGCGGTGTTCTGCCTGCTGCATTTCAGCCCCGGCCAGCCGTGGCTCGTGACGCTGAACCTTGTGCTGTTCGCGTTGTTCGCCTGCACCTGGGCGATCCGCGCCGGCAACGTATGGGGAGTCATGGGCTGGCACGCGGGCTGGAACTGGCTGCTGGCGACCGGCTTCGAGCTGCCCGTCACCGGGCTCGAGAGCGGCACGCCCGCCTTGCTGGTGCAGCTCTCGCCAGTCGGTCCTGACTACCTGACGGGCGGCCCGCAGGGACCCGAAGGCAGCGTCTTCTGCACGTTGTTCTTCGTGCTGTCGATCGCCTGGATGCTCTGGCGCCGTCCGGCGCCCAAGGTTTAGCCCGACCCGCACGTCCCATAGCCAGCGATCACAAGGGAGAGCTGGCCATGAAAAGAATAGGGATGCTGGCGTTGCTGGCCGCCTGCGGGATGACCGCGGCGTACGCGCAAGAAGACTTGCAGGAAGTCGTCGTGACCGGCATACGGGCGGAAGCCTCGATTCCGGGCACGAACCTCAAGCGACCCGGCGATTTCATCCTGCTCAACGTGCAGGTCGGCAATGATTCGCGCGACGAAAACACCCGCATCAGCGAGATCAAGGAAACCTTGCGCGCGATGTTGGCCGCCGCGGGACGCGACAAGACCATCGAGCTGTCGGTCATCGGCGAGAACAACCTCGTGCTGCCGCTGCGGCTCGATTCGGCGACGCTGTCGCTGGTGTCGGGCAAACGCCCGGACACCTCGGAAACGACGATATCCGTGAAAACCAGGATTCCGGCGCAGGTCGCGAACACCTCGGCGCTGGTCGCGAAGCTGCGCGATTTCGCCAAGGGCATCAAAGCCGTCGGGCGCACCGAGATCGACGAGGACGGGGATTTCGAGATCAGCATCGTGAATCCGCAGCAGTACCGCGATCGCGTGATCGAGCTGTTCGCGGCCGATGTGAAGAAGGTGACCGGAGCGCTTGGCCCGGATTACAAGGTCATTACCCGCGGTATCGATCAGCCCATCGAATGGGTGCGCGAAGGCATGCTCGACGTGGCTATCTACGTGCCGTATCGCTACGACGTGCTGCCTTCGACGGTGACGTCATTCATGCACGTCAACGAGTGAGGCCTTGCGGCACCGTCCTTGCAGCGTCGGCGCGAAGAGAGAAACGTGCCTCATGACGGAGCTCGCCGGATCTTCCTACTAGCCGAGTAGTTGACAGCACCTGCCGATCGGGAGTTTACTGCGTCACAACTACTGCGCTAGTAGGTCGTGATCGAGAACCTGCCGGCGCTCAGGTCGCGCAATTTCTCGAACAGTAGGAGGTCTCGTGGAAATCGTTCTCGCCGATCGGGAAGCCGAGATCATGGAAGTTCTCTGGGACGCGGGGCCGTCCACCGTGAGCGAAGTGAGAGAGCTGGTCAGCGACGATCTCGCGTACACCACGGTGCTCACCATCCTCCGCAATCTCGAAGGCAAGGGGTACGTGACGCACGACCCCGAAGGCAAGGCGCACCGTTACTCGGCGGCCATCGAACGTGACGTTGCGCGCCGCAGCGCCCTGCGCGCCATGGCCGAAAAGTTCTTCAAGGGTTCGACCACCATGTTGCTCACACACCTGGTGACGGACGAGAAGCTCTCCCCGGAAGACCTCAAGCGCCTGCGCAACATGCTTTCGAAACGCAGCCGGAAGCCGCGGAAATGATCGTCGCGATCATGGGTTACGGGCTCGCGGTAGGCGCGCTGGCGGCGCTCGCGGCCTGGCTCATCGAGCGGGCCCAGGCCGCGTTCGGGAGCGCGCGAAAGCCCGCATGGATCG
>JAKFFF010000093.1:0-63352 GCA_036677145.1 Alcaligenaceae bacterium
CTGTTCTGGTATCGCACCCGCCGCCTCACCGTCGATGGCAACGATCTCGTCGAGGAAATCGCGGGTTTTCCCCACGTGGATCTCGACGAAGCGCGCCTGTTCTCCTGCGGCATTTCCTGGAGCGCACCGAAGTCCAAGGGACCGCGCGCGCCGCTCACCAGCGTCGACCTGCACGACCGCGGCGGACGCGCGCGCTTCCGCACGCCGGATGGCCGGGAGCTGCAGCTCGAACTGCACGGCCGTGACTGGCCGTTGTCGGAAGGCCGCGAGTCGCTGATCCTGATTCTCAACGAGAACAATGCCGATGAACCGGTCGCATCGAGCTGGACTTCGCTGGGCGCCGCGCGCGTCGGCATCGACATCGGCTGGCTCGCGGTCGATTGCGCGCCCGTCGTTTCCGAAACGGGCGAACAGCGCTCCTAGAGTCCCGCGCCGAGCCCGGAGAGCCACTGGAACAGCTGGAACAGCATCCAGATTCCGAAGGCGGTCAGTGAAACGAACACGACGAAGATCGCCACGGGCATGAGGATGAGGCTGCGTTTGCTGCGCCTCGCGGTGTAATCCGGCGACTTGCGCCACTCCTCGAGCAACGCGAGATTGCGCGACTGCGCCTTGAAGGCAAAGTCGAACAGGTCGCCGAAGAAGGGCACGCTGCCGACGATCACGTCGAGCGCGATGTTGCCGAGCATGCGCAACTGGATCGGCGCGGGCGCGCCGAGCTGGCGCGCGACGCGCAGTGCATAGACGGCGATGATGCCACCCGCGATGTCGCCGAGACCGGGCACGAAGCCGAACAATGCGTCGATGCCGAAACGCCAGTTGGTGCCCGGAACCGCGAAAGCCTGATCGAACAAGCGGGCAATCTTGCGCAGGTTCTCGAAATCGCGATGGGCGCGCTGCTGCCGGGCGCTGGCCAGCGATCCGTCGTCGATCCGTGCGTCGATCATGTCAGCCAGCCCCGGCCGCGAGTGCCTCGATCTGCGACTCGAGCGCCGGATTGAATTGCGCCGGATCTTCCATCATGAGGAAGTGCCCGGTGCCGGGCAGGATGGTCGCGCGGAATTTCGGCAGCAGCTTGCGGATGCGGGCTTCGTTGAGCGGCTCGCCGAGGTCGGAATTGACGACCACGACGGGGACGGAGACGTCCTTCACAGGCTCGGTGAAGTCGTATTCCAGCACGGCGCGCAACGCCGGCACGGCGACCTGCGGCGGCGACAGCGACATGTCGTACGCGACCTTGTCGGCGAGGGCGCGATTGCCCGCGGCCGTGAACAGGTGGTCGGTCACGAGCGTGCGCGTCTGCGCGATGAAATCGGCTTCGAACGGCTTCACGATCGCGTCGATTTGCGCGCGCGTCGGCGCCGGGGCGCCCAGCGTCTTGAACGTGTCGACGCCGATGATGCCGATGACGCGATCCTTGAGCAGCCGCGCCGCTTCGAGTGAAACCGGCCCCCCCATCGAATGACCGACGAGGATCAGTTTGCGGCTCGGAATCGTGCCGAGAGCCGTCGCTACGTCCTTTCCGAAATGCGCCATCGACCAGTCGGTGCGGCCCGAGCTCGAGCCGCCGTGGCCGGCGAGATCGACGGTGACCACGGTGTACTTCTGCTTGAACAGCGGCACCTGTTCGCGCCAGTAGTTTGAGTCGCAGGACCAGCCGTGGATGAACACGAGCGTCGGTTCGCCGCTGCCGTACACCCGGTACTGCACGTGCACGCCGTCGGACGCGATCGCGATTCGCGGCGCACCTTCGGCGGGCTCGGCGTTTGCCGCGGCCGGGGGGGCGGAGGCTGGGGCGGGCGCTGGGGGTTCCGGTTTGCTGCAACCGGCGGCGAGAAGCGCGATGCCCAGCGAGGCAAGAGCCGTGACGAATGAACGCATGCGCCCGACTTTAGGGAATCCGCGCCCGGATGTCATGGGTGCATGCGGGGAAGGGAATCCCTACGCGAACGAGGCGGCGTAGTCCCCGAGCGCGAGCGCGGAGGTGAGGCCCGGGCTCTCGATGCCGAGCAGGTTCACGAGTCCGGGCAGCCCGTGTTCAGCCGCGGATTCGATGCGAAAGTCCGGCTGTGGTTCGCCGGGGCCGTGCAGTTTCGGACGGATGCCCGTGTAGTCCGGCATCAGCGCGCCGTCGGCGAGCTTCGGCCAGTAGCGGCGGATCGCCTCGTAGAACAACGGCGCGCGCGCCGCGTTCACCGAGTAGTCGATGTGGTCTATCCATTCCACGTCCGGACCGAAACGCACGCGCTTGCCGAGATCGAGCGTGGCATGGATGCCGAGACCGGCCGCGTGCGGCACCGGGTAGATCAGATGTTTGAAAGGCGAACGCGCCGCGACGGTGAAGTAGTTGCCGCGGCCGAAATGGAGACTGGGAATCCGCTCGCGCGGATACCCTTCGATGCGCGAGAGCAGGTCCACCGCGCCGAGGCCCGCGCTGTTGACCACGAACCGCGCCTCGATTTCCGTGGCGGCGGCGCCGCCGGTCTTCACCAGGAAGCCGTTCGACAGGCGCGCGAGACTTTCGACGCGGCAGTCGCCGACGAGTGTGCCGCCGGCGTTTTCCATGTCCCCCTGCAGCGCGAGCATGTACGGATGCTGATCGACGATGCCACTCGTCGGACAATGCAGCGCCGCGGTGCAACGGACTTCCGGCTCCATCTTGCCGGCCTCGGTGCCCGAGACCAGGCGCACGCCGTAGACGTCGTTGACGTGCGCGCGCTCGAGCAGATGCAGGAGCACCTGCTCTTCCTCATCTCCGTTCGCGACGATGAGTTTGCCGCAGTTCTGGTGTTCGATGCCGCGCTGCGCGCAGTACTCGTACAGCGCCCGGTTGCCGGCGACGCAGAAGCGCGCCTTGAAGCTGCCCGGGGTGTAATAGAGACCGGCGTGAATCACGCCACTGTTGCGCGCCGAAGTGGCGGTGCCCGCATGCGTTTCCGACTCGAGCAGCAGGACTTCGCGCCCCGCGAGCGCGAGTGCCCGCGCCGTCGCAAGTCCCACGACTCCCGCACCCACCACGACGCAGTCCACACGATCCGCCATATACTCAATCTATCATGCAGACATTCCCGCTCCGCCGCCCGGTTGCGGCATTCTTTTGCGTATTGGCACTTGGCGCCTGTTCGCGCGCCGACAATCCCTTCGAACGGCTCGAGAATCCGCCGGTGATGCAAGCCGACCTGCGCGGTGTCACGCTGGTGAGCGCCGAACCGTCCTTCGGCGAAAAACTGCCGGACATGGGATACGAGCCGCTGTCGTTCGCGGCTAACTATCCGGGCACCGTGCGGGTCCACGCGTTGATGTGGCAGATGCCGGAGCCGGTCGTCACGGCGGCGCGGGAATTCCGGTCGCCGGGCGCGAAACCACAGAATGCGACGCTGCTGGTGGCGCCGCTGCCCACGCCGCCGCCCGCGGCCGACGCTGCGCTGGTGAAATCCTTCTATCGCAACGTGCTGGGCAGCGAAGTGCCGGTCTTCCCGCCCAAGGGCCGGCTGCCCGCCGACGTGCGCGTGCAAGCCTGGACCTTCGTTGTTCCGAAGGTGTTGGATGCGAGCCGCAAGCTGCGCGAGAAAAACATCGCGGTGGTTTTCAACCCGGTCGCGATGTCCAGCCCGGTGTTCGGGGATCACAAGGTCATCGCGATCCGCGCGCCGGACGGCGTGCTGGTCGAACTGGTGGAGCTGGCCGCTAACTGATGCGGCGCAGGACCTTGCCGGGATTCATGATCCCGTGCGGATCGAAGGCCTGTTTTACGCGGCGCATGAGGTCGAGCTCGACGGGGTCGGCATAACGCTCGAGCTCGAACACCTTGAGCTGGCCGATGCCGTGTTCGGCGCTGAAGCTGCCGCCGAACTCGCGCACGATGTCGTGGATCGCGCGGCGCAATTTCGGTTCGACCGCCTGCAATTGCGCGGCCTGGCTGCCGGGACGCTGGTTGATGTTGAAGTGCAGGTTGCCGTCGCCGAGGTGCCCGTAGGCGACGAGCACGCCCTGCGGAATGTTGTCCGCCACCCACGTCCCGGCGCGCTCGATGAACGCGGGCACGCGCGACACGGGAACGGAGATGTCATGTTTGAGACTCGCGCCGTCCTTGCGCTGCGCTTCCGGGATCGACTCGCGCAGGCGCCAGAATGCTGCGCGCTCGCGGCCGCTCAACGCGACCGTGCCGTCGAGCACCCATCCCGATTCGTGTGCGTCCGCCAGCGCTTTTTCCAGCAGCGCTTCGAGCGGTTCGCTCGCGCGTGAGCTCGACAACTCGCACAACACGTACCAATCCGCGGGACTCGACAGTGGATCCACGACACCCGGAATGTGTTTCGTCGTCAGCTCTATGCCGATGCGCGGGATGAGCTCGAAGGAACTCACGCAATCGCCGCTGGTGGCGCGCAGCGCTCCCAGCAGGTCGACGGCGGCGGCCGGATCGCGCACCGCCACGAATGCGGTGGCGAACGAGCGCAGCGCCGGTTGCAGCTTCAAGCACGCGGCGGTGATGACCCCGAGCGTGCCTTCCGCGCCCAGGAACAACGACTTGATGTCATAACCGGTGTTGTCCTTGCGCAGACCCGTGAGTGTCTCGAGCACGCGCCCGTCCGGCAGCACGACCTCGAGACCGAGAACCATCTCGCGCGCCATACCGTAGCGGATCACGTTCAGGCCGCCGGCATTCGTCGACAGATTCCCGCCCAGCATGCAGCTGCCTTCGCTGCCGAGCGAGAGCGGCAGGTAGCGATCCGCGGCGGCGGCCGCGGCCTGCAGGTTCGCGAGCACGCAGCCCGCGCCGGCGATCATCGTGTAGTTAGCCGGGTCGATTTCGCGGACCTGGTTCAGGCGCGCGAGCGAGAGCAGCACCTGGCTGCTCGAGGCATCGGGTGTCGCTCCGCCGCAGTAGCCGGTGTTGCCGCCTTGTGGCACGACCCCGATCCGGCGCTCGTTGCACCAGGCGAGCACGCGCGCGACCGCCGCGGTGTCCGCCGGTGCGACGACGGCGAGCGCGATACCGCGATACAGCGCCCGATGGTCGCGCAGCATGGGCGCGGTCCGCTCGGGATCCGAAATGATGGCGGCATCGTCGACGAGCGCGCGCAATTCCTGGTGTGCGGAGGCGAGGTCGTTCACGGCCGGATCATAGCGCGCTAGGCTTGCGCGATGACTCACAATCCATATTCGCCGCCGAGCGCGCCGGTCGCCGATGCCGAGGCCGCCCCGATCGCGATGCCCTGGCAGATCAACGTGTCGACCTGGTTGATCGGCATCTCGCTGGTGCTGGGAATAGTGGGCTTTGGGATGGAGCCCGCGAGCCTGGGTTTCGACGCCGCCGACGATGGGGCGCTGATCGTCATCATGCTCACGATGGTCGTCGCGATTCTCGGAGCCGTCGTGCTGCTGGCGATCTGCATCCGGCGCGCTCACCGCTGGGCACGCATCGTCTACTCGGCTCTCGTGCTGTTGAATCTGATCAGCGCCTATGAAGACGTGCCGGAGAGCTTCGCGAGCTCCTGGTACTTCGGCGTTCTCTATCTAGTGGCCGCGTTGCTCGACCTGGCAACCGTCGTGCTGTTGTTCACGCCCGCCGCGAATGCCTGGTTCCGGCAATGGCGCGCGGCCCGCCGGCCCTGAACCTCAACGGAGCTTTTGAATCCGGCGCGGGTGGTGATCGCGCACGGCCAGCGGCACGGGCTTCAGATCCCAGATGATCCCCATCCACGACATCGCCTTCAGGATGTAATAGGTGATGTCGATCTCCCACCAGTAGAAGCCCTGGCGGGTCGCGCTCGGGTAGTGGTGGTGATTGTTGTGCCAGCCCTCGCCGAGCGTGACGAGCGCGAGGAACCAGTTGTTGCGGCTCGAATCGCCGGTGCGATAACGCTGCTTGCCGAACACGTGTGAAAGCGAATTGATCGTGTAAGTCCCGTGCGAGCACAACACGGTCGACACGAAGAAACCCCAGATCAGCATCTGCCAGCCGTTGGTGCCGAGACCGGGCGCCCACTTTTCCAGCGCCACGCCGAGGAAGAACATGCCGACGGCGAGCAACACGGGCACGATGATGTCGAAGCGGTCGAGCCAGCGCAGCTCGGGGAAATTCATCAGATCGCGCACGCGCTTCAGGTTCGGCGCGAAACCCTTCTTCGACAGGAACCAGCTCATGTGCGCCCGCACGAAGCCATGCCGGATGGGCGAGTGGACGTCTTCTTCCTTGTCCGAATACTGATGGTGATCGCGATGATGCGCGGCCCACCAGATGGGCCCGCGCTGCACGGCGGAGGAGCCGAGCACGCCGAACAGGAATTGCGCGACGCGTGAGGTCTTGAACGACTTGTGCGAGAAGTAGCGGTGATAGAACCCGGTGATCGCGAACATGCGGACGAAATAGAGTGCCGCGCACACGATCAGGGCGACGGGGCTGACGCCGACCACGAACACGAACAGGCAGGCCAGGTGCATGAGGATGAACGGCGTCGTTCGGATCCAGTCGATGCGGTCGGCGCCCGGCTGCGTGGCGACGCCTTCGAAACTAGAGGTGCGGCCGGTATCGAACCAGGCCAGCAATGCGCGGCCAATGCGGGTCATCGGATTCGATGCCGTGTTCGTCTGTTCATTCATGCCTTGAATGGTTTCCTTGAGTTGAATGCGGGGATCCGCCGAATGATGAATCATCCGGCGGATCATGGGCATCGGAGCACGTCGCGAAATTATCTTCTTGTTACGGAGCCTGGGTCAGTTCGCTCGCACCCTTTTCCAGCGCCGCGATGCGCTCTTCGAGCGGCGGGTGGCTCATGAACAGCCGCTGCAGTCCCTGCGGAATGCCGCCGTTGATGCCGAAGTTCGCGAACTGCGCAGGCAAAGGCTTAGGGGCATGCGCGCGCTTGAGTGCCTCGAGCGCGCTGATCATCGAGCGCGGGCCCGCCAGATAGGCACCGCCCGCGTCCGCGCGGAATTCGCGCTGCCGCGAGAACCACGCGACGATCATGCTGGCGAAGAGGCCGAGCACGAACTGCGCGATGATCACCGTGAAGAAGTAGCCGATGCCGGGACCGCGGCTCTCGTTGTTGCCGCGCATGGCGTTGTCCACGATGCTGCCGATGATGCGCGCCAGGAACACGACGAACGTGTTCACGACGCCCTGGATCAGCGTGAGCGTGACCATGTCGCCGTTGGCGACGTGGGCGATCTCGTGCCCCAGCACCGCCTCGACTTCGTCGCGGCGCATGGAACGCAGCAGGCCCGTGCTCACCGCGACCAGCGAAGAATTCTTGCGCGCACCCGTGGCAAACGCGTTGGGCTCCGGCGCGTCGAAGATGCCGACTTCGGGCATGCCGATGTGCGCGGTTTCGGCCTGCTTGCGCACGGTCTCGAGCAGCCACGCTTCGGATTCGTTGGCCGGCTGCGTGATGATCTTTACGCCCATGGCGCGTTTGGCCATCGTTTTCGACAGGGCGAGCGAAATGAACGCGCCGCCGAAGCCGATCACCGCCGCGAAGATCAGCAGATTGACGTAATTGCCATACCGGGCATCCAGGTAGGCGTCGAGACCAAACAAGTTGATCACGATCGTCAGCAGCAGGATGACGGCCATGTTGGTGGCGACGAAAAGCAATATACGTTTCATAGGCTTACGTTCTTCGGTTGGTTGTCGATCCGGGAGCGGGTGAACTGGCGCCGGAACGGCGCGAATTCAATCCCACTGCAAGCAATTCAGGGCTTCAATACGAATTCGAGCAGCGCCTCGGTGTCATCCAGCGGCAGCTTCACGCCCCGGTAGCCCACGAGGTCCACGCCTACGGGTACCGCGACCGCGGCGATACCTGGGTCCTCGAGCGCCAGCGGCGTTCCGCTTCCGCGGAACACTTCGACCCGCCGCAACCATTCGAGTTGCTTGAAACCCTCCACCAGCACGACGTCGACCGGCCGGAGATGGCTCAGGAGGATGGGCAAGCTGGCGGGCTCGCCGGAAGCGGCAATCCGGGCCCAGCCGCTGTCAGACGCGACGATGACTTCCGCGGCGCCGGCGATGCGGTGCCGATGGCTGTCCTTGCCGGGCGTGTCGAGCTCGATGACGTGGTGATGCGTGTGCTTGATGGTCGAGACGGTCAGACCGCGCGCCCGCAAACCTGCGATCAGGCGTTCGATGAGCGTCGTCTTGCCGCTGCCCTGGTGACCGACGATGGCAACGACCCGCATGCCGAAGGACTCCGAAACTAGCTAGTAGTTGTCTTCGTCTTCGTCATCTTCATCGTCGTCATCATCATCGTCGTCGTCTTCGTCGTCCTCATCTTCGTCGTCGAAGTCTTCGTCTTCGTCCTCATCATCGTCTTCATCGGCTTCGTCCGACCAGCCTTCGGGCTCCTCGGTGAGCTCGAGGTCGAGTTCGTGCCAGGTGTCGAGGTCGAGCTCTTCGATCTCGCCGTCGAGATATTCGATCTCCACCAGCTCATCGTCTTCGTCCACGGACAAGACACGGAAGGTTTCGTCTTCTTCCTTGTTTTCGTACCACTTGCCAGGGACCGGTGTGTGTTCTCTGCTCACAAAGCTCTTCTCTTTCTGGAGGGCGGAGAGTTTAGGGGCTGCCTGCGAATGCGGCAACGGCAGGTATTGCGTAAGATCGTGCCCCTTCATGACTACCGCAACGCCTCTAACTCGTGCACGCCGCATCGTGGTCAAAGTGGGTTCGGCGCTGCTCGTCGATTCGTCGACCGGCCAGGTCAATCGAACCTGGCTGGAAACACTGGTCGAGGACCTGCTGCGCCTGCGTGCGCGGGGACAGGAGGTGGTGCTCGTGTCCTCCGGTGCCATTGCACTCGGGCGGCGCGAATTGAAGCTCACAACCGGTGCATTGAAGCTCGAGGAGAGCCAGGCGGCCGCGGCCGTCGGCCAGATTTCACTGGCGCACATTTATAAGGAGCTGTTTGGCGCGGCGGGCGTCACGGTGGCCCAGATTTTGTTAACGCTCGAAGACAGTGAGCGGCGCCGGCGTTATCTCAATGCGCGCGCCACCCTGTCGCAGTTGCTCGAGCTCGGCGCGATGCCGGTCATCAACGAGAATGACACCGTGGCCACGACCGAGATTCGTTACGGCGACAACGACCGGCTCGCGGCGCGTGTCGCCCAGATGACGACCGCCGACTGTCTGCTGCTGCTGTCGGACGTCTCCGGCCTGTATACGGCGGATCCGAACCTGGACTCCGGGGCGCGCCTCATCCGCGAGATCCGCGAGATCACACCCGAGATCGAAGCCATGGGGGGCGGGTCCGCCTCCGCGGTGGGATCGGGCGGGATGGCCACCAAGATCGCGGCGGCGAAGATCGCGACCACCGCCGGCTGCGCGATGGCCATTACCGCCGGCGCGCCGCTGCACCCCGTCAGCCGGCTCGAGGAGGGCGCGGACTGCAGCTGGTTCCTGCCAGCCTCGAATCCCGAGAACGCCCGCAAACAATGGATCGCCGGGGCATTGCGCCCGAGTGGTTCCGTGACGATCGATGCGGGCGCCGTGCAGGCGCTGCGCTCGGGCAAGAGCCTGTTGCCGGCGGGTGTCACGGCGGTACACGGCCGTTTCGCGCGGGGGGACACCGTCAGCGTGGTCGATCCGGACGGCGTGGAGATCGCGCGCGGCATGGTCGCCTACAACGACCGGGATTCAGTGCGCATCATCGGCAAACGCAGCGCGGACATCGAAGCCATCGTCGGCTTCCGCGGGCGCACGGAAATGATCCATCGCGACAATCTCGTGGTCCTGCGATTAGAGTCTGCGTCATGAACGCCGCCGCCGATCAAACCACCGCCACCGACATCGCGCAGGCCATGGACGCCCTCGGGCGCGACGCGGCCGCCGCCGCCGGAGTGCTCGCGCTGGCGAGCGCCGAGACGAAGAATCTCGCGCTCGCGAAGATCGCCGCGGCGCTGCGTGCCCGCGCGCCGGAAATCCTCGCCGCGAATGCGCGCGACATGGAAGCGGCGCGCGCCAAGGGCACGTCGGGCGCGATGCTCGACCGTCTCGGGCTCGATGCAAAACGTGTGGAGGCGATGGCCAGGGGCGTCGAGGAAATCGCCGCGTTGCCGGATCCGATCGGTACCGTCATCGCGCAGTGGACGCGGCCCAACGGGCTCGACATCGCGCGCGTCCGCGTGCCGTTGGGCGTGATCGGAATCATTTACGAGAGCCGTCCGAACGTGACCTGCGACGCGGGCGCGTTGTGCCTGAAGTCGGGCAATGCGGCCATTCTGCGGGGCGGCTCGGAGAGCGTGTTTTCCAGCCGCGCGATTCATGCCTGTCTGGTCGCGGGATTGCAGGCCGCCGGATTGCCGGGCGCGTGCATCCAGCTCGTGCCGACCACAGATCGTGCCGCCGTGGGCTACCTGCTGTCGTCGATGACGGAGTACGTCGACGTGGTCGTCCCGCGTGGCGGCAAGAGCCTGGTCGAGCGTGTGCAGCGCGAGGCGCGTGTGCCCGTGATCGGTCATCTCGAAGGTGTTTGCCACGTGTACGTCGATCGCGACGCCGATCTCGAGATGGCGCGCGCGATCGTGAAAAACGCGAAACTGCGGCGCACGGGCATCTGCGGCTCGGCCGAGACTTTGCTGGTGGATGCGGCCGGCGCCGGAAGGCTGCTCGCGCCGGTGGTGAAGGAACTGCTCGACGCCGGCTGCGAGGTGCGCGGCGACGCGGCCGTGCAGCAGGTGGACGGGCGCGTGAAACCCGCCACCGAGCAGGACTGGTACACCGAATATCTCGACGCCATCATTTCGGCGCGGGTCGTCGATGGCGTCGACGCGGCCATCGCGCACATCGCGAAATACGGCTCGGCGCACACCGACAGCATCGTGACGTCCAATGCCGCGACGGCGCAACGTTTCCTCGACCGGGTAGATAGTGCGATCGTGCTGCACAACGCCTCCACGCAATTCGCCGATGGCGGCGAGTTCGGCATGGGCGCGGAGATCGGCATCTCGACCGACCGGTTTCACGCGCGCGGACCGGTGGGAGTCGAGCAGCTCACCTCGTACAAGTACGTCGTGCGCGGCGACGGACAGCTGCGCCCGTAACGGAGCCGGTTCCGTCAGGCCCGGGACTGGACCTTGCACAGCTCCGCGCCGAAAAACAGCATCTGGCTGACGACCTTCATCCACAACATGACGATGAGCACTCCACCGAGAGCGCCATAGGTGCTCAGGTTGCTGCCGAAGCGTGCGAAGTAGAGCGTCAGGACTTCGGCGCCTGCCAACCAGCCGACAGTACACAACACCGTCGCCAGCCTGACGTCCCGCCATCGCAGCTTCGCGGGCGGCAACACCTTGAACAGCGCGGCGAATAGCACGGGGACGAACAACACGCCGAGCATGAGTTCGGGCACCCAGTCGAAGACATTGCCGACCACGGGCATTGTTCTGAACACTCCGCCCAGCCAATGGACGATGGCCAGCACCACCAGCAGCGCGAGCAGCAGCGGCGCGCCCGCCAGCACCATCGTGAATCCGATGGCCCGTTCGAACAGCGTCTCCAGCAGCGCGGTGCGCAAGGTACTCGAGGCCAGCGGCGGCGCCTGTCCCCAGATCGCGCGAAACGTGATGCGCAGATGATGGAACAGCAACGACGAGGCCAGGAGCATGCCCGCGAGACTGATCACCGTCGCAAGAGTGGATTGCTGCTCGAGCCGCAGCAGCGCGTCGGCCAGGGTGGCCCGCAGCGGTGCGCCGAAACCCTGTTCGACCTTCGCGAGCACGTTCTGCGCCGTGTCGGCTGCGATATCCGAAAGCCGCAGGAAAAGGCCGAGGGCCGCCAGCAGCAGCAGCACCAGCGGAATGAGCGAGATGAGCGCGTAATAAACGATCGCGTTGGCGAAGTAGCGCGCGTAGTCCTGCTCGTACTCGCGCCACGCGAGTCGCAAGACATCGCCGAGCGCCGACAGTGACTTCGAAAGGCGCAACACCATCCCCGAGATGGAGCGCGGGATGTTATGGGAGATGGCGCCGGCCCAGACATGCGACCTAGGACCTAGAGTCGCTACTTGCGCAGCTTGGTTATCTCCGCGAGCGCCAGACCATGCTCGAGGAAGTAGAGCACCTTGACGTTCACGAGCGCGGTGAAGTAATCGCGCGCCACCTGCGGTTCGCCCCGCGCCAGGTACGCTTCGCCGACGTAGAACAGCGCCTCGCACAATCGCTCATCGGTGCTGGTGTTCGGTTGATCGTTGTCGGCGTGGTCGCCGAACAGGATCGGTGCGATGAGCTCGGACTCGGAGTATTCCCCGCGCAGGTACAGCAGCAGTGGCTGCGGCCAGCCTTCGCCGGGTGTGCGCTCGACGAGTTGCGGATTGTTCATGCCCGCGCGCATCTGCGCGAGGTAGTACATGAGTTGTCCGTACCCGGCCTGTTCGCGGTTCTCGTCGCTGGCGGCGACGTAGCGGAAACGCGCGATGGCGTCGGCCCAGTGCTCGTCGATGTAATCGAGATTGCCGACGATGCGATTCAGGCTCACGTCGCGCGGATCGATCGCGAGTCCGGCGTTGGCCGCGACGCGGGCGTCGGCATACGCGCGCGCATCGAACAGGGCGCCGGCGAGTGCCGCCAGCATCCCGGCGTCGCGCGGCCGGCAGGCATGCGCGCGGCGGTACGCGCGTGCCGCGCCGGCGAAATCGCCGGTGAAGCCGCGTGCGACACCCACGGCGCCGTGCAACTCCGCATAACGCCGCGCGCCCAGGCTCGCCGCGCACTCGGCATCGGGCGGTGCCTGCGCGCGCTCGAGTGCATGTTCCGCCTCGCGCAATTCCGCGGCGCCGGCCGCCGGCATGAGCGCTACCCGCTCGGGATCCCGCGGACGTTCACGCGCGAAGTCGAGCAGCGGATGTGCGGAGTCTTCGGCGGCGAACGCGGGCGCCGCGGCGAGCAATGTCAGGCTCGCGAAAATGGCGTGCAACGGATGCTTCAAGCGGAAGTCTTCAGGCCCTTGAGTCCGCCGCGCAGGGTGCGGCATTCGCGAAAACCCTGCGAACGCAGCAGGTCGGCCGCGGCTGCGCTGCGCCGGCCGGTCGCGCATACCATCAGGTAGCGGCCGTCGAGTTCGAGACCCGCGGCGCTGGCGAGTAGTCTGGTCATCGGCAGATGCAGCACGGCCGTGGCCGGCAACGGCTCGAGCGCGAGTTCGCGCGCATCACGTACGTCGACCAGCGTGAACCCCGCGCGTTGCGCGGCATCCAGCGAAACGAACTCGACTTCGAGCGGCTCGCCGGCCGGCGCCAGGGCCGGTTCCGGTTCGCGGGCCTGCGCGTGAGCGCGGCAATCGGCGGCGCGCCGCGCGCGCAGTCGCTGCGTGCTGAGGGTGACGAGATCGAGGATCAGCACCTCGTCCGCGCCCAGGCCCGGAAGGCCTAACAAGAATTTCAGCGCCTCGAGTGCCTGGAGGCTGCCGAACACGCCGGGAACCGGGCCCAGCACGCCGGCCTCGGAGCAATTGCCGACCAGTCCGTCACGTGTCGCCTCGGGCCACACACAGCGCAGGCATGCGGACGCCTGGTCGCCGCGCACCCACTGCAACTGTCCCTCGTATTGATAGACGCTCGCGAACAGCACCGGCTTGCCGGCGCGTAACGCGAGATCGTTGAGCAGGAACTTGGTGGTGAAGTTGTCGCTGCAATCGAGGATCAGGTCGTAACCCGCCGCGAGCCGCGCCGCATTGCCGGTATCCAGGCGCAGCGTGTGCGATTCGACGCGCACCTCCGGATTGAGCGCGCGCACCCGCGCGGCGGCGAGAGAGGATTTCTCCCGGCCGCAGTCGGCGAATGCGTACCAGGTCTGGCGATGGAGGTTGGAGGGTTCGAGCCGGTCACTGTCGACGATGCCGATCCGGCCGATGCCCGCGCCCGCGAGATATTGCAGCGCCGGAACGCCGAGCCCGCCCGCGCCGATGACGAGCACGGAGGCGGCGCGCAGCCGCTCCTGGCCCGCCGCGCCGACCTCGCGCAATGCGATCTGGCGCGAGTAGTCAGGTGTGAGCGCCGGCGCGGGTGAGTGTTGGTGATCGTGGGGGTGATCGTGCGCGTGGGTCGCTGTTGGATGATCGTGCGCGTGCGACGCTGTTGGATGATCGTGCGCGTGCGACGCGCAACGCTCGCAGTTCACCCAGCCCGAGTCACCGTTGACGTAGTGTTCCTTCTTCCAGATCGGAACGCGGTGTTTGACCTCGTCGATGATGAATCGGCAGGCGCGGAATGCCTCGTCGCGATGCGCGGCGCTCACGCCCACCCACACGGCGACGTCGCCGATCGCGAGTGAACCGACGCGATGCACGCAGGCGGCGCGGGTGACGCCGAAACGCTCGATGGCCTGCGCGACGATGCGCGCGCCTTCCTTCTCCGCCAGTTCGGCGAAGGCCTCGTATTCGAGACGAGTCACGGCGTGGCCTTCGTTGTGATTGCGCACCCAGCCTTCGAAGGCTGCGAAGCCGCCGCAGGTGTCGTCGCGCAAGCCGCGCTGCAAGGCCGCGGTGTCGAGCGGCGCCTCGCTGAAAGTGAACGGGCTCGGCGAGGAGGGTGCGTTCATCCGCCCGCCACCGGAGGAATGAACACGACGGAATCGCCGGGCGCGAGCGGCTGGGACCATTCGCCGAACTCGGCGTTGATCGCCACGCGCAGCATCTCGGCCGGCAGCGTGAACGGGTGGCGTTTGCCGAGCTCGGCGTACAGCTCGCGCGGAGTGCGTGCTTCCGTCATCACCGTTTCGGCGCTGCGCCCCGCCTGTTCGCGCAGCAACGCGTAGTACTGCACACGGATTTCGCGGGTCGCCTGGATCCCGGGCTCGTTTGCGTTGAAGGCCTTCATGGCCGCGCCATACTCGTCCACGGTGTTCACGTTGTCGAGCGCGCGCGGATTCGGCTGCTCGAGCAGCTGCGTGCGCGCGCCGATCAGGAATTTGCGCGGGCAATTCCGTCCCGTGGCGAGGTACGCGGTGAGCGCGGCGCGCGCCTGCGGTTCGTAGACGGCGCACAACGGCTCGGGTAGTCCGTCGTGGCTGGAACGGAATGCGGTGGCTTCGTGCGTGGCGCCGCGGGCTGCGATCAACGTGTCCAGCGTGCGCGCGTCGAGAAACGGCAGGTCGCACGCGAGCACGAGCCAGGCGACGCCCGGGTGTTCGTCGAACGCCGCGGCGATGCCCGCGATGGGGCCTTCCAGTCCGCCGCGATCCACGATGCACGGATGATGCGCGCGCGTGGATTCGAGCGACTGGTCCGCGCGCACGGACACGAAGGCGCGCACGACGCGCCCCGTCAGCATTTTCATCGCGGCATCGAGTTGCGTTTCGCCGGGCCGGTATTCGATGGCCGCCTTGTCGCGGCGCATGCGCGTGCTGCGGCCGCCGGCGAGGACAAGACCGTACAGCGGCGCGAGACTGGGCGCGGCGTTCATTTCTTCTTGCGTTTCACACGCGAGAAATCGCGCTTGCCGCCGGACTTCTCCACCAGGCGGACCGGGCCGATCTCGATGTCGTGCGACAGCGCCTTGCACATGTCGTAGATAGTGAGCGCGGCCGTGGTGGCGCCGACCAGTGCTTCCATCTCGACGCCGGTCTTGTGGTGAACCGCCACGTTACAGACGATGCGAATGTCCCCGCGCACCGCTTCGATCTCCACCCGGCAGCGTTCGATCGCCAGCGGATGGCAGAACGGGATCAGCTCGTGCGTGCGCTTGGCGGCCATGACTCCCGCGACGATGGCGGTGTCGAACACCGGGCCCTTTTTCGTTCGATGCCCGGCGGCGGCCAAAGCGCGCGCCACGGCCTTCGGTAGTTTGACGACCGCCTCGGCGCTCGCCTCGCGGAGCGTCGCCTGCTTGGCGCCGACGTCGACCATCGTCGGGCGGTTCGCGGAATCGAGATGCGTGAGCTTGGCCATGATGAATTTGGGGACAGATCCCGTCAGCCGCCGATGTAGTTCATTTCGACCTTGTGCAGGTCGGCATTACGCATCGAGGCGCGCAGCTCGCTGTAGCGGTCGGCGCGTCCGGTCCAGGCGCCGCGGATGAGCTCGTAGAGTTCCTCGTCGTTGGCGCCGGCGCGCAACGGACCGCGCAGATCGAGGCCCTGCGTCGCGAACAGGCAGGTGTAGAAGGACCCATCCGACGAAATGCGCGCGCGCGAGCAATCTCCGCAGAAGGGCTGCGACACAGACGAAATGAACCCGATCTCGCCCGCGCCGTCCTCGAAGGCATATCGCTCGGCGACCTCGCCGCGGTAGTTTGCCTGGCGCGGCGCGATCGGCCAGCGCGCGTGGATCGCGGCGGCGAGCTCGCGCGAGGGCACGACCAGTGTCGGCTCCCAGTGATTACGCGTGCCCACGTCCATGTATTCGATGAAGCGCACGATCACTCCCGTGCCGCGGAAATGCGCCAGCAGGTCGAGCAGCGTGTGATCGTTCACGCCACGCTGCACGACGGTGTTGATCTTGATCGGCGCGAGTCCCGCGTGCCGCGCGTGTTCGATGCCTTCGAGCACTTCGTCGGGGCTGCCGAAGCCGCCGCTCATGCGCTTGAACACTTCCGCATCGAGAGTGTCGAGACTCACCGTGACGCGGCCGAGCCCGGCGGCCTTGAGTTCAGTGGCGTATTTCGCGAGCAATACGCCGTTGGTCGTCAGCGCGACATCCTCGATGCCCGGCAGCGAGGAAAGGTCGCCGATGAGGTCCGGCAGGTTCGGGCGCAGCAACGGCTCGCCGCCCGTGATGCGCAGTTTCCTGACACCGGCGCGCACGAAGGCGCGCGAGAGCCTGAGGATCTCGTCGAAATCCAGCCGCTCGCTCGATTTGAGGAATCGGTAGGACTCATGAAATGTTTCGCGCGGCATGCAATACGGGCAGCGGAAATTGCAGCGGTCCATGACCGAAATGCGCAGGTCGTGAATCGGCCGGCGCAATGTGTCCACGGGCGGCCGGCTGTTTGCCGGGCCCGCGAACTTGACGATGGTTTCGCCCGTGCTCACGAGGTCACCAGCGGAAGAAGCGGGCGACGAAGCCCTTCGGGAAGGTGTTGGGGCCCGGCGGCAACTCGACGAAACCGTCGGTGCCGGCGAGCGAGGTGAAATCCCCCGACCCGTTCGTGGGCCGCGGCTCCGCGGAGGTGCGCCCCCAGTCGTCGCTCTTGAGCTTCACCGGTAGATAGAAGGCGAGCGGCGCCTTCACCTCGAACGGCGCGGTCAACGCGATGCGCGGACTCTCGCTGGACGACTGGCCCATCGCCGCGCGCAGCGCCGGCAGCACGTAACGCGCCAGGCACACCAGCGTCGAAACCGGATTGCCGGGCAGCGCGAACACCGCGGGACCGGATTGCGAAACGCCGAACCACATCGGCTTGCCGGGCCGTTGCGCGATGTGGTGGAAAACGAGGGTCACGCCCAGGCGCTCGAGCACTTTCGGCACCAGGTCCAGGCGTCCCATCGATACGCCGCCCGACAGGATCAGCACATCGTGTGTGCGCAGGTGAATGCCGAGGCGGTCCATGAGCTGCGCCTCGTCGTCGCGGATGTGATCGTCGGCGACGCGCGTGAAGCCATGCTGGCGCAGGGACGCGGTGATGCCGTACACGTTGGAGCGGCGCACCTGGTGGGGTTCGATCAGATCGCCCGGCTCGATCAGTTCGTTGCCGGTGGAGATCACCATGATCATCGGCTGTGCGCTCACGCGCACGCGCGCCATGCCGGCGCCGGCGGCGATGGCCACCTCGGGCGCGGACAGCCGCGTTCCTGCGGCTAACAACAATGCGCCCTGCGGACAGTCGGAGCCGCGGCGATGCACGTTCTGCCAGGGCGCCACCGCCTTGCGGCCGATTTCGGCGATGTCGCCGGTGCGCTGCACGTGTTCGACCGGCACCACGGCATCACAGCCGCGCGGCAGCATCGCGCCCGTCATGATCTCGATGCAGGACTCGCCATCGGGCAGTGTGTGCGGCGGATCGCCGGCCGCCTGTGAACTTGCGACGCGCAAACGGCCGCCGTTGCCGGCCGCGGCGCGGGTCGACAGCGCGACCCCATCCATCGCGACGCGATCGAAAGGCGGTTGATCACGTTCGGAATAGATGTTCTCGCGCAGCACCGCGCCCGCGGCCTGCGTGAGCGGCAACGACTCGATCGGCAGGCACGTGAGGTGCTGCTCGATCAGGGTTTCGGCTTGTGCTGGCGTCAACATGAGCGGTGCGCCCGGACCCCGTCACGCCATGTCAGCGGGACGGAATCAGCCGGCTTGCTTCTCCGCGGCTTTCGCCTTGTACGCGCGCAGCTGTTCGTTGAAGCGATTGGTCACTTCGGTGACTTCCTCGACAGCGGCATTGTGTTTCTGGTCCTGAATGCGCTGCATCTCGGCCTTCTGCGACTTGGTGGCGTCGGGCTGCGCGGCAACCTTCGCGTCGAACTCGGACTTGATGCAGCCCAGGTACGTTTCCATGTCGGTGTTGTATTTCACGACCGCCGACTTCGCGGCCTTCATCTCGTCGAGCGTTGCGATCGAGCCATCCGGGAACTTGCCGGGAGCGGTCGGATAATCGCAGGCGGCGTTGGACTGGGCGGCGGCGAAGCCGCTGGCGAGAAGCAGGGCGCTCAAAACATATCGCTTCATGACATCAGATCCCCGTTTGGTGAGCAGTTATCTTAATTCGCGCGCGGGGCGGTGGGCCATCGAAATGCCCTATTTCGCTGCCAGCCGGGTTCCCGTGCACTGCAAGGTGGGTCAGCGGTAGTAATTGGGGTAGTCCGGCGTCAAACCCTTGAATCGACGGTGAATCCACAGGTACTGCGCGGGAATTCGCCGGACTTCGGTCTCGACGATGCGATTGAAACGTTCGGTATCGGCGACAGGATCGTCCGTCGGAAAGGGGTCGAGTGGCGCATGAATGTATCCCCGGTACCCGCCGCCGGGCAGCCGCTCGAAGAAATAGGGCAACACCAGCGCGTTCGTCATGCCGGCGATGCGCGAGGTGGCGGTGTTCGTGGCGGCCGGGATTCCGAACAGTTTGACCATCTGCGCGCCTTTCTTCCGGA
This sequence comes from Alcaligenaceae bacterium, assembly GCA_036677145.1. Lineage (GTDB taxonomy): Bacteria > Pseudomonadota > Gammaproteobacteria > Steroidobacterales > Steroidobacteraceae > CADEED01. The sequence continues at coordinate 19,012 of JAKFFF010000093.1, forward strand.
AGCTCTGGTCCGGCGCGTACCACACGACGTCGCCGTCCTTGAGCGCCTTCACGAGCGTGCGGACGTCGTCGCGGGGAATGGCGCGTTTCGTCTGCACCGCGCGCCGCGAATGCACGAACTCGCCGATCAGTTCGTTTTTCGTCGGCCGGTACATCACGTTGAGCGGCATACGCGCGGCCAGCGCGCGGCAGCCGATTTCGATCGAATTGAAATGTGCGGACAGCAGCAACACCCCGCGCCCGCTGCGTTTTGCGGCCTCGAGGTGCTCGAGTCCGGTCATTTCCGTCATGTGCCGGATGCGTTCGTTGGACGACCACCAGCTGATCGCGGTCTCGAACAGCGCGCAGCCGAGGCCGGCGAAGTGCTCGCGCAGGATGCGCGCGCGCTCCTCCTCCGGTAGTTCGGGCAGGCACAACTCGATGTTGCGGCGGGCGATGCGCTTGAATGGCGTGGGAAACAGGTGCAGGAACAGCCCGGTTCCGCGGCCGAATAGATAGAGCAGGCGGTGGGGCAGCGGCTCGAAGACGCGCAGGATGCCGAGCCCGAGCCAGGTCGGCCAATACCGGGGTTTGAAAAACTCCGCTCTCACGCGGTGCGCGCCCGGGTCATCGGTTACTTCTTTTTCTTGCGCTTGTAGATCTCGTCGCCTTCCGCGCGCACGGACTCGATCTGCGAACCGTCGCGCGACATCCTTATGCGCACCTCGATGCCGTCGGCCAGGCAGTAGACGTACGACGGCCGGACGTCGCCATCGGCCGCATCCGGCGGGCCGATTTTCGCGGTCACCTGGTCGAGTGTCGTGTCGTCGTTGATGAATCTGAAATCATCCACGCCCGCCGGGCGGGGCGCGCCGTCGGGCACCGCCAGCAGCACGAAATTCAGTCCGCGCGAACGTTTCTCGGCGCACGCGCCATGCGCGGCGCTGGTTCCGAACAGGGTGGCCAGAAGGCAGATGAAGGGCAGCCAGGCATGTTTCATGGTTTTCACGCGCTGAAGGTAAAGCTCATGAACGAGCGGTGTATTTCGCCCGGACGCAGGATGCTGTTCGGGAAGTTGGCGTGATTCGGGGCGTCCGGGAAATTCTCCGGCTCGATGCAGACCGCGTGCATGCCGGGATACGCCGACCGCAGGTGATAGGCGCCGTAGACCTGCAGGCCCGGCAGGTCCGTACGCACCTGCATGCGCACGCCGCTCGCGGGCGAGTACAACTCGCCGGCCACGCGCGCGTTCTTGTCGATCACCCAGCAATGGTCGAAGCCGCCGGTGAGCGCGATCTGCGGATGCGAGGAGGGCGGCGGCACGCGCAGGGATTTCGCGCGCCGGAAATCGAACGGCGTGCCGGCCACCGGCGCGATTTCGCCGGTCGGAATCCGCGCCTCGTTGATGGGTAGATAGTTGGCCGCCGCGATGCGCAATGTCTGCTCGTCGATGGCAAGCCCCGGGTCGCCGGAGATGTTGAAGTACGGATGCCAGGTGAAGCTGATCGGCGTGGGCGCGTCGGTGGTCGCCTCGTATGCGAGCGTGAGCTTGTTGTCGTACACGCTGATCAGCGCCGTCACGTCGAGGTTGCCCGGAAAACCGTTGATGCCGGCGGGCGAGCGATGTCCGAGCTTGACGAAACTGTTGCGCCCGCCGCTGGCCCCGAGCACGGTCCAGATGTACTTGCCGAAACCGACATCGCCGCCGTGCAGGGTGTTGGGGCCATTGTTCGCCGTAAGGGCATATCTCCGACCATCGAGCTCGAACGCCGCGCCACCGATGCGATTGCCGAACCGGCCGACGAGTTGTCCGAGGTAGGAGGTGTCCTTCAGGTACGCCGGCAGGTCCGGCAGCGACAGCACGAGCGGGATGCGTTTGCCGTGCACCGGCAGCGTGAGGCTGCGCAGCGTGCCGCCCAGCGTGAGGATCTCGGCCTGCAGTCCGTCCGGGCCGCCCAGCGTGTATGCATGAACCTCTTTGCCATCGGCCAGTCGGCCGAACGGCCGCGGGGTCATGCCCCCTTGTGTGTCCGCCCCTCGAACAATCGCTGCAACAGGCAGAAGAGCAAGAGCAAAGCACCGACGACGATTCTGGTCCACCATGAACTCAAACTCCCGTCAAAAGCGATGAGGGTCTGGATGATGCCGAGAATCAGTACGCCGAACAATGTTCCGGCGACATAGCCCACGCCGCCGGCCAGCAACGTGCCGCCGATGACCACCGCCGCGATCGCGTCGAGTTCCAGGCCCATGGCGTGCAGGCTGTATCCCGACAGCATGTAGAACGTCATCACGATGCCGGCGAGCGCGGCGGACAGCCCGCTCAGTAGATAGACACCGATCTTGGTGCCGTCCACCTTCAGGCCCATGAGCCGCGCGGATGACTCGCCGCCGCCGATCGCGTACACCGTGCGGCCGAACTCGGTCGCATGGGCCACGCGCATCGCGAGCACGACCACCGCGAGCGCGATGAGGCCGCCGATGGTGAGTGAAGCGCCGCCGCCGAGCGGGATGCGCGCCTGCGCGATGGCGGCGTAAGTCGCGTCGTTGATCGGTATCGATTCCGTGCTGATGAGATAACAGCAGCCGCGCGCGAAGAACATGCCGGCCAGCGTCACGATGAAAGGCGCGAGGCCGAAGCGCTGGATCAGGTAGCCCTGGAGTCCGCCGAAGACGGCGCCGACGACGAGGACCACGGCCATGGCGGCATACGGATTCCAGCCCGCGGCCAGCAGCGCGGCGGAGATCATGGTCGCGAGCGCGATCACCGCGCCGACCGACAGATCGATTCCGCCGGAGAGGATCACGAATGTCATGCCCACCGCGACGATGCACAGGAAGGCATTGTCGATGATGAGGTTCAGGAACACCTGCGGCGCGAGGAAGCCGTCGTAGGTGAACGCGCCGAACGCGGCCATCGCCACGAACAACGCCATCGTGACGGCGAGCGGCAACAGGCGGCGATTCATGAGGGCGTTCATCGGGATGTCGCCCTCGTTCCTCGCGTGGCGCGCCCGACCAGCGCGCGAAACTCCGCCGACTGCAACAGCATCACGGTGAACACCAGCGCGGCTTTCACGACCAGATTCACCTCGGGCGGCACGCCGAGCGAATAGATCATCGACGTCAATGTCTGGATGATCAGCGCGCCGATGATCGTGCCCGCGAGCGTGAAACGGCCGCCGGTGAGCGCGGTGCCCCCGAGCGTGACCGCGAGGATGGCGTCGAGCTCGAGCAGCTGCCCGGCATTGTTGGCATCGGCGCTCTTGACGTTCGAGCTCACGATGAGCCCGGCGATGCCGGCGGCGAGACCACAGAACGTGTACACGCACAGCGTTATGGCCGACGAACGCACGCCGGCGACTCGCGCCGCTTCGGGATTGCCGCCGATGGCGCGCACGAACAGACCCAGCGCCGTGCGCGACAGCAACAGGTGCAGCGCCACCCAGGTGAGCACCGCGATCCACAAGGCTACCGGCAGGCCGAGCAGGTAGCCGTTTCCGAGCGTGAAGAACGGCGCGTAGTAGATAGTGATGATCTGGCCGCCGGTGAGCAGCTGCGCGATGCCGCGCCCGGCCACCATGAGGATCAAGGTCGCGACGATGGGCTGCATGCCGGCCTTCACCACCAGCAGGCCGTTCCACAGGCCGCAGGCCGCGGCCACCGCGAGCGCCGTCGCAAGCGCGGCCCACAACGGATAGTCGCTGTTGACCGCGCCATCGGCCGAAAAGCTGCCGCCGATCATCAGCGCGGCGACCGCGGCGGAGATCGCAACGACGGCGCCGACCGAGATGTCGAGGCCGCGCACCGCAATCACGAGCGTCATGCCCAGCGACACGATGATGAGCGGCGCGGCGCGATTCAGGATGTCGATGAGATTGCCGTACAGGTGTCCGTCGTGCCAGGACACGGACAGGAACGCGGGATTGAACGCGGCGCTGCCGGCGAGCAGAAGCACGAGCGCGATCGACGGCCAGAACAGCGCGTGCCGCATCAGTAGTCTGAACATGTTCTTCAAGCGTTCGCCTCGGGCGCCCGAGCGGCGGGCTGGGCGATCAGGGCATACACCGCCTCTTCGCTCGCGCCGCGCGGCAGTTCGCCGGCCTTGGCGCGGTCGCGCAACACGACGATGCGATCCGCGACGCGCACGACTTCCTCGATTTCCGCGGAGATGAACAGCACCGCGGTGCCGCCGCGCGCGAGCGCCAGGATTTCATTCATCAATTCCTGCTTGGCGGCGACGTCGATGCCGCGGGTCGGTTCGTCGAGGAACAACACGCGCGGATTCGTCGCGAGCCAGCGCGCGATGATCGCCTTCTGCTGGTTGCCGCCGGAGAGTTGTCCGATCGGTGTTTCGATGCTGGCCGTCTTGATGCCCAGCGCCGCGACCAGTTTCTCCGCGATCGTGCGCTGCTCGGCGGGCGACAGGAACTTCGCGAGACCCATGCGCGCCTGCAGCGCGAGCGCGATGTTTTCACGCACCGAGAGCTCAGCGACGATGCCGCTTTCCTTGCGGTCCTCGGGGCAGAAGCCCAGGCCCAGCGCGAGTGCGTCCGATGGCTTGTCGAGCGAGACGGCTTTGCCGTCGATCTCGATGCTGCCCGTGTCGCGTTTATCGAGAGCGAACAACACGCGCGCGAGCTCGGTGCGGCCGGATCCGAGCAGGCCGGCGAGTCCGAGTACTTCGCCGCGCGCCAGCTCGATGTCCATCGGCTGGAGCTGGCCGCGCCGCGAGATGCCGCGCGCGGCGAGCACGGGTGTGGAGCGTTGCGCGTCGCCGGAGATTTCCGCCGGCGGCGCCGATGCCGCGGCCGCGGCGAGCTCCCGGCCGACCATCGCGGACACGAGGGCGTGCGCATCGAGCCGCGCGCAGGCGTATTCGCCGACGAACTTGCCATTGCGCAGCACCGTGATGCGATCGCAGATTTCGTAGACCTGGTCGAGGAAATGAGTGACGAACAGGATCGCGACGCCCTTGTCGCGCAGTTTGCGGATGAGCACGAACAGGGCCTGCACTTCGCCGGCATCGAGACTCGAGGTGGGCTCGTCGAGAATCAGCACGCGTGCGTCCGTCGAGACGGCGCGCGCCACGGTCGCGAGCTGTTGCAGGGCCGCGGGCAGGCCACCGGCGAGCTGATCCACGTCCAGTTCCAGACCCAGGTCCGCGAGCAGCGCGCGTGCGCGGCGATTCGTTTCCCGCCAGTCGATGCCGCCGCCGCGCAGCCAGCCGTGACGCGGATACCGGCCGGCGCAGATGTTTTCGGCGACCGTGAGGTTCGGCAGCAGGTGGCTTTCCTGGTGCACGGCGCTGATGCCCAGGTCCTGCGCGTGCAGCGGCGAGGTCGGGCGCACCTCTTCACCGAGTAGTTTGATCACGCCGGCATCCGGCGCGTACACGCCGGTGAGCACCTTGATGAGCGTGGATTTGCCGGCGCCGTTCTGGCCCATCAGCGCGTGCACTTCGCCGGCGCGCAACGTGAGCTCGACGCCGTCCAGCGCCTGGACGCCAGGAAAGGCGCGCGCGATGCCGCGCGCTTCGAGCACTATGCGGGCTTCGTTCACGGCGCGCGTCAGTACTTGCGCTGCTGGATGTGCTGCTTCGCCGTATCCATGGTGAAGACGGCTTCGTCGACGACGATGCGCTTGGGGATCGGGCGGCCCGCGACGACTTCGGTCACGGAGGTCATCAGCTGCGGTCCGAGCAGCGGGTTGCATTCGATCGTGACGTTGAGTTTGCCCGCGATCATCGCTTCGAACGCGCCCTTCACGGCGTCGATCGACACGATCTTGATTTCACTGCCTGGCTTGCGGCCCGCTTCCTCGATCGCCTGGATGGCCCCGATGGCCATGTCGTCGTTGTGCGCGTAGAGCACGTGGATCTTGCGGGTCTCGGACTTGAGGATGGCTTCCATCTGTTCCTTGCCCTTGGTGCGCGTGAAATCGCCGGACTGCGAACGGATGACCTTGAAGTTGGGCCGCGCCGAGATGATTTCCTCGAAGCCTTTCTTGCGATCGTTCGCGGGCGCCGAGCCGACCGTGCCCTGCAGCTCGACGATGTTCACGTCGCCGGCCTGATCCTTGAACTGCTCGATGACCCAGCGGCCCGCCTTGCGTCCTTCCTCGACGAAATCGGAGCCGATGAATCCCACGTACAGCGACGGATCACTCGTGACGGCGCGGTCGGTGAGGATGACCGGAATACCGGCCGCCTTGACCTCCTGCAACACGGTGTCCCAGCCGGTTTCGACCACCGGTGAAAACGCGATGACGTCGACCTTCTGCGCGATGAACGAGCGGATCGCCTTGATCTGATTTTCCTGTTTCTGCTGTGCGTCGGCGAAGCGCAGGTCGATGTTGCTGGTCGCGGCGGCGGACTTGATGGACTCGGTGTTCGCCGTGCGCCATTCGCTCTCGGCGCCGATCTGGCTGAAACCGAGCACGATGCGTTCGTCTTTCTTCTCGCGCGCGCAGCCGGTCAGCAATGCGGCGCCGAGCAATGCGACGGCCAGCGTGAAGAAGTTGAATCGCGTTGAGATGTTGGTCATTCGTCCCTCGTTCGGGTCAGAGGACGCCCGTTGCATTGAGCGCGAGGCCGCCCGGCTCGATCGCGAGCGGATTTATGAGCGGCGCACCGAGCGCCGGCAGATCGATCTCGAACACGTCACCGGCCTGCGCCTTGATGCCATCCACGAAGCTCACCGTCGCCGTGCCGAAGAAGTGCAGGTGCACGTCACCGGGCACGCGATGCTGCCGGTATTTGAAGTGGTGGTATTCGAGGTTCGCGAACGTGTGGCACATGTTCGCTTCGCCGGTCAGGAAGGGTTTTTCCCACAATACGGCGCCGCCGCGGCGGATGCGGCTGGTGCCTTCGAGGTGGGCGGGAAGGGCGCCGACATTGAGCATCGGGCCGACGCCGCATTGCCGCAGCTTCGAGTGCGCGAGCAGTAGATAGTTGCGCCGCTCGGTCACGTGGTCGGAGAATTCGTTGCCGATCGCGAATCCGAGCCGGTGTGGCCGGCCGTTGTCATCGATGACGTACAGGCCCACGAGCTCCGGCTCCTCGCCGTGATCTTCGGCGAAGTCCGGCGAGGCGATCGGCTGCCCGCAGGCGACGACGTTCGCGCCGTTGCCCTTGTAGAACCACTCCGGCTGCATGCCCGGCTGGTCGCCGGCGGGTTTGCCGCCCTCGACCCCCCACTTGAACATCTTCATGGAGTCAGTGAGTTCGGTGTCCTGCTTGTCCAGCTTCTGATGCATCGCGTCGCGCGCCGCGGCGCTGCCGAGATGCGTGAGGCCGGTGCCCGCGACCAGCGTGTGCGCGGGATCCGGATGCGTGAGCGGCGGCAGTATCCGCCCTTCGCGCAACAGGGCTTCGTATGCGATGGGCGCATCGAGCGCTTCCTTGTCGAGCATGTCCGCGAGCGTGCGGCGCTCGGCGATCGCGCGTTCCGCGAGTTGATAGGTGGTGACGAAACGCGCCAGTGGCCGCAGCGTGCCGTCATTCATGACGCGCGCCACGCGCGTCCGCCCGCCGTCCATGTATTGCAGTAGTTTCATAACCATCCCGCGTCGACGATGTATTCCTGCGCCGAGCAGGCGCGCGCATCGTCGGAGGCGAGGAACAGCGCCATCGGTACGACGTCTTCGGGCCGCACCTTGTCGGGCAGCACCTGGTTGCGTTTGATCTCGAGTTCACCTTCGGGCGTGAGCCACTTGTCGATCTGGCGCTGGGTCATGACCCAGCCGGGCGTGATCACGTTGACGCGGATGCGGTGTTCGCCGAGTTCGGCTGCGACGCCACGAGTCATGCCGATCACCGACGACTTGGCCGTCGTGTACACCGACATGTTGCGCCCCTTGGCGCCGTAGGAATTTGAACCGAAGTTGATGATCGAGCCGCCGCCCATCTTCTTCATGCCCGGCACCACCGCCTGCATCGCGAAATACGCCGGGCGCTGGTTCACCGCGATGCGTGCGTCGTAGTACTCGGGGGTGACATTCATGAAGTCGTGCCGGTCGTCGTTGGCGACATTGTTGATGAGCACATGGAAGTCGCCCATCTCGCGCGCGGCATCCCGGATCGCTTCCTGCAAGGCGGGGATGTCGGTGACATCGGTCTTGCGGAACCACGGCCGCGCATGTCCGGCGGCTTCTATCTGCTGCACGAGTGCCTGCGAAGAACTTTCTGAGATATCAACAAAGGCAACGAGTGATCCCTGTCTTGCGAATGACTCGGTTAGACAGGCGCCGATTCCCGAGCCTCCACCCGTGATGAACACGCTGCGCCCTCGCAGGGAAGGGTAGCTGGCGCCGCCGGTCAGGGCCGCGGATGAGTCTCGACGATCAACTGACATTCCAAGTCTCGTGCTGGTGATTCCGAAGTGCGCGGGAGTATAGATATTCTGCTCATGCTTGTGCGAAGGTGCGGGCCGGCTATTTCAGAGGCGAGACGATGGATTCGAAAGCGAAGCGGCGACTGCGCAGCCAGGACTGGTTCGGCAAGCAGGATAAGGACGGATTTCTTCATCGCAGCTGGCTCAAGAATCAGGGCTATCCCGACGATTTGTTCGACGGGCGTCCAGTCATCGGCATCTGCAACACGTGGTCGGAGCTCACGCCATGCAACGGACATTTCCGCGAGCTCGCTGAATTCGTCAAACGCGGCGTGTACGAAGCCGGCGGTTTTCCGCTGGAATTCCCGGTGATGTCGCTGGGCGAGACACAGCTCAAACCCACCGCGATGTTGTTCCGCAATCTCGCGAGCATGGATGTCGAAGAATCCATTCGCGGCAATCCGATCGACGGCGTCGTGTTGCTGATGGGTTGCGACAAGACCACACCCTCGCTGCTCATGGGCGCGGCGAGTTGCGATCTGCCCACCATCGGCGTCTCCGGCGGACCGATGTTGTCGGGACGTTTTCGTGGCAAGCAGCTCGGTTCGGGCACCGGCGTATGGCAAATGTCGGAAGACGTGCGCGCCGGAAAGATGTCAAAAGAGGAATTCACTGCTGCCGAATCCTGTATGCATCGATCGAAAGGTCACTGCATGACGATGGGCACGGCTTCGACGATGGCGAGCATGGTCGAGGCGCTGGGTGTCTCACTACCCGGCAACGCGGCGATCCCGGCGGTCGACGCCCAGCGTTACCGGCTCGCGCAGTTGTCCGGCCGGCGCATCGTGGAGATGGTCAAAGAGGACCTCGTGCTCTCGAAGATCCTGACGCGCAAGGCGTTCGAGAATGCGATCAAGGCGAACGCGGCGATCGGTGGTTCGACGAATTCGGTGGTACACCTGCTGGCGATCGCCGGACGGCTCGGCGTGAAGCTCGAGCTCTCGGACTGGGACAAGCTCGGTTCGGAGCTGCCCTGTTTGCTGAACCTGCAGCCGTCGGGCCAGCACCTGATGGAAGACTTCTATTACGCCGGTGGCCTGCCGGCGGTGCTGCGCGAAATCGCGCACGAACTCCATGCGGATGCGCTGACCGCCAATGGCAAGACGATGGGCGAGAACGTGGCGGATGCGCCGTGCTGGAATCGCGACGTCATCAAGGAATTCACGCAGCCGTTCAAGGCGAATGCCGGCATCGCGATCCTGCGCGGCAACCTCGCGCCCGATGGCGCGGTGATCAAGCCGTCCGCCGCCACACCCAAACTACTCAAGCATCGCGGACCCGCGGTGGTGTTCGAGAGCATCGAAGACTTCAAGGCGAAGATCGACGACGAGAGCCTGGCGATCGACGAAAACAGCATCATGGTGCTGAAGGGTTGCGGTCCGAAGGGTTATCCCGGCATGGCCGAGGTTGGCAACATGCCGCTGCCGCCGAAGGTGCTGCGCAAGGGCATCACGGACATGGTGCGCATCTCCGATGCACGCATGAGCGGCACGGCGTACGGAACGGTCGTGCTGCACGTCGCGCCGGAGGCCGCCGCGGGCGGTCCTCTCGCGCTGGTGCGCACCGGCGACATCATCGAACTGGATGTGGCCGCACGCCGTCTGCATCTGGATGTGAGCGACGCGGAGCTCGCGCAGCGCCGCGCGTCATGGCAGGCGCCCGAGTCGCCCAAGCGCGGCTATTACAAGTTGTACGTCGAACACGTGCAGCAGGCCGACAAGGGCGCGGATCTCGATTTCCTCGTCGGCGGCAGCGGCACCACGGTTACCCGCGACTCGCACTGATGATCACCGGGAAGGGATTCCCGGGAGAAACGTCCTTCGCCCCGTGACTAACTATTCGAGCGGTTTGAACCAGCGGTCGCCGCGCGGTAGATAGTACTTGTCGGGATTGAACGAGGCCGCGACGCGTGCGGACAGTCCCACGATGTTCCGGCGTGGCACGAAGCCGATGTAGCGCGAGTCCGCGCTGTTGTCGCGATTGTCGCCGAGCATGAGGTACATCCCGTCCGGCACGACCACCGGGTCGAAGTATTGCCGGGAGCTCGGCTGCGCCATGCGCAGGATGTCGTGCGCGGGAAGGACGCCGGTTTCCCGGTAAACCGTGGGTGAGGCCGCCCGGGCGCTTTCCAGTAATGAGTCCACGAGGCGCGCATCACCCGGCGCGTATTCGGCGTGCTCGCCGTTGATCATGAGGCCACGCTCGTCGATGGAGATCACGTCTCCGGGCAGGCCGACCACGCGCTTGACCAATGAAGTGCCGTCGGTCGGCGAATCGAACACCACGATTTCGCCACGCCGCGGATCGCGGCCGTCGGTGAGCCGCGTCAGCGTCCACGGCAACCGCAGCCCGAACACGTGTTTGTCGACCAGGATGCGGTCGCCTTCAATGATGGTGGGGTTCATCGAACCGGTAGGCACAGTCATCCAGTCCGCCCATGCGGAGCGGAACATCAGCATCGCCACCAGGAAGAAGAGGGTGCCGCGGTATTCGCGCCAGAAACGCCGCGCCTTCGTCCTGTTTTCTGTCGAATTCGCCATGAATGCCTCCCGAGTGAATCGTTGACCGGCGGCGCGGGCGGCGGGTTCCGTGGGAAGACGGTGTTCCGTGCGGATTGCGGCTAGAATCCCGGCCCCACGCGCCCGTAGCTCAGCTGGATAGAGCACCTGGCTTCGAACCAGGTGGTCGGGAGTTCGAATCTCTCCGGGCGCGCCACTATTGAAATGAAAGGACCCGCTCAGCGTCTTCGCTGAGTGGGTCTTTTCATTTCAATTCTGCCGCACCGCGCGCGACTTTCGAAGTGCTTCTGGCCAATACCAGGTGGTGGTCGGCGAGTTCGACAACTCGGGCACAGCGCAAATCCAAGCGCCGCCGTTTACCCCGAGTTGGACAGATTCGCGTCCGCGAATCTGGTCCCGAGCGAAGCGAGGGATTGCCCGCGGTCCGCGGGCAACAATCCGTCCGGCCAATGGGTACCGCAAACCAATCTTCGAAATGGACTTGCGAGTGAGGCGATAGGCTCCGCATCGTCCTCTCCCGGGAATCCCTTCCCGGCACCACACCGCCCGAAGGGCTTATTGCGGAGGCGGCCGCCATGGTCCCAAGCTAACAAGAATTCATTGACGCGCCGCAATGCCCCGGCGCGAGCAGGAGGCCGTCGTGTTCTCTAGCATCCTTTCGCGTTTCTGGTGGATGACGCTCCTGCGCGGCGTGGTCTCGATCCTGTTCGGCATCCTGATCTTCACGCAACCGGGCATCTCGCTGAAGGCGCTCACCCTGTTGTTTGGTGCCTTCGTCCTGGTGGACGGCGTCACGAACGTCATCAGCGCGTTCGGCGGCAGAAGGCAGAACGAAAGCTGGTGGCTGCTGCTGCTCGTCGGGTTGTGCGGCATCGGCGTCGGAATCCTCACGTTCACCTCGCCGGCAATCACGACGATCGTGCTCATGTTCTACATCGCGGCATGGGCGATCGCTTCCGGCCTGCTCGAGATCGTCGCCGCGATCCGGTTGCGCAAGGAGATCAAGGGTGAATGGTGGCTCGCCTTGAGTGGCCTGCTGTCCGTCGCGTTTGGTGTGTTCCTGATGGCGCGCCCGGGCGTGGGTGTGCTCGCGGTGTTGTGGACGATCGGCGTGTTTTCGATCGCCTTCGGCATCGTGCTGGTCGTGTTCTCGTTCCGCTCGCGCGGCTTCGTCAGGGAAGCCCACGCGGCGTTGCCAACCTGAGTCCGCGCGTGTCGACGGTGCTCTCCGCCGACACGCCGCGAACGCGCTCAGGCAGCCATCGAATCGATTTCCTTCTTGATCTCGGCAACGTCTGTTTGCAGCCGCGCTTTCACGCGCTTCTTAGCGCGGGTGATGGCGGCGCTCACCTTCGCTTCCACGTCGGTGGCCGCCACGACGATCAATCCGCTGGTGCCTTTGTCGAGCACTTCACCGAGTTCCTTGAGTTCGCTGCGGCCCAGTCCACCGGCCACATGACCCGCCACCGCGCCGAGACCCGCGCCCAACGCGCCGCCACCGAGTGCGCCGGCGAGCAAGCCGATTCCCGCGGCGGGGAACAACGCGATGATCGCGCCGGTGGCGAGGCCGGTCTTGAGGCCGATCACGCTGCCGTGGCGCGTGGGTTCTTCGACGCGTTTGACGATCTTGACCTTGCCGTTCTCCTTGCGGGTCATGACCGCGGCGTCGTAGGTATCGATCACGTTCATGTCGGTGTAGACCTTGCGGATCGCTTCGAAGTCGGCGATCGCATCGGCTTCGGAGTCGTATTGATTGGCGAGAACCAGGAAGGTATCGAGCATGGTGAAAATCCTCTGGGTGACGGGAATCGCGAGCCGCGCACGCTATGTCCGTGAACCTGGAGCGTCCATCGGCCGCGCACCTACAAGGACAATGTGCTCTGGGTTTCCTACGCACGCGCGCCGCGTGAATTAGGTACCGATGGCGCAGTGCGATACAGGCGGGAACATTTCCGGCACGAGGCGCATTCTGGAGGCATGAACGCGACAGCCGTACAACCGACGCACCGGGAAGCAGTGCGCGCGCTGGCCGATCTGGCCGATGATCGGCTGGTCGAGCTGGTACGCGCGAAAAATCGCCCGGCCTTCGAGGCGTTGATGCGCCGGCACAACCGCCGGCTGTTTCGCGTGGCGCGCAGTGTGCTGCGCGACAGCGACGCCGCGCAGGACGCGGTGCAGGAAACCTATCTGCGTGCGTTCACGAAGCTCGACACCTACAAGCCCTGTGGAAAATTCGGCGCATGGCTCACGCGCGTGGCGTTCAACGAGGCGCTCATGATGCGCCGCCGGTTGCGCGGCGATACGGTGTCGCTCGACGAGGTCTCGCCGAGTAGTTTGGCGGCGGAGGAAAAGGCGTCCGAAGCGCCGACGGCGGATCAGTACCTGGAGGCGGCGCATGCGCGCGCGCTGCTCGAACACGCGGTCGACGAACTGCCGGAAAACTTCCGCCAGGTCTTCATCCTGCGACTGGTCGAGGGACTCGACGTCCGTGAAACAGCCGAATGTCTCGAGATCAACGAGACCACGGTGCGCACGCGGCTGTTCCGCGCGCAGCGTCAGTTGCGCCGCGGCCTGTCTCGGGTGATGCACGGGGAGAGCACGGAGCTGTTCGATTTTGGCGCCGAGCGCTGCGATCGGGTCGTGGAGCGCGTGCTCAAGCGCGCGTTCTGAACGCGCCCGGCCGGGACTTCAGTCCGGGGCCAGTTCGTCGAGCGGAATCACCGGCGAACGTTTCAGCGTTTCGAGCACGATCGAAGACGTCACGTCACGCACACCCGCCACCCGCAGCAGGCGCCGCATCGTGAAATCGGACAGGGCTTCGATGTCGCGCACGATCACGTGCAGCAGGAAATCCATTTCACCGGTCATCGTGTAACAGGCGAGCACTTCAGGCCGGTCGATCAGCGTGCGCCTGAAGCGCTCGACGATTTCGTCGGAATGCTGTTCAAGCTTGATCTGCACGATGGCCTGGATGGTCGGGCCGACACGTTTCGGATCCACGATGGCTGCGTAACCCTGGATGAGGCCGGTGGCCTCGAGTTGCTTCAGGCGGCGCGCGCAGGGTGTCGCCGACAGCCCGACCCGTTCCGCGAGGTCGGTGACGCTCACGCGTCCGTCCCGCTGCAGGACGTCGAGAATGCGGCGATCCGTCTTGTCGAGCTTCATATGTGGCGGATTTAACCACATTGTCATCAAAATTTAGTGAAATGCCGCAGATATGGAGCTTTTGACTGACAGAAATGGCCCTTTTCTCTCATGCCAGCCGGCTGAAGATGCCTGCATGCCTCGCCAACCCATTGCCCCCTCGCAGTCGGCCGTGCAACTGCGCGGCGATTACTCGCACGCCGCTGCCGACTTTCGCGTGATTCAGGATTACGCGCGATATACGCCGGACGAACACGCCATCTGGCGCACGCTCTACCAGCGCCAGTCGGCCCTGCTCAACGAACACGCCGCACCGGAATTCATGGCGGGCCTGCGGTTGTTAGGCGCCGACGCACACGCCATCCCGCTGCTGGAGGAGGCCAGTGACCGTCTGCGGCGCCTCACGGGCTTCGAGGTCATCGGCGTCCCGGGACTGATTCCCGAGGCCGATTTCTTCGCGCACCTGGCCGAGCGGCGTTTCCCCGTCACGGTGTGGATGCGCCGCCGTGATGAGCTCGATTACCTGGTCGAGCCCGATCTGTTCCACGACTTCTTCGGTCACCTGCCGATGCTCGCGCACACCGTGTTCGCGAATTTCATCCAGGCCTATGGCGCGATTGGCGCGCGCGCCCGCAACCCCGCTTCGTTGAAGATGCTCGCGCGTCTTTACTGGTACACCGTCGAGTTTGGCCTGGTCGCCACTTCGCGCGGTTTGCGCGCGTATGGCGCGGGCATCCTGTCCTCGAGCGGCGAGACCGTGTATGCGACGCGGGGCTCGGGCCCGGCGCGCATCGGTTTCGACCTGCAGCGGGTGCTGCGCACGAACTACCTGATCGATTCCTTCCAGAAAACGTACTTCGTGCTCGACGACATCGAGCAACTGTTCGACAGCGTACTGGATGCCGATTTCGAATTGCTGTTCGCGCAGGCCGACCTGCCGGCGCACGCGCCGGACGCGCGACTGCCCAACGACCAGTTCGTCGCATCACTCGCCGCTTCCTGACGCACCTCGCGCCTGCGCGCGTTCGCCGGTAAGCTGCGCGCCGGCATGGCGATCCACGCGCGCGCGGCGAACTCACATCTTTCCGTAACCCTGCGACGCATCGATCTCGATCGCGGCGATCGCCCGGTGCTGCGCGACATTGCGTGGCGCATTCAGCCGGGGCAGCGCTGGCTGCTGATCGGCGGCAATGGCGCCGGCAAGACACAATTGCTCAAGCTCATTTCGGGCGCGGTGTGGCCGACACCCACCGGCCGCGAACTGCGGCGTTATCGCTGGCGCGGCGAAACCTTCGACACCCCGGCCGGCATCCTCGATGAAATCGCGTACGTGGGCGCGGAGCGGCAGGACCGCTACGAACACTACGAGTGGAATTTCCGCGCGCACGAAGTGGTGGGCACGGGACTGCAACGCACGGACATTCCGATGCGCGAACTCAGCGCGCCCGAACAGAGGCGCGTGGCCGGCCTGCTGCGGCGGCTCGACATCGAATCGCTGGCCGAACGGCGCTTCCTGACACTTTCATATGGCGAGCGCCGGCTGGTGCTGATCGCGCGCGCGCTCGCGAGCAAACCGAAGCTGTTGTTGCTCGACGAAGTCGCGAACGGTCTCGATGCGCGCAATCACGCGCGCCTGCTCGCGTGGCTGGCAAGCACCGCCGGATCGTCGATGCCGTGGGTATTCGCCACGCATCGGCGCGAAGACGTGTCCGATTCGGTGACGCATCTGCTCGAACTCGAGCAGGGGCGCGTCAAACGCAGCGGCGCGACCCGTCCGGCGCGCGCCCGCGAACTGCTGCGCCAGGAAGAGATGGCGTTCTTCCGCGGGCGTGCGCCGCGCCGCGGCGCGCGAGCGCGCAAGTTGCTCGTGTCGATGCAGCACGCGAACGTGCATGTGGACGAGGCGCACATCCTGCACGAAATCGACCTGGAGTTGCGCGCCGGCGATTGCTGCGTGGTGCATGGGCCGAACGGCTCCGGCAAATCGACGCTGCTGCGTACGATCTACGGAGATCACGGCGTTGCGGCCGGCGGCACCATCATGCGTGCCGGCATCGTTCCGGGGGTTCCGCTCGAGCAGTTCAAACTACGGACGGCGTACGTCGCGCCGCACCTGCAGACCTGGCACGCGCCGAAAATGGCCGTGATCGAAGTGGTCGCGTCCGGCCGATATGCGAGCATCGGGCTCAACGACGCCATCACAGCGAGCGACCGCAAACACGCCGAACGCGCGTTGCGGCGTTTCGGGTTGTTTGCGATGCGCAAGCGCACGCTGGCGGAGATGTCGTACGGCCAGGCGCGCCGCGTATTCTTCGCGCGCGCCTGGGCGCGCGAGCCGCGTCTCGCGCTGCTCGATGAGCCGTTCGCGGGGCTCGATCGGGCGACGCGTGCGGATCTCGCGCAGCGGCTCAACGAGTGGCTGGAAGAGGGCGGAAGCTGCGTGATCGCCACGCATCATCGCGAAGAATGGCCGGCGCATACGACGCATGTACTGGAGCTGGCCAATGGACGCGCCGTTTCGAATCACGCGGTAGGTGAGGCATGAAGAAGATCGGATGGTTGGCGGGCGTGGTCGCGGTGGCGGCGCTGGCGTTCGTGTGGCTCAACACGAATTCCGGGCCCGATCCCGTGTTGGTCACCCTCGAGCCCGGGCCGCCGCAACCGCGAGTCACGCTGACCGAGGCCGGCATCGATCCGCGAGCCGTGGAAGTCGCGGTCCAGTACGCCGGCGAGCGCAATACGCGCGCGCTCGTGATCGGTCACGGTGGACACGTCGTGTTCGAGAAATACTGGGGTGACACGACGGCGGACACGCCCGTGCAACTGTCCGGATTCACGCCCGCGCTCGCCGCGCTGCTGGTCGGCACCGCGCTGAACGATCGCGTGCTACGCGATCTCGATGCGCCGGTGTCGGAGATCGCGAAGGATCTCTCCGCCGATCCGCGCGCGGCCAGCACGCCGCGTCAGTTGCTGACGCAATACGGCGCGGACACCACGGCCGATGTGAACACGCTCGCGCGCATGCTCGAAGGCGCGCTGGGTAGTTCGTACGAAACACTGTTGGCCGAGCGTTTGTGGAAGCCGCTTGGCGCCGGCAGTTTTTCCATGGCACAGCGCGGCGCCGCCGGGCAGCCCGGCAACATCCGCGCCGATTGCTGTTTCACGGCAAGGCTCGGCGACTGGATGCGCATCGGCGAACTGCTCGCACACGACGGAGTGTTCGAGGGAAACCAGTTCACGCCACCGGATTACGTGCGGCAGATGTTGTCTCCGGCGAGCAAGGATGCCCCGCACGGGTATTTCACGCGCGTCGACGGACAGTTCGCGGCCCGGGACGTCGCATGGCTCGAAGCGGAAGGCAAACAACGCTTGTGGATCGTGCCGTCGCTGCGGCTCACGATCCTGCGTATTGGCGATGAGCCGCCCGCATCGCGGGGGTTCGATGAGGGGATGATTCCCGACAGCATCATCCGCGGTACGAACGGCTGGCAGCCGGGGTCGGCCGGAGATGGAGTCGATCCGAAGAAGTTCGCCCCGCACTAGCGGGACCGGCCAGCTAGTCGAAGGTCATCTCGGTTTCGAACAGCTGGACGGCCTGGCCGACGATCCAGACGCCATCGACCTTGCCATCCTTGAACTCGAGTTCGACGTCCACGCGGCCGGCGCGATGAACGTGATGGCCCTGCGCGCCGGTGAAACGCGCGGTGTCGCCCTGGTGCGGCAGCAATCCCTGCTCGGCGAGATAGGCGCCTAACAACCCGTGGGCGTTGCCGCTGACCGGATCCTCGGGGATGCCGAGCGCGGGGCAGAACATGCGCGATTCCGTCAGGCAATCCGCGAATCCATGCGACAGCGTGAACACGAAGAAACCGGCGGCGCCGAGTTGCGCGGAGAGTGTGGTCAGGCGCGAGAAGTCGGGTTTGAGCTGTTTGAGTTGCTCGGTGCTGCGCACGCCGATCATCAGGCGTGTGCCCGCGCCGCCGACGATGCGCAGCGGGCAGCGCGTATCGATGTCGCCGGTCGACAGCGCCAGCGCGTCGAGCACGGCGAGGCGTTCGCGATCATTGAGCTGCCGGCCGAGCGGCGGGGCGGGCTGGCGTACCGCGATGCGGCGCACCGCGCCCTCACCACGCACTTCCACATCGACGATGCCGGATTTCTGGCGCTGCCGCACGCGCGCACCGCCTCCCGGGTTGGAAGGACCATGAATCCGCGGTGCACCATCGCGCGACAGGACAAAATGCGTGGCGACCGTGGCGTGGCCCACGAAACTCGCCTCGGTGCGCGGCGTGAAGAAACGCACGCGCAACTCGTGATCCGGCGAATCGGGCTTGAGCACGAAAGCCGTGTCGGCGTTGTTCAGCTCGCGCGCGATCGCAAGCATCTCCGCATCCGAGAGTGTGTCGGCATCGAGGACGACTCCCGCGGGATTGCCTGTAAAGCGATCCGTCGTGAAGGCGTCGACTTGAAAAATGCGGATGCGGCGGCTCATGCGGGCGGCGAATTCTAGTCCCTTTCGCGCAACGCGCAACCCTTCAAAACCCGGACGCCTGACTAACGGAATTTCCGTTACCATCCGCGGCACCTCGGGGTGGCGCGTGCGTTGTGCACTCGCCTGAGATGCGGATGGGCCGCGAACCCGTAGAACCTGATCCGGCTAATACCGGCGGAGGGATAGGAATGCACGCCACGCTGCGCGCCATCGGCGCGATCTCTTTCTTTATATCCAGTTACGCGGCCGCCGCGGACAACCCCCAACCCGACTCCCAGCTCGACGAAGTCATCGTGACCGCCGCGCTGCGCGATCGCGAACTCAGCAATCTGCCGATGAGCGCCACCGTGCTCGATGCGGACACGATCAAGATTGCCGGTGTCTCACACTTCCAGGACGTCATCGGACTGGTTCCCAATCTCAACTGGTCCGCGGGAACGTCGCGGCCTCGCTACTTCCAGATCCGCGGCATCGGCGAACTCGAGCAGTGGCAGGGCGCCCCCAATCCCTCCGTCGGATTCCTCATCGACGGCGTGGACTTCTCCGGGGTCGGCATGCCGGCGACACTCTCGGACGTCGAGCGCATCGAAGTGCTGCGCGGTCCGCAGGGCACCGCGTATGGCGCTAACGCGCTCGCCGGATTGATCGCGATCAATACGCGCGCACCGACGCGGCAGCACGACATGAATGCCGATGTGACGCTGGGTGAATACGGCACGCGAGGCGCGAGCGGTGTTCTCGGCGGCCCCATCGGCAACGGCGAAACCGCCTGGCGTCTCGTCGCCGGCAATTACCGCAGTGACGGTTTTCGCCGTGACTCCTATCTGGGGCGCGACGATACCAATGGTTACGACGAAACCAGCGCGCGCCTGCGCCTGCGTACGCAGCCCTTCGACAACCTGCGCGCGGACTTCGTCGCGATGTGGGTCGACCTCGACAACGGCTACGACGCGTTCTCAATCGACAATTCGCGCACGACACTCTCCGACCAGCCGGGCCAGGACACGCAGATCGCGCGCGCCTTCGCGATGCGGCTCGATTACACCGGCGCCGACTCCTTCGACGTCGTCAGCCGGACCACGATGGGGACATCGCGCAGCGTGTATTCGTTCGATGGTGACTGGGGCAATGACGAAAGCTGGGGCGAGTACGCGCCATACGAATACTTCCAGCGTTTCGATCGCGAGCGCCAGACGCTGAGCCAGGATCTGCGCCTGGTCTCTCACGGCAGTGTGGACGATGGCGCGGATTTCGCGTGGCTGGCCGGCGTGTACGCGTTGCGCACGGATGAAGACGTCGAGCAGCACGATTCCTGGCGCGACGGCTTCGGCCCCGGCGCGAGCGAGATGGCGAGCGACTATCGCGCCACCAACCTCGCGGGTTACGGCGAGCTCGAATGGCGGCTCGGCGCCGCGACCGCGGTGTCGGCCGGCATGCGCGGCGAGCGGCGCAGCGCGGACTACGTCGACACCAACGGCGCGGCCTTTTCGCCGGATGAAACCATGTACGGCGGTAGTTTGAGCGTGCGGCATGCGTTCGGCGAACGCAGCACGGGTTATGCGCGCCTGGCGCGCGGCTACAAGGCCGGCGGCTTCAACATCGGCGCGCAGGTGCCGGCGCTGAACCGCACTTTCGATACCGAAACGCTCAACAGCCTGGAACTGGGCCTGCGTTCCGCCAATGCGGATGGGACGATTGCCACCGATGTCACGCTCTTTTATATGCGTCGAATCGATCAGCAGGTGCCCACGGGGGAGCAGATCGATCCCGAGGATCCGCTGAGCTATGTGCTGTACACGGTGAACGCCGCGCGCGGCGAGAATTACGGTCTCGAGGCCACACTACGGTACCGGCCAACGCGGGACTGGCTGTTCGACCTGCGCGGTGCGCTGCTCGAGACGCGTTACATCGATTACACCTTCGACGATCGCAGTCTCGATGGCCGCGAGCAGTCGCACGCGCCGCAGTACCAGTTCGACGTGGGTGTGGAATACCGAAATACGCAGGGTTGGTTCGGCCGGGTAGATTTCGCGGGCCTCGACGATTTCTATTTCGACGCCTCGCACGATGAACGTGCATCGGCGCGCGTCCTGACAAACCTCAAGGCGGGGTATGCGGGGGATCGCTGGCGCATGGAGTTCTGGGTGCGAAACTTGTTTGACAGGTATTATTCCCAGCGCGGCTTTCGTTTCGGTCTCGAGCCCCCGGATTTCCCCGCGACGCGTTACGTGCAGGCGGGGGATCCACGCCATGCCGGATTCACGGTCGCTTACACCTTCCGCTGACGGAGAACAGATGAACATCGGCGTCGAGATCAGTCTTTATCCGCTGCGCGATGACTTCATTCCGCCCATCCGTGGCTTCATCGACCGTCTCAATGCGGATGGACGTTTCAGGGTCATCACCAACGACATGAGCACCCAGGTGTTCGGCCGTTACGAAGAAGTCATGGAGGCGCTGACGCGCGAGCTTCGGCCGACCTTCGAAAATGACGGGAAATCTATTTTCGTCATGAAAGTACTGGGACCTTTGGGTTAGCCGCGTCTCATACTTCGTGACGCTCCCCGCAGGAACCCTCACGGCATTCGAAATCCTCGCGACCCTCGCGGGCGCGGCTTACGCCGTGCTCGCGGTTCGCCGCAACCGCCTGTGCTGGATCGCCGGCGCGATCGGCGCGGCCCTGCTCGCCGTGCTGGCAGGATTGCAGGCGCTTCCGATGCAGTCCGGATTACAGGTTTTCTACGTCGCCATGTCGGTTTACGGCTGGCTCAACTGGACCCGCGCCAGCAGCGAGGGCGATTTGCCCGTGGGCACCTGGCCCTGGCAGTGGCATCTATGCGCTGCGGTCATACTCGTCCTGTTGTCGTACCTTAGTGCGCATTGGCTCGCCGAGCGCACGCGCGCCGAATGGCCGCTGCTCGATTCGCTGACCACATGGTTCAGCCTGTTGGCCACCTGGCTCGCGGCGCGCGCGAAGATCGAGAACTGGATTTATTGGATCGTGATCGATGGGGTGCTCGTGTATCTGTTTTACATGCAAGGACTGGTATTGATTGCCCTGCAGTTCCTGGTGCTCGTTGGTATCGCGGCGGCGGGTTTCGTCTCCTGGCGGCGGCGCGCGTCGACGCAGGCGGCGCCGATATGATCGACGGCGAAATGCTGCAGCACGTCCCGGGCTGCGAAAACGGAGACGCGCCGTTTTCGCAGGAGCTCATCGCCGGCGGCAAGGTCAATCGCAGCTTCCTCGTGCGCACGCGCCGCGGCCGGTTCGTGGTGCGCCTCAACGAGAACGCCACCCGCGATTCCGGCCTCGATCGCGAGCGCGAACTCGCGCTGCACACCGCGGCCGCGAACGCCGGCATGGCGCCGCACGTCATTTACGCGTGTCCCGATCGCTCGTGCCTGATCACCGACTATCTCGAAGGCCGGCTCTGGACGCCTCACTACTTCTCGCGGATGCGCGATCTGCGTTCGCTCGGGCAGAGGTTGCGGGCCTTGCATGCGGTGGCGCCGCCGTCACTGCCGCGCTTCGATCCGATGGCCAACGCGCGCCGTTACGCGGAGCTGGTCACGCAAAACGATCGCGCCGAGGCCGGCCGGCTCGAGGCACTGCTGGAAAAGGGCGCCGCGGCATTGGCGCGCTCCGGTTCCGCGCGGCGCGCGGCGACCATCATTCACAACGACCTGCATCACGGCAACGTGATCACCGCGGACCGTCTCTATTTCATCGATTGGGAGTACGCGCAGGTCGGCGATCCGCTGCTCGACCTCGCCTGCATCATGACCTACTACCCGCGTGCGGTTGCGCACGGCCCGCTGATGCTGGCGGCTTCGGGCCTCGACTCCCTGGGTGCGACGCCCACGATGCTCGAAGAACTCACGACCGTATTCACGCTGCTGACCTATCTCTGGTATCGCGCCCGCCGGGTGTCGCGCAGCGTGTCGGGAACCGACCTGCAGGTCGAGTTCGCGGCGCTTCGCCGGCTGCAGCCGCTGGCGCCGGGCGAGGAAGGTCGGCACACTTGAGTCGCGCGCAGCTCGCGCGCGAATCCACTGGATCTCAAGGAATGGCGATATTGCAAGTGATTGATCGGGACGGCGTTTCACACGACGTGGAGTGCAAGCCGGGCCTGAAGGTGATGGAAGTGCTGCGCGAGCTGGATTACGGTGTCGCGGCGATTTGCGGCGGAATGTGTTCCTGCGCGACCTGTCACATTTATGTAGACCCGGAATGGAGCGGTAAACTGCCGCCGCCGATGTCCGACGAACGCGATCTGCTCTCGGAACTGTCCCATTATCGCGAGAACTCGCGCCTGTCGTGCCAGGTCGAGATCACCCAGGCACTCTCCGGACTCAAGGTCACCATCGCGGAAGACGAGTAACGATCATGTTCTCCTCCACCAACTGGATGATCGCGTTCGCAGTTCTCGGTGGATTGGTCGCGGCCTGGCGCATTTATCAGAACCTGCAGAAACTGCGCCGGCAGAAGAATGATTCCTGGGACGCGCGCCTCATCGACCAGTTGCGCAAGCGCGGCTCGGATCCGTTCAAGCCGCACGACGTGGATTTCTTCTTCGCGTTTCCGAGCGCGGGTACCGCCGAGGATCTGGCGAAGCAGCTGCGCGGGGAAGGCTTCGATGCCGACGTGATCGACACGCCGGAGGCGGGCGACCTGCGTTACAGCCTGCACGCGCACAAGTCGATGCAGCTCACGGTGCCCGACATGCAGGCGCTCAGCCGCAAACTTTCCGATGCGGCGAACCTGCGCCAGGGCCGCTACGACGGCTGGTCGGCGAAACAGGTCCCGATAGATCGGGACCCCGCTGACCCGCGCGGTAGTTAGCGCTACTTCTTCTTTTCGGTCTGCTTCTTGACCGCTTCGGCGGCGGCCTTGATGGCCTCCGGATCGCCGAGATAGCCGCTCTTGATCGGCTTCAGGTCCGCATCGAGTTCGTACACCAGTGGCACGCCGGTGGGGATGTTGAGGTCGGTGATGTCGGCCTCGCTCACGTTGTCGAGCATCTTCACCACCGCGCGCAGGGAATTCCCATGCGCGGCGACCAGCACGTTTTTGCCGGCCTTGAGCTCGGCGGCGATGCGGTCGTTCCAGAAGGGCAGGACGCGCGCGAGCGTGTCCTTGAGCGATTCGCTGGCCGGCAGTACGCGCGGATCCAGATTGGCGTAGCGGCGGTCGTGGATCGGATGACGCGGGTCGTCTTCGCTGAGCGGCGGCGGCGGAATGTCGTAACTGCGGCGCCAGATCTTCACCTGCGCTTCGCCGTGTTTCTCCACCGTCTGCGCCTTGTCGAGTCCCTGCAGCGCGCCGTAGTGACGTTCGTTCAGGCGCCAGCTGCGTTCGACCGGCAACCACATGAGGTCGAGCTCATCGAGCACGCTCCAGAGAGTGCGGACGGCGCGCTTGAGCACGGACGTGAAGGCGATGTCGGGGACGATCCCGGCCTTCTTGATCTCGATGCCGGCGGAGCGCGCTTCGATGCGGCCCTGATCGGAAAGATCGACGTCATGCCAGCCGGTAAACAGATTTTCGACGTTCCAGATGCTCTGGCCGTGTCGAACGAGAATGAGTTTTCCTGGCTTGCCTGACATGCGGTCCTCCAAAAATGGGGCGCCATGTTAACCGGCTACGGGGCCAAATGTGCATCCAGGCCGGTTTCACAGCGGGTTTTACGCTGCCGCAACGTGTCCGCGAACACGGCGAGGTTCGCCGGAAGCTGTTCGCGGGCGGCCGGTGCATGCTCCAGGTGCACCGCGATGCCGCCGAACAGCAAGGTCTGGCGTCGCACTCCGGCGTTTCCGAGGCGCGCGCACAGTTCCTTGTCTTCCGGACCCCAACCCTGGATGCCTTCGTTGAATCCGTTCACGCGCACCAGGTCGGCGCGCCAGAACGCCTGGTTGCAGCCCTTGATCGCCACGAAGGCATTCGCGGCGCGGCGGGCAAGGGCGGCGCCGGAGCGCGAGCGCAGTAGATAGAACCGGCGCAATCCGCCGAGACCGCGCGAGGTGAAGCGCAGCGGGGTCGCGTGGTTCGCGATCAGCGCGCGGGTCCGGGCGGCATCCGCGCGCACGCGCACGCCCTGCGTGAAATGGCCCGGGCGCGCGAGGCGCGCATGGTCGGCGATGAATTCCGGATGCAGGACCATGTCGCCGTCGACGAAGACGAGGTAGTCCATCGACGTCGCGGCGATCGCGAGATTGCGCAGGCGCGCGAGGCGGAAACCCTCGTGCGGTTGCGAGACGAACCTCACCGGTACTTTGCTTTCCGC
This sequence comes from Alcaligenaceae bacterium, assembly GCA_036677145.1. Lineage (GTDB taxonomy): Bacteria > Pseudomonadota > Gammaproteobacteria > Steroidobacterales > Steroidobacteraceae > CADEED01. The sequence goes on from JAKFFF010000093.1 coordinate 43,822, forward strand.
GGAAAATCGCGCGACGAGGCCGCGAGTCGATTCGCCGGAGCCGTCATCGGCGACCACGATCTCGGCTGGCGCGACGCGCTGACGCGCGACGCTGGCGAGCACCGCGGCGAGCGCGTCGGGGCGCTCGTAGGTCGTGATCAGCAGCGCGGTTCGCATCCGGTCGTAAGGTCACACAATGGCCAGCCCGCGCACCGCGTCGACACCGACGGTGAGCGTCGCGAAGTCCGGGGTGCCGACGGCCCGCATCTCGGTGAGCGTGCGTGTCCAGCTGGCGAGCGCCTCGCGGCGCTGCGCGCTCCAGCGCGCCAAGCGTTCGCCGGAGCGGCGCGCACCGCGGGTGCGCAGGATCTGTTGCGTGAGCTGACGATGCGCGCGCATGGCGGCATCGCGCAGGCCCGTGCGCGCGGTCGCCTGCCAGGAGCCTTCGACCGCCAGCCGGTCGATTTCCGCGTGCAGCCAGTCGAGGCCGATGAGTTCGCCGAGCTCGAAGTACACACGCGCCACGTCCACGACCGGGGCGCGTTCCGTGCGCGCCAGCGCCACGATGTCGAGCGCGGGCTCGAGCAGGAACAGCCGCGCCACGCGCCGGGCCAATCCTTCGGGAACGCCGCTGTGCGTGAGTTCGATCAGCACCGCGTCGTATTGCGCGCGCACCGCGGAGCCGAGACCGACGTCGCTGCTTTGATCCAGTTCGATGATGCCGTCCTTGAGCTCACTGACTGCCTTTTCGATGTGCAGGTCCTTGCCGCGTTCGCGCAGCAGCCAGTAGCTCGTATGGCGCAGCAGGCGGCCCGTGCGATAGAACATGCCGTACTGCACGGCCGCGGGCACCTTGTTGTCGAGCGACTCGATGTCCGACCACAACGCGCGCATCGAGAATATTTCCCGCGCGATCGTATACGCGCGCGCGATCGCGTCTGGACCTGCGTCGGTTTCCTCGAGCGCGCGCGTCACGAACACCGGCCCCATGCGATTCACGAGGCTGTTGGTGGTGGCGGTGGCGACGATTTCGCGGTGCAGCCGGTGCCGCGGAATTTCGCGCGCAAAACGCCGGCGCATCGGTGACGGGAAATAGCGCTGCACTTCGCTCGCGAAGTAGGGATCGTCGGGCAGGTTCGAATCGAGCAGGTGATTGTTGAGCCAGATCTTGCTGTACGCGAGCACCACGGCGAGCTCGGGTCGCGTCAATCCCAGATGTTGCCGGCGGCGCTCGAGGAACTCGTCGTCGCCGGGCAGGAACTCGATCGCGCGGTTGAGCAATCCGCCGCGCTCGAGTGCGCGGATCAGGGACTGATATTCAGTCAGGCGTTCCGGCGCGCGTTGTTCGAGCACCGACAAAGCCTGGCTTTGCAGGTAGTTGTTGCGCAGGACCAGCGTCGCGACTTCGCCGGTCATGCCGGCGAGCAGCTTGTCGCGCGCGGCGCGCATCAGCCGGCCCTTGCGCGCGACGTCGGAGAGCAGGATCTTGATGTTGACCTCGAGGTCCGAGGTATTCACGCCGGCGGAATTGTCGATGAAGTCCGTGTTGATGCGGCCGCCGGCCTGGTCGGGTCCGCCGGCCCTGGCGTATTCAACCCGGCCGCGCTGCGTGCAGCCGAGATTGCCGCCTTCGCCGATCACCTTGGCGCGCACGTCGCGGCCGTCCGCGCGGATCGCGTCGTTGGCGCGGTCGCGCACGTCGCCGTGGGATTCGTCGTGCGCCTTGATGTACGTGCCGATGCCGCCGTTCCACAGCAGATCGACCCGCATGCGCAGGATCGCGCGCAACACTTCCACCGGCGCCGCGCTGGCGGCATCGATGTCGAGCAGCACGCGCGCCTCGGGCGAAAGCGCGATCGCCTTCGCGCTGCGCGGCCAGACGCCGCCGCCGCGCGAGATGAGCTTGCGCGAATAATCATCCCAGCTCGAGCGCGGTAGTTTGAACAGTCGTTCGCGCTCGCGGAAGCCGGCCGCCGCGTCGGGATGCGGATCGAGGAAGATGTGCCGGTGGTCGAACGCGGCCACCAGCCGGATGTGCTTCGAGAGCAACATGCCGTTGCCGAACACGTCGCCCGACATGTCGCCGATGCCGGCGCAGGTGAAGCTCTGCGACTGGATGTCGACGCCCGCCTCGCGGAAGTGCCGCTTGACGGACTCCCAGGCGCCGCGCGCGGTGATGCCCATGCCCTTGTGGTCGTATCCCGCCGAGCCACCCGAGGCGAATGCGTCGCCGAGCCAGTGGCCGTATTCGATCGAGATGGCGTTGGCGATGTCGGAGAAGGTCGCGGTGCCCTTGTCCGCGGCGACGACCAGGTACGCGTCATCGCCATCGCGGCGCACGATGCCGGGGCGTACCACGGTCTTGCCGTCAACGATGTTGTCCGTGACGTCGAGCAGGCCGCGGATGAAAGTCTGGTAACTCGCGATGACTTCCTTCTGCACGTCCTCGCGCGAGGCGTTCGCGGGCAGCCGTTTCGGATAGAAGCCGCCCTTCGCGCCCGCGGGCACGATCACGGTGTTCTTGACGTTCTGCGCCTTCATGAGGCCCAGCACTTCGGTACGGAAGTCTTCGCGGCGATCCGACCAGCGCAATCCGCCGCGCGCGACGTGGGCCATGCGCAGATGGACGCCTTCGACCCGCGGGCTGTAGACGAAGATCTCGAACTTGGGGCGCGGCAATGGCAGGTCGGGAATGGCGTGCGGATCGAGCTTGAACGACACCCAGCTCTTGAACGTGCCGTCCGCGGCCGTCTGGAAGTAGTTAGTGCGCAGGGTCGCGCCGATCACCGCCAGGTAGGCGCGCAGGATGCGGTCCTCGTCGAGGCTCGTCACGCGATCGAGCGCACGCAGGATACCGGCGCGGATCCGCAGCGCCGCGCTCTCGCGCGCCTTGCCGGCGAGCGAGAACTGCGTCTGGAAGAGCTTGAGCAGCGCCCGCGTGATCGGCGCCTGGGCCACCAGCACCCGCTCCATGTAGGCCTGGCTGAACGGAATGCCGGTTTGCAGCAGGTACTTGCAGTACGCGCGCATCACCACGATTTCGCGCGCGCTCAGCGCGGCGCACAACAGCAGCCGGTTGAAGCCGTCGTTTTCGATGTCGCCGCGCCAGGCTGCCAGGAACGCGTCCTTGAACAGCGGCTCCAGCGCGGCGACGTTGGCGCGCCGGACGTCGCGCGATTCGAGTTCGAAGTCCTGGATCCACACGCCGAGATCGGGAAGTGCGACGTGATAGGGATGCTCCGCGACCACGCGCAGACCGAAGTTCTCGAGCATCGGCAGGATGTCGGAAATCGAAATGGGATCGCCGGCCCGCAGCACGCGCAGGTGCAGGCGGCTCTCGCGTTCGCCGGCCGAGCGTTCGCGCAAATTGAGACGCGGCTGCGTCGGCTGCGCCACCAGGGCTTCGAGGTCCGCGATGTCCTCGAGCGCGAGCGCCGGATCCACCTCCGCGCGGTACGCGCCGGGGAAGGCGCGCGCGTAACGCGCCGCGAGGTCGACCGCGTCGCGGCCGGCGCCGCTGGCGATCAGTGCCTGCTGCAGCCGGTCTTCCCAGGTCGCGGCGGTCGCGGCGATCTGCGCTTCGATCGACGCGATGTTTTCGACGGTGCGCGCCCCCTGGGGCGTACGCACCAGGATGTGCAGGCGCGCGAGCATCGAGTCGGAGATCTGCACCTGTGATTCGGTGTCGGTGCCGCCGAAGCGCGTTTGCACGATGCGTTCGATTCGTTCGCGCACCTCGGTGTTGTAGCGATCGCGCGGCACGTACACGAGACAGGAATAGAAACGCTCGTAGCTGTCCCGGCGCGCGAACAGCCGCACTCGGCGCCTTTCGTAGAGATTGACGATGCCGCGCACCAGCGCGACGAGCTCGGGCACGTTCATCTGGAACAACTCGTCGCGCGGGAATGTTTCGATGACGTGCACGACGGACTTCGCGTCGTGGCTGTTTTCGGGCAGACCGAAATGCGCGATGACGGCGTCGAGCTTGCGCCGCAGGAGTGGGATCTCCGAGGGCGCCATGTGATACGCGCTCGAAGTCCAGAGGCCGAGGAAACGATGTTCGCCGCTGACGTTGCCGGCGTCGTCGAAAGTCTTGACGCCGACGTAATCGAGATAGCTGCCGCGATGCACGGTCGAGGGAGTGTTGGCCTTGGTGAGCACCAGCAGTTCCGGCGCGCGCGCCTGGCGGCGCAGGTGGCCGGTCAGCAGGATCGGCGGTGGAATCTTGCGTTTCTTCTCCTCACGCAGGATGCCGAGGCCGCTGGCCTCGTCGCGCACCAGCGCGTCGCGTGCGCGTCCGCGCCGCAGCCGGTAGTAGCGATACCCGAGAAACACGAAGTGTCCGTCGTGCATCCAGGACAGCAGCGCGCGCGCCTCGCTCGCGTGCGATCGCGGTACGGGTAGTTGGGTGCGGTCGAGCTCGTTGGCGACGGCGCGTACGCGCTCGAGCATCGGCGGAAAATCGGCGACCGCGCGGCGCACGTCTTCGAGCGTTGCACGCAGGCGATGTTCGAGCTCGCGGGCCTGCGCGGCGTCGCGCGGCCGGTCGATCTCCACCATCTGCCAGGATTCCATGCGCGAACCGGGCTCGGTGCCGACCGTGGTGCCGACCTTTGTAAGATTGCCACGCGCGTCCCGGCGCACGGACAGCACGGGGTGCACGATCAGGTGCACGCCGATGTTCATCTGGCTGAACGCGATTCCGATTGAATCGACCAGGAACGGCATGTCCGGCGTGACGACCCGCACGAGCGCGCGATGTGATGCCGTGGCGGCGCTTTCGTTGAGCGGCCCCGCGAGGCCGACCAGCACCTGCTGTCCGCTGCGCTTGCGCCCGAATTCGAGGTGCGCGAGCGCGGCCGCGGCCAGATCCTGGGGCGCATGGGCCCGCAGATCTTCTTCGGCGACGCCGCGGAAGTAGCTGCGCAGGAAATCCGCGCCGAGCTCGCGCCGGGAGGCGGGCAGCTTGCGGCGCGCGTGGGCGACTATCTTCTCGATGAGCGCGAGGCGGGCGGCGGGAATCTTGCCGAGCATCGGGAAACCTCAGGCGCCGCGAAAACGAGGCGCGCGATTATACATGCGCATCTGGATCACTCGGCGTGCGCGGGACCGAGTTCGACGGCGCGGCCTAACAATACGCGCAGCAGCCGGTCGAGCGTCACGCGGTCGCGTTTGGAAAGAGACGCGAGCAACCCGCGTTCGTAGGCCAGCGCCATGGGAACCACCTGCGCATACACGCGGGTCCCGGCGCTGGAGAGCTGCAGGTGCGTGCGCCGCCGGTCGGCCGGCACGGTCGTGCGCCGCAGACGGCCTGCCGCGAGCAATGTCGCGACCGCGCGGCTGACCGCGACCTTGTCCATTGCCGTGCGCGCGGTGACTTCCGCCGCCGACAGGCCGGGATTGGCGGCCAGCACGGCCATGATCCGCCATTCCGGGATGGAAAGGCCGAAATGCGCGAAGTAGGCCGCCGCAATGGCGGAACTCACGGTGTTGGACAGCACTGACAGGCGAAAGGGAAGGAATCCTTCCAGGTGCAGCTTCTCGCGTCGCGTCATGAGAATTTCGCTTGCTGTTCTTCATTGCCGGCGGAATGGTTACAATTGAAACTAAATCAATTTCCTTCCGGAGGCCAGTCATGGCTGCCTCTTTCGATGCCAATCCCATGGGGACGGACGGCTTCGAGTTCGTCGAATACACGGCGCCGCACCCGCAGCAGCTGCGGGAGCTGTTCGAACAGATGGGATTTCCCGCGGTCGCCCGGCACCGCTCCAAGAACGTCACGTTGCATTCCCAGGGTGACATCAACTTCATCATCAATGCCGAGCCGGATTCCTTCGCGCAGAAATTCGCGCAGGCGCACGGGCCATCGGTGTGCGCCATGGCGTTTCGCGTAAGGGACGCGGCGGCGGCCTTCGAGCGCGCGGTCGCGCTCGGCGCCGAGCCGCATCGCAACAGCGTCGGCCCGATGGAACTCAACATTCCGGCGATCGTCGGCATCGGCGGCTCTCTCATCTATTTCGTCGATCGCTACGGCGAGCAGTCGATCTACGACGTGGATTTCCGCCCGGTGAGCGCGCAGCCGCTGGAGCCCGCGGGGCTCACGGTCATCGACCACCTCACGCACAACGTGCACCGCGGCAACATGGACAAGTGGACCGGGTTCTACGAACGCCTGTTCAATTTCCGCGAGATCCGCTACTTCGACATCGAGGGCCGGAAGACGGGGCTGATCTCGCGTGCGCTGACGAGTCCTTGCGGCAAAATCCGCATTCCGATCAACGAATCGCAGGACGACAAGTCGCAGATCGAGGAATACCTGCGCGAATACCGCGGCGAGGGCATCCAGCACATCGCGCTTGCGTCGGAAGACATCTTCACCACCGTGGACGTGCTGCGCGGCCGCGGCGTCGCGTTCCAGGACACCCCCGACACCTACTACGAAGGCGTGGATGCCCGCGTTGCCGGCCACGGACAGGACCTGGACGCGTTGCGCAGCCGGCGCATACTCCTCGACGGCAATGGAACGACGGACGAAGGCCTGCTGCTGCAGATCTTCACCGCCAACGTGATCGGACCTATCTTCTTCGAGATCATCCAGCGCAAGGGGAACCAGGGTTTCGGCGAAGGCAATTTCAAGGCATTGTTCGAATCCATCGAACTCGATCAGATGCGGCGAGGTGTCATTTGAGTCTCGAGCTCCATACCTACTGGCGCAGCTCCGCGTCCTATCGCGTACGCATCGCGCTGAACCTGAAATCCCTGCCCTACGAAACGCACGCCGTGAATCTCATGAAGGACGGCGGCGAGCAGTGGAGCGCGGCGTATCGCGCGGTGAACCCGCAAAGCCGCGTGCCGACGCTGGTGCACAATGGGCAGCGCTTCGGGCAATCGCTCGCCATCATCGAATATCTCGATGAAGTGTTTCCCGGCGCGCGCCTGATCCCGAAGGACCCGGTGGATCGCGCGCGCGTGCGCATGTTGTCGCAGATCATCGCCTGCGACATCCAGCCGCTGCAGAACACCAGCACCACGAAATACCTGAAGGAAAAACTGCATCTTGGCGATCCGGCGATCGCCGAATGGATGCGCGAATGGATCACGCGCGGGCTCGACGCTTTCAATGCGCATCTCGAGCACGATCATCTTTCAGGCAAGTTCTGCCACGGCGACAGTCCGACGATGGCCGATTGTTGCCTCGTGCCGCAGCTGTACGCGGCGGACCGATTCGGGGTCCCGGCGACGAAGTACCCGAAACTGGCCTTGATAGCCGAGAACTGCAGCCATCTGCCCGCGTTCGTGCACGCGCATCCCTCGAAACAGACCGATGCCCAGTAGTTCGATGCCGGAAAAATCAATGAGACAGGGCAAGGTCTTCCCGGACGCGGCCGCCGCGCTCGCGGGCCTCACGCGCGACGGCTTGACCGTGATGTCGGGCGGCTTCGGCCTGTGCGGGATTCCCGAGAATCTCATTCTCGCGTTGCGCGATTCCGGCGCGCGCGACCTGACGGTGATCTCGAACAACGCCGGTGTCGATGGCTTCGGCCTCGGCCTGCTGCTCGAGACGCGGCAGATCCGCAAGATGGTTTCCTCGTATGTCGGTGAGAACAAGGAGTTTGAGCGGCAGTACCTCGCGAAGGAGCTCGAGCTGGAGTTCAATCCGCAGGGCACGCTGGCCGAACGCATCCGCGCGGGCGGGGCCGGGATCTATGGTTTCTTCACGCGCACCGGCGCGGGCACGATCGTCGCCGAGGGCAAGGAAACGCGCGTTGTGAACGGCGAAACCTTCGTGCTCGAGACCGGGCTCACCGCCGATCTATCCATCGTCAAGGCGTGGAAGGGTGATACCGAAGGCAATCTCGTTTATCGCAAGACCGCGCGCAATTTCAATCCGATGATGGCGACCGCGGCCCGCGTGACCGTGGCGGAGGTCGAAGAACTGGTGGAACCGGGCACGCTCGATCCCGATCAGGTTCACACGCCGGGCATCTTCGTGCAGCGGATCGTCCAGGGCGTGAATTACCAGAAACGCATCGAACAACGCACCGTGCGCAAGAAAGGAGCCGCCTGATGCCGTGGTCGCGCGACGATCTCGCCAAACGCGCGGCGCGCGAGCTGCGGGATGGTTTTTACGTGAACCTCGGCATCGGCATTCCGACGCTGGTGGCCAATTACATTCCCGCCGGCATGCGCGTCGTGTTGCAGTCCGAAAACGGCATGCTCGGCATGGGGCCGTTTCCTTACGAAGGCGAAGAGGATCCCGATCTCATCAACGCCGGCAAACAAACCATCACCGGCTTGCCGATGTCGTCGTTTTTCTCGTCGTCCGACAGCTTCGGGATGATCCGCGGCGGGCACATCAATCTTTCCGTGCTCGGCGCGCTCGAAGTCGCGGAGAACGGTGACCTCGCGAACTGGATGGTGCCGGGGAAGATGGTCAAGGGCATGGGAGGTGCGATGGACCTGGTCGCCGGCGTGCGCCGCGTCGTCGTGGTGATGGAACACAACTCGAAGGACGGCGCGCCGAAGTTCAAGCCGCGTTGCGAGCTGCCGCTGACCGGCGCGAACTGTGTCGACATGCTGATCACGGACCTGGCGGTGTTCGAGCGGCCGGACCGCAAGAGTCCGTTCAAGTTGATCGAGCTGGCGCCGGGCGTGAGCGCCGACGAAGTCCGCGCGAAGACGGCCGCCCGTTACGCGACTTGAAGCCGTCAGGCGGCGTCGTCGTACCGACGGGCGTTGCCGGCCAGTCGCGTGTAGTTCGACGTCACCCAGTTTTCGATTTCGACCACGAGCGTCGAAAGCGATCGACCGAGCGGCGTGAGCGAATACTCGACGCGTGGCGGAACTTCACGGTAATCCCTGCGCTGGACGATTCCATGACGTTCGAGCTCGCGCAATGTCTGCGTGAGCATTTTTGCCGACACGCCGTCGAGCCGGCGCTTGAGCGCGTGAGTGCGCGCGGGACCGGCGCGCAGCGCGCACAGGATCAGCATGGACCACTTGCTGCCGATCAGCGTGAGGATGCCCTGCGACGGGCATGCCTGGTTGTAGACGTCTGCTTTCATGGTTACCGAAAGGTGCGTACTTACCAATGGGAGATCGTGAGTTTAAGGTATGTGCCATGAACAGCGGCGCGGAATTCACACGACGCCTTGGGCTCGACGCTCCCATCGTCCAGGGTCCATTCGGCGGTGGATTGTCCTCGGTCGATCTCGTCGTCGCGGTGAGTGAAAACGGCGGCCTCGGGTCCTTCGGTGCGCATCACCTGGGCGCGGCGGGCATTCGCGACGTGGCCGCGCGGATCCGCGTGCGGACGCGGCGGGCGTTCGCATTGAACCTGTGGATTCCGCACGACGACAGCGACGATCCGCAGGTTGGAAACGCGCAGTGGCAGACGGCTTGCGATCTGATGCGTCCTTACTTCGATGCATTACACGTGCCGCTGCCCGATCGCCCGGCGCGTTTCGCGCCACGTTTTGACGAGCAGATCGAAGCGATGCTCGAAACCAGGCCGGCGGTATTCAGCTTCGTTTTTGGAGTGCCCGCGGCGGACATTCTCGAGCGCTGCCGGTCCGCCGGCATCCTGACCCTCGGCGCGGCCACGACCTCCGCCGAAGCCAAACTACTCGCGGACGCCGGCGTCGATGCAGTCGTCGCGACGGGAATGGAGGCGGGCGGGCATCGCGTTTCATTCCTGGCCGAGCCGGAGCAATGCCTCACGGGAACTCTGTCGCTGGTGCCGCAGGTGGTGGACACCGTGAAAGTGCCCGTCATCGCCGCGGGCGGCATAGCCGATGGCCGCGGCGTGTCCGCCGTGCGTGCGCTGGGCGCGGCGGCGGCGCAGATCGGCACCGCGTTCCTTGCCTGCGAGGAATCGAATGCCTCGCCGCTGCATCGCGCGAAGATTTTCAGTCCCGACGCGCACCGCACGTCGCTCACTCGTGCGTTTTCAGGCCGGCTCGCACGCAGCATTCACAACGATTTCATCGAGGTGATGCGTGGGCGCGAAAAGGAGTTCCTGCCATATCCCGCGCACGGCTGGCTCACCGCGCATCTGAAGAGCGCGGCGCTCGAAGCGGGCCGTACCGATGTCATTGCGTTGTGGTGCGGCCAGTCGGCGCCGCTGTTGAAGTATCGAAACGCGACGCAGTTGATGAAGTCGCTGGCCGCCGACTCGTAAAATGGGCGTTGGCGAGGTCGGGAGCGCAATTCGCAGTGCAGCTAACTAAATGCGGGGCTCGATTCACGGCAGTAGCGATCGTGGCATCGGCGTGGCTGGCGGGTTGCGGCCACCCGGAGCGAATGCCGAGTTACCCGTACGACCTGCCGCGAGCGGATGAAATTGACGTCATCGACGTCGATCTCGTCGCGGCGATTCTCGGGAATACCATCGAGGCGCGGCGGTCGAGTGACGGCGCGGCATTCAGGGTGGATCTGGCTGACATCCGTGCGCCCTACGAGGGGCAGTCGTGGCACTCGGAGTCGGTCGCCGCGTTGAACACTCTCGTGAAAGGCAAGCGGGGCAGGATTCGAATCTTCGAATCGATTCCGCCGCCCGAAGGCATGGAGGAACTTGGCGTCACGGCAATGGGCCGCCTGTACGTGGATGGCAAGGACATCAGTTGGGAGATGGTAGGCGGCGGGAACGCCTGGGTATGGGAAGGCAAGAGCAACGATCCTGCATTGCAGGAGTTGCAGGCGTGGGCCCGCGAGCATCAGGTGGGTTTGTGGGCCTTGCCGGCGTCCGAGCGTGAGCCGCCATGGGAATTTCTGAAGAGGAAGATGGATCAGCGCATGAAGCAGATCGAGACACCGACGCCCGAGCAGGCGCGCTCGAATCGGCTCAAGCCGCCCGGTGCGCCCTCGCCAGGTACTCCTCACTCTGCATCTCGATCAGCCGGCTCGTCGTTCGCTGAAACTCGAACTTGAGCTTCTCGCCCTGGTAGAGATCCGCAGGTGAGGCGGCCGCGGACAGAATCACCTTCACGCCGCGATCGTAGAACTCATCGATCACCGAAACGAACCGGCGCGCCGCATTGTCCGCATCCACGCCGAACACCGGGACATTCGCGATTATCACCGACTGGTACTCACTCGCGATCGCGACATAGTCGGCGGGGCTGCGCGGGCCTTCGCACAGCGCCGCGAAGTCGAACCAGATGACGTTTTCGCTCTCGCGGACCACCTTGATCTTGCGGTGATTGACGGTAACGGTGCCGCCGGATTCCACGTCATCGTCGGACAAGTCGTCGAACAGCTCCTCGAGCTTCTTCTGCGTCTCGGGCGCCGTGGCTTGCAGGTAGATGGGCGCCGCGGTGAGCTGGCGCAAGCGATAGTCGACGCCGCCGTCGACCGCGACCACGTCGCAGCTCTTTTCGATCAGCGCGATGGTGGGCAGGAAGCGATCGCGCTGCAGGCCGTTCTTGTACAGGTCCTTCGGTTTCACGTTCGACGTGAATACCAGTGCGACGCCGCGTTTGTTCAGTGCGCCGAACAGGCCAGCGAGAATCATCGCGTCGGCGATGTCGGAAACGAACAACTCGTCGAAGCAGATCACGCGCGCCTTCTTCGAGATCTTGTCGGCGACGCCGTCGAGCGGCGACTGCATGCCCTTGAGGCGCTTGAGCTCCGCGTGCACTTCCTGCATGAAGCGGTAGAAATGCGTGCGGCGCTTGGCGTTCAACGCGAGGCTCGAATAGAAGAGATCCATGAGCCAGGTCTTGCCGCGGCCGACGCCGCCCCAGAGATACACGCCGCGCGGCGCCTCCGGTCCACTGTTGGTGAGTCCGCGCAGCAGGCGCTTGCCCAGCGGCGCGGCGGCCGCCTCGGTGAGTTCGCTGCGCAGCCGCTCGAGGTGGCGCAGGGCAGTCTGTTGCGCCTGGTCCGCACCGAACCCGCGCTTGGCGATCTCCCGGACGTACAGGCCGTTGAGGACGTCGTTCGTATCGGTCACAACAGTTGGTAGTTAGGACCTGAGCCGCCCTCCGGCGTCGTCCAGTCGATGATCTGGTAGGGGTCCTTGATGTCGCAGGCCTTGCAGTGCACGCAATTGGCCGCGTTGATCTGCAGCTTCTTGCCGCCCGCGCCATCGTCCACCATTTCGTAGACGCTGGCGGGGCAGAAACGCGTGCACGGATTGCCGTACTCCGTGGCACAGATGGTTGCGCAGATGTTCTTGTCGCGCACCTTCAGGTGCGTGGGCTGCACTTCATCGTGCGCCGTCACCGCGAAAAACACCGAGGACAGGCGGTCGCGCGGCGGCAGATCGCGTTGCACCCAGTGGCGGTTGGGCGATTCGTATTCGGCGAGTTTCTCGAGCGGCCAGGTTTCGGTATTGCGCAGGGTCCAGGGCGTGGTGCCGGACAGGATGCTCTCGACCGCGGCGTTGACCATGCCGAGCTTGAGGCCCCGCTTGAACCCCGGCTTGACGTTGCGCACTTCGCGCAGCTCCGCCACGGCATCCGTCTTGCGCCATATGGAGTCGAACCCGATGCTCGTGTCGTTCTCGGCGAAATAGTCCGCGGCCGCCATCGCGCAGCGCAGAGCCTGGTGAATGCCCTTGATCTTGGGCACGTTCAGCGTGCCGCCGGCATCACCCACCAGCACCGCGCCGGGCATCTCGAGTTTCGGCAGCGACTGGAAACCGCCGGCGGAAATCGCGCGCGCGCCGGCCGAGAGAATTTCTCCGCCCTTCAGGAACTCGTGCATCACGGGGTGATGTTTGAATTGCTGGAACGCCTCGAACGGAAAGAAGCGCGGATCGCGATAGTCGAGCCCCGCGACGAAGCCGACGTACGCGCGGTTGTCGTCGAGGTGGTAGACGAAGCTGCCGCCGTAGGTTTTCGGATCGAGCGGCCAACCGACGCTGTGTTGAACGAGTCCGGGACTCACTCGTCCAGGTGGCAGCGTCCACAGTTCTTTCATGCCCAGCGCATATACCTGCGGATCCGCGTTCGCGTCGAGCTTGTAACGCGCGATCAGCGTCTTCGCGAGACTGCCCCGGCAACCTTCCGCGATGACCGTCAGCCGCGCGCGTACCTCGGCGCCCGGCATGTAGTTAGGGCCACGCGCGCCGTCGTGTTGCACGCCCATGTCGCCGATCTGCACGCCGGCCACGGAGCCGTCGTCGTCGAACAGGGGCAGGGCGGCGGCGAATCCGGCGAACACGTCGACACCGAGCTGTTCGGCCTGCGCCGCCATCCATTGCACCAGCCCGCCGAGCGAGACGATGAAATTGCCGTCGTTGTGCAGGTAGCGCGGAATCCACGGCATCTTCGTCGCGCCCTTGCGCGACAGCCAGTGGAACTCGTCGCGGACGACCGGCACGCGGATCGGCAACGGCGCCTGCCGCCACTCGGGCAGCAGCGCATCGAGCGGCCCGGGCTCCATGACCGCGCCGGACAGGATGTGCGCGCCGATGGTCGAGCCTTTCTCGAGCACGCAGACCGTCAGCTCGGGCTTGCGTTGTTTGAGCCGGATCGCGGTCGCGAGCCCGGCGGGGCCGCCGCCGATGACGGCGACGTCGTATTCCATCACGTCACGTTGCGCGGGGCCGGGGCTGCTCATTTCGGTTGCATGCGGATGGCGCCATCGAGGCGGATGGTTTCGCCGTTCAGATAGGCGTTCTCGCAGATGGCCTGCACCAGCGCGGCGAATTCCTCGGGCCGGCCGAGACGCGGCGGAAAGGGGACTTGTTTGCCGAGCGAGTCCTGCAGTTCCTGCGGCATGGCGGCCAGCATCGGCGTGCCGAAAATGCCGGGCGCGATGGACATCACGCGGATGCCGAACATCGCAAGTTCGCGCGCGATCGGCAGCGTCATGCCGGCCAACGCGGCCTTGGTGGCGGAGTACGCGGCCTGTCCGATCTGGCCATCGAAGGCCGCGACGGAAGAGGTATGAATGATCACGCCGCGTTCGCCGTCGGCGTTGGGCGTGTTGGCCTGCATGATGGCCGCGGCGGCCTTGTCGCACAGAAACGTGCCGATGAGATTGATGTGCACGACCCGGGCAAAGAAGTCACCCGCCATCGGACCACTCTTGCCGAGCACGCGGCCGGCGCCGATGACGCCCGCACAATTGACCAGCAGGTTGATGCCGTCCATGGCCGCGCGCGCCGACTCCATCGCCGCGTTCACCTCGGTTTCGGAGGTGACGTCGCACTTGGCGAAGGTCGCCTGGCTGCCGATCGCGGTGGCCGCGGCCGCGCCCGGACCTTCCTGCACATCTAACAACGTGACACGGCCGCCGCCGGCGACGATGTGGCGGGCGACCGCATTGCCGAGGCCCGAGGCACCACCCGTTATGACCGCGCGCGCGTCCGAGATTTTCATGCGCCAAGCATAACGAATGGCGGCATCTTTAGGTCACTTCGACCGCCAACGCCGTCGCCTCACCACCGCCGATGCACAGCGATGCGATGCCGCGTCCGCCGCCGCGCGCGCGCAGCGCATGCACCAGCGTGGCGACGATGCGCGCACCGGTGGCGCCGATCGGATGCCCCAGGGCGCACGCACCGCCATTCACGTTGGTGCGGGCGTGATCGAATCCTACGTCGCGCATCGCGGCCATCGTCACGGCGGCGAAGGCTTCGTTGACCTCATACAGCGCGACATCGCCGGCTTTCCAGCCCAGCCGCGCGAGCAGCTTCTGGATCGCGCCCGCGGGCGCCGTGGTGAACCACTCCGGCTCCTGCGCAAAACTCGCGTAGCCGACGATGCGCGCCAGCGGCTTGATGCCGCGCCGGGCCGCTTCCGCGTCGGACATCAGCACCGTCGCCGCAGCTCCGTCGGAAATCGAGGACGACGAGGCGGCCGTCACCGTGCCGTCCTTGCGGAACGCGGGCTTCAACGTCGCGATTTTCGCGAGATCGACGGTGAACGGCGTCTCGTCCTTTTCGATCACGACTTCGCCCTTGCGGCCCTTGACCGTGACGGGTGTGATTTCGGCGGCGAACGCGCCGGAATTGACCGCCTTCAACGCGCGCTGCGTCGACTCGGTCGCGAACGCATCCTGATCGGCGCGCGAGAAGGAATACTTCTGCGCGGTGTTCTCCGCGAAGGCGCCCATGAGCTGCCCGTCGAACGGGCTCTGCAGCCCGTCGTAGAACATGTGGTCGAGCAGTTCGGCGTTGCCCATGCGCAGGCCGGCGCGTGCCTTGGGGAGTAGATAGGGGGCGTTGGTCATCGACTCGAGGCCGCCCGCTACGGAGATCGCGACGTCACCCGCGCGGATCTGGTCGGCGGCCATCATGATGGCCTTCATGCCCGAGCCGCACATCTTGTTGATCGTCGTGGTGGGCACGTTCGTCGGAATGCCGGCGCCCAACGCCGCCTGGCGCGCCGGCGCCTGGCCAAGGCCCGCGGACAGGACGCAGCCCATGATGACTTCCTGAATATCGCTGCCGGCCACGCCCGCGGCGGCGAGCGCGCCCTTGATCGCGGCGGCGCCGAGCTGTGGCGCGGTCACGGGGGCGAATACGCCCTGGAAGGCGCCGATGGGGGTGCGTTGCGCGGCGGCGATGACTACGGTTCTGGCTTCGTTACTGTTCATGGTCTGTCTCCGTCAATCGGGGCCACGGAGGCCGCGATTGAACACATCGATGAATCTCTCGGCAATCTCCGCGGGACGCAGCGATGCATCGTCGCGGTACCAGTGTCCCATCCAGTTGAGCGCGCCCGCCAACGCGAAGGCGGTCATCTTGGGATCGCAGTCGCGGATCGAGCCGTCGGCGACTCCGGCCGCGATCAGCGCGCGCATGCGCCGGTCGATGCCGGCCTTGAGCTGCTTGATGCGCTTGCTCATCGCCGCGCCCAGGTGCTGGTCCTCGGCGCGCAGCATGCACCACCCGAAGTCTCCGACAATAGCCGCGGCATAACCGCGAATGAACGCGAACAGCCGCTCGCGCGCCGGGCCCCGCGCCTTCTCGCAATCGTCGAGTGTCGCCGTGATCTGGTCCAGGCCGGCCCGGAAACACTCGAACAGAATGGCTTCCTTGTTGGGCACGTACAGATACAGCGTGGGCTTGGTGACTTCCAGGCTGGCGGCCAGGTCGTCGAGCGAAGTGTTGTGATAACCGCGCGCCCTGAAGGCCCGCGCCGCGGCCAGGATCACGGCCTCGCGCTTGAGGGCGTGATGCTCGCGCAGCCGTCGGCGCGACGCCCACGGGGAGGCCGCAGCGGACTTTGCTGCCTTGCGGGAACGAGGGCGCAGGGCGGGGGCGGGCATGCTTGTGTTACTCTCCGGTAACAGATCTTACCAGTCGGTAACATATGAAGCCACCTGAGCCCGGACGGCCGCTGCGATTCGTTTCGGCCGCGTCGTTATTCGACGGGCACGATGCCGCCATCAACATGATCCGCCGGCTGCTGCAGTCGGGCGGAGCGGAGCTCGTGCACCTGGGGCACAACCGCAGTGTCGACGACATCGTGCGGGCGGCCATCGCCGAGGATGCCGACGCGATCGCGGTGAGCAGTTACCAGGGCGGCCACAACGAATATTTCCGCTACATGATCGACATGCTGCGCGAACGCGGCGCGGCGCACATCAAGGTGGTGGTGGGCGGCGGCGGCACCATTTCGCCGGATGAAATCGCCGCGCTCGAGAGTTACGGCGTCACCAGGATCTACACGCCCGAGGATGGCCGGCGTCTCGGCCTCCACGGCATGATCGAAGACGTGTTCGCGCGCGTGGGCCAGCGCCCGGCGCGTCCGCTGCCCGTTGCGATTCCCGATGTGAACGATCATCCCGCGATCGCACGCGCGATCACCGCGCTCGAAGACGGCGGCACGGGCGGCGGCGACGCGGACGATCTTCGGCGGTTGTTGAGCGAACGCGTCGGTGACGCGCGCGCGACGCCCGTCATCGGACTCACCGGCACGGGCGGCGCGGGCAAGAGTTCGCTGCTCGATGAATTGCTGCTGCGCTTCCTGCGCCAGTTTCCCGAGCGCAAGGTCGCGGTGGTCGCGGTCGACCCCACCCGGCGCCGCTCCGGCGGCGCGTTGCTGGGCGATCGCATCCGCATGAATTCGCTCGCGTCCCCGAATGTGTTCATGCGCTCGCTCGCCACGCGCCGCCAGCATCTCGCCACCAGTGCGGTGCTGGCCGACGTCGTCGCGCTGTATCGCGCCGCGGGCTTCGATCTCATCGTGGTCGAGACCGCGGGCATCGGGCAGAGCGACACCGAGATCGTCGACGTGGCCGACGTGTCGCTGTACGTCATGACGGCCGAATACGGCGCGGCGAGCCAGCTCGAAAAAATCGACATGCTCGATTTCGCCGACATGATCGTGCTCAACAAGTTCGAGAAACGCGGCGCGGACGATGCGCTGCGCGACGTGCGCAAGCAGTGGCGGCGCAATCATCCCGAACGCGCGCGCGTGGCGGACGCCGATGTTCCGGTGTTCCCGACGATCGCGAGCCGCTTCAACGATCCGGGTGTCAACCGCCTGTTCTTCGCGTTGACGGCGGCGCTCGATGAGGAGTCCGGCGCGGCGGGCCGCTGGACGACTCTCGATGGCGCGCCGCTCACACCGCTGCCGCTGGAATTCCGCACGCGCGATCCACTGATCCCGGCGGCGCGTTCGCGTTACCTGGCGGATATCGCCAGCACCGGCCGCGCGGCTCATTCGCGCGACGCCGCGAGTGTCGGCGCGGCGCAGCGCGCGCAGGGCCTGTATCTCGCGTTGCAGACGCTGGGTGATCCGCAACTGCCGGCCCCGTTGATGCCCGCGCCCCAGGCGCCGGAACCGGAATTCTCGGCCTTGCGCTCCGCGTACAACCAGGCGCTCGAGGAAATCGGGGCCGAGGGACTCGCGGCGCTGCGCGCCTGGCCCGACCGGGAGCGCGCGGTCACCGCTTCGGAATATTCGTATCCCGTGCGTGGCCGCGAGGTGCGGGGAGCCAACTACACAGAATCCCTGAGCCACAGCCAGATCCCCAAACTCGCGCCGCCGCGGTTCACCGGCTGGGGCGAGTTGCTGCGATTCCTGCGGGCGGAGAATCTGCCGGGCGCGTATCCGTACACCGGCGGCGTCTATCCCTATCGCCGCGAGGAAGAAGATCCCACGCGCATGTTCGCGGGCGAAGGCGCGCCCGAGCGCACCAACCGCCGCTTTCACTACCTGGCGGCCGGTCACGAGGCGACCCGGCTATCTACCGCGTTCGACTCCACGACGCTTTACGGGGAAGACCCGGACATGCGTCCCGACATCTTCGGCCGCACCGGCAACTCCGGTGTTTCGATCGCGACGCTCGACGACATGAAGAGGCTCTATTCGGGCTTCGACCTGTGCAAGCCATCGACTTCGGTGTCGATGACCATCAATGGGCCCGCGCCGATGATCCTCGCGATGTACATGAACACCGCGATCGATCAGCGCGTGGAGCGGTTCCTGCGTGAAGCCGGCCGCTGGAGCGAGGTCGAAGCGGCGCTGGCACGCAAGTTCGGCGCGGCGGGCGCGCCGCGGTATCGCACCCTGGGGGGCGGCGAGTTGCCGCCCGGGCACGATGGCAGCGGGCTCGGATTGCTCGGCACCAGCGGGCGCGAGTTGGTGGCCCTCGGGCTGCTCGCGGCGGACGAATACGCGCGCCTGCGCGCCGAGGCGCTGAGCCGCGTCCGCGGCACGGTGCAGGCGGACATCCTGAAAGAAGACCAGGCGCAGAACACCTGCATTTTTTCGACCGAATTCGCGCTGCGCATGATGGGCGACGTGCAGCAGTTCTTCAGCGAGAACGACGTGCGCAATTTCTACTCGGTGTCGATCTCCGGTTATCACATCGCCGAGGCGGGCGCGAACCCGATCACGCAGCTCGCATTCACGCTCGCCAATGGATTCACGATCGTCGAGTACTACCTGGCGCGCGGGATGAAGATCGACGACTTCGCGCCGAACCTTTCTTTCTTCTTCTCCAACGGCATGGACGCCGAATACGCGGTGATCGGCCGAGTCGCGCGGCGCATCTGGGCGCGCGCCCTGCGCGACCTGTACCACGCCGGGCCGCGCAGCCAGATGCTCAAGTACCACATCCAGACCTCCGGCCGGTCGCTGCACGCCCGCGAGATCCAGTTCAACGACATCCGCACGACGCTGCAGGCGATGTACGCGCTGTTCGACAACTGCAATTCTCTGCACACCAACGCCTACGACGAGGCGCTGACTACTCCGACCGAGGAGAGCGTGCGGCGCGCGGTCGCGATCCAGCTCATCATCAACCGCGAGCTCGGACTCAACAAGATCCAGAACCCGTGGCAGGGCTCGTACGCCATCGAGGCGCTGACGGACCTGGTCGAGGAGGCGGTGTACAAGGAGTTCGAGTCGATCGCCGAGCGGGGCGGCGTGCTCGGTGCGATGGAAACCATGTACCAGCGCGGCAAGATCCAGGAAGAGAGCCTGCACTACGAGACGCGCAAACATGACGGCTCGCTGCCCATCGTCGGCGTGAATACTTTCCTCCATGAACGCGATGCGGCGGGCGAACACGCCGCGGCGCCGCTGTTCCGCGCCAGCGAGGAGGAACAGCGTGCGCAGGTGACAGCGGTGCAGGAATTCCAGCG
>JAKFFF010000094.1:0-25431 GCA_036677145.1 Alcaligenaceae bacterium
ATCGGCGGCGGCGCGGTGCCGGTCACGTTCAAACTACTGTCGCCGGCGCGCCGGCCGCTGCAGGTGACCCGCGACCTCGCGAGCTTCTGGAGCAATGCCTACGTCGAGGTTCGCAAGGACATGCGCGGGCGTTACCCGCGCCATTACTGGCCCGAAAATCCCCTCGAAGCCGAGCCTACGCGCCGGGTCAAGCCGCGCTGAGGCCGTCCTGGGCATCAACGGCTGGTTGTACGGACGCCGGATACGCGCGCTCACTCCACGCGCGGCGACAGCCGGATGACCACCTTTCCGAACAGCGCTCCGGAGTCCATGTAGTCGAACGCCGCCGCGGCGTCTTCGAATTCGAACACGCGGTCGATCGCCGGTTTCACCTTGTGTTTCTCGAGGAATGCGTTCAGCGCCTCGAAATCGGCGCGTGATCCGACGTAGATGCCGGATGCCGTGGCATTGCGGCCTATCAACCCCGTCGACGGAATCTCGCCACCGAACTGCGACAACCCGCCGATCAGCGCGATGTGGCCGCCAAACGCGAGAGTTGCCAGCGACTTCGGCAGGGTTTCCGTGCCGCCGACCTCGAGCACCTGCTGTACGCCGCCACTTTTCTCGAGCACGACCCGTTCCCAATCGGAGTTCGTCCGATAGTTGATCGTATGCACGGCGCCGAGCAGTTTCGCGCGCGTGAGTTTTTCGTCGGACGAACTCGTGATCACCGGGATCCCGCCCAGGGCTCGCGCGAGCTGCACACCCCAGATCGAAACGCCGCCCGTGCCGAGCATCAACACATGGTCGCCCGGCTGCATGTGGCCACGCGTCACCAGCGCATTCCATACCGTGACACCCGCGCAGGGGAGGGTGGCGGCTTCCTCGTACGATAGATAGGCCGGGAACTTCACGAGGCCGTCTTCGTGCAGCGTCACGTACTGCGAGAGCATGCCGTCGATGGCGCCGCCGAGCGCGCTCGCCATGTGCTCCGGTCTTGGCCGTCCGTCCAGCCACTTCTGAAAGAAGATGGCGGCGACGCGATCGCCTTTCCTGAAGCGCTTGACCTTCGCGCCCACCGCCGTGACTTCACCGGCGCCATCCGATGCCGGCACGAGATTCGGCCGCTGCGGACCCGGGTATTGACCGAGCTTCACGTATACGTCGCGGCGATTGAGCGATACCGCGCGCACGCGCACGAGCACTTCGTTGTCGCCGGGCTGACGGATGGGCGCGTCCGCGAGCGTGAGGACGGCCGGCGCATCGCCGGACTTCTGCAATTGGTACTGCCGCTGGATCGGATCCGCCTGCGCACTCAGCGCGACGGCGGGCAGCATCATCAAGGTGGCGCGGCGCAGAGTGGCTCTCATGGAAATCTCCGGCGGTGGTGGCGCCGGAGATTCTAACGACCCGGGATCAGAGATTGCGCGCGCTATAACGCGCCGCTTCGTAGGCGGCCTGCGCGTCATTGCGCTGATATTCGAGTCGGCCGATACGCCAGGCCATGTGCTCGCGTTCCTTCGGCGCCAGCTCCTCTTTCTCGAGCGCCGTGCGCAGGCTTTGGATCTCGCTCTGAATCGAATCCACCTCTTCGCCCAGGCGACGCACTTCGAGGCCACGCTCGTAGGCATTCACGAGGCGATCCTGGTCATAGCGCCGGCAGATGCCGGCGTCGAAGGACCAGCCGTATTCGCCCAGTTGATAGGCGCGGTAGGGGACGCAGAAGCGATCGAGACCCTGGTCGCGCCCGGCGAGCCAGGCCTCGCGATCCGGAGTGACCGCGACCTTCGCGCAGGCCGTGGTGTGTCGGATGAGATATTCCTCCGGACGCCCATCCGCTCCGTCGCGAACGCCGATGTCTTCCCAGTTCGCGTTGAGACATTCGCTCTTCGACAGGCTCGCGCATCCACTGAGCGCCGAGAGCATCACGGTGACCGCAACGAATCTGACAAACAGCCTGGTATCCATGGCTGCCAATCTACCGGCCGCAGATTGAATCGCGGCTGAACGCGCCAGCCGCGCATTAAAGTCAAACCGGCTGGCCGTCCTCGCGTTCGACGGCGAGCAGCGCGGCGCGCGCGGGAAAGCCCGGCCCATCCGGCCAGTGACTGCGGGGATCGTCGAGTGTCCCGCCTTCGCCCGGATGCTGGATCGCAAGGAACAAGGTCTTCCCGTCGGGCGTGAATTCACAGCCGCACAATTCGCAGCCATTGGGACCGCTGGCGAGTTGTTTGAGGAGCCCGCGTTGCGGGCCGCCGGTCTCCATCACGAAGCAACCGTTGTTGGGATAACCCTTGTTGTCCGAGTCCGTGACGATCCACAGCCGGCCCTGCGGGTCGATGCCGAGATTGTCAGGGCAATGAATCTGGCTCAGTTCCTCGGGCTTCGCATAACCGGCGTAATACGTGTCCTTCGCGCCCACCTTGCCCGGCACGAGTTCACTCGCATCGACGATGTAGCGGCCGGCCTCGGGATTGCCCGCGAGCAGGAACACGTTCCAGGTGAACTTCGTGGCCGTGCCATCGTCGCCGTCTTCGGTGATCTCGATGATGTGCCCGGAGCGATTGTCGGGACGCGGATTGGCGGCGTTCACGCCGGTTTCCGTCGCGCGGCCATAAGATTCGCGGCTGTCCGTGACACCGCGATCCGTGGATTTCGTGCACGGAATGTAGATGCGCCCGGTGATCGGGCTGGGCTCGACATCCTCGGGGCGGTCCATGGTCGTCGCGCCTAACAAGTCGGCGGCGGCGCGCACCTTGATGACGACGTCGCCCTGGTTGGCGAAACCCGCCGCCGTATTCAACGGACCCTTCTCGTCATGCACCAGCGGCAGCCACACACCCGTGCCATCCGCGTCGAAACGCGCCGCGTACAACGTGCCGTTGTCGAGCAGGTCGCGGTTCGCCGCCGGATTCTTGGGATCGAAGCGATCGCGGGTGACGAACTTGTAGATGTATTCGAACTTCTCGTCGTCGCCCATGTACGCGGCGACATGGCCGCTCTTGGTGACGATGGTGTTCGCGCCCTCGTGCTGAAAGCGCCCGAGCGCCGTGCGCTTGCGCGGCACCGACTTCGGGTCGTGTGGATCGATCTCCACCATCCAGCCGAATCGGAAGAACTCGTTCGGTTCCTTCGCGGCATCGAAGCGCGGATCCTGCAGATCCCAGCCGTAGAAACTCTGCTTGCGCAGCGGGAAGCGGCGATGCGCTTCGAGCGCCGGCTGGTCGCCGAGGCTGAAATAGTCGTCGACGTTTTCCTCGGACGTGAGGTACGTGCCCCAGGGCGTCTTGCCGGCCGAACAATTCGCGAAGGTGCCGAGTACGCGCACACCGGCCGGGTCGGCGTTCGTGCGCATCAGCGGATGACCGCGAGCCGGGCCCATGATGTCCATTGGCGTATTCGCGGTGATGCGCCGGTTGTTAGGCGCCGACAGATCGCGCGTCCAGCCATTCTTGTCGCGCGACAGCTGCATGACTGAAACGCCATGCGCCGCCTGCATGAACGCGGTGGCATGCGGATGCCGGGCAAACCACTCAGCGCGAACCTTGGGGGGAATCCCGACACCGCGCAGCCCCGGCCACATGAGATCCGCGTTCACATATTCATGATTGACACAGACGAGGCCGCGGGCCGCTCGCCCGGTGCGCAACGGAAAATATCCGACGGCATCGGCATTGGTACCAAATTGGCGTTGCTGTGCGGCAACGGCGTCTGCGTTGAGCCAGTCATCGGCATACAAACGGCGCGAGTCGAAATCGCGGGTGCCCTTGAAGAGGGTGTCGCCCCAGCGCGCGATCATGTTGTGCCGGTAACCTTCCGCGATCACGAATTGGTCGCTTTCCTGCGCCGCAATGCTCTTGAACGCACTCTTGGCGGCCGGCGCGGGAGATGTCGCGGAATATGTGCAGGCGGCCAGCCCGGCCGCGGCGCCGCTCGCGAGCACGGAACGCCGCGAAAGACGGGTGGCCAATACGTTTTCGAATGTGGATCGTTGTGTCATGTCGGTGCATGCTAACGTGCATGCATCGCACTGCCAACGCGCGGAGCCCTTACAAATGAACCTGGAAAAATCGCAGCACCGCGGCCTCGCGGTGGCGATCGTCGTTTGCATTTCTTTCGCACTGGCCGCGTGTCAACGCACCAGCGAGCCGCCGCCCGCGGCGAGCGCGGAAGCGCCCGCGGAACCCGCGGCCGATCTCAAGGATTTGCATTCCGATGCTCCCGGCATCGCGTGGTTCGACGGTGATGTCGACGCGGCGTTCGCCGCCGCCCAGGCCTCTAACAAACCGGTGTTGCTGTACTGGGGCGCGCAGTGGTGCCCGCCGTGCAAGCAGCTCAAGTCCGCGGTGTTCAGCCGCCCCGACTTCATCGAGAAATCGAAACTGTTCGTGCCGGTGTATCTCGATGGCGATCTGCCCGACGCGCAGAAGTGGGGCGACGTGTTTCGTGTGATGGGTTATCCGACGGTCGTCGTGCTCAAGCCCGACCGCACCGAGATCACGCGCCTCGCGGGCAACATGGACCTCTCCTTGTATGCGGGCATCCTCGACAACGCGCTCGGCGACGTGCGGCCGGTCAAGGATGTCGTCGACCTGGCAGTGAAGGGCGCGGCTCCCCTCGACGCCAGCGATTGCCGCAGGCTCGCGTACCACGCATTCGGGCTCGAGGATGACGGCATCTTCGACGACACTAAACTACAGACGGCGTTCGAGAATGGCGCGCGGCTGTGTCCGGCAGAACTCGAGAAGGAGCGTGCGCGCTTGAGCATCCGCGCCGCGGCCCAGGCCGCGCAGTCGCAGAAGGCGGCCATCGAGGCCGGCGGCAAGGCCGACAAGTCATTGTCGGTGCTCATCGTGCGCGTCAACGAGATTCTCGCGAACAAGGACATCGCGCTGGCGAATGCGGACGTATTGCGATCTCTGCCCGGTGCATTCTTCGCCGCCGCGCGGAGTACGCTGCCGCAAGTGGCGCCGACCCTGCGCGAACGCTGGATGGCGGTGGCCGATGCCGCCACCGCGAATGCCGCCTTCGCTCCCGCCGATCAGCTCGCCGCGCAACTGATGAAGATCACCGCGTCGAAAGCGTATTCGCCCGATGGCAAGGTGCCGACGGACGTGCGCGCCGTGGCGCTGGCCACCACGACGAAAATGCTGGATGCACCGCAGGAGCCATACGTGCGCGCCGGCGTCGTGAATTCCGCCATCAACATCTTCATCGCGCTCGACGACTGGACGCGCGCGCGCGACTTGCTCGCCCTCGAGGCACGTACCTCTAACACGCCTCACTACTACATCGGCGATCTCGCCGACGTCGAGGAACACCTGGGCAATAACGAGCGCGCGCTCGAGCTGATGGCCGAGGCGTACGAGAAGGCGAAGGGACCCGCGTCACGATTCCAGTGGGGCTACAGCTATCTCGATGGCCTGTTGCGCCTCACGCCCGATGACGTCGAGACGATCGAGAAGGTGGGACTCCAGGTGGCCGGCGAGCTCGACGGTCCGAACCGCGTTCATCGACGCACACTCGCGCGCCTCAACCGGCTCGATGGAAAATTGCACGTGTGGAGCACGACCCCGGCGCGTTCCGCGGTGTACGCGAAACTGCGCACGAGCGTCGAGCAGGCCTGCGCGAAGTCGCCCGGTGACGAGGCGGTCACGGCGGGCTGCAAGAACTTCGGCAAGACCGTCGCCGCGACTGGTTAGCTCACTCTTCCTTGCGAGGGCGGCGCGCGTTGGTGCGCGCCGTCGTGCGCACTTCGCGGCCGCGCCGGGTCAATGCCTCGCGCAACAGCCACTCGATCTGACCGTTGACGCTGCGCAGCTCCTGAACCGCAAGCGCCTCGATCGCGGCGGCGACCGCCGGATCGAGGCGTAGCAGAAAGGCCTTCCTTGATGGGGGTTCGCTCAAGACACCGCCGGCCTATTGATAGAGCGAGCCCGCATTGATCACCGGCTGCGCTTCGCTTTCCGCGCAGAGCACGACCAGCAGGTTCGAAACCATGGCAGCCCGTCGTTCGGCGTCGAGCTCGACGACACCGCGTTCGGTGAGTCCCTGCAGCGCCATCTCGACCATGCTCACCGCGCCGAGCACGATCTGCTTGCGCGCGCCGATAATAGCTTCCGCCTGCTGACGCCTCAGCATAGCGCCCGCGATTTCCGGTGCGTAGGCCAGGTGCGTGAGCCGCGCGTCTTCGACGAACAGACCCGCCTTCTCGAAGCGTTCCTGCAACTCCTGCTTCAGACGCATCACGATTTCATCGCCGCCCGCGCGCAGCGTGAGCGTGTCCTCCATGTCGTCGTGCTGGTCGTATGAGTATTCGTTCGCGAGGTGGCGCACGGCCGCTTCCGCCTGCACCGGCACGTAGGCTTCGAAGTCGTCGATGTCGAGCACGGCGCGCGCCGTGTCGCTCACGCGCCAGACCACCGCCGCCGCGATTTCGATCGGGTTGCCGCGCTTGTCGTTCACTTTCAGCTTCTCGCTGTTGAAGTTGCGCAGGCGCAGGCTGATCTTCCGCTTGTTCATGAACGGGTTCGCCCAGCGCAGGCCCGTCGAGTAGTCCGTGCCGCGATAAGCGCCGAACAACATCATCAGCGCCGACTGGTTCGGCTGCAGCATGTAGAAACCTTTCGCGATGAACACGAACAGGATGAGGCTGGGTATCGCGATGAACGGTGCCCGGCCCACGATGAAGAAAATGAATCCCAGCAGCGCGAGCAGCGCCAGAAACAGCGCGAAATAACCACTGGTGCTCTTGAAGTCGACTTCTTGTGTTCCACCCGGCGCACTCATTTCAATCTCCCCGAGGGTCGACGTGACCCTTATCAATTCTGTGGGGTGATACTAGAGTGATATCACTTTGCGAGCAAGCCCAATTTGACTCTGCACGGTACAATCGCGCCCGGTTGGGCCTGTAGCACAGCGGTTAGTGCAGGGGACTCATCTATATAGGTGCCTGCGCGCGGAAACGCGCGCAGTGGACGGGATGAATTCAGGGAAACCTTCGCGAGTGCACACTCGCATGGCAACCCTGAGCCAAGCCCGCGCTACAGCGCGGGAAGGTGCAGAGACTACCTGAGGGCTGCAGCGCCCTTGATGACAGGCTAGAGCGTCCCGCACCCCACCGGGTGGTCAGTGTTTGTTAGTTAGACTGACGCCCGCGGGTGAAGAGATAGTCCACGCGGAGCGGAAACGCTTCGGTTACGTGAATCCCTTGGTCCTTGGTTCGAATCCAAGCAGGCCCACCAATCCACATGGGTGACACTTTGGCGTGCGTTTGGAGGCAAAGATTGGCCGTTTCGACCTGAAACCGGTGACCAGTCTGGCAAAGGCATTGGGTGTCCGGGAAGAGCGATTCAAGCCACCAAGCGCAACTTGATGTGTCCGCGGACTCCACGCCCTGCTTTATCAACCGGCCTACGACCTGAGGGATAATTATGTTTGCCGCCTTACCACCCCTGTACCTTGCGGCTATCCAGTCGCAATACGCTGCAGCGTCCACATGCCGGCAACTGCGTGACAATATCGGGTCGCGACAATGAGGCGGGTGACAACACCTGCGGTCTGGGTCCTCAGGAGCGTCGGTGCCGCGGCCACCCTGGTCAGCCTGGTGCTTTTCGTCCCGTGGGACGCCGCCTGGGCCTATTCTGCGCCCTTGCCGGCGACGGTCGGGGAACAGGTCGAGCAGGCCACGTCGCAAAACGGCATAGACGGCATCATCGTCTATGTCGACCGGGCTGCTCATCCGCCGGAATTTTATGCCGCGGGATGGAAGGACAGGCATGCGAAAATCCCGGCCGACCCACACGCGCTATTCAAGATTGCCAGCATCAGCAAGCTGTATATCGCCGTCGCCGCCACTCAGCTGATCGCCGCCGACCGTCTGTCGCTCGACGACACCCTGGCCGAACTCCAGCCGGACCTGGCCGAACGGATTGAAAACGCTGGCTCGATTACCCTCAGGATGCTGCTGCAACACCGCAGCGGCATCCGAAATTTCACCGATGATCCGAAACACGACTGGGTCAAGCCGGGCGATTCCGCGGCCATGCTGAACCTGATCCTCGATGATCCGGCCGATTTCAAACCCGGCAGCCGTCACCGCTACTCGAATACCAACTACCTGCTGATCGCCCGTATTCTCGACAAGACGCTCGGATATAGCCACCGCGACTTCATAAAGGCGGAAATCCTGATTCCGCTGAACTTGACCCGTACCTATAGCCTGATGAGCGAAGTCGATCCGGCCGAACTGATGAGCGGCTACGTGGCGGGCCACTCCGGTGATGCGAAACCGCTGGACTATGTGACGCCCGGTGGCTCGATGATTGCGTCGGCTGAGGATGTCGGCATTTTTCTGAGAGCATTGAACGACGGATCCCTGCTGAGCGCTGAAGAGCAATCCATCTACGCCTCGGTTTACACTTTCGACCATACCGGCCTCCTCCTGGGCTATCAGAGCATCGCGCGCTACCACAAGGATATTGACGCCGTCGTCGTGCTATTCAGCAGCACCAGCGGCAAGAATTCGTGGATGAAGTCACAAGCTATCTACCACCGCATCGTCCGGATCTTGCGCAATACCAAGCCTCGTAAAGAATGACGTTTGGTATTCGCATTTTTTCTAGCTCAAACGCCGCGGCATGCTTGGCCCCGCTGGCTCCTCGCGAAAGCAAAGCGCGCTGCCGCCACAGCGGCGAACCGGGTCCTGCGTCGTAGACGGTACTAGGCCGTGCCAACGCTCCGATCGATGGGGGCGTGGGCAGTCACCGCCTCCTTCGCCGACTGCTGATGGCTCGTGGTCCAGCAAAGCTCGCTCCTCGCAAGCGAGCGCCTGTTTCAGCCCGGCGTGCTCAGTGACGCAACAACGCCAGTCCAAGCCGATCCAGTCCTTCCTCCGTACCGCGCATGCGCACCTCCCGGTCCTCATGCCCATCTAGATAGGCGAGTTGCTCTGTGTAGACCATGCGCGTGCCGCGCTTAGTTGCGAAGAACTCGACCGTCACGAGCGAAGCCGACAGCAGGCGTGCGTCGATCCGGATCTCGTAAGCAAAAACGATGCGCCGTGCCGCCACGATGTCGAAGAACACCTTCTCTATCTGCTGAACGCGTCCATCGGGAAATGCGACATGGTGCGTTTCATGGCCGAGCGGCCGGAAGTCCAGGCGGTACTCGATGGTGTTCTCGGCGTGGCAGTCGGACCAGCTTTGTTTGGCCTGCGGATCAGCCCACGCCATGAACACCGCCTCGGGCGTCGCATCGAACTCACGCACGA
The DNA here is from genome assembly GCA_036677145.1 of Alcaligenaceae bacterium. Classification (GTDB taxonomy): domain Bacteria; phylum Pseudomonadota; class Gammaproteobacteria; order Steroidobacterales; family Steroidobacteraceae; genus CADEED01. The sequence continues at coordinate 9,251 of JAKFFF010000094.1, forward strand.
TGACGAAATCGGCATGTGTGCTCGGAATGTTCTTCATCGTCGACTGGACTTGTTGGCCTGGCTGGCAAGATAGGCTTCCAGGCGGTCGAACTGGGCGTTGAGCAGCTTCTTGCGCCTTGCGACCCAGGCCTCCATCGCATCAAGGGCCCTGGGCTCAACTTTATAGGTGCGCACGCGGCCCACTTTCTCGGATGCGACCAGGCCGCCTCGCTCCAGCACCGCCAGATGTTTGACGGCCGATGGCAATGCAATGCCCAGCGGACCTGCCAGATCGGACACGGATGCCGGCCCGCGACTGAGGCGGTCAAGCATGCCGCGGCGGTGGAAATCAGCCAACGCAAAGAACATGCGATCGAGCTGCGCGGGTTCGGCGGCTGCGCGCATCTCAAGCGCTCGTGGGGTTGAAGAACCGCCGGGACAGGCCGGCTCGCCCCGGATAGAACTTGAAATAGGGCCGCGCCTGCTCGATGGTGGCCGCGACCGACGGGTGGTCCATCAGGCGCTCGAAATAGGCTGACAGGTGCACGTGTTGTGGCGACAGCGGCACGTATGTCACTGCATAAAATAACGCGGGCGCTGCGGCGCTGTCGGCCATGCTGAACGTTTCGCCCGCAACCCAGGTGCGCCCTTCAAGCTGGCGATCGATCATGGCATAGGCCGTCTTCAATCCTTCTCTCGCGCGAGCCACGCTGTCTGCATCCCGATTGCTTTCCGGCTTCAGAAGGTCGGCCGTGAACGCCTGCATCGGTGTCATCACGTAGTGGTCGAAGAGCCGATCCCACAGGCGAACGGTGAGGGCAGCGCCTTGATCATCCGGAATGAGCGCGTGAGCGCTGCGCGCATGGTGGCGCTGCAGATACTCGATGATGATGCTCGTTTCCGGGATGGGACGACCCCGATCCACCAGCAAGGGCATCTTGCCCGTGGGCCACAATGCCAGGAAGGCCTCGCGCTCGACGGGATCGCCGAGGTTGATCACTCGCTTCTCGAGCTCGACACCCAGGATGTCGGCCGCGATGAGTACTTTGTGGCAGTAGGAAGAGAGCGGGTGGTAATGCAGCTTGAGTGCGTTCATGAGCATTCTGTTAGTTTCCAAAGTCGGAAACTATGAATGCAGTGGCCTGCTTGCGTCAAGCGCGAAGCTCGAGGCTGCTCGAGACCGCCGATGAAGGCAGGCTTCTTCGGTTTGTCTACAGTCGGACGGCGGGCTGGCATTTCGACAGCTGACGGAAAAGTACATCTTGAGGTCCGGGGCTGTCCTCCCGCCAGTGCCGCCGCAGCGGCGGACCGTGTCCTGCGTCGTAGACGGTACTAGGTCGTGCCAACGCTCGGATCGATGGGGGCGTGGGCAGTCGTCGCCTCCTTCGCCGACTGCTGATGGCTCGTGTTCTCTTCGTTGAACGCACGCATGAAGCTGTCGTCGAAATCCAGGCGCTCGAGCAGGAAGTCGATGAAGGCACGCACTTTCGGCGACTGCACATGGCCGCGCGGAAACACGGCATAGATATCCACGTCCATTCCGCGCCAGCCGGACAGCACGCGCTGCACCTGGCCTTGCTCAACGTAGCCGCGCATCATCACATCGCTCGTCATCATGATGCCTTCGCTGCCCAGCAGTGCCGCGCGCAGCGCGCTCGGGTCGTTGCTAACTACCACCGGATCGATCGGGAATTCACGCGGCTTGCCGTTGCCCTCGCCAAGCGTCCAGGTGAAACCTTGCCCGTGTGCGCTGCGATGGTTGGACTGCGCCAGGGCGCGATGGTGGGGGAGGTCGTCGGGATGCAGCGGCTCGCCCCGGTGCGCGATGTAGCCCGAAGTCGCGTACACCGCGGTGCGGAAGACGGTCAGCTTTCGCGCGGCGAGGTTGGAATCGGCCAGCTTGCCCACGCGCAGGGCCACGTCGATCTCGGCGGCGACGATGTCGAGCTTGTCATTGCTCAGCACCAGCTCCACGCGCACCTCCGGATGACGTGCCTGGAAGCCGCCGAGCAACGGCGCGATCCAGGTCGTGCCCAGCGCATGCGTCGCGGTAACCCGCAGCCATCCTCGCGGCCCGCTCTGCAACTCTCCGACGGCGCTTTCGGCCTGATCGAGGTCGCGCGCGATGCGCTTGGAATGCTCGAAATAGACATTGCCGGCCTCGGTCAGGCCGAGCTTGCGGGTCGTGCGATGCAGTAGTTGGGCGCCGAGGCGCACTTCCAGGTCCTGGACCTTGCGGCTGACCGTCGCCTTAGGCAGGCGCAATGCCTGGGATGCCGCCGTGAAGCTGCCGAGTTCGACCACCTTCACGAACACCAAGGTGTCGTTGAAATCGCGCTTCATGGAGCCGCTCCTGGGAATTGTTCAGACGGTGGAACAATTAATCCCAATTTCGGCGGCTAATCAAGTTCGCGGCGTGCAATTACATTGGTTTCACCAACAAAGCCGGCCAAGGCCTGCTGGTGACCCCAACCCAAGGATCCATACAAATGAACAGACTCAATGGAATGACCGCCGTGATCACAGGCGGTGCGACCGGCATCGGCCGTGCAGCCGCCAAGCGCTTCGTCGAAGAAGGCGCTTTCGTCTATATCTTCGGCCGCCGCCAGGAAGCGCTCGACGCGGCCGTGGCAGAACTCGGGCCGACCGCCCGCGCGGTGAAAGGCTCGGTCTCCGAGCCCGCCGACCTCGACCGACTCTACTCGGCAGTAAAAACAGAGCGCGGCACCCTCGAGATCATCTTCGCCAATGCCGGTGCTGGCGCCCCGGCCGCGCTCGGCACGATCACCGCCGCGCACATCGACGAGACCTTCGACACAAACGTGAAGGGCACGATATTCACGGTCCAGAAAGCACTGCCGCTGATGAGCCATGGCGGTTCGATCATCCTGACCGGCTCCAGCGCTGGCACCACGGGTGCCCCGGGCATGAGCGCCTACAGCGCCAGCAAGGCGGCGGTGCGCAACCTCGCGCGGACTTGGGCGGAAGACCTCAAGGGCACCGGCATCCGCGTCAACGTGCTTTCACCCGGCGCGACGGCGACCGACTTGGCCAAGAAAGCGCTCGGCGAGGAAGGCCAGAAGATCTACGCCGCGATGACGCCGCTCCAGCGCATGGCGCACCCGTCGGAAATCGGCGCGGCGGCCGCCTTCCTCGCATCGCCCGACAGCAGCTTCATGACTGCCAGCGAGCTCGCCGTTGACGGCGGCCTGGCGCAACTTTGACGCACAAGGAAAATTTTATGAGCTACGCAATCATCGGCTTCGGCACCATTGGCCAAGCGCTTGCCAAGGCGTTCGCGCGCAAGGGCATGGAAGTGTCCGTTGCCACCCGTCAGGAACCGACGAGCATTGCCGCGTCCGCGGCCGCAATCGGACCGCGGGTCATTCCCAAGACGGTGGCGGACGCCGTCAAGGCGGACGTCATCTTCCTGGCGGTGCATTTCAAGTCCCACGCGGATGTGGCGAAGGCGCTTCCGAGCTGGAAGGGAAAGACAATCGTCGACATGACCAACGCCTACGGCGTCGACCCGGAGCAACTGCGCGGGCAACCTTCTTCCCGGCTCATCGCGCAGGCCTTTTCCGGCGGACGCTTGGTGAAAGGCTTCAATCACCTGGTCGCGCGCGTCCTCGAGCAAGACCCGGGCGTGCACGGCGGCAAACGCGTCGTGTTCCTGGCGAGTGACGATGAGAGCGCAGCCGCGGAGATCGGCGAGGTGGCGGAAAAGCTCGGCTTCTCGCCCGTCAAACTCGGCGGGCTGTCAGAAGGTGGCCTGCTGGTGGGGGCGCGCGGCAATAGCTGGGGCCGGCTCATCTTCAACGACCTGGTCAAGTTCGCCTGAGACACATCCGCGACGGCGATGTCATGCCTATCTACTGCAACCTGTCCGCGGAGTGAAATGGAGCGGCGGGCGTGGCCGCCGCTCCTTCCTACGCTTCGACAATCGGCTTGAACCCGGCCCAGGCCATGCGGCTCATGTCGAAAGGCATGCTGGCGGGATTCATCATCTTCGCGAGGCGCGGATCCGCCATCACCTTTTTCATGATGCGTATCTTGTCGGCCTTGGACTTGTAGGTGATCCACGAGAACACCACCACTTCGCCCGGCTTCACCCTGGCGAGTTTCGGAAAGAGGGAGGTGTAAGTCTTGCCCTCGTGTTTGCTGGTGAGCTGGTCCGCGACGCACTCGACGTACTCGAGTGCCCCGTGCTCACGCCAGACTTTGCCGGCCACGCGGGCGACGCTGCGGTAGCGCGCGAGGTTCTTCTTCTGGATCGGCAGGACGAATCCGTCGACGTATCTGGCCATGTGTTTCTCCTTGGGTTTATTCACAGTCGAACGGCGGGCCGCCATTTCGACACCTGCCGGAAAAATACTTCTCGAGCTCGCCTGGCCGCCCTCCAGCCGGAAATTGTCAGGTCTTGGCTTGCCCGCGCAGTGGTCCGGAGACGGTCAATCTACCGACATCGTATACGCCATCGTATGCAGGGTCGGCAGATTGCAGCCGGATGATCGGATGGGCCGGGCAGTCGGCGGTGCACCCAGGTCCCAACTCAATCGTCTTGCAATCGTCAGGAGAGGGGCCGGTGCATGCCCAGACTCCACCGCCACGGTAACCCGCATTGAGATGAACGAGCCCCCAGTCCCGGATCAGATATCCCAAGGGTTCGTGATCGTCGGAGCCGCCCGGTGCATTGCTGAACGGCAACCCTTTCGTCTTGCGCGCGTGCACATTGCCGCCGAAGACTATCCAGTATTCGGCGCTCTCCTTTTCCCCGCGCATCCGACGGATGAGATCCGCGCTTTTCCTGTCGCGCTCCGCTGATGTTTCGCCCCACTGGTCATAAGCGATCAGTTTCACGCGGTGGCCGGCTCGTGCGAGTCGGCGTATTTCCAGCAGTGCGTCCAGCATGGCGGCGGAAGCACGACCGTCGCGATTCTCCGTCCAGTGCGGCGTGACGGTCAGAATGCCAGCCGCCTTTGCCTCATCCGCCGTGAGTAGAAACTGGTCGAGCACGGATTGATCCTTCGCGTCGTATTCCATTGCCACGACCAGTGGCCGACCGGATTTCACCGCATGGCAGGCCAGTGCGCCGAGGAAAGCGGGCGACTCCACCGAGCCATGCATGTCACCAATGAAAACGCCGGGAGTGCCGAGCACCAGTTCCACTCCGTCGACTGGACTGCACGCCATGGCGCGGGCGGCGGGTGACGTTCCCTGCAGCAGCCCCAGCGCGAGCATCGCCAAGAGTTGGGTCTTCATGCTGTGGCTATGGTAGTTCGAGTCGCCGGGTTCTAGATAGCCGGCTTGACGAGCCGAGTGTTCTGGATCCGCGGCAGTCGCGTTTGATTCCATCGCGTGGCACGACTATCTTCCCAGCGCGGCACGCCCCGTGCCTCGACTAGTTGGAAAGGAGTCCCATGTCACGAGCAATCCTGGTCTTGTTGCTGTCGATCGCGGTGGTTTCCTGCGGTCAATCTCCGGCGCCGGATGAGACGGCCGGTTTGGCCGATGTCACGGCCGACGCGCCACCCATGGCGGCGGTGACCAGCAATCCCTGCTCATTGATCGACGATCCAGAGACGCTGTTCGGCCGGCCGGTCACCGCCGGCGTGAAAACCTTGCCCAACAAGACGATGGCCTGTGAATGGATCAGCGCCGAAGGCCGGCTGTGCGGCATCGTCACGCCATTCGGCCCGGGCTGGAACGAAATTCGCAACCTCAAAGCCAACTACTCGGCCATGGCAGGCTCGGTGGGTACCTTCGGGCCGCCGCAGCCGCTGACCGGCGCCGGTGAAGAAGCGGTCATCGTCGACGGCGGAATACTCGGCGCCCAGGTGGCGATGCGCACGAGCAATGCCATCGCAAGTATTGGCGCCGCGTGCGGCGGGAGTGGAGCCGCCAACCTCGAGCACGCGGAAAAGATCGCGCGCGCAATCGCCGGGCATCTCTGATAAATAGGATCGATGACCACCCGAGAAGACCCCAACATGCCGGCGCAATCCCCGCGCCGCACGATGCTTGCGGGCCTCATCGGCAACGTGCTCGAGTGGTTCGACTTTGCGGTCTACGGCTACTTCGCGAGCGACATCGGCCGGCAGTTCTTCCCGCAATCGAGCCCGGCCGCGCAGACGCTGCTGGCCTTCGCGGTATTCGCGGTCGGTTTCGGCGCGCGCCCGATCGGCGGCCTGGTACTGGGCAGGGTAGGCGACCGCATCGGCCGCCGCGCGCTGATGATCCTGTCGATCGCGTTGATGGGCGGTGCGACGCTCGCGATCGGCCTGCTGCCTAACTACCAGGCCATCGGCGTCGCCGCGCCGGTCCTGCTGGTGTTCCTGCGGCTGGTGCAAGGATTTTCGCTCGGCGGCGAGTTCACGGGCTCGATGGTCTACACCACGGAACTCGCGCCCGGCGCGCATCGCGGCCTGGTCAGCAGTTCGACCGCGGCCGGGGTGACGATCGGCTTCATCCTGGGTTCGGCCTGCGCCTGGCTCGTGAGCTCGTTGCTCGAACCCGAACAGGTGGCCGCCTGGGGCTGGCGCATCCCCTTCATCGGCAGCGTGGTCTTCTTCGCGCTGGGCTGGTTCCTGCGCCGCGAGCTCGAGGAAACACCCGCGGGCATCGCCGCCGCGGCGAGCAGGCCCCCGCTGTTCGCATCGCTTGCCGCGGACTGGCTGCCGATCCTGCGCACGTTCGGTATCGTCGCGATGACCAACGCGGCTTACTACCTCACATTCACCTATGCCGTCGAACGGCGCAGCCGGGCGTCGGGGGCGGACGAAGCCGGCGCGGACTTCCTGCTGGTCAATACGCTGAGTCTCTTCGTCGTGCTGGTAGCAAAGCCTTTTGGAGGCTGGCTTTCGGATCGCGTGGGCCGCCGCCGACTCATGATCCTGCTCACCGTCGCGGGCATGGCGCTCATCTTTCCCGCGCTCGGTCTGATGCTGCATGGCAAACCCCTGCAGTTCTTCCTCGGCCAGGTGTTGCTCGCCATTCCGCTCGGCATGTCGCTGGGCTTGCAGGGCGCGCTGCTCGTGGAAATCTTCCCGCTGCGCACACGCGTGACGTCGATGAGCTTCGCCTACAGCGTCACGCTCGCACTCACCGGCGGCACGGCGCCGCTGGTGGCGGCCTGGCTGGTCGAGCGATTCGATCAACCGCTGGCGCCCGCCTTCTACATCATGGCGTACGGAGTCATCGGTCTGGCACTGATGCTGCCGATGAGCGAAACCAATCAGCGTGCATTGGACGCGGATGACCAAAAAGCATAAGACTGGTTTCGCCCAGTTGTCGGATTGTTCCTACGCGACGTGGAGTAACCCGCGACGATCGTCGTGAAAATGCGGGGATACACTGGCCCTCCGTGCCGCTTCACGGTCAAAGGGTCGTCATGACGTCGAGTGCCTCGCTTTCCGCCGATTCCAGCGCCGCGCCACGCGCGCGCCGGGCTCAACATATTCCCCTGACGGAAATCGCCGCCGCCAACCGGCAACGCGACGCTCTCTATCTACTGAGCGATGAGCTGCATCGCGCGAACTCCATCGAGGAAATCTACTCGGCGGCCATGGATGCGATCGAATCGGCGCTCGACTGCGATCGGTCCGCGATCCTGCTGTTCGACGGTGAGGGAATCATGCAATTCGTCGCCTCGCATGGCCTTTCCGCCGGCTACCGCGCGGCGGTCACCGGCCACTCGCCGTGGAAGCTGGACGAGTCGGACGCGCAGCCCATCAGCATCCCTGACACCGCCACGGCCGGTCTCGACGAAAAACTCGAAGCCGCCGTACTCGAGGAGGGCATTCGCGCGGTCGCATTCATTCCGCTGGTTTCGGACGGCGCATTGATCGGCAAGTTCATGGCGTACTTTCGCGACGCGTACCGGTTCACGAAAGACGACATGAACGTGAGCCTGGCGATCGCGCGCCAGCTCGCGTTCGCGATTCAACGTCAACGCACGAACGCGCGCCTGCACGAGCGTGAAGCGGAGCTGGCCGAGGAGCTCAATGCGACCCGGCTGCTGCAGGCGCTGAGTGTCGAGATAGCGCATGAAGTCGACGTCGCGGCGCTGTACATGAAACTCGTCGGCGTGGCGAAAACCATCGCACGCTCGGATTTCGCGAGCATGCAGCAGTATTTCCCGCATCTCGGCGCGCGCGGCGAGCTGAAACTCATCGGTCACCACGGCTTCAGCGAGCAGGCCGCGAAATTCTGGGCGTGGGTTCGCGCGGATTCGAAGTGCACCTGCGGTGTTGCCCTCGTGAGGCGCGAGCGGGTGATCGCGGCGGATGTGGAGAACGCGGAGTTCATGGCCGGCACGGCCGATCAGGCGCAACTGCTCGCGGCCGGCATCCGTGCGGTTCAAACGACGCCTTTGCTGTCGCGTCACGGCGAACTGGTCGGAATGATCTCGACGCACTGGAAAGTCCCGCACGTGCCCTCCGAGCGCGACCTGCGGCTGCTCGACATCCTTGCGCGTCTGGCTGCCGATCTCATCGAGCGCAACACGCACGACGAAGAGATCCAGCGGCGCGAAGAGCGGCTGCGCACTCTCACTCACTTGCTGATCGACGTGCCATGGCAGGCGCGCAAGGATGGCGCGTTCGAAGAGCTCCAGCCGGCGTGGGAGAACTACACCGGGCAGACCTGGGATGCCCACGCGGGTCACGGCTGGTTCGATGCGATTCATCCGGACGATCGCGCCACCGTGCAGGCTTCCTGGTCGGCCGCCTGCTTTTCCGCGCAGCCTTATGCGCAGGCAGCCAGGCTCTGGCATGCCGCAAGTCAGCAATACCGGCCGTGCCTGATTCGCGCCACGCCCATCCGCAACGAAGACGGATCGGTGCGGGAATGGGTGGGCGCCTGCACGGAATCTCACAGTAGCTAGATCGTCCGTGTCACGACGCGCGGGCCGGCACACCGGCCGGGCCGCTCCCGCGGCTGTAGGCGCATCGCACCCCGCCTTCGAGGCATTGATCCTTCGACAAGTGAGTCCGTCCCTGCGACTGTAGTCGCATGACAAACACATCGACATCGCACGACCTGAATCTCGACCACGCACAGGCGGAGCTGCGGGAAATCATCAGCCGGTATCAGGGAGCGGACAGCGCGCTCGACATGGGTTCCCTCGGCCGCATCCAGACCCACATCGCCAACATCGACGCGGCGGTACGCGCCTCCACGATCGATCACGCGAATGCGGCGAAACGCCTCAACGACTTCGGGGTCACGATCACGCGGATGTCGAAGCGCCTCGCCACCCCCGATCCGGATCTCACCGCCCGAATGGCGCGGCTGTCAGAGGTCTTGTCGGCCGCCGGCGCGCAACTCGCGCGCTCGGTGGAGGCGCCGAAAACCGAAGACCAGCAACAGCCCGCCTGATCTGCGTCGCGACCCGACTCAGAGGTCACGCAAGCGCGAAATCAGCGCGTTGCGATTCTCCCGCGCGGACCTGGCGGACCGGGCGAAGCTGAAGTCGGAGGTCGAGGACTTCTTGCCGTGGATACGGCCCAGCGTCGCTTTCAACGTCGGCTTGTCGTCGTCGAATGCGCCGTGCGCCGTCGCGCAGGATGCGTCGATCTTGCCGGGTTCGATGGAGTTCGGCGCAACGACGTGGTCGATCAGGTTCTTCGCGATCGCCTGCGTCAGCTTCGGATCCTGCTCGATGAACTTGTCCATACCGAGGATCGGCTCGCCATCCTTGGTGAAGAACTTGCGCGGTGTGTCCTCCAGCGCGTTCGATACGAGATACAGCAGGGACTTGTGATAGATGTTCGCGCAGTGATCGTCCTGCTCGGCGCCTTCGGACAGGGTGAACAACGACGTCGATGCGATGCGTTTCTGCTGGATGGCCGGCATGTACGCGGCGTGAAACAGCTTGGTGGTGCAGGCCGGCGCCCACAGCGTGCAGGACTGGATCGGCAGTCCGAGACCTTGCGCGGCGTCCCACCGGGCGCCGGTGGCCTTGTGCAGTGAATCCGGGTCGATCGCGCCCTTCGTGCTCAGCAGGTCGATCAGCGGCGCCATGAAGATGGAGCCCGCACTGTGCGCCGCGAGGTGCACTTCGAACTTGTTGGCGGCGGCGGACGCGGCGAGTTTCTGCGCGACCAATCGCGCGCCACCATGACTCTTCATCGAAGAACGCAGCGCGTTCTCCTTCATCTCTTCCCAGATCTTGTGCCCGCGTGAAATGCGCGCCAGCCGCTCGAGTGTGTCGTCGATCCGGTCCCAGAGGAAATCCTTGTCTCCGGTCGCAAGCTCCGCGGGCCGGCGGCGCTTGGCGCAGTCTTCCAGCATGTTCTTGATGGTCGTCCAGAAATCAGTCTTCCAGACGAACGCGACCGGATAGATCTCCGCGGCCAGCATCGGCTCGAGGTAGTCCTGCACGCGCTGGACGGCGCCATCTTCATCCACCAGTCCGCCATGTGCGTACAACAGTACGCGCGGCTTCTTCCACTTCTTCGTGGCTTCGGGAATGGCGTTGTTGAAAATCTCATCGACGTCGGCGGGCGTTGTCCCGTAGGTCCCGGTCGAGCGCAACTTGCCGTCGTTGCCGATGCTGATGACGTGGCGGCGGATTTCCTGGAAGGAGAATTGCGCGGTCTGCAGCGCGCCCTGAGTCACGCCCAGATTTTGTTTGCCTTCGATGATCATCGGCGCGCCGAGTCTCGCGACCCACACGTCGTAACCGTTCGCGAGCCAGTCTTCGTAGCCGATGCGCGCGAATCCGTTCTTGCCCCAGCCCGGGCCCCAGCTGTTCTGGATCCAGAAGCCGTATTCGTCGTAGCCGATGATCGCGAAGGCGTGGCCGCCGGTCGTGCCTTCCTCGAAACTGATGATGCCGTTCTTGCCGACGCCGTCCCAGCCATCGTGCACGTTGGCCGTGGCGTAGAGGATGCCAGTCTCCGCGATCGCGGCGTGCATGGCGACGAGGTCGCGATGATTGACGCGGAAGTAGGCGCCCAGCGGGCGCTTGGCCGCATCGAGCGCGCGCTCGTTGGTCAGGCCTTCCTTTTCCTTGGGCGATAGTTTGTAAGGCCAGGCCGTCTCACTGCATACGCCATGACGATGCCAGCCCTTCATCGCGCCGCGCGCGCTCGAGCCGTCATAGTCATCGCCCTGCCATTCGTCGTAGCGGCGGGCGTTCTCGTAGAACATCCGCGGACTGACCGGTTCTTTCACCGGGCGCGAAACGCGCGTGCCCAGCAGGTAGTTGCATACCGCCGCCAGGCCGAAGCCGGTGCAGGCGCCTTCGTTGCCCTGGTTGAGGATGTGCACGTTGCGCCGCGTGTGCCGGCGGTACGATTCCAGGTAACGCTCGACGGTCAGAACGACCGGGACTTCGACCAGCGTCGCGACGAACATCTGGTCGCGAAAATCGACGGTATCCGGACGCGCGTCGAGATTGCGCCGCGGCTTCTTCGACGGACTCTTGCTGGCTTTCGCCATGTACTGCCTCCCGGGAGTGAACTCGGCGCGCTCTTGTTAGTTCGTTGCGCGCCTCCCGGATTCTACTGTCGCGACCCGGGGACTTCTCCCACCTGGCCGAAACATTTCGTTCGGCGTGTGCGGCGCACCAATGCGGGTGCAACCGGTTCAGGCGGCGATCAGACTCTCGACCGGCGCCGCGAGGAGGGCGGCGCCCCCCGAAACCCGGCGCTGCTCGCGAGCCTTCTTGCCCAGGATGCGCGCATAGATCTTGTTGTCGATGGCGTAACACGCGCAGGCGGCATGCTCGAGTCCGTTCACGTCGAGAATCGATATGTCGCCGCGGTTGTAGCTGATCAGCTTGCGGCGCCGCAGGGCATTCGCGGCGCTGGTCACGCCCACGCGGCGAACACCGAGCATCAGAGCGAGGAATTCGTGGGTGATGTGAAACCGGTCGGAATGCGCGCGGTTGCGCGTCATCAGGAGCCAGCGCGCCAGGCGCGTTTCGATGAGATGAAAGCGTGTGCAGGTCGCGGTCTGCATGAGTTGCGCGATGAATACATAGAGATAGCGATTGAGCGCATTTCGCAGTTCGGCATTGCGCGCGATCTCCTCGACGAAAACCTCTGTTTCCACGCGCCACGCGCGCCCCTCGCCTTGAACCATGGCGCGCAACGGCGATATGTTCACGCCGAGCAGCAGGGGCACACCGACCATTCCCTCGTTGCCGACCAGGCCAATCTCGAGCTGGGCGTTGCCGATACTCGGCGTAATCAGCGAGACGAAGCCATCGATCGGGAAGTAGACATGACGGATGCGCTGCCCCGGCTCACACAGAGTCTGGGAAAACGTGAGCGGGACCGGCTCACGAGCGCCCGTGAGCCGCAGTCGTTCCGCGGGAGAGAGCGCTGCAAGCAGCAGGTTTTCCGGGCTCGGTCGTTCGATCTTTTTCAAGGGCTTCTGTCTGGACGCCGGCAGTTCCGGCCGATACAGCCTGCGGCAGCAAGGCGACGCTATCTGTGCGGCGGCGCACCGATAGCGGTCAGCTTTCCGTAGTGCGCACTCGCATGTGCGGCGACAGCAGACGGTCCGACTCCCGCTTGACCACTGCGTAGCACTCGCACGACAGGCGTTCGAGTTGCGGACGATCGATCACGGTGATCTTGCCGCGTGAATAGCGGATCGCGCCGAGCTTCTGCAACTTGCCGGCTGCCTCGGTCACGCCTTCGCGCCGCACGCCCAGCATGTTCGCGATGAGCTCTTGCGTCATCTTCAGCTCATTGCCGGCAAGCCGGTCCAGCGAAAGCAGCAGCCAGCGGCACAGTTGCTGATCGACCGAGTGATGGCGGTTGCACACCGCGGTCTGCGCCATCTGGGTCAGCAGGGATTGTGTGTAACGCAACAGGATGTGGAGCATTTCGGTGTGGCGGTTGAATTCCGCTTTCAGGCGTTTTCCGGTGAGCCGGTACGCGTGGCCCGCGCTCTGCACGATCGCGCGGCTCGGCGTCGTTTCGCCACCCATGAACAGCGACACACCGACCGCGCCCTCGTTACCCACCACGGCAATTTCCGCGGATGCCCCGTCCTTCATCACGTAGAGCAGCGAGACGATTGAATTCGTGGGGAAATAGATATGCCGCAGTGCGGCGCCGGATTCGTACAGCACCTTTCCCAGCGGCATGGCAACCAGCTCCAGGTCAGGAAGCAGTCGATCCCATTCCTCTTGCGGCAATGCGTCGAGGATGTGGTTTTCGCGCGGATCAGGTGTATCGCTCATGTGCAGCGAGTCTAGGCCGATTCCCGCGTCTGTGTACGGTACCGCTCCGAGTTCGCGGCAATTGATCCGCTGTGTGCGCTGACGAACCGACGCGCGGCTAGCAATCTCGTAAGTTCTGGGTGATACGCAGGAGCCACGAGTATGTCATCCATGTTGCCGAGTCCCAACGCGCCGTCCATTCCCACGAATGGTTCAGGCATGCCGGTGAATCGCTACCCGGTAAAGCCTTCGCACCGGATGGAGCCGCGAGGTGAAGCGGCTCAATTGCACGCGCAGATTGCGATGATTTCGCACGAGTTGCGCAACTCACTCGCCGTGGTGCGCAATGCCACCAGAATTCTGGGCCTGCCTGTGGCGGGTACGATCGAAGGCGCGCGCAAGCTGATCGACAGGCACGTGGTGCAGATGGACCGGCATATCGAAGATCTGCTGGAGCTCTCGGCTCGCGAGCGAGGCACGGCCCGATTGCGGCTGTCGCGCCTCGACCTGCGTGTGGTCGCACGCAACGTTGTCGATGACATCTCCCTGGATCTCGCACGCCGTGGTCACCGCCTCTCCGTCAACCTGCCGCAGCAGCCGATTTTCGTGAACGCGGACAGCGCGCGACTCGAACAAGTGCTCTCGAACCTGCTGATGAATGCCTCGAAGTACACGCCGGACGGCGGTGACATCACACTCTCCATCGAGCGTTGCGACGAGCAAGCCCGCATTCGCATTCGCGATTCCGGTATCGGCATGGCGCCGGCGCTGCTCCCGCGGATTTTCGATCTGTACGCGCAGGCGGATCCTGCCGCGCCGAACGCCGAAGGCGGTCACGGGATCGGACTCGCGGTCGTAAGGAACCTGGTCGAACTGCATGGCGGTACCGTGAAAGCCGCCAGCGCGGGGCCCGGCAAGGGCAGCGAGTTCACAATCGTCCTGCCGGCGCTTCAGTAGCGCATTCCCTCTATGTTCGCTTGCGCACCGACGCGCGCGAGCGGCTGATGCAAGCTGCGGACTCTGGTGGATCGCGATCTTCGCCATCCGTCGTCATCAGTAGAGAATTCCCATGTATTCCTTCCCCAAGCCGACGCGCTATACGCGACGTCGACTGCGATTCGCCCTGCCCGCGATCATCCTGTTGGCAACCGCCTGCGCCAGCACGCCCCCGGTTCCGACCGCCAGCCTGCAGGCCGCGCAGCAGGCCATCGCCAACGCGGAGCGCGTTGAAGCCGGTGCACATGCCGCCGCCGAACTCGCCGAGGCGCGCACGAAGATGTCCGCCGCGCAACAGGCAGTAACCGAGAAAGAAATGCTCGCCGCCGGTCAGCGGGCCGACGAAGCGCGCGCCAGCGCCGAACTCGCGGCCGCCAGGACCAGCGTCGCAAAAGCGAACGCGGTGAATCGCGACATGAAGAACAGCACCTCGACGCTGATCGATGAAATGCAGCGCAAGACGGGAGACGGAAAATGAAGATCACTAACTACACATGGACCCGCCCGCTGATCGCGGCCGCCGTTGCCGCAATCCTGATCGGTTGCGCATCCGCGCCGACCAAGCCGTTGGGTTCCGAGCAGGTGCGCGCCAAGCTGACCAGTCTGCAAACTGACCCCACGCTCGCCGCGCTGGCGCCGGTGGCGGTCAAGGACGCCGAAGTTGCCGTGAAGCAGGCGGAGATCATGCAGCCCGATCTCGCGCTCGCCGCGCATCGCGTGTTCATCGCCGACCGCAAGGTCGACACGGCGCGGGCGCTCGCGGAAACAAAATCGGCGGAAGTGGAGCGCACGGCGCTCAACGAGCAAAGCGAAAAGGCGCGGCTCGACTCGCGTACGCGCGAAGCCGATCTGGCGAAGTCCGACGCGCTGATGGCGCGGGCGGAAACGGCGACGCAGAAGCTGGACGCAGACCGGCAAGCGGCCGACCTGCAACGCCAGATCGAACTACTGCAGGCCAGGCCAACCGATCGCGGCCTGGTGCTGACTCTGGGCGACACGCTGTTCGCCACCGGCAAGGCCGAGCTCAAGTCCGGCGCCACCGCGAATCTCGATCGGGTGAGCACATTCCTGGCCGAATATCCGGATCGCACGGCGGCGATCGAAGGCTTCACCGACAGCGTGGGTAGTGAGGAATACAACCGGGACCTCTCGCAGCGGCGCGCGGATTCGGTGAAGCGCTATCTCATCGCGAAGGGTGTTGGATCAGCGCGGCTCACCAGTGATGGCCGCGGCGAAGATTCACCAGTCGGAGACAACGAATCCGCGGCCGGCCGTCAGCAGAACCGCCGCGTCGAAGTCGTGATCAGCGAAGCCGGCGCGCCGACGGCGCTCGCCCGGTAAACGGCGGGCACGACCTGTTGGGGAACCGCTGACATGCGGGCGGCGTGCGCGCCGATGGCGGCGCGCGGGCCTGAGGCAACACTGGCCGCCCTATGCGCGTGTTGCACGCCCGTTCATTCCTGGCCTGCGCGTTGCTCATGTGTGCGAACACATGGGGCGCGCCGCCACCCGCGCATCCTCCACAACTGGCCTTCCGGATCGATGAAGGCCTGAACCTCAACAGTTTCGTGCGCGATGGTCCGGTCGCGGCGCACCTGCTGCTGCGCGCGGGAACAGAGCCGCGCATCCTCGTCGCGTTTCCCGCCGGCAACAGCGGTGTTGGCCTGTGGTTCGAAAAGACCATTGCGCCCGTCACGTGGACGCTGATCACGCCGCCGATGCCTCTCACGACGCGCGATGAAAACGGCCGAGCACTGCACGGCATCGAATTCGAAGTCGAGGTTAACGCGCCCGAACTGCGTCCCCGTGGCGCCGTGCTTTCTTCCGTGCGTGTGCTGCGTGACTTCGAACTGCAGAGCAAGGCGCCTGCCGAGGTCATGGTTCCCGAGCGCGTCTCGAGCGGCAGACTTTCCTGGTCGCGCGACCGGCTCGACGGGGCGGCCGGCTACCGCCTCGTGATCGACGCCGAAGGAGGCGCGCAAGTATCGGCGAAGCGGATCACCGGCTCGCCGCTGCGATTGCACAT
>JAKFFF010000095.1:0-3335 GCA_036677145.1 Alcaligenaceae bacterium
GCAGAGGTGCGTTAAATGCCCAAGCGCACCGACATCAAGACCGTCCTGATCATCGGCGCCGGCCCGATCGTGATCGGCCAGGCCTGCGAGTTCGACTACTCCGGCGCGCAGGCCTGCAAGGCGCTGCGCGAAGAGGGCTACCGCGTGGTGCTGGTCAACAGCAATCCCGCGACGATCATGACCGACCCGGAAATGGCCGACGCGGTCTACATCGAGCCGATCAACTGGCAGACGGTCGAGAAGATCATCGCCAAGGAGAAGCCCGACGCACTGCTGCCGACCATGGGTGGTCAGACCGCGCTCAACTGCGCGCTGGACCTGGCCGACAACGGCGTGCTCGAGAAATACGGCGTCGAACTGATCGGGGCCTCGCGCGATGCGATCCGCATGGCCGAGGACCGCGAGCTGTTCCGCGTTGCGATGGCCGAAATCGGCCTCGACTGCCCGAAGGCGGAAGTCGCGAAGACCTTCGAGCAGGCCGTCGATATCCAGACCCGCGTCGGCTACCCGACCATCATCCGCCCGAGCTTCACCCTCGGCGGCAGCGGTGGCGGCATCGCCTACAACAAGGAGGAGTTCGAGGAGATCGCGAAACGCGGCCTCGAGCTGTCGCCCGTGCACGAGATCCTGGTCGAGGAATCGGTGCTGGGCTGGAAGGAGTTCGAGATGGAAGTCGTCCGCGACACTGCGGACAACTGCATCATCGTGTGCAGCATCGAGAACTTCGACCCGATGGGCGTGCACACCGGCGACTCGATCACCGTCGCCCCGGCGCAGACGCTCACCGACAAGGAATACCAGCGCCTGCGCGACGCCAGCATCGCGGTGCTGCGCAAGATCGGCGTCGACACCGGCGGTTCCAACGTCCAGTTCGGCATCAACGCGCACGACGGGCGCGTGGTGGTGATCGAGATGAACCCGCGCGTGTCGCGGTCCTCCGCGCTGGCCTCGAAAGCCACCGGTTTCCCGATCGCAAAGGTCGCGGCCAAGCTCGCGGTCGGCTACACGCTCGACGAGCTGAAGAACGAGATCACCGGAGGCAAGACCCCGGCTTCGTTCGAGCCGAGCATCGACTACGTCGTCACCAAGATCCCGCGGTTCGCCTTCGAGAAGTTCCCGGCCGCCGACGCGCGCCTGACCACCCAGATGAAGTCGGTGGGCGAGGTGATGGCGATCGGCCGCAGCTTCCAGGAGTCGCTGCAGAAGGCGTTGCGCGGACTGGAAACCGGCAAGAGCGGGCTCGACCCGACCGACCTCGACCTGGCGACGGAAGAAGGCCTGGCCAACCTGCGCCGTGAAGTGAAGGAAGCCGGCCCCGAGCGCATCTTCTTCCTCGCCGACGCCTTCCGCGCCGGGATGAGCGTGGAGGACGTGCACGCGCTGTCGTTCGTCGATCCGTGGTTCCTCGACCAGATCGAGGAACTGGTGGCGATCGAGCGCGAGCTGGCCGCGACCGGGCTGGACGGCCTCGATGCGCGCCGGCTGCGTGGTCTCAAGCGCAAGGGCTTCTCCGACATGCGCATCGCCGAGCTGACCGGCACCAACGAGTCGGCCGTGCGCGCGCTGCGCAAGGCGTTCAACGTGCGCCCGGTCTACAAGCGGGTGGATTCCTGCGCGGCCGAGTTCGCGACGTCCACGGCCTACCTGTATTCGACTTACGAGGACGAGTGCGAGGCCAACCCGAGCAGCCGCGACAAGATCATGGTGCTCGGCGGCGGCCCGAACCGGATCGGGCAGGGCATCGAGTTCGACTACTGCTGCGTGCATGCATCGCTCGCCCTGCGCGAGGATGGTTACGAAACCATCATGGTCAACTGCAATCCGGAAACGGTGTCGACCGACTACGACACCTCCGACCGGTTGTACTTCGAGCCGCTGACGCTGGAAGACGTGCTCGAGATCGTCGAACTCGAACAGCCCAAGGGGGTCATCGTCCAGTTCGGTGGGCAGACGCCGCTGAAGCTGGCGCGGGCGCTGGAGGCCAATGGCGTGCCCGTGATCGGCACCTCGCCCGACTCGATCGACCTGGCCGAGGACCGCGAGCGCTTCCAGAAGCTGGTCACGGAACTCGGCCTGCGGCAGCCGCCCAACGGAACGGCGCGCAATCCCGACGAGGCGCTGGCCATCGCGCGGCAACTGGGCTATCCGCTGGTCGTCCGACCGAGCTACGTGCTCGGCGGCCGCGCGATGGAGATCGTGTATTCCGATGCGGACCTGTCGCGCTACATCCGCGACGCGGTGAAGGTGTCGAATGATTCGCCGGTGCTGCTCGACCGCTTCCTCGACAACGCGGTCGAGGTCGACGTCGACATCATCGCCGACAAGGACGGCAACGTCCTGATCGGCGGAGTGATGGAGCACATCGAGGAAGCCGGCGTGCATTCCGGCGATTCCTCGTGCTCGCTGCCGCCGTACTCGCTGTCGCAGGCCACCCAGGCGCGGCTGCGCGAGCAGGTCGTGGCGATGGCCAAGGCGCTCAACGTCGTCGGCCTGATGAACACCCAGTTCGCGATCCAGCAGGACGAGGCCGGCGAGGACACGATCTTCATCCTCGAGGTGAACCCGCGCGCCTCGCGCACGGTGCCGTTCGTGTCCAAGGCCACCGGCATGCCGCTGGCGAAGATCGCGGCGCGCTGCATGGCCGGCAGGACGCTCGCCGACCAGGGCGCGACGAAGGAAATCGTGCCCGGCTACTACTCGGTCAAGGAAGCGATCTTCCCGTTCGCCAAGTTCCAGGGGGTCGATCCGATCCTGGGCCCGGAAATGCGTTCCACCGGCGAGGTGATGGGCGTGGGCCGCAGCTTCGGCGCGGCGATGGCCCGCGCGCAGGAAGCCGGCGGGATCAAGGCGCTGCCCGAAGGCGGCAAGGCCTTCATCTCGGTACGCGATCCGGACAAGGCGCGCGTGCTGCCGGTGGCGCAGGACCTGGTGCGCCGCGGCTATGCGCTGGTCGCCACCGGCGGCACCGCCGCGCACCTGCGCGAGCACGGCATCGCGTGCGAGCGCATCAACAAGGTGATCGAGGGCCGCCCGCACATCGTCGACCTGATCAAGAACGGCGAGATCGTGTATATCGTCAACACCACCGAGGGCAAGCAGGCGATCGCCGACTCGTTCTCGATCCGGCGCGAGGCGTTGCAGCAGCGCGTCACCTACTCGACCACGATCGCAGGCGCCAAGGCGCTGCTGAACTCGCTCGACCATCGAGGCCGGGGCGAGGTCAACGCGCTGCAGGAACTGCATCGGGAACTGAACCAGGAATTGCAGGAAGCCTGAGCCATGTCCGCAAGAGCCCCCATGACCGTCAAGGGCGCGCAGCGCCTGCGTGCCGAACT
>JAKFFF010000096.1:0-78180 GCA_036677145.1 Alcaligenaceae bacterium
GAACCCGCGTCCGCAAGCACTAGACGTGAGGATCTACGTACGTAGCTGCTTCTTTGTTTTCTCACTGTCCGCTACCCGAAGAGCAGGGAAGACGTCCAGCCAGCTACAGTGACTCTTAACGGTTCCGCCCGTAGCACACGGAACCGCGATCCTATGAACGCGACCCAGGTTTCAGAGGCATAGGCACCTACTGGTCCTGGGGTCAGCTGCGACTAGGCAGCTAGAGCGTAGTTGTCGTCGTTGGCAACTATGATTTGCAAAGGGATTTACGAGGTCTTTACACCCTCGGTACGCCTCTCACGGTTCGCAACCCACGTCGAAACCGGTCGCCCCCGTTAGAAGTTCAGGGAGCATACATGGAGTTGCCGCGCGGCGCTTCAACCGCGTCGGAGGATTCTGGCTTTGTCACGGTTCCAGTCGCGATCCTTCTCGGTGGCGCGCTTGTCGTGCTGCTTTTTGCCCTTGGCGAGGCCGATTTCGAGCTTGGCGCGGCCCGACTTCCAGTGCAGGTCCAGCGGCACCAGTGTGTAGCCCTCGCGCTCGACGCTGCCAACCAGGCGGTCGAGCTGCGCCTTGTTGAGTAGTAGTTTGCGAGTGCGTTTCGGGTCCGCGGTAACGTGCGTCGAGGTCGTGTTGAGCGGCGTGATCAGCGCGCCGAACAGGAATGCCTCGCCGTTCTTGAGATACACGTAGCCTTCGGCGATCTGCGCCTTGCCGGCGCGCATCGATTTGACTTCCCAGCCCTCGAGAACGAGCCCGGCTTCGAGCCGTTCCTCGATGAAATAGTCGTAGCGCGCCCGGCGATTCTCGGCGATGAGGCGCGGGGTTTCTTTCTTGTCGGGCTTGCTCATGGGTTCTCGGTGGCGCCATTGTACCCGCGCGACTCATGTTTAAATTGGCGTCATGCGTGAAGTCAGGCGCTCGGCGCTCATCGCGGAAACGCCGCAGCGGATGTACCAGCTCATCAACGACATCGAGCGCTACCCGGATTTCGTTCCGTGGTGCGCGGCCGCCCGCGTCGAAACACGCACCGAGGCGGAAATCGTGGCAACCCTCGATATCAAGCGCGGCCCGCTGCATGCCGAGTTCACCACCCGGAACCTGCTGGAACCCGACAAACGCGTACTGATGCAGCTGGTGCGCGGGCCATTTCGAGTGCTCGAGGGGTTGTGGACACTGACGCCGCTCGGGGCGCTCGGCTGCCGCGTGGAACTCGAGATGCGATTCGAGTTTTCGAATCGCGTCGCGGGGGCCCTGTTCGAGCCGCTGTTCGAGAATACGGCCGCATCGCTCGTGGACGCATTCGTCAAGCGCGCCCGCGAGCGCGCAGGTAGCTAGTTCGTGAAGTCCTGCGTCGTCGCATTCGCGACGCCGGCGCGGCAATGGCTGTGGCCGGTGAGTCTCGAAGACACCGCCACGGTGAGCGATGCGCTGGCCGCGGCGCGAGTGCAGGCCGGTAACACCGACGTTCCGTGGGATGCGGACGTGGGGATCTTCGGGGAGATTTGCGATCGCTCGACGGTGCCGCGCGACGGCGACCGCATCGAGATACTCCGTCCGCTCAGGTCGGACCCGAAGGCGACCCGGCGGGCGAGGGCAGAGGCGCGGAAGGCGGCACGGGATTCGGTCGTTCCGCAGCCTTCTCCTCGATCTTCGAACCAGAAGGGCTAGCCGATTCGACCGGTGGCTCGTCGCGGCCGAACCATCGCTGCCACAGGCTCTTTCTTCCCTTGGTGGCTTCCTGCGCCTTCTTGAAATCGCGTTCCATCTGGTCGAGATCGGTTTGGGTGGGTACGCCTTCGTTCTCGTAGCGCGCAACCTTCTCGTCCTCGAAAAATACCGTGAGGCGGCGCTTCAGCGGTTCCTTGAAATACTTCGAGCTGTAGAAGTAGTAGTAGTCCCAGCGCGCGTCGTTGAAGGCGTCGGGAACCATCGGAGTGCCGAGCAGGAAGCGCACCTGGCTGCGCGTCATGCCTTCCTTGAGCTGCGATACCGAGTCTGTAACCAGGTAATTGCCCTGCGAAATACTCATCCGGTAAACACAGCCGCTCGCGAGCAAAGTGCCGCAAGCGACCAGAATCATTCGTAGTGCAAGGCGTTTCATGGTGGCGCATCATACCGCAACATTTTCAGGAGACCTCTCGCTTGGAAAGCAAAGACCTGCGTAAGGCCGGACTCAAAGTAACGGGACCGCGGCTGAAAATCCTCGAAATCCTCGAGGGCAGCCCGACCCGTCACATGTCCGCCGAGGGCATCTACAAGCGACTGATCGAATCGAACGAGGACATCGGCCTCGCGACCGTGTACCGGGTTCTCACGCAATTTCAGGCTGCTGGGCTGGTATCGCGGCATCACTTCGAAGACGGCATGGCCGTCTTCGAACTCAACCAGGGTACCCACCACGATCACATCGTGTGTCTGGACTGTGGTCGGGTGGAAGAGTTCATCGACGAGTCGATCGAGGAACGCCAGGAAGAGATCGCGAAGCGGCTGGGTTATGAATTGCGCGATCACGCGATGACGCTGTATGGCCATTGCCACAAGCCGGGCTGCCCGTCGTCCAAGGGCGTGCAAAAACCCTTGGGCAAGCACAGCTGACACGCGGCGCCGACGGCGCTTCTGGATCAGGCCTTTCGTTTGCCGACGCGCGCCTTCTGCTCGGGCGAGCCCGCCATCATCAGCATCTCGCGCGCGTGTTCGCGAGCTTTGCCTGTGATCTCCTTGCCACCGAGCATGCGCGCCACTTCTTCGACGCGTTCGTCCATCGTGAGCTCGGAGATGGTCGTGCGCGTGGTCTTTCCATCGGTGAGTTTCGACACACGCAACTGGTGATGTCCCTGCGCGGCCACCTGCGGCAGATGGGTGACGCATAGAGTCTGGCCTGAAAAGCCGAGGGCCTTGAGCTCGCGGCCGACGATTTCCGCAACGGCCCCGCCGACCCCGGAGTCGACCTCGTCGAAAACCATGCAGCGTGTGTCCTGCGCCGAACAGGCCACCTGCACCGCGAGCGAAAGGCGGGACAACTCGCCACCCGAGGCGACTTTGGCGAGAGGGCGCAACGGTTGTCCCGGGTTCGCAGTCACGCGGAATTCAACCGCGTCGATGCCGTGCGCGGCAGGTTCGCCGTTGGGTTGCGTGATGTCGATCAGGAATCGGCCGCCGGCCATACCGAGTGTCTGCATCCGCGCGGTGATGTCTTTCGACAGGCTGCGCGCGCTGGTCTGGCGCGCGGCCGACAATTGGGTAGCAAGTTTGCGGTAGATCTCGAGCGCCTCGACCTGTTGCTTCTTGAGAGCATTGAGATCGTTGTCGGCGCTGGTGAGGTCGGCGAGATCCTTGTCGAGCTTTATGGCATGCGCGGTGAGTTCGGCGACCGGAACGCGATGCTTGCGGCTGATCTCTTCGACTGCCGCCAGCCGGCGTTCGACTTCCTCCTGGCGGGCAGGATCGATGTCGAGGGTTTCGAGATAACGCGACAGCTCGCGCGCGGCCTCGCGAATCTGGATGGTGGCCTCGTCCACGAGCGGCACTACCTTTGCGAGGCGCTGGTCGACGCCTGACAAGGTGCGAATGCCGGCGAGTGCGCGCGACGCGGTCGCATGGGCGTTGCCCTGGTCGGAATCGTAGAGCAACGCGACCGCGGCCTGCGCCGCCTCGGCGAGACGTCCGCGGTTCGAATGGCGCGTGCGTTCTTCGGTTAGCGCGGGAACCTCGCCCTCCTTGAGGTCGAGCGCCTTGAGCTCGCTGACCTGGAATCGCAGTAGTTCGAGGCGCGAATCGCGATCACGCGCCTTGCCTTCGAGTTCCGCCGACCGGTTCACGTAGTCGAGCCAGGTCTTGTAAGCATCGCGGACGGCGTCGGCGAGGGCGGTGTTCTCGCCGAAATCATCGAGCAGCTCGCGTTGCGCGCTGACGCGCGTCAACGACTGGAATTCATGTTGTCCGTGGATATCGACAATATGGGCGCCGATGTCGCGCAGCAGCGAAAGCGGCACCGACACCCCGTTGAGATAGCCGCGCGAGCGGCCGTCGTTGGCGATGACACGTCGGACCGTAAGTTCTTCCTCCGCTTCCACGGCTTGCTCGGCGAGGATTCCACGCAGCGGTTTCGGACACCCGCTGATGTCGAATGTCGCGGAAAGCTCGGCGCGTTCCGCGCCCGCGCGCACGACTTCGGCGCCGCCCTTGCCACCGGCAAGCAGCGCAAGCGCATCCACGATGATCGACTTGCCCGCGCCCGTTTCTCCGGTGAGAACGGTGAGGCCCGCGCGCACTTCGAGATCGATCAGATCGATGATGGCGAAGTCACGGATCTGCAGGTGAGTCAGCATGGTTCACTCTGGGTGGGAGTTGAAACCACCACGTCCCCAATGAAGCTTGGAACGCAACAGGCGGTAGTACTCGAACGGATTCGGATGCAGCAACGTGATTTTTTGCTGCGTGGGATGAACCTCTAGCCGACTGCCGGGCGCCAGTTCGGCGAGCGGTACGCCGTCGCAGGTCACCTGCGCGCGCGTGTCCGGGCGGTCGATGAGTTTCACCGCGATGACGGAGCGGCCGGAGACGACGATCGGGCGATCCGACAGGGTGTGGGGACAGATAGGCGCGACGACGAGTACGTCGAGGTGCGGCGCGACGATCGGGCCACCACAGGACAAGGCATAGGCTGTCGACCCGGTGGAGCTTGCGACGACGAGACCGTCGCCGCCATGGGTATTCACGTATGCGCCGTCGATCCAAGTTTCAAAGTCGAGCATGCGGCCGGTTTCCCACTTCTGCAGCACGACGTCGTTGAGCGCGAGCGACTGCGCGCTCATGCCCTGCGGGCCGACGATGCGTGCCTCGAGCAGCGAGCGTTCATCGCGCTCGCAGCGACCTTCGAGCGCCGCATCGACCGAGCCGAGCAGGTCCTGAGGCAGCACGTCCGTGAGAAATCCCAGGCGTCCCCGGTTGATGCCGATCAGCGGGACGCCGCGATGCGCAACCAGCCGGGCCGCGTAAAGCAGGGTGCCATCACCGCCGATGGCGATGACCAGGTCCGCCCGTTCGGCAATTTGTTCTTCAGGAACGCGTTCGACGAGATCGCCTGGCACATCGAAGGGGTCGGAATCCGGCAATAACGCCCGGACACCCCGCTTCTTGAGGTGCGGAAGCAGGATGAGCGCGGATTCGGCGACGCGGGAATCGCTGAATCGGCCTATGAGCGCGCAAGCTTGCGCCGGTAGTGCCATGCTGCTTTGTAGCATGCGACACACACCTGGCCAATGCACTGAATCACATCGAAAACTGCCGAATGGCGCAGGGCGCTGTTTCTTGACGGGCCGTGGGCGGCTCAGTAGGTTTTCGCCGTGGTAAACGAATCCAACGACGAAGGACTCACCGAGCGCGAACAATTGCTGCTACGCGTTCTCGTTGGCAGTTACATCCGCGACGGTCAGCCGGTGGGCTCTCGCGCCCTGTCCCGTGAGTCGGGCCTGGCTCTTTCGTCGGCAACCATCCGCAACATCGTCGCGGACCTCGAGCA
Source organism: Alcaligenaceae bacterium (assembly GCA_036677145.1). GTDB lineage: Bacteria > Pseudomonadota > Gammaproteobacteria > Steroidobacterales > Steroidobacteraceae > CADEED01. The sequence continues at coordinate 5,525 of JAKFFF010000096.1, forward strand.
GCTCGGCTTTGTCAGCTCGCCGCACACTTCGGCGGGTCGGGTACCCACGGACAAGGGGTACCGCTTTTTTGTCGATTCATTGCTCAAGGCCCGCACGCCCCTGGAAGACGAACCGGCCTTCGCTGAGCTGCGCGAGAAGCTCGACTCATCGCGCGAGGACCCCAAAGCGCTGGTGGCCGCCGCATCGCAGCTGTTGTCGAACGTCACGCGCCTGGCCGGCGTCGTCACCCTGCCGCGCGCACCGCAGGCGTCGATCACGCAGATCGAATTCGTCGGTCTTTCGGACAATCGCGCGCTGGTCGTGCTGGTCTTCAACGACCGCGAGGTGCAGAACCGCATCATCCAGCTCGAGCGCTACCACTCCGCCGACGAATTGCGCCGCGCCGCCAACGTTCTGACCGAGCGGTGCCGCGGCAAGACACTCGCGCAGGTCCGCGCGGAAATCCTCCGCGAGATGCATGAAGCGCGCGAGGGCATGAACGCGCTGATGAAGGACGCGATCAACGTGGCGGAACGTGTGTTCAAGCCCGATGAAGCCAACCGGATGGAATACGTCATGGCGGGCGAAACGAATCTCATGGGCGCCGGCGAGCTGTCGTCCGTCGACAAGTTGCGCAGGCTGTTCGAAGCATTCAACGAGAAGCGCGACATACTGAACCTGCTGGATCACAGCCTGCGGGCGGATGGCGTGCAGATCTTCATCGGGCAGGAATCGGGTTACCGCATCCTCGACGATTGCAGTGTCGTGACCGCGCCCTACAGCGCCGACAACGAAGTGGTGGGGGTCATCGGCGTCATCGGTCCGACCCGCATGGCCTACGAACGCGTCATTCCCATCGTCGACCTCACCGCGAAAATTCTGGGCGCGGCGCTCGGCCGCCGTTGATCCGCGGCCGGGCGGCATTTTCTGGCTCGCTCCGGGAATCCTCGACCTTGATTACGACGAGGCGATCCCAACATCGCGGGCAGACTTCTGGCCATTTGTATTGTAAACCGCTGATTTAATTGAGGTCCTTGATGAGCGATCCGAATTTCGAGTCCCAAACCGCAGGGGCGGACGAGAAGACCACGGTGTTGCCGGAAACGGCAGTGGCATTGGTCGAGATGGAGCGTCTGCAGAATGAGCTCGCGACCGCTGAAGAGCGCGCCAAGAATCACTGGGAGCAATACCTGCGTTCTTTGGCCGAGATCGACAACGTGCGCAAGCGTGCGGCAAAGGATCTCGAGAATACGCGCCAGTTCGCGATCGAGAAATTCGCGCAGGAACTGCTCGCGGTGAAGGATTCCCTCGAACTGGCCGTGGCCAATTCGGGTAACGCTGACGTTGCGGGCCTCGTCGAAGGGCAAGCTGCCACGTTGCGCCTGCTCGAGAAGGCATTCGAGAAGGCTCAGATCGAGGAGATCAACCCCGAGGGCGCGGCCTTCAATCCCGACCTGCACGAGGCAATGATGACCCAGCCGTCCGACGGGCCGCCAAACACGGTGCTGGCGGTGATTCAGCGGGGGTACCAGTTGAACGGGAGACTGCTGCGGCCGGCGCGCGTCGTCGTGTCAGCGGCGAAGAACTGAATTCCAGGGACTTCTTGAAAGAGGGGGCCCGGGCACTACAAAGGGTGCACGGGTCATAGACCAAAAAGTTATAGCGGAGATTTCGTCATGGGCAAGGTAATCGGCATCGATCTGGGAACCACCAATTCCTGCGTCGCAATCATGGAAGGCGGCAAGCCGCGCGTCATCGAGAACAGCGAGGGTGATCGCACCACGCCGTCCATCGTCGCGTTCACCAAGGACAACGAGGTCCTGGTGGGTCAGTCCGCCAAGCGCCAGGCCGTCACCAATCCGCAGAACACGCTGTTCGCGGTCAAGCGCCTCATCGGACGCAAGTTCGATGACGCCGTCGTGCAGAAAGACATCAAGATGGTGTCTTACAAGATCGTGAAGGCCGACAACGGCGACGCGTGGGTCGAGGCCCAGGGCGAGAAGAAGGCCCCACCGGAAATTTCCGCGCGCGTGCTCATGAAGATGAAGAAGACCGCCGAGGATTTCCTCGGTGAGCCGGTGACCGAAGCCGTCATCACCGTACCCGCTTATTTCAACGACTCGCAGCGCCAGGCGACCAAGGACGCCGGCCGCATCGCGGGTCTCGAAGTCAAACGTATCATCAACGAACCCACCGCGGCCGCGCTTGCCTACGGCCTCGACAAGGCCGGCAAGGATCGCAAGATCGCCGTGTATGACCTTGGTGGCGGCACCTTCGACGTCTCCGTCATCGAAATCGCCGACATCGACGGCGAGCGTCAGTTCGAAGTTCTATCTACCAATGGCGACACCTTCCTCGGTGGCGAAGACTTCGACCTGCGCATCATCAATTTCCTCGCGGACGAGTTCCTCAAGGAGTCCGGCGTCGACGTGCGCAAGGATCCGCTGGCCGTGCAGCGCCTGAAAGAGGCCGCCGAGAAGGCCAAGATCGAACTGTCCTCGAGCCAGCAGACCGACGTGAACCTGCCGTACATCACGGCGGATGCGTCCGGTCCGAAGCACCTCAACATCAAGCTCACCCGCGCCAAGCTGGAGAGCCTGGTCGAAGAACTCGTAAAGCGGACCATCGAGCCCTGCCGGACGGCGCTCAAGGATGCTGGCGTGGGCACGCAGGACATCGCCGAGGTCATCCTCGTTGGTGGTCAGACGCGTATGCCGCTCGTGCAGAAGTACGTGAAGGAATTCTTCGGCAAGGAGCCGCGCAAGGATGTGAATCCTGACGAAGCCGTCGCCGTTGGCGCGGCCATCCAGGGCGGCGTGCTCGCGGGCGAAGTGAAGGACGTGTTGCTGCTCGACGTGACGCCGCTGTCGCTCGGCATCGAGACGCTCGGTGGTGTGATGACCAAGCTCATCGAGAAGAACACCACGATTCCGACCAAGACGTCGCAGACGTTCTCGACCGCGGATGACGGTCAGAGCGCGGTCACGATTCACGTGTTGCAGGGCGAACGCGATCGCGCTGGCGACAACAAGTCGCTGGGCAAGTTCGATCTCACGGACATCCCGCCGCAGCCGCGAGGCATGCCGCAGATCGAGGTCACCTTCGACATTGATGCGAACGGCATCATGCACGTCACGGCGAAGGACAAGGCCACGGGCAAGGAACAGAAGATCGCCATCAAGGCGTCTTCGGGCCTGTCCGAGGAAGAGATCAAGCGCATGGTGTCGGATGCCGAGGCGCACGCCGAGGAAGACAAGAAATTCCGCGAGGTCGTGGAATCCCGTAATCGCGCGGATCAGCTCGTCCATGCCGTTGAGAAGTCCCTCAAGGATCTCGGAGACAAGGTCGATGGTGGCGAACGCGCGAAGGTAGAGTCCGCGTTGTCGGATCTGCGCAGTGTTCTCAAGGGCGACGACAAGGCCGCCATCGACAAGAAGGCCGAGGCGCTCATGCAGGCCTCCGCCAACATCGCGCAACAGGCCGCGGCCGCCCAGTCGGGCGGTGGCGCGGAGGCAGGTGGTGCGGCCGGCGGCGCGAGCGCGGACGGCGCCGGTTCTTCGACTGGAAAGGGCAACGACGACGCCGTCGACGCCGAGTTCGAGGAAGTGAAGGACAAGAAGAAGGCGTCCTAACTATTTGAGAAGTCCTCGGGAGGGGACGACGCCAGATGTCGAAACGTGATTACTACAAGGTGCTCGATCTGCCGCGCACCGCGACCGAGGCTGACGTCAAGAAGGCCTACCGTCGGCTTGCGATGAAATATCACCCGGACCGCAATCCGGGTGACAAGGACGCGGAGGAGAACTTCAAGGAAGCCAAGGAGGCTTACGAGGTTCTTTCCGAGACCGACAAGCGCGCCATTTACGACCAGCACGGACACGCGGGCATCGACGCCTCGCGCCAGGGCGGTGGCGCGCGCGGCGGGTTCCAGGGCGGCGACGCGTTCGGCGAAATGTTCGGCGAGATGTTCGGCGACATTTTCGGCGGCGGGCGCCGAGGCGGCGGCCGGTCGCAGGTGTTCCGCGGTGCGGACCTCAAATACGAGCTCGAGATCGATCTCAACCAGGCCGTGTTCGGTTATTCGGTCGAGATCGATGTCGCGAAGCTCACCGAGTGTGAAACCTGCGGCGGCAGCGGCGCGGCCAAGGGCCACAAACCGGTAACCTGCGAAACCTGCAACGGCGTAGGTCAGGTGCGCATTTCGCAGGGTTTTTTCCAGTTGCAGCAGCCGTGTCCGAAGTGCCGCGGCTCGGGCACCATCATCAAGAATCCCTGCGACAGCTGCCTCGGGCAGGGTCGCGTTCGCCGAAACAAGCGGCTCGCGGTGAAGATTCCCGCCGGCGTGGATACCGGCGATCGCATCCGCCTGTCGGGCGAGGGCGAATCGGGACGCAACGGCGGACCACCGGGCGATCTGTACGTCGAAGTGCACGTACGCGAACACGAGATCTTCGAACGCGATGGTGAACATCTGTCGTGCGAAGTGCCGGTGAGTTTCGCGACCGCGGTGCTGGGCGGAGCCGTCGAGGTTCCAACGCTTGACGGTCACGTGTCGCTCAAGATTCCCTCGGAGACGCAGTCGGGACGCGTATTCCGGCTGCGCGACAAGGGCGTGAAGCCCGTGCGCGGCGGAGCGCGCGGCGATCTGTTCTGTCGCGTCGTTGTCGAGACGCCCGTGCATCTCAACGCCGATCAGCGCGAATTGCTGCGCAAGTTCGACGAATCGCTCAAGAAGGACGCGCACAAGCACGCGCCGCGCGGCGAAAGTTTCTTCGAAGGTGTGAAGCGATTCTTCTCGAGCGAGCCAACCTAGCCTGGCTACTGCCTCGGAACGGGCCGTTCAGCTGTCCGGCGGCGACACCAATCCCGCGTCGTAGAGCGCAGCGCTCGAAGCGGACTGCTTGCCGAGGATCTCGAACGGGTGCGGCGAAAGGTCCGCGCCGACATTCTCACGGCCTCGTCCGGTGACGATGGCAGCCGGCAGGGCGACCCGGTCCGTGCGCTCGTCAGCAACGTAAGCGAATGTATGGGGATCGGACTTCGTGTGCGAAAACGAAGGCGTGTCGCCCAGCGCGATCGCGTCGCGCGACAGCCGCTGTTCGATCAATGAATTGTCGAACAGCTCGAGATTGAAGTCGGCGGCGTCTGTGCTCAGCGTCAACAGCAGGGTTTGCGTCCCCGGGTGCTTGAGGCCGGGGTCGATCTCGACCGCGTCGCGAATGAGACCGAACATCCCGCGGGCCGTCGGTGGATCACCGCCGAAATCGTCACCGGGTTGACCGCCAACCGAACCGCCGCGCCCCGGCATCGCGTGGCTGACGAACAAAACGAGCGTGCTCAGAAACACAACGAACCAATTGATCGGACGACGCATGGGTACCACCTTCCATCCTCTCGCGGTGTCATGGAGCGTTGCGCGTCCCCTGTCTCCTGTCTGTGGTCACGTTGAGTGAATTCGTCGAGAACTGTGCGAATCGATGCCGCTACACTTTTTCACAGTTTCAGCGGGTGATTGAGCGATGCTTCGCTTCGAGATGCGTGTGCGCGAAAATATCCTGAAAATCACGGCCTTGTGGGCCCTGTGCGCGTTGGCGCATGCGCAGGACGTGGCGACCTCGCCAGCGGTCCCGCCGCCTCCACCGGAGCGGCATTGGCGGCTCGGGGCGGCCTTCGGTTACGGAGAGCGTTCCAATCCACTGATCCAGTCCGAGGACATCCCAGTCATCGTCGACCTGGACATCGCCTGGTTCGGCAAGCGCTGGTTCTTCGACAACGGCGACATCGGCTTCACGTTGTCCGACCGACCGCGATCCACCACCAGCCTGGTCGCGCGGCTCAACAGCGATCGCGTGTTCTTCGGCAAGACGAACACCCGCTACGTGAATTTCGCGTACACCGGCAACGGCGATTTCGCCCCACTGCCGGCCACTTCCGAAGGCGCTCCCGTGGAAGCTCCCATCGAGGTCGAGCCCCCGGATCGCGACTACGCCATCGAGCTGGGCGTCGAAAGCCTGATCGACGTCGAATGGGGTGCGGTGACGCTGCGTGCCTTCCACGACGCAAGCAACACTCACGGTGGGTACGAGTTGTCCGCGGATTTCTCGCGGCGCTGGACAGTGCGCCGCCTGTCGTTCGCACCCATGCTGGGTGTTTCCTACAAGAGCGAAAAGCTCAACGATTACTACTGGGGAGTCAGCGAGCGCGAAGCCAACGTCGCGTTGCCCGCGTACCATGCCGGCGGGGGTTTCGCCTTCGAAGGCGGCCTCCTGGCTAACTACTATCTGTCACCGAATCTGCGCGTGGCCCTGTCGTTCAACTACGAGCGCTTGTCCGATGATGTCGCCGCGAGCCCGCTCGCAGAGGATGACCACGTGTTCGCGTATTTCTCCGGACTTGCCTGGACCTTCTGATCCGATGCCAAGATTTTCACGATTGATCATTGCGTGTTGTCTCGCGGGCTGCCTGCCGGCCGCCGCCGATGTCCCCGGCGTGCGCCTCTTCGTGAAGCCGCTGCTGTGTGTCACCGACCGTGATGCTCCCGTGTGCACGATGACCTTCAACATCCACTGGAAGAGTGACACGGCCGGCGAGTACTGCCTGAACGACAGCGCATTGAGCGCGCCGATGCGCTGCTGGGCAAGCGCGCTGTCGGGCACCTTCTCGCAGCGCCGCGAGGTGAGCGAGGCATTCGCCTATTGGCTCGGAGCACCCGGTGGCGCGCAACGCGCCGCCGAGGTGAAAATCGAAGTGCTGCGACTGGACTCGGCCGACCGGCGGCGCGAGCGGCGTACGCGCCACGTCTGGGACGTCCTGTGAACGCTTCGAACATCGACATCCTGCTCATCGAAGACGATGCCCGCCTCGCCGAGCTCACGGCCACCTATCTCGGGCAGAACGGCTTGCGGGTCTGCGTGGAAGGGCGCGGCGATCGCGCGTTGCAGCGCTTCGCCCAGGAGCGACCTCGGCTGGTGCTGCTCGACCTGCAGTTGCCCGGCAAGGATGGCCTGAGCATCTGCCGTGAAATGCGGCGCGGCCACGATGTGCCCATCCTGATCCTGACGGCGCGCGATACCGACTTCGATCACGTCATCGGGCTCGAAGCGGGCGCCGACGACTACGTCATGAAACCGGTCGATCCCATGGTGCTGCTCGCGCGCGTGCGCGCGCTGTTGCGTCGTACCGAGCGCGGCGCGTCGACTGGTGAGCGCAAGGCCGACCTGCTGCTCGGGGCGTTGCGTATCAGCGAGACCTCGCGCGAGGTGTGGCTGCAGGGTCGGCCTGTGCCGCTCACGACCCAGGAATTCGAGTTGCTCAGTCTGCTCGCGCGGCGTGCCGGCGAGCTCGTGAGTCGCGATGAAGTATTCCGCAACATGCGCGGAATCGACTACGACGGACTCGATCGTTCGATCGATGGCCGGGTTTCCAAGCTGCGCCGCAAGCTTGGCGACGATGCGTCGGCGCCTTCGCGCATCAAGACGGTGTGGGGCAAGGGCTATCTACTGGTTCCGGACGCCTGGGAAGTCACCGCTTGAAGGAGTGGCTCGCGGCCGGCGAGCGCGGCCTGTTCGTCCGCTCGTACGTGGTGCTGGCCGGCGGCCTGTTGATGGTCGCCATCCTGCTCGACCTGGGATTCGATGCACTGCAGGCGCGCCACGTGCGCGCCGCCGATCCGTGGCTGGAATCCACGCTGCGCCTCATGGAGAGCGAACTCGCGGCCGTACCCCAAGAGGCGCGCGACGAGAAGGCGGCCGAACTCGGCCAACGGCTTGGACTCGAACTCGCACTGCTCGAAGCGGGCGACATCTCCAGCGCCACACCACTCGGAGATGCGCCGCGCGAACTGGTCGATGATTCCGGCCGCGTCCATTACCTGTGGCGCTCGGCGGCGCTCAATGGCGCGATCCGGCTCGGTCCTTTCACGCCGCCAGCCGAAGGGTGGCTGACGCGATTCCTGCCGGTGATTTTTTATGGCTCCATCCTGCTCATCGTCGGATGGTGGCTGAAACCGCTGCTCACGGATCTGCGCGTGTTGACCGAGGCCTCGCAGAAATTCGCGTCTGACTACCGGGAACCGCTCGATACCGCGCACCGCACCACCCAGCTGCGCAGCCTGGCGCGCAATCTCGACGACATGTCGGCGCGAGTCAGTCAGCTCATACAGAGCCAGAAGGAGATGACTGCCGCGTTGTCGCACGAGATGCGCACGCCCCTGGCGCGGGTGCGCTTCGCCGTCGCCGTGCTCGAGGGTGAAGTCGACGAACGGCTGCACCTGCAATTGCGGGCGGTGAGCGCCGACGTGCAGCAGATCGACGACCTGATCTCCGACATGCTCGACTACGCGCGGCTCGACCATCCGGGACTGCGGATGGATTTGCAGTCGGTTGCCGTCGCGCCGTGGCTCAGCGGCGTGCTGGCCTCATGCCCCTCCCGCGATCGCAACGTAACGACGGTCCGGCGCGATGATCTGGAAACCTTGCGGATGGAGCCGCGGCTCATGGAGCTGGCGCTGAGCAATCTGCTCGCGAACGCACTGCGATATGCGCGGCGTAACGTACGCATCGAAGTGGCGCGTGAGAAGGGGCTGTGTCGACTCGTGGTCGAGGACGACGGCGAGGGCATTCCGGAGGATCAGCGCGCGGCGGTATTCCACGCGTTCACGCGACTCGACACCAGCCGCAATCGCGATACGGGCGGCTTCGGCCTGGGGCTCGCCATCGTGGCGCGGATCGCCGCGTTGCATCGCGGCCGCGCGATAGCTGAAGCCAGCGCCAGCCTCGGGGGCGCGCGTCTCGCACTCGAGTGGCCGGACCCCTGAAGCTCCGCCAGCGCCGCGCGCAGTTCGGGCGCCGCCTTTGCCGCGGCGGCGCGGTAGTCGGGCGAGGCGAGCAGCTGTTGCACCAGCCATTCCGCGCCGATGCGTCCCGCCGCCAGGTCGCTCGGAAAATGTACGCCGCACACCGCGCGCGCCCGCGCGAATTCGTCCGCCCGGGCCAGCAGCTTCGCGCGCCGTTGCGGCACCATCTCCGCCAGTAGATAGGCAATGACGTAGCCGTAGGTCGAATGACCGCTGGGGTAGGACCGGTCGCCGGCGACGTCACCGATGCAAGGCTCGACTGTGGGATCGACCACATACGGACGGCTGCGCGCGAACTTGCGCTTCGGCGCGCGCACGTATCGGCTCACATCGTCTTCCACATCCTCCATGAGCGATTGCAATGCAGGCAGGCGCGGCGGGTGACGCGCGTCGAATCCCAGCGCGGCATAAAACCGGTCGACATCCTTGCGACGGTCTGCGTGCGCCGCCGCGACGTCGGCCTGCGTGCGATTTTTCTGGAGATCGAGGAGCACATCGAGCTCGCGCCGTTCCTCGGGTGATCCCTCCAACGGCGGCGGTGGAAACACGGCGACGAACGCGGAGGTGTCCTCCGGCAGAAATCGCGCTGGCCGATGCTCGGACCAACGCCATGCGCCGGCCGCGATCACGACGAAGGCGATGCCACCTGCGATCCACCTGGCTTTTCCCACCGGCATGCGCATCAGGAGGCCCAGTCGCGCGACCGTTCGACTGCCTGCGTCCAACGGGCGCGGCGCGCCGCCGCGCTGTCGCGAGACATGCGGGGCTCGAAGCGTTTCTCGAGCGACCACAAGGCGGCAAGTTCGCTTTCATCCTGCCAGAAGCCGGCGCCCAGTCCGGCGAGCGCGGCCGCTCCGAAGGCCGTGGTTTCAGTGTTCGCCGGTCGCAGCACCGGCACACCCAATAGATCCGCCTGGAATTGCAGCAGCAGGTCGTTGCGTGCCGCGCCGCCATCGACGCGCAGTTCGCCCAGGGGATGTCCGGAGTCGCGCCGCATGGCGTCGATCAGGTCGGCGGTCTGAAAGGCGATGCTTTCGACCGCGGCGCGCGCGATGTGCGCGCGCGTCGATCCGCGTGTCAGGCCGAGGATGGCGCCGCGCGCCGCGGCATCCCATTGTGGTGCGCCGAGGCCCGCGAACGCCGGGACCAGGTAGACGTCGCCGGTATCCGGGACCTTCATCGCGAGTGCTTCGACATCTGACGATCGTTCGATGATGCCGAGTCCGTCGCGCAGCCACTGGATCGTCGCACCCCCCATGAACACACCGCCTTCGAGTGCGAAGCGAGTCTCGCCGCCGCGCCGGCTCGCCACGGTAGTGAGGAGCCGGTGCGCGGAGCGTTGCGGATTCTCGCCGACGTTCATCAGCGCGAAGCAACCGGTGCCGTAGGTGTTCTTGGCCATGCCCGGCGCGAAACATGCCTGGCCGAACAGCGCCGCCTGTTGATCGCCCGCGATTCCCGTTACGGGTAGTTTGATCCCGTCGATCTCGATTTCGATCGCGTCGGCACGCGCGAGGCAGGAGTCCACCACCTGCGGCAGGCAGTCGCGCGGCACGCGCAATAGCCCGAGCAGGCGCTCATCCCAGTCGCCGGTCTGCAGATTGAACAGCAGCGTGCGGCTCGCATTGGTCGCGTCGGTGACATGCCGGCGATGCGCGCTGAGTTTGTACATCAGCCAGCTATCGATCGTGCCGAAGGCCAGCTGTCCTGTTTCAGCCCGCTGACGCGCGCCCGGCACGTGATCCAGCAGCCAGGCCAGTTTGGTGGCCGAAAAATACGGGTCGAGCAGCAGGCCCGTGCGTGCGGAGATTTCGTCTTCGAGTCCGGCCGCACGCATCACTTCGCAGGTATCGGCCGTGCGGCGGTCCTGCCAGACGATCGCGGGCGCGATGGGCTCACCCGTCGCGCGGTCCCACACCACCGTCGTTTCACGCTGATTCGTGATGCCGATGGCGACGACGTCGCGCGGCGTGGCCTGCGCCGCATGCAGCGCGTCGCGAATGGTTGTGAGCTGCGAGGTCCAGATCTCGCCGGCGTCGTGTTCCACCCAGCCCGGGCGCGGAAAATGCTGGGTGAATTCGCGCTGCGCCAGCGCGACGATGCGGCCCGTCGCATCGAACAGCAGCGAGCGCGAGCTCGTGGTGCCCTGGTCGAGCGCGAGCACGTATCGTGCGGCGGCGCTCACGTCATCCTTCGATCAGGCGGCGAGCCCGCGCGGCTTGAGTCCCGCGGCCCGGTAGATGGCATCGATCGCGCGCATGTTGCCGACCGCATCCTCGCCGCCGGTGAGGGGCTGCTCCCGCCCGGCCAGGCATTCGAGCACGTGCCGCAGCTGGTAGTGAAACGTGGTTTCTCCGCCCGACACGATCTGCGGCAGAGGTGCGTTCGGTCCGTCGATCGACAAGGTCGCGCCAGCGTGGGGTGTCACGGGGTTGTCGATCTCGAGCATCCCCGCCTCGCCGTGCACGCGCAGGCGGCGGAACAACTTGCCATCGTCGGGTTGCATCGAGCATTCGAGGCTCGCGGTCGGCCCGCTCGTGAACGCGAGTTCCGCGCGGGCCTGCAGGTCGACGCCCGGAGTCGAGCAACGCGCGCTGGCACTGACGACCGTGGGCTCGTCACCTGTCACGGTGCGGATCCAGTGCACGCAATAACATCCGAGGTCCATCAATGCGCCTCCGCCGAGTTCTTCGATGTAGCGCAGTTCGCCCGGCGTGTCCGGCAGTTGCGCGTTGAACACGGCCTCGATGTGGCGGATGCGGCCAATGGCGCCGGAGCGCAACAGCGCCAGCGCCTGCTGGAACAACGGATGGTAGCGATAGTGGAAGCCTTCGATGAGATGACGCCCCGCGGCTTTCGCGGCCGCCGCCATATGCGCGGCTTCCTGCGCGTTGCGGGCGAACGGTTTCTCGACCAGCACGTGTTTGCCGTTCGCGAGCGCCGCCGTGCACCACTCGAGGTGCGCGGAGGGCGGCAGGGCCACGTACACCAGGTCGATGTCATCGCGCGCGATGAGCTCGGCATAACTACCGAAGGCGAGCGGCAGGGAATGTTGTGCGGCGAAATTCTGCGCGCGCTCGAGGGTGCTGGCCGCGACGGCGACGGCTTCTGTGCCGAGCAGATCGTTCGCCGGTGTGACGATGCCGCGTGGCGCGATTCGTGCCGCGCCCAGTATTCCGATGCGTATCATGGGTCGGCAGTCTCGCACGACTGCCGGCGCTGCGGCACACTGTCGCCGGAATCAACATGGGAGCCAACGTGACGCGAGCAGTCTTGATCGGTGCAACCGGGCGCATGGGCGCGGCCATCGTGCGCGCCAGCGCCGCGGGTGGCGTCACCATCGTCGCGGCCGTTGCATCCCCCGGCAGCAAGTCGGCGGGCCTCGATGTCGGCGAGGTCGCCGGCGGCAAGGCGCTGGGCGTCCGCGTGCAGACCGAACTACCCGCGGATCTCGGCAAGGCCGCCGTCGCGATCGATTTTTCGCGGCCCGAACTCACACTGCGTGCGCTCGATGCGTGTCGCGCGGCCGGTGTTCCACTCGTGATCGGTACGACCGGACACGACGCCGCCTTCGACGCGCGCGTCGACGGCGCTGCGCGCGACATTGCGGTGCTCGTCGCGCCCAACACTTCGATCGGCGTAGCGGTCGCGATGGAACTGGTGCGTCTCGCCGCGCGCGTATTGCCCGCGGAGTTCGACATCGAGATCACCGAAGCGCATCACAAGCACAAAGTTGATGCCCCGTCAGGAACCGCGCTCGCGCTGGCGGGCAGCGCGGCCCAGGGCCGCGGGCTCGATCCGCGGCACGCGGTGAAGGCAGGGCGCGCCGGCAACGAGGCCCGCCGGCCCGGCGAAATCGGCATAGCGTCGGTCCGGGCGGGGGACGTGGTCGGGACCCACGCCGTCCTTTTTGCAGGCGGCGGCGAGCGGCTGACCATCACCCACGAGGCGACCGACCGGTCAATATTTGCCCAGGGCGCTGTCCGGGCGGCGGCCTGGCTTGCGGGTCAAAAACCCGGGCGTTACACAATGGCCAACGTACTTGGATTAAAAACAAGCGCTTAGGGAGATATCCGCGCAGATTTCATTAGAACTTTCCGGGAGATTTTTCCCCGAAACGAACAAGAAGTTTCATGGACACCCCGGGGATCGCTTCGTAAAATTGCCGCCTAATCCGAAACGGGTTAGTCCAACGCAGGGCGGGAGGATGTTCGCGAGAACTCCTCCCGCTTTGTGCATGTACGCTCCGCGCGGAGAGCAACCAATCATTCAAGCATTCATGTCGGGCCGTTGAGGCTCGAGGGGAGTACCCGCGTGACGGTAACCGCGGTCCTGGCTCTGGAAGATGGAACCATCTTCCACGGCCAGTCTATCGGCGCCAAAGGCAACACCACTGGCGAAGTCGTTTTCAATACCGCGTTGACCGGTTATCAGGAAATTCTCACGGATCCGTCGTATTCCCGGCAGATCGTGACGCTGACCTATCCGCACATAGGGAACACGGGCACCACGCCCGAGGATCTCGAGTCGCCGACCGCGTATGCCGCGGGCATGGTAGTTAGAGACGTTCCGCCGCTGGCGAGCAACTGGCGCAAGTCGGAAGATTTGCGCGAATTCCTCGCGCGGCACAAGGTCGTCGCCATCTCGGGGATCGACACCCGCAAGTTGACGCGAATCCTGCGGGAGAAGGGCGCGCAGGCCGGTTGCATCATGACCGGCGAAAAGATCGACGCGAACGCCGCCGTGCGGGCCGCCAAGAAGTTTCCCGGCCTCAAGGGCATGGATCTCGCCAAGGTCGTCACGACCAAGCGCACCTATCAATGGAACGAAGGCTCCATCTGGCAGCCGGAGAACCGGCCGGTCATGCGCGCGCACCAGCGCCTGCATGTCGTGGCCTACGATTTCGGCGTCAAACGCAACATTCTCCGCATGCTCTCCGATCGGGGCTGCCGCATGACGGTGGTTCCCGCGCAGACCAGCGCCGAGGAAGTATTCGCGCTCGACGCGGACGGCGTATTCCTCTCCAACGGTCCCGGTGATCCGGAGCCTTGCGACTACGCCATCGAGGCGATCCGCGCCATCATGGTCGCGGATCTGCCGGTATTCGGCATCTGCCTCGGCCATCAGTTGTTAGGCCTCGCGAGCGGGGCGCGCACCATGAAGATGAAGTTCGGCCATCACGGCGCGAATCACCCGGTGCAGGATCTCGAAACCGGGCGTGTGTTCATCACCAGCCAGAACCACGGCTTCGCCGTGGACGAAAGCGAACTGCCTTCGACTCTCAAGGCCACGCACCGCTCGTTGTTCGACGGATCGTTGCAGGGCATTGCCCGCATCGATCGCCCGGCTTTCAGCTTTCAGGGCCACCCGGAAGCGAGCCCCGGCCCGCAGGAAATGGGCGCCATGTTCGATCGATTCGTCCACCTGATGTTGCGCCGGCTGCAGGCGAAGCTGCGCGCGCGCACCGGGAAGCAACCGCCCCCGGACAAGGCCGCCTGAGTAAACGAGTTCATGCCAAAACGCACAGACATCGAAAGCATCCTGATCATTGGCGCGGGCCCGATCATCATCGGCCAGGCCTGCGAGTTCGACTATTCCGGCGCGCAAGCCTGCAAGGCGCTGAAGGAGGAGGGTTACCGCGTCATCCTCGTGAACTCGAACCCGGCCACCATCATGACGGACCCGGAGATGGCCGACGCCATCTACATCGAGCCGATCAACTGGCGCACGCTGGCGCGAATCATCGAAAAAGAACAACCCGACGCGTTGCTGCCCACGATGGGTGGACAGACGGCGTTGAACACCGCGCTCGACCTGGTGCGCGAAGGGGTGCTCGCGAAGCATGGCGTCGAAATGATCGCCGCGTCGCGCGAGGCCATCGACATGGCCGAGGATCGCGAGCTGTTTCGCAACGCGATGCGCGAGATCGGACTGGAATGCCCGCGGGCAGCCGTGGCGCATACGCTCGCGCAAGCCGTGGAGATCCAGCAGGGTCTCGGCTTCCCCTGCGTCATCCGTCCGTCCTTCACGATGGGCGGCTCGGGCGGCGGTATCGCCTACAACCGCGAGGAATTCGAACAGATCGTCGAGCGTGGACTCGAGGCCTCACCGACCGCCGAGGTGCTGATCGAAGAGTCGGTGATCGGCTGGAAGGAATTCGAGATGGAGGTCGTTCGCGACAGGAACGACAACTGCATCATCGTCTGCTCGATCGAGAATCTCGATCCGATGGGCGTGCACACCGGCGATTCGATCACGGTCGCTCCCGCGCAAACGCTCACGGACAAGGAATACCAGCGCATGCGCAACGCGTCGATCGCGGTGCTGCGCAAGATCGGCGTCGACACCGGCGGCTCGAACGTGCAGTTCGCGGTGAGCCCGGACGACGGCCGGCTGCTGGTCATCGAAATGAATCCGCGCGTGTCGCGTTCGTCCGCGCTCGCGTCGAAAGCGACCGGATTCCCGATCGCGAAGATCGCGGCGAAGCTTGCCGTCGGTTACACGCTCGACGAACTCAAGAACGACATCACGGGTGGCACGACGCCGGCCTCGTTCGAGCCGACGATCGATTACGTCGTGACCAAGATTCCGCGCTTCACGTTCGAAAAATTCCCGGCCGCGAACTCGCGCCTCACTACCCAGATGAAGTCCGTGGGCGAGGTGATGGCCATCGGCCGCACTTTCCAGGAGTCATTGCAGAAGGCGCTGCGGGGACTCGAGACCGGTCTCGATGGCCTGAACGAACAATTCAAGGGCGATCTCACCGAGGAAGATCGCGACAAACTCGCTTACGAGTTGCGCGCCCCCGGACCGAGCCGGCTGCTGTACGTCGCGGACGCGTTCCGCGCGGGCTGGTCGCTCGAGCGAATCCAGGAGCTCTCGTATATCGATCCGTGGTTCCTCGCGCAGATCGAGGATCTCCTCGTCGAGGAGTCGCGGACGCGCGAAGGGGGCGTTGCGGCGCTCGAAGTCGCCCGCCTGCGCGAACTCAAGCGCAAAGGGTTCTCCGACAGCCGGCTCGGTTCGCTGACGGGCGCCGGCGAGGCGGCGATTCGCGCCAAGCGGCACGCGTTCAACCTGCGCCCGGTCTACAAGCGCGTGGACACGTGCGCCGCCGAGTTCGCCACGTCGACCGCTTACATGTACTCGACCTACGAGGAAGAGTGCGAGGCGCAACCAACCAGCAAGCGCAAGATCATGATCCTCGGCGGCGGTCCGAACCGCATCGGCCAGGGTATCGAGTTCGACTACTGCTGCGTGCACGCCGCATTGCAGCTGCGCGAGGATGGTTTCGAAACCATCATGGTCAATTGCAACCCGGAAACCGTGTCGACCGACTATGACACTTCCGATCGCCTGTATTTCGAGCCGCTGACGTTGGAGGACGTCCTCGAAATCATCGCGAAGGAACAACCGGAGGGAGTGATCGTGCAGTACGGCGGCCAGACGCCGCTGAAGCTGTCGCGGGCGCTCGAGGCGGCGGGCGCGCCGATCATCGGCACCTCGCCCGACTCGATCGACATCGCCGAGGATCGCGAGCGCTTCCAGGTGCTGGTGAAGAATCTCGGTCTCAAACAACCGGCGAACGCGACGGCGCGCACCGAAGAACAGGCGGTTGCGCTCGCCCGCACCGTGGGATTCCCGCTGGTCGTGCGGCCTTCCTACGTGCTCGGCGGACGCGCGATGGAAGTCGTGTTCAATGAAGACGATCTGCGTACCTACATGACGACCGCCGTGAGCGTGTCGAACGACAGTCCCGTGCTGCTCGACCGCTTCCTCGACGTCGCGATCGAAGTCGACGTCGACGCGTGCTGCGATGGCGAGGACGTGCTGATCGGCGGAATCATGGAGCACGTGGAGCAGGCCGGCGTGCACTCCGGTGATTCCGGATGTTCGCTGCCGCCCAACAGCCTGTCGCCCGAAACCCAGGCCGACCTGCGCGAGCAGACGCGCAAGCTCGCCAAGGCGCTCAACGTCATCGGTCTCATGAACATCCAGTTCGCGATCCAGAACGGCGTCATCTACGTGCTCGAGGTGAACCCGCGTGCATCGCGTACGGCGCCGTTCGTCTCCAAGGCGACCGGTGTGCCACTCGCGAAGATCGGCGCGCGCGTAATGACGGGACGCAAGATGAAGTCCATGGAAAACGCCAGCGAAGTCGTGCCGCCGTATTTCTCCGTGAAGGAAGCGGTATTCCCGTTCACCAAGTTCCCCGAAGCCGATCCGATCCTCGGACCGGAGATGAAGAGCACCGGCGAAGTCATGGGAACGGGCCGTACGTTCGGCGAGGCCTACGCCAAGGCGCAGGCCGCCTCCGGCGTCACGTTGCCGCGTTCGGGCGTCGTGCTGATCAGCGTGCGCGAACGCGACAAACCCGGCGCCGTCGTGCTCGCGAGAAAACTCATCGACAAGGGTTTCGAGCTGGCGGCAACCGACGGTACGGCGCGCGCGATCATCGAAGCGGGTTTCGCATGCAAGCGTGCGAACAAGGTGCGCGAAGGCCGGCCGCACATCGTCGACATGATCAAGAACGACGAATTCGCGATGATCGTGAACACGACGGAAGGCAAACTCGCCACCCGGGAGTCCAACTCCATTCGTCGTGAGGCAGTGCACAAACGCATCACCTACTACACGACGCTCGCAGGCGCGCTCGCAACCTGCGAAGCTCTGGATCACCTGGATGCCGTCGAGGTCCACAGGCTCCAGGACCTCCATAAAGAGGCCAAGGCATGAAACGCAATCCGATGACCGTGCGGGGCGCCGAGGCGCTGCGCGCGGAACTCAAACGCCTCAAGACGGAGGATCGTCCGCGCGTCATCAAGGCGATTGCCGAGGCGCGCAGTCATGGCGACTTGTCCGAGAATGCCGAGTATCACGCGGCGCGCGAGCAGCAGGGTTTCATCGAAGGGCGCATCGGCGAAATCGAAGCGAAGATGTCGACCGCGGAGATCATCGACCCTGCCGCCGTGAACAGCGCAGGCAAGGTGATTTTTGGCGCGACGGTCGACCTCGAAGACCAGGAAGACGGCAAGACCATCAGTTACCAGATCGTCGGCGAGGATGAGGCCGACATCAAATCCGGGCGCATTTCCATCACCTCGCCGATTGCGCGCGCGCTGGTCGGCAAGAGCGCCGGAGATGTCGTCGACGTCGCCGCCCCGGGTGGAACGCACAGCTACGAAGTGGTGAAAATCCGCTACGTCTAGTTTTCCGGTTGGGGGTAAAGATGAAACCGATCGCGTTGTTGGGCATGGTCGCGGCGCTCGGGGCAGCGCCCGTGTTCTCCCAGGACTGGATCCCGCTCCAGGACGGCAAGACCCTGGCGGGCTGGAAGGCCGCCGAGCGGCCGGAATCCTGGGTGGTCGAAGACGGCGCGTTCGTCTCGCGCGGTGATCGCTCCCACCTGTTCTACGTCGGCAAGGTCGCCAAACACGATTTCCGCAACTTCGAGTTTTCCGCCGACGTGATGACCGCGCCCGGCGCGAACAGCGGCATATATGCGCACACGAAGTGGCAGGGTCCGGGCTGGCCCGCCGCGGGCTACGAATTGCAGGTCATCAACTCCAACCCGCCCGCCGAAAAGATGAACGGCTACATCGAGTACAAGATGACGGGCAGCGTTTACGCCGTGCGTAATGCTTACGCGGCGCCCGCGAAAGACAACGAGTGGTTCAATTACCGCATCCGCGTCGTCGGCAAGACCATCCAGACTTTCATCGACGACAAACTCATCAGCGAATACGCGGAGCCCGCGAATGCGTTTCGCGCGAGCGACAAGCAGGGCAGGTACCTCGGTTCCGGCACCTTCGCGTTGCAAGCCCATGATCCGGGCAGCGTCGTGAAATACCGCAACATGAAGGTGAAGATCCTGCCCGATGACGCGCCACCGCCGGCCGGTCTCGTGCCGCTGGCGGATCGGGAACTCGACGAACTCGTCACCCAGGCGTCGAACGACAACATTCCGCTGATCGATCTGGGTCTTGCGCCGCCGGCGGGAGACACGACTGCGTTCTGGAGCGACGTGCGCCGTCACGGCGTGCTGCCAGGCAGCGAACTGTCGCGCGACGCGCTGACTAACTACCCGGGCACGGTCGTCGTGATCGTCGACCGGGACAAGGCGCCCGACGTCGCATTGCTCAAGGGCGCGAAGGCCGCGGGCGCAAAGGTGGCATTCAGTTCCGGCGGTGTTACCGCGATCGACCCAGCGCGATTGAAGGTCCGGCTCCAGGCCATCAAGGCCGCGGGGCTGGACTGGAAGGATTTCTGGGTGCCGGGCAAGAGCTGAGCGCCGTGCACAGGCCAATCCCGATTCTGGCGGTCCTCTGCGCCGCGTTGTTTGTCGTGGCCCCGCCGGCCCGGGCCTGCATCAACACGTTCGAGCCCGAGCTGCTTTACTCGCTGGAGCAGAGTGACCCGGTTGCGGCCGGGGAAATCCTGCGGCGGCTCCAGAACGCCCACGCCACGAAGCCCACGCTCGAAAACAGCAACGATCTCGGCGTCGCGCTCGTGCTCGCCGGCAAGATTGACGAGGCCATCGAGCTGTTTCGCGCCACGGAAAAGAAGTTTCCCGGCAATGCGCGAGTCGCGGGGAATCTCGGCTCAGCGCTCGAACTCAAGGGCGAGAATGAGGAGGCGCTCAAGTGGATCCGCGAAGGCGTGATCCGCGATGTCAGTGGGCACAAGGGATCCGAATGGCTGCATGAGCGCATCCTCAAGGCGAAGGTCGCGCTGGCGGAGAATCCTCGCTGGTTCGACAAGGACAGCGTGCTGATGCTCGATTTCGGCAACGGCGACGTGCCGGTCGCCCCGGAAATCCTGCCGATCGAAAAGGGCAAGCTGAAGGGCGCCCAGGATCTGCTGCGGCAGATCGACTATCAACTGCTGGAGCGCACGAAATTCTTCAAGCCGCCGGATGCCGCGATCGGGGATCTGTATGCGTCGGGCGGCGATCTCGCGATTGCGTCGGGACTGAGCCTGCTCGATGACGGAACCGAGGATGCGAAGCGCTATTACGAGAGCGCGTTGCTTTACGGTGCGCCGCATGCGGAGCGGATCCGAAAGCGGCTCGCTCGCTACGAAGCGGACCTGGCGGCGTTGCCGCCGCCGAAGCCGAAAGTAGAAGTGGAAGAGGTCGCCGAGTACCCGGCGGCGGCGGAATCCCTCAAATCCAGCGGGCGCCTGTTCTGGTACTTCGTGCTGGGCTCGTTCGTGCTCGCCATCGGCGGAATCGTCGCGCACATGATGCGTCGACGGCGCATCGGCGGATGATCAGGAGACGCGGACGATCTCCAGGCTCGGTCCGCCGGTAAGCGGCGCGGCGCCGCGCATGGTGCGCAGCAGTTCGTGTGTTTCGTGGGAAGGCATCGGCTTCGAGAAGAAATATCCTTGACCCGTCGCGCAGCCGAGCGCGAGCAGTTGTGAGGCGTGTTCGCGCGTCTCGATGCCTTCGGCGACTGTTCCGAGGTGCAGGCTCTGCGCCATGCTGATGATGGCGCGCACGATCGCCGCGTCATTGCGATCGACGTTCATGTCGCGCACGAAGGTGCGGTCGATCTTGAGGTAATCGATCGGCAGATTGCGCAAATAGGCGAGGCTCGAGTAGCCGGTGCCGAAATCATCGACCGACACACGCACGCCGAGGTCGCGCAATGCGTGCAGCTTGGTCACGTGTTGTTCGGAGTCCTGCATGGCGACGCTTTCCGTGAGCTCGACTTCGAGCTGGTGCGGCGCGA
The DNA here is from genome assembly GCA_036677145.1 of Alcaligenaceae bacterium. Taxonomy (GTDB): domain Bacteria; phylum Pseudomonadota; class Gammaproteobacteria; order Steroidobacterales; family Steroidobacteraceae; genus CADEED01. Next base: position 26,094 of record JAKFFF010000096.1, read on the forward strand.
TGTCGAACTCGTGCGCGATCGCGACGATACGTTCGGGCAGGTTGGAGCGCTTGAGCTGCTTGGCGGAAACGTTCACCGCCACCGGCACGGGCTTGAGCCCCGCACGCTGCCAGGCTGCGATCTGGCGCGCGACGTTGCGGATGACACATTCGCCCAGCTCGACGATCAGATCGGAAGCTTCGGCCACCTCGATGAACGCCAGCGGCGGCACCGAGCCGTGGCGCGGGTCGTTCCAGCGCGCGAGCGCTTCGAAACTCACCAGGCGACCACTGCGGATATCTACGATCGGCTGCAGCTGGATTTCGATGGCGTCGCGGTTGACCGCGCTGCGCAGGTCCTGCTCGAGCGCGAGGCGCGTATGCACGCGCTTGTTCATTGCCGCGTCGAACATCTGCACGTTGTCGCGTCCGCGGGCCTTGGCTTCGTACAACGCGATGTCCGCCGAACGCAGCAGTTCGCTCATCGTCATTGCATCGCGCGGGTACACGGACATGCCGATGCTCGTCGTGGCGGAGTAGGTCGCCTCTCCGAGGCGCACTGGTTTCTTGAGTGCGGCGGCGACGCGTTCCGCGATCGCGGCGCTGTCGGGTTCGAGTCCATAGTGGCGCGTCACGACGAGGAATTCGTCTCCGCCCATGCGCACCACGAGATCCGGGCTCGCGATCGAATCGCGCAGACGGCGTGCGACCGAACGTAGATAGTCGTCGCCGATCGAGTGCCCGCGCGAATCGTTGATGTTCTTGAAGTTGTCGCAGTCGATGTACAGGATCGACAGCGAATCTCCGCGGCGCGCGGCCTCATCGATCAGGCGCGGCAGTTCCTCGTTGAGGAACGTGCGGTTCGGCAGCCCCGTGAGTGCGTCGTGCGTGGCGAGATGCTGCAGGGACAGCTGGTGCTCCTGCGCACGCCGCTCCGCTTCGCGCCGGTGCGATATGTCCTGCAACAGCATGGCGTGCACGCGGCCCGTGCCCGGTTCCAGATCCGCGATGGAGAACTCGACGTCCCGCCGCTGTTCGTCGGTGCGGATGATCTGCGCCGGGCGGGTGTTCGCGGCTTCGTTGAGTGCATTACCCGGCTCGAGCGAGACCGGCGTGTCGAAAATCGTCGCGACGTCGCGGCGTCGCAGCTCGTCGAGTGACGCGCCGACCAGCCGTTGCGCCTGCGAGTTCGCGTCCAGGACGCGGCGCGACGTCGGATCGAACAGCACGATTCCGGAGGCGGCGCGGTCGAAGATGGCGCGGTAGCGGGTTTCGTTCGTCGCGGCGAGCGCGGCGGCGCGTTTGAGCCGGCCGCTGTAAACGTGCCAGGCGGCGACCACGATGCTCACCAGCAGCGCGACCCAGCCGACGAGGTAGCGGACACCCTTTTGGCCGCTCTGCATGACGGAGCGCGGCATCGTCGTGGACATCACGGCGAGCGGGTGATTGTCGATGGTATCGAGTCGCAGCTGGCCTTCGATTATGGTGTCGGACCGACGCAGGATGCGGCGGCCATCAGGCGCGACGAGCAGCTCCGATTTCTCCGCGGCTCCCAATCGGTCGTCGATCAGCGAGAAATTCACGGCGAGCTGGGTATCGGCCCCGATGTTGGCGATTTCGGGATTACCGATGCGGCGCGCGAACACCAGGATGCCGTTGGACGGACCGCTGCGGTCGGTGTGCAGCACTGTGTTGGCGGAAATGACATGTGGGACGCCGTTGATCTGCACCAGTCGCAGCGTGCCTTCCTGGTCGACCACCGTGCGCACCACCGGCGTGAGGCTTTGGATTGCAGTCACCACCGGTGCGCTCGCCGGGGTTTGATAACTTTCGTCGTCGGTGTCGTTCTCGAACGAGGAGAGTAGCTTGCCCTTCGGATCGAGCACCCACACCAGGTCGACGTTCACTTCGTCGAGACCAGCCTCGGAGAAGTTCTCATATTCGAATTTCGGGTCGAGCGTGGACGCGTACGAATACATCGCGTCCCAGCGCGCGAAATCGCGCGAGACCGTTTCGATCTCGGTATTTTTCGAGACCAGCGCCTTGCGCATGACCTCGATGCTGCGCGAGGCCTCGTTCTGCTCGATATTCTCGAACTTGCGGAGAATGAGGTATCGGGACGCTGCCCAGGTTCCAAATACAACCAGCGCGGCGGCTAGATAGACTGCTACCGCCTCGCGCCCAAACGAACGTGTGTCCTGAGCCGCCATGTGTCCCTGATATACGACTTATTCCAGCAACTTACCACTGGAACTTCGGCAGTGATTTCCGTGGGGCGATCCTCGCCCGCACTTATGAAATCGGCCAGTGACGCAGACTCTTTATGCGTCAGGGATCACAATTCCGGGGCGGTCATTCCGGCGTTTGTAGTAGAGGGCTGTATGCCCGATCTTTTGCACCAGAACGCTCTCGGTCGAGGTGGCTAGATTGGCGAGACCCGCATCACGTTCTACCCGTTCGGCACCGCGATATTTCACCTTGATGAGCTCGTGGTCGTGGAGTGCGCGGCGTGCCTCCGCGATGACTGCAGGGGTGACTCCCGCCGATCCGATCATCAGCACGGGATTGAGCACGTGGCCGAGACCGCGTAAATACTTGCGTTGCCGTTCGGTGAGTTCCATGGGGCGCATTGTAAGGGGCGCCCCGCGGCGCGGGTGGCGCCGAATATGAGGTCGTGAATCCATCGTTTTCGCCCGATTTCCCATGCAAGGGTTGAAACCAATGGACCCGGGCCTCATCAAAACGACCCAGGATGCCAACTTCGAGAAATTGACTGATTCGGCATCCGAGCCTCACCTCACACAGCCCACCCACGCAGTTCTGAGCTTTACCTGCTGGCGAGTGGTTTTAGGATGGTGTAGCGTGCCCTGGAACCTGCATGCCGGGCTGGTCGCTCCGCGAGGGTAAACCTTTGAATGATCTGACGAAAAATATCCTGCTTTGGGTCGTGATCGTGATGGTGATGGTGGTGGTTTTCAGCCGCTACGTGCCCACCGGGACGGAACCCACGCAGGTGTCCTATTCGGCCGTACTCGAAGACGTGCGCAATGGCCGCGTCGATTCGGTGACGCTCCGTGGCGATGAGATCCTCGGACTTCGCAAGGACAAGACCCGATTCAAGGCTTACAACCCTGAAACCGACAACACGAGTCTGATCGGGACGCTCGACAAGGCGCGCATCGAATTCAAGGGTGAGCCGCCGAAGCAGCCTAATTTCCTCATGCAGCTGCTGTTGCAGCTCGCGCCTGCGCTGCTGCTGATCCTCGTTTTCGTCTACATGCTGCGCCAGATGCAGGGCTCGGCCGGTGGCCGCGGAGCCATGTCCTTCGGCAAGAGCCGCGCAAGGCTGCTCGGCGAGGACCAGGTCAATGTCACGTTCGCGGACGTCGCGGGCGTGGACGAAGCCAAGCAGGAAGTGGGCGAAATCGTCGACTTCCTCAAGGACCCATCCAAGTTTCAGAAGTTAGGCGGCAAGATTCCCAAGGGCGTCCTCATGGTCGGCTCGCCCGGTACCGGCAAGACTCTGCTGGCGCGCGCCATCGCCGGCGAAGCGAAAGTGCCGTTCTTCACTATCTCGGGCTCCGACTTCGTGGAAATGTTCGTCGGCGTCGGCGCATCGCGCGTGCGCGACATGTTCGAGCAGGCGAAGAAACACGCGCCCTGCATCATCTTCATCGATGAAATCGACGCGGTCGGCCGCCATCGCGGCGCGGGCCTCGGCGGCGGTCACGATGAGCGCGAACAAACGCTGAACCAGCTGCTGGTCGAGATGGACGGCTTCGAAGGCAACGAAGGCATCATCGTCATCGCCGCCACGAACCGGCCTGACGTGCTCGATCCGGCGCTGCTGCGCCCGGGCCGCTTCGATCGCCAGGTCGTGGTGCCGCTGCCCGACGTGCGTGGCCGCGAGCAGATCCTGCGCGTTCACATGCGCAAGGTGCCGCTGGGAGACGACGTGAAGCCCGCGTACATCGCGCGAGGCACGCCCGGATTCTCCGGTGCTGATCTCGCGAATCTCGTCAACGAAGCGGCGCTGTTCGCGGCCCGCGCGAACAAACGCATCGTCGGCATGGACGAATTCGAACGCGCGAAGGACAAGATCTACATGGGCGCGGAGCGTCGCTCCCTGGTCATGTCCGACCAGGAAAAGAAGATGACGGCGTATCACGAGGCCGGTCACGCCATCGTCGGCTTCGTCGTGCCCGAGCATGACCCGGTGTACAAGGTCACCATCATTCCGCGCGGTCGCGCGCTGGGACTCACCTGGTATCTGCCGGAAGGCGATCGCTACAGCACCAGCAAGCGGCGCCTCGAGAGCAAGATTTCGTCGGCCTTCGGTGGCCGCATCGCCGAGGAACTGATCTTCGGCGCCGACGGAATCACGACCGGAGCGTCCAGCGACATCGAACATGCGACGGATCTGGCGCGCAACATGGTCACCAAGTGGGGCCTGTCGGAGCGCCTGGGACCTCTCAGCTATTCTGAAGAGGACGGCGAGGTATTCCTCGGCCGTCAGATGACTCAGCACAAGCAGGTCTCGGACGAAACCGCGCACACGATCGACGAGGAAATTCGTCGTCTCATCGACTTGAACTACAAGCGCGCGAAGGAAATTCTCGAGTCGAACCTCGACAAGCTGCATGCCATGGCCGAAGCGCTCGTCAAGTACGAAACCATCGACGAGACGCAGATCAAGGACATCATGGCCGGCAAGACACCGAAGCCTCCCGCGGATTGGGACGATTCGGTCGGCAGTCCGTCGCCGCCCAAGCGTGCGGAAGGTGAATCCGAGGGTGGCGGTAGCACCATCGGTACGCCCGCCGGGCAGCACTGAGAACGCGCAGCCTCCAGTCAGTCGACGGACGTCTGCGATGAGCACGGCACACTGGCAGTGCCGGGATCGGATTCTCGATCTCGGCACGCCCGTCGTGATGGGCGTTCTCAACGTCACGCCCGATTCCTTTTCCGACGGCGGCAAATTCCTCGCGCGCGATGCGGCGCTCGAGCAGGCGCGACGCATGATCTCCGAAGGCGCCGTAATCATCGATATCGGTGGTGAGTCCACGCGGCCCGGCGCCGCGCCGGCCGAGACCGCTGAAGAACTCTCGCGCGTCATTCCGATCGTCGAAACTTTGCGTCGTGAGTTCGCGGCCACTTACATCTCAGTCGACACCAGCAAGGCCGAGGTCATGCGCACGGCGATCGCCGCGGGCGCCGACATCATCAACGACGTGCGGGCGTTGATGGAGCCTGGCGCTCTGTCCGTGGCGGCGGCGAGCGGCGCCGGCGTGTGCCTCATGCACATGAAGGGCGAGCCGCGCACGATGCAGGACGCGCCGACTTACGATGATGCGGTGGGGGAGGTGAGCGCCTTTCTCGCCGAGCGGATCGCGGCGGCGCGCGCGGCCGGAATCGACGCGGCCCGCATCTGCGTGGATCCGGGTTTCGGATTCGGCAAGCGCACGCGCGACAATCTCGCGTTGCTCAAACATCTCGGCGACATGTCCTCGTTAGGAGTGGCGCTGGCGGTCGGACTGTCGCGCAAATCCATGCTGGCGAAGCTCACCGGCCGTGCGCTCGACGATCGGCTGGCGGGTAGCGTGGCCCTGGCCGCCATTGCGGTTCTCAACGGAGCGCGTATCGTGCGCGCCCACGATGTGGCCGCGACCGTCGACGCAGTACGTGTCGCCGCGGCAGTGGCGCAGGGAGCGGATTTCGATGCCTCGTAAATATTTCGGTACGGATGGTGTTCGCGGACGTGTCGGCGAACATCCGATGACGGTGGATTTCGCCTTGCGCCTCGCGAGCGCGGCCGCGCGGGTACTCGCACCCGAGGGCGGCACCGTGCTCATCGGCAAGGACACGCGCCTGTCGGGGTACATGTTCGAAGCGGCGCTCGAAGCCGGGTTTGTCGCCGCCGGCGTCGACGTCATGCTCATTGGTCCGTTGCCCACGCCCGGCATCGCGTTCCTGACGCGAAAATTCGACTGCGACTTCGGCGTCGTCATCAGCGCGTCTCACAATCTCTACGATGACAACGGCATCAAGTTCTTCGACAGCGAGGGCGGAAAACTTTCCGACGAAATCGAAGAGGCGATCGAGGCGGAACTCGAGCGCGGCGCCATCACGCAGACTTCCATGAATCTCGGGCGCGCTTCGCGCGTCGACAAATCGCGGCGTCACTACCAGGATTTCTGCGCGGAATCGTTGCCGAAGGGCATGACGCTCGAGGGCATGAAACTCGTGGTCGATTGCGCGAACGGCGCCGGATACAAGGTCGTGCCGCGCACGCTCACCGATCTCGGCGCTGAAATCATTCCGATGGGATGTTCGCCGAATGGCCGCAACATCAACGACGGTTGCGGTTCCACGTCGCCCGGACTGCTGCAACTCACCGTGCCGGGCGTGCGCGCCGCGGCGGGCATTGCGCTCGACGGCGATGGCGACCGGCTCGCGATGGTCGACGGACTCGGGCGTGTCGTCGACGGCGATCAACTCATCTATATCATCGCGAGCGCGCGCAAACGTGCGGGCACGCTCAAGGGACCCGTGGTCGGCACGGTGATGAGCAACCTCGGACTCGAAGTGGCGCTGCGCGAGCAGGGCATCGAGTTCAAGCGCGCGCAGGTCGGCGACCGGTATGTCCTCAGCATGCTGCGGGAAACCGGGGGTTCCGTCGGCGGCGAATCCTCCGGCCACATCCTGCTGCTCGACAAGACGACGACGGGCGATGCCCTCATGGCCGCGCTCCAGGTCCTCGCCGTGATGCGCGAGACCGGTCAGAGCCTCGCCGAACTTGCGGCTGGAATGGCGCGATTTCCGCAAACCATGATCAATGTGAAGATTGCCCGCCGCGTCGATCTCAAGTCCGTTCCCGAACTCCAGGACACCGTGCAACGCGTGGAATCGAGTCTCGGTGGAGACGGCCGGGTGGTACTGCGCCCCTCCGGCACCGAGCCCGTGATCCGTGTCATGGTCGAGGCCCGAGACGAGACCGATACGGTGCGCTGCGCGGAAGAAATCGCGGCCGTGGTGCGCCGCGTTGCGTCCTGAGGGACGCGCCGCTATCATCGCGCCCCTTTTTTGAGCGGCCTTGTGCCGTCCCGCGGGCAGGAACATGCGTCGCCAGATCATCGCAGGCAATTGGAAAATGCACGGCTCGCGCGCCGAAAACGCGACGCTGGTCGAGAACATCGTGCACAAGCTGCCGAATTCCTCGGCCGAAGTGTGGGTCTGCCCGCCGTTCCCGTATCTCGCCGAATTGAGCCGCGCGCTCGCGGGTTCGCGCGTCAGCCTGGGCGCGCAGGATTGCTGCGCGGAGACCCAGGGGGCATTCACGGGCGAAGTGTCGGCGTCGATGCTGCGTGACGTGGGTTGCGCGGGGGCCATCGTCGGCCACTCCGAGCGCCGTGCGCTGTTCGGCGAATCCGATCAGCTCGTCGCGCGCAAGTTTGCCGCGGTGCTCGCGGCGGGGCTCACGCCGATCCTGTGCGTCGGTGAGTCTCTCGCGGAACGCGAGGGCGGCCGTACGTTCGAAGTCGTGGATCGGCAGCTCGACGCGGTTCTGGACCTGTCGGGTGTGGCGGCATTTACGCGCGCGGTGATCGCGTACGAGCCCGTGTGGGCCATCGGTACGGGCAAGACCGCAAGCCCGCAACAGGCCGAAGAGGTGCACGCCCATATCCGCGCGCGCGTCGCGGCACGCGATGCTAAGATCGCGGCCCTCGTCCGAATCCAGTACGGCGGCAGCGTCAAAGGCGCAAACGCGGCGGAGCTGTTTTCGATGCCGAACGTGGACGGCGGGCTCATCGGCGGCGCCTCACTGAAGGCCGAAGAGTTCCTGGCGATCGTCGCCGCTGCCCGCGCCTGATATTGGGACATTCAAGATGTTGCGAACCATTCTCACAATCGTGCAGGTGCTCTCGGCCTTCATCATCGTCGGTCTCGTGCTGTTGCAGCGAGGCAAAGGCGCGGATGCCGGCGCGGGATTCGGCGCGGGTGCGTCGGGTACAGTTTTCGGCGCGCGTGGCGCCACTACGGGCCTGTCGCGCATGACTGCGGTGTTCGCCGCGATTTTCATGCTCAACAGCCTGTTCCTCGCGTATTTCTTTCAGCGCGATTTCAAGGCGACACCGGAATCGCTGCTCGACAAGGTGCCCGTGACGACGACCGTGCCGGCAACGGCGCCAGCGCCGCCGCCGGTCGACGCGAATTCAGTTCCCGTGCCGGCCGCTCCGGCGACGGAACCGGTACCAGAAAAGCCCTGACGATTTTTCGACAACGCCGACGTGGTGGAATTGGTAGACACACTAGCTTGAGGGGCTAGCGGAGCGATCCGTGGGAGTTCGAGTCTCCCCGTCGGCACCATCACTTTGTTTATCCCTGATACAATCGCGCCCGAATTTTTACGGGGGCGGTTGTCTCTCATCGTCGAGAGGTTGCTGCCCCTTTTCGCGATGGCGCGGATCTCATCGAAATGATCGAAAACTACCTGCCTGTACTGATTTTCCTCACCGTCGCCACCGGTCTCGCGCTGGTGTTGCTGACCCTCGGCATCGTGATCGGGCGCTGGAAAGCCAAGGCTCGCACCGACGCGCAGAAGCTTTCGCCTTACGAGTGCGGCTTCGAGGCCTTCGAAGACAGCCGCATGAAGTTCGACGTGCGTTATTACCTCGTCGCCATCCTGTTCATCGTCTTCGATCTCGAAATCGCGTTCCTGTTTCCGTGGGCCGTGGTGCTCGACAGCATCGGCGTGTTCGGCCTCGTCGCGATGGGCATCTTCCTGTTCATCCTCGTCGTTGGCTTCATCTACGAGTGGAAGAAGGGAGCGCTCGAATGGGATTGACCCAGGATTCGGACAACCAGGTGCCGGACAGCGAACAGCAGGGATTCGCCGAGCGCGGTTTCCTCACAACCTCCGTCGACACCGTCATGAACTGGGCGCGCACCGGATCGTTGTGGCCGATGACGTTCGGCCTCGCGTGCTGCGCCGTCGAGATGATGCATGCGGGCGCCTCGCGTTATGACCTCGATCGTTTTGGCGTGGTGTTCCGTCCGAGCCCGCGTCAATCCGACGTCATGATCGTCGCCGGCACGCTGGTGAACAAAATGGCCCCGGCGCTGCGCAAGGTCTACGACCAGATGCCCGAGCCCCGCTGGGTCATCTCCATGGGTTCATGCGCGAACGGCGGCGGTTACTACCACTATTCCTACGCCGTCGTGCGTGGCTGCGACCGCATCGTGCCCGTCGACGTGTACGTGCCGGGTTGTCCGCCCACCGCCGAAGCACTGCTGTACGGAATCATCCAGCTGCAGAAGAAGATCGAGCGCACCAGCTCGATCGCGAACGCATAAGCCCGCATGACCGAAAAGATCGCAGCACTCGCCACGAAGATCGATGCGCGCCTGCCCGGGCAGCTGCAGCGGGTACCGTCGTTGACTGATGAGCTGTGTTACGAAGTGCAGCCCGCGCAACTGCGCGAAGTCTGTCTCGCATTGCGCGATACACCCGAGCTCAAGTTCGAGATCCTGATCGATGTCGCGGGCATCGATTACATGGATTACGGGACGACCGAGTGGAAGACGTATTCGGCGACGGCCAGCGGCTTCAGCCGCGGCGTGAATCGCGGTGGTCCGCGCAAACCCCACGATGGCGCCCGTTTCGCGGTGGCGTATCAGTTGTTGTCGATCACCAATAATCAGCGCGTGCGCCTGCGCGCGCGCTGCGAAGATCTCGAAGATCCCATCATCGATTCCGTGGTGGATATCTGGCCGGGCGCCAACTGGTTCGAGCGCGAGGCGTTCGACCTGTTCGGCATTCTCTTCACGGGGCATCCGGATCTGCGCCGCATCCTCACGGACTACGGCTTCATTGGTCATCCGTTCCGCAAGGATTTCCCGCTTATCGGCAACGTCGAAGTCCGGTACGACGCCGACAAGCAACGCGTGGTGTACGAGCCCGTGAGCATCGAGCCGCGCACGCTGGTGCCGAAGGTCATCCGCGATGACAACCGCTACGACCCGGCGCTGAAGAAATGAACGAGATTCGCAACTTCACGATGAACTTCGGTCCGCAGCATCCGGCGGCGCACGGTGTGCTGCGCCTGGTGCTGGAGATGGACGGCGAAGTCGTTCAGAAGGCCGACCCGCACATCGGACTGCTGCATCGTGGCACCGAGAAACTCGCCGAGTCGAAGCCGTTCAACCAGTCCATCGGTTACATGGACCGGCTCGATTACGTCTCGATGATGTGCAACGAACACGCGTACGTGCTGGCCATCGAGCGGTTGCTCGGGGTCACCGTGCCGGTGCGCGCGCAGTACATCCGCGTGATGTTCGACGAGGTCACGCGGGTGCTGAATCACCTGATGTGGCTCGGCGCGCACGCACTCGACATCGGCGCGATGACGGTCTTCCTGCTCGCGTTCAAGGAACGCGAAGACCTGATGGATTGTTACGAGGCGGTCTCGGGCACGCGCATGCACGCCACGTATTACCGCCCGGGCGGCGTGTATCGCGATCTGCCGGACTCCATGCCGAAGTACCAGGCTTCGAAGTGGCGCACGAAGAAACGCGCCGACCAGATGAACGAGGCGCGCTCGGGTTCGCTGCTCGATTTCCTCGACGCCTTCGTCGCGCGTTTCCCGAAATGCGTCGATGAGTACGAAACGCTGCTCACAGACAATCGCATCTGGAAGCAGCGCACCGTGAACATCGGCGTCGTGACGCCGGAGCGCGCGATGGCGCTGGGTTTCTCGGGCGCCATGCTGCGTGGCTCGGGCATCGTGTGGGACCTGCGCAAGATGCAGCCCTATGAAGTTTATGCCGACATGGAATTCGACATTCCCGTGGGCGTGAACGGCGATTGCTACGACCGTTATCTCGTGCGCATCGAAGAAATGCGCCAGAGCAATCGCATCATCAAGCAGTGCATCGACTGGCTGAAGCGCAATCCTGGCCCGGTGATGATCGACGACGCCAAGGTGCGTCCGCCGCGCCGTGAAGAGATGAAGGGCGACATGGAATCCCTCATCCACCACTTCAAGCTGTTCACCGAAGGGTACTCGGTGCCGGAAGGCGAGACGTACGCCGCCGTCGAAGCGCCCAAGGGCGAGTTCGGCATCTACCTGATTTCGGACGGCGCCAACAAACCGTATCGCCTGAAGTGCCGCGCGCCCGGTTTCGCGCACCTGTCGGCGCTCGAAGAAATGACCAAGGGTCACATGCTCGCGGACGTGGTCGCGGTGATCGGTACGCAGGACATCGTGTTCGGAGAGGTGGATCGATGACGCACGTCGTGAAGACTGCGGATGGCGGCGCGTTCGAGCCGGTACTCGGCGAGAAGGCGCGTCTGCTCAATGAACACACACGGCATGAGATCGACGAATGGATCGGCCGTTTTCCGACGGGCCGCCATCGCTCGGCCGTGTTGTCGGCGCTGCGTTTCACGCAGGAGCAGAACAACGGCTTCCTCACGCCCGAGCTCATGGACGGCGTCGCGGAATATCTGCGGCTGCCGCCGATCCAGGTGTACGAAGTCGCGAGCTTCTACTCGATGTTCGAGACGCATCCCTGCGGCCGGCATCACGTCAGCATCTGCACGAACATCAGCTGCATGTTGAATGGCGCCGAGGACCTCGTGAAACACTGCGAGAAGAAACTCGGCATCAAGCTGGGTGAGAGCACGTCCGATGGGCGCATCTTCCTCAAGAAGGAAGAAGAGTGCCTGGCCGCCTGCACCGGCGCGCCGATGATGATGGTCGATCACGTTTTCCACGAGTACCTGACGCCCGAAAAGGTGGACAAGGTTCTCGACGAGCTGAAGTGAGCTAACTAGATGGCTGGAGCGGCTGAAAAGTGGGCTGACAAGATGAACCTGACGGTTTTCGAACCGCTCAAGTTCAAGGAATCCTGGAAGCTCGAGAATTACCTGAAGATCGGCGGCTACGACGCGTGGAAGAAAATCCTCGCCGAGAAGCCGGCGCGTCTCGCCGTGGTCGACCAGGTGAAGGCCTCGGGCCTGCGTGGCCGCGGCGGCGCGGGTTTCCCCACGGGCACGAAGTGGAGCTTCATGCCGCGCGAGGCGACCATGCAGAAGTACGCCGTGTGCAATTCGGACGAATCCGAGCCCGGCACCTGTCATGACCGCGACATCCTGCGTTACAACCCGCATTCGCTGATCGAAGGCATGGCCATCGGTGGCTACTGCATGAACGCCACGGTGGGCTACAACTACATCCGCGGCGAATTCCTCGGCGAGCCCGTGCCGCGTTTCGAGGCGGCGGTGAAGGAAGCCTACGAGGCCGGGTTGTTAGGCAAGAACATCCTCGGTTCCGGGGTCGATTTCGACCTGTTCACCGCGGTGGGCGCCGGCGCCTACATCTGCGGCGAAGAAACCGCGCTGCTCGATTCGCTCGAGGGCAAGCAGGGCAAGCCGCGCTTCAAGCCGCCGTTCCCGGCGGCTTATGGCCTGTACGGCGCGCCGACCACGATCAACAACACGCAGAGCTACGCCTCCGTGCCGACGATCCTGCGCAAGGGTCCGGAGTGGTTCGCGAAGCTTGGTGTCGCGAACGCCGGTGGCACGGCCATTTTCTCGGTGTCGGGCCACGTGAACAAACCCGGCAACTTCGAACTGCCCATGGGCATTCCGTTCGCCGAACTGCTCGAGATCGCGGGTGGCGTGAAGGGCGGGCGCAAGTTGAAGGCCGTGATTCCCGGCGGCTCGTCCGTGTACGTGTTGCCGGCGGAAAAAATCATGGCGGCGAACATGGACTACGACTCGCTGAAGGCCGCGGGCTCTTCGGTGGGCTCCGCCGCCGTGATCGTGATGGACGAGACCACCTGCATGGTGAAGGTGCTCGAGCGCCTGTCGCGCTTCTACCAGAGCGAGTCCTGCGGCCAGTGCACGCCGTGCCGCGAAGGCACTGGCTGGATGAATCGCGTGATCCGCCGGATCATGGCGGGACAGGGCGAGAAAAAAGATCTGCAACTGCTGGTCGACGTCGCGGGCCGTATCGAAGGTCACACGATCTGCGCACTCGGTGACGCGGCCGCGTGGCCGGTACAGAGTTTCCTCAAGCACTTCCGCCACGAGTTCGAATACATGGTCGACAACGGCGGCAGAAGCATTGTCGACGACCCCGCGAAGAGGGCGGCATGAGCGCGGTTCCTCCCGTAACTCCTCCGAAAGATGGGCCGCCAGCCGCGCCGCCTTCCGACGTCGTGAACGTCGAGGTCGACGGCAAGCCCTGCCAGGGCAAGAAAGGCCAGATGATCATCCACGTCACGGACGCGCAGAACGCGTACGTGCCGCGCTTCTGCTATCACGACAAACTACCCATCGCGGCCAACTGCCGCATGTGCCTGGTGGAAGTCGAGAAGGCGCCCAAGCCACTGCCGGCCTGCGCCACGCCCATCGGCGAGGGCATGAAGATCTTCACGAAGAGCCCGAAGGCCATCGGCGCGCAGAAGGCGACGATGGAGTTCCTGCTCATCAACCATCCGCTCGACTGCCCGATCTGCGACCAGGGCGGCGAGTGCGAGCTGCAGGATCTCGCGATGGGCTTCGGCCGCGACGCGGCACGCTTCAACGAGCGCAAGCGCGTGGTCAAGGACAAGGACATCGGTCCGTTGGTCTCCACCGACATGACGCGCTGCATTCACTGCACGCGCTGCGTGCGCTTCGGTCAGGACATCGCGGGTATCCAGGAACTCGGCACCACCGGCCGTGGCGAGCACATGGAGATCGGCACGTATGTCGAACGCGCGGTCGAGCACGAGCTCTCCGGCAACATCATCGACCTGTGCCCGGTTGGCGCGCTGAATTCCAAGCCGTTCCGTTATCGCGCGCGCTCGTGGGAAATGACGCAGGCCGCGCTCGTGTCGCCCCATGACGGCGTCGGCACCAATCTTTTCGGCCACGTGTTGCGCGGCCGGCTCATGCGCGTCGTGCCGCGTGCGAACGACGCCATCAACGAAACCTGGATCGCCGATCGCGACCGCTTCAGCTACGAAGGCATCTACAGCGCCGATCGTCTCGAGTCGCCGATGGTGCGCGAAGGCACGGAGTGGAAGAAGGTCAGCTGGGAAGTCGCGCTCGAAACCGCCGCCCAGGCGCTGAAGTCGGCCGGCGCGGATCTTGCGACACTCGCGAGCAGTTCCGCCACGCTCGAGGAACTCTATCTACTCAGCAAGCTCACGCGTGCGCTGGGTTCGAACAACATCGACCATCGCCTGCGCCAGGCGGATTTCCGCGACCAGGCAGCCGATCCCGCGGCGCCCGGCCTGGGTGGCCTCGCCATTGCCGGCATCGATGAACTCGATGCGCTGCTGGTCGTCGGCAGCAACCTGCGCCGCGAAGTGCCGGTGCTCGCGAATCGCGTGCGCAAGGCCGCGAAACGCGGCGCGAAGATCGCCTTCGTGAATCCGGCGCGGTTCGACTACCTGTTCCCCGTGGCCGCCTATCTCGAGTCCGCGCCAGCACAGCAGCTGGCGGACCTGGCCGCCATCTACACCGCCTGTCTCGAAGGCGCAGCGGCGCCGGCCCATCTCGCCGGACTCGTTGCCGGCGCAACACCTAACGTCGGACACCGCGCGGTCGCCGCGGCTCTCAAGAGCGGGCAGAAGCGCGCGATCTGGCTGGGCGCGCTGGCATTGCGCCATCCCGCGTATGCGGATCTGCGCGCCGTGGCCGCGGGCATCGCCCTTGCCACGGGTGCGACGCTGGGCGTGCTGGCCGAAGGCGGCAATGCCGCGGGTGCGTATCTCGCCGGCGCGGTGCCGCATCGCGAAGCGGCCGGAATCAAGAGCGCGAACACCGGCAAGAATGCACGCGACATGCTCACTCAGTCGCAGAAGGTCTATCTGTTGTTCGGCGGCGCGGAGCCGTGGGCCGACGGAATGGGCGCGGATGCGCTCAAGGCGCTCGGCGGCGCCAGCTATCTCATCGCCGCCACGCCGTATGCGGATGAACAACTGAAGTCGCTCGCGCACTTGTTGCTGCCGACCTCGACCTTCGTCGAGACGTCGGGCACCTACGTCAACCTCGAAGGACTCTGGCAGAGCTTCGCGGGTGCCGCGAAGCCGCTGGGCGAGTCGCGTCCCGGCTGGAAGGTGTTGCGCGTGCTCGGCAATCTCGCCGGCGTCGCGAATTTCGACTACCAGTCATCGGAAGAAGTGCGCGAAGAATTGCGCGCCCGTTGTGCCGACCTCGCCGCGGGCTCCTATCAAGGCACGCACTCGGTCTCGGGTTCGAGCGGTGCACCGAAATCCGATGCGCGGGTCATCGACGTGCCGATGTATTCGATTGACGCGGTACTGCGCCGCGCGCCGTCGCTGCAGCGGACGAAGGAAGGCAAGGGCGCCGCGGTCGTGTACGGGAGCGCGGGCGCATGATCGAGTGGGTTGGCAATCTCATCGGCTACCCGGCCTGGCCCGAGGTCCTGAAGTCGACCTTCTGGATCCTCGGTGTAACTGTTGCGCTGATCCTCTCCGTCGCGTTCACCACGTTGTGGGAGCGCAAGGTCATCGGCTGGATGCAGCTGCGCAAGGGACCGAACCGCGTCGGCAGCATCTTCGGGTTCATCCCGGGCATCTTTCAGCCGTTCGCGGACGTCATCAAACTTCTGATCAAAGAAGTCGTGATCCCGGCGGAATCGAACAAGGTTCTGTTCCGCATCGCGCCGGTCATCACGCTGGTGCCGGCATTCGCGATCTGGGCCGTGATTCCGCTCGATCCGAATCTCGTCATCGCCGACGTCAATGCCGGCCTGCTGTACGTGCTCGCGCTCACGTCGGTGGGCGTTTACGGCGTGATCCTCGCCGGTTGGGCATCGAATTCGAAGTACGCCTTCCTCGGCGCCATGCGTTCGGCCGCGCAGATCGTCGCCTACGAAATCGCGATGGGTTTCGCGCTGGTCGGTGTGATCATGGCCGCCGGTAGTTTGAACCTCGGCGACATCGTCACGGGACAGCGGGGCGGCTGGTTCTCCTGGAACTGGTCGTGGCTGTTCCCGCTGTTCGTCGTGTATTTCATCTCGGGGGTCGCGGAAACCAACCGCGCACCCTTCGACGTCGCCGAAGGCGAATCGGAAATCGTCGCCGGTTTCCACGTCGAGTATTCGGGCATCGCGTTCGCGCTGTTCTTCCTGGCCGAATACGCCAACATGATCCTGATCTCGGCGCTGACCGCGGTGTTCTTCTTCGGCGGCTGGCTGAGTCCGTTCGACGGCCATTTCGTCGATTCGTCGCTGCGCACCGTGCCGGTCATCGGGCACATCATGGGCGACGGCTTCCATTGGCTGTTCCTCAAACTGTTCTTGTTCCTTTTCCTGTTCCTGTGGTTCCGGGCCACGTTCCCGCGCTACCGGTACGACCAGATCATGCGTCTCGGCTGGAAGATCCTCATTCCGGTGACCATCGTCTGGATCGCGGTTGAAGGCGTGTTCGCGTATCTGAAAGTCGGTCCGTGGAAAGTGGTGGGCTAAGTCATGCGTAACATCTTCAAGACATTTTTCCTCACCGAGCTGCTCGCCGGCATGTGGGTGACGATCCGCAAGTTCGTCTCTCCGAAGTTCACCGTGAACTACCCGGAAGAGAAGACCCCGCAGTCGCCGCGCTTCCGCGGCCTGCACGCGCTGCGCCGTTACCCGAACGGTGAAGAGCGCTGCATCGCCTGCAAACTCTGCGAGGCGGTGTGCCCGGCGCTCGCGATCACGATCGAATCGGACGTGGCCAACGACGGCACGCGCCGTACGACGCGTTACGACATCGACCTGTTCAAGTGCATCTACTGCGGCTTCTGCGAAGAGGCCTGCCCGGTGGATGCCATCGTCGAGACGCGGATCCACGAGTACCACATGGAACATCGTGGCGAGAACATCATGACGAAAGACAAACTACTTGCCGTGGGCGAGCGTTACGACGCGTTGATCAGCGCCGACAAGGCCGCCGACGCGGCGTACCGGTAGCGGCGGGCGAAGGGAGCAGCGCAGGGTGTTAGTCGAGATTCTCTTCTGGGTGTTTGCCGCGATCCTCGTGGTCTCGGCGCTTACCATGATCATGGTGCGCAACCCCGTGCACTCGGCGATGCTGCTCGTGTTGTGTTTCTTCACGAGCGCGTCGATCTGGCTGCTGATGGAAGCCGAGTTCCTCGCCATCGTGCTGATCCTCGTTTACGTCGGCGCGGTCATGGTGCTGTTCCTGTTCGTCGTCATGATGCTCGACATCAACGTCGAGGAGATGCGCGCGCGCGTTACGCGTTACGCGCTGCTCGGCGGCATCGTCGCCGGCGTCGTCGTGTTCCAGATCGTGAGTGTCGTGTGGACCCGCAGCCTCGGCATCGACGTCGAGAGCGGCGCGGCCCCCACGGCGCTGGACTACAGCAACACCGAGGAGCTCGGTCGCGTGCTCTATACCGAATACGTCTACCCGTTCGAACTCGCGGCCGTGTTGCTGCTCATCGCCATCGTTGCGGCGATTTCGCTGACCATGCGCAAGCGCGCGGGGCTCAAGCAGCAGAACATTGCGAAGCAGGTGGCCGCGCGCAGTGAAGACCGCGTGCGCATCGTCAAGGTGGAGGCTGTAAGGCCGGCGGCTCCGACAGAAGAGGGGAAAACGCCGTGATCCAGTTGAACTGGCTGCTCACCCTGTCCGGCGTGCTGTTCGCGATTTCGGTCGCGGGCATGTTCATCAACCGCAAGAACCTCATCCTGCTGCTGATGTGCGTCGAGCTGCTGCTGCTCGCCGTGAACTTCAATTTCGTGGCGTTCTCGCGTTATCTCGACGACATCAACGGACAGATCTTCGTGTTTTTCGTGCTGACGGTCGCGGCGGCCGAATCGGCGATCGGCCTGGCGATCCTCGTCGTGTTGTTCCGCGAACGCCGCACCATCAACGTCGAAGACATCAGCACACTGAAGGGTTGAGCGCGTGAGTCTGAATTCAAACCTGCTGCTCGCCATTCCGCTGTTGCCGCTGATCGCGGCGATCGTCGCGGGATTGTTCGGCCGCACCATCGGCCGCGTCGCGTCGCACTCGGTCACGATCCTCGGCGTCGCGATTTCCTTCGGTCTTTCGGCGTACGTCGGCTGGCAGGTGTTCGCGAACGATGCGCCGGTGTTCAACGCCTCGGTCTATCAATGGCTGATCAGCGACGGCGTCGGCATGGAAGTCGGCTTCCTGGTCGACGAGCTCACCGCGCTGATGATGGTCGTCGTGACCTTCGTGTCGCTGTGCGTGCACGTCTACACCATCGGCTACATGGCCGACGACGACGGCTACCAGCGCTTCTTCAGCTACATCTCTCTCTTCACGTTCTCGATGCTCATGCTGGTCATGAGCAACAACTTCATGCAGCTGTTCTTCGGCTGGGAAGCGGTGGGCGTGGTGAGTTACCTGCTGATCGGCTTCTGGTACAAGCGGCCGACCGCGATTTTCGCGAACATGAAGGCGTTCCTCGTCAACCGCGTGGGCGACTTCGGCTTCGTGCTCGGCATCGCGGGCGTCGTGTATTACACGGCGCAATTCGGCGGTGCCTCGCTCGACTACAACGCCGCGTTCGCGGCCGCTCCGCAGATCGCTGAGCAGACGTTCCCGCTGGCCGGTACCGACGGCGTGAATGCGATGACCTTCATCTGCATCTGCCTGTTCATCGGCGCGATGGGCAAGTCCGCGCAGGTGCCACTGCACGTGTGGTTGCCGGACTCGATGGAAGGCCCGACACCAATCTCTGCGTTGATCCACGCGGCCACGATGGTGACTGCGGGCATCTTCATGGTGGCGCGCATGTCGCCGCTGTTCGAGTTCTCGGAGTACGCGCTCAACTTCGTGTTGTTCATCGGCGCGACCACCGCGTTGTTCATGGGCTTCCTCGGCATCATCAACAACGACATCAAGCGGGTCGTGGCGTATTCGACGCTCTCGCAGCTCGGCTACATGACCGTCGCGCTCGGCGTTTCCGCGTACGGCTTCGGCATCTTCCACCTGATGACGCACGCATTCTTCAAGGCGCTGCTGTTCCTGGCGGCGGGCTCCGTGATCATCGGCATGCACCACGAGCAGGACATGCGGAAGATGGGTGGGCTGAAGAAATTCATGCCGATCACGTATTGGACCAGCGTGATCGGCACACTCGCGCTCATCGGCTTTCCGTTCTTCGCGGGTTACTACTCGAAGGACCTGATCATCGACGCGGTGAAGCACCAGCATCACTTGCAGGCGGACAATGCCATCGTCACTTACGCGTACTGGTGCGTGATGATCGGCGTGTTTGTCACGTCGTTCTATTCGTTCCGCCTGCTGTTCATGACCTTTCATGGCGAGCCGCGGTTCGATGTGACGGGCGCGCATGAACATGCGCACGCGCATGCCCACGACGAGCACGCGCACGATCCGCATGCGCAGACCCATCCGCTGCCGCATGGCGCGCACGACGATCACGCCCATGCGTCTCACGACGATCACGCGCACGGCCATCACGGCGGACCGCCGAGGGAAAGCCCGTGGGTCGTCATCGGCCCGCTGGTCGCGCTCGCGATTCCGTCGGTCATCATCGGCGCGATGACGTTCCAGCCGCTGCTGTTCGGCGGCGGCTTCGGCGATTCCATCTTCCTGACGGAGCACAACCGCGAGGTCCTGCAGGAGATCGGCCACAGCGTGGGCAACTGGTGGCAGTTCGGCGTGCACGCGATCGCGAACCCGGTGTTCTACCTCATGCTCGCGGGCTTCCTCTCGGCGTGGGCGCTGTACATCAAGTGGCCGCACCTGCCGGGCGTCATCGATTCGAAGCTCAAGCCGCTGCGCACCGTGCTCGAGAACAAGTACTACTTCGACTGGTTCAACGAGAACGTCATCGCGCGCGGCAGCCGGTTGCTGGGCACGATCTTCTGGAAGGCTGGCGATACCGCGATCATCGACCGCACGATCATCGACGGCTCCGCGGGTTTCATCGGCTGGTTCGCGGGTGTCGCGCGCCGCGTGCAGAGCGGGTTCCTGTATTCGTACGCGTTCTGGATGGTCATTGGACTCGCCGTAATGCTCGGCTGGTTCCTGGCCAAATTCTGACGACGACTAAGAACGAGAACACATGAAGGGGATTGGCTTGTTATCGCTTCTGACCTGGTTGCCCATCGTGGGCGGCCTCGTCGTGTTGTTCATGGGCGACCGCAGCATCAAGGCCGGCCGGTGGGTGGCGCTGATCACGGCGCTCGCGGTCTTCGGTCTGTCGATTCCGCTGTACACCGACTTCGATGTCGGCACCGCCGCGTACCAGTTCGTCGAGCAGCTGCCGTGGATTCCCGCGCTCCACTCGACTTACTACCTGGGCGTCGATGGCATTTCGATGCCGCTGATCCTGCTGACCACGTTCATCACCATCCCGGTGGTGATCGCCGCCTGGACGGTGATCGAATCGCGGCCCGCGCAGTACTACGCCGCGTTCCTGATCATGGAAGGCCTGATGATCGGCGTGTTCGCCTCGCTCGACGGGCTGCTGTTCTACTTCTTCTGGGAAGCGATGCTCATCCCGATGTTCCTGATCATCGGCGTGTGGGGCGGTCCGCGGCGTGTGTACGCGACCATCAAGTTCTTCCTGTACACGTTCCTCGGCAGCGTGTTCATGCTGGTCGCGCTGATCTACATGTACACCAAGACCGGCGACTACAGCATCGCCGCATTCCACCGCCTGCCATTGACCATGGCCGAGCAACACTGGATCTTCCTCGCGTTCCTGGCCGCGTTCGCGGTCAAGATCCCGATGGTGCCGGTGCACACATGGTTGCCGGACGCGCACGTCGAAGCGCCCACCGGCGGCTCCGTGGTGCTGGCCGCGATCATGCTGAAGATGGGCGGATACGGTTTCCTGAGATTCAGCCTGCCGATCACGCCGGATGCGTCGCGTGAACTCGACATCCTGCTCATCACGTTGTCGCTGATCGCGGTGGTGTACATCGGCTTCGTCGCTCTCGTGCAGACCGACATGAAGAAGCTCATCGCGTATTCATCGATCGCGCACATGGGCTTCGTCACACTCGGCTCATTCCTCGTGTACGACATCATCGCGAACACCGGAGCGGTGCAGGGCGCCGGCATGGGTATCGACGGCGCGATGGTGCAGATGATTTCGCACGGCCTCATCTCCGGCGCGTTGTTCCTGTGCGTCGGCGTGATGTACGACCGCGTGCATTCGCGCGAGATCAGCGCCTACGGCGGCGTCATCAACACGATGCCGAAGTTCGGCGCTTTCATGGTGCTGTTCGCCCTGGCGAACGCGGGCCTGCCGGGCACCTCGGGTTTCGTCGGCGAATTCCTCGTGATCATCGCCGCGTTCAAGGCGAACTTCTGGTACGCCTTCCTCGCGGGCCTCACTCTGATCCTCGGCGCCGCGTACACGCTGTGGCTGGTCAAGCGCGTGATCTTCGGCGAAGTGGCCAACCACCACGTCGCGGAGCTCACGGATATCAACGCGCGTGAGTTCATCGTTCTCGGCATGCTCGCCGTCGCTGTGCTCGCCGTCGGTCTGTGGCCGGCGCCGCTGCTCGAGGTCATGCAGGCGACCGTCCAGAATCTCGTCCAGCAGATCGCCGCCAGCAAGTTGCCGTTATGACCCCAGCTTCAGATTTGGTACAGACTCCTTTCACCTGGGCAAGCCTGCAACCCGCGCTGCCGGAGATCTATCTCACCGCCGCGATCTGCGTGCTGCTGCTGGCCGACGTGTTCTTCGGCGACAAGCGCCGCGGCCTGGCGCCCACGCTCACGCTGGTCATCCTGG
Organism: Alcaligenaceae bacterium; assembly: GCA_036677145.1. Classification (GTDB taxonomy): domain Bacteria; phylum Pseudomonadota; class Gammaproteobacteria; order Steroidobacterales; family Steroidobacteraceae; genus CADEED01. The sequence goes on from JAKFFF010000096.1 coordinate 47,841, forward strand.
TGCTCGGCGCCTTCCTGACCGCGAAGTACGCCAACGTCACTGAGCGCGTACTGTTGTTCAGCGAGAGTTACGTGGCGGATCCGCTCGCGGTGCTGCTCAAACTATTCGCCTTCACGACGATCGCGGTCGCGCTGCTGTATTCGCGCGAGTATCTCGAGCGCCGCGGCATGATGCGCGGCGAGTACTACGTGCTCGCGCTGACCTCGCTGCTCGGCATCTTCGTCATCGTGTCGGCCAACAGCCTGCTCACCGTGTACATCGGCATCGAGCTGATGTCGCTGTCGCTGTACGCGATGGTCGCTTTCGATCGCACGTCGGGGCTCGCGGCCGAATCGGCCATGAAGTATTTCGTGCTGGGCGCGATCGCGTCCGGCATGTTGCTGTACGGCATGTCGCTGATCTACGGCCTCAACGGCACGCTGCTGCTCGACGACCTCGCCGCGAAGGCAACCGGCGAACCCAGCGTCGGCATCGTTCTCGGCCTCGTGTTCATGGTGATCGCGGTCGCATTCAAGTTCGGCGCCGTGCCGTTCCACATGTGGGTGCCCGACGTCTATCACGGCTCGCCGACCGCGGTGACGCTGTTCCTGTCGACGGTGCCGAAGATCGCCTCGTTCGCATTCGCGTTCCGCCTGCTGGCGCACGGCATGGGCAGCGTCGGCGAATCGTGGCAGGAGATGCTCGCGCCGCTTGCGGTGTTGTCGATGGTGTTCGGCAACGTCATCGCGATCGCGCAGACCAATTTCAAACGCCTGCTCGCGTACTCCGCGATCGGCAACGTCGGCTTCATCCTGCTCGGCTTCGTGGCCGGCACCGCGGAAGGGTACGAGGCCGCGCTGTACTACACGATTGCGTACGTGATCATGACGCTCGGTTCGTTCGGCGTACTGGTGCTCGCCAGCCGCGCGGGCTACGAAGTCGAAGAACTCGACCAGTTCAAGGGACTCTCGAAGCGCGATCCGTTGCTCGCCTACACGATGATGGCGCTGATGTTCTCGACCGCCGGCATCCCGCCGTTCATCGGCTTCTGGGCGAAGTTCAACATCCTGCAGGCGTTGTGGCTGTCACATCACCTGTGGCTGATCCTGATCGCCGTCTCTGTTTCCGTGGTCGGCGCGTTTTATTACCTGCGCATCGTGAAGCTCATGTTCTTCGACGCGCCGGGCGATCTTCCGACCGGCCGCTCGAGTGGTGTGGCGGTGCGCGCGGTGCTCGTGCTCAATGGACTCGCCGTGCTCGTGCTCGGCGTCCTGCCGGACGTTCTGATCCAGCTTTGCGCCCGCGTCATCGGCTGACACGCGTTCGGCGCCGGGCCAATCCGGCGGGCGATCGAAACGACTGTCCACATGGTGCTCGAGGCGAGGCCCTGAAACGTCGATTCCGCGTGGCCGTCGAGATGTGAAGTAAAGGTTTGCTTCTCGCGCAAACGCGACTGTAGAATGCGCGCCCCTCGATCGAGGGGATCGGTTGCGGGGTGGAGCAGTCTGGCAGCTCGTCGGGCTCATAACCCGAAGGTCGCAGGTTCAAATCCTGCCCCCGCTACCAATTCATCGACCCATTGCTCCGGGTCATTCGCGCCCAGTGATAAGCTTGTCCGCCTCTGATTCCGTGTCCGGAAGTTAGGGGCTCACATGCGCTACGCGTCGATCTTACTCTGGCTCGTGACGTCCACGGCCGGCGCGGCCAACTGGCAACAGATTGGCGATCCCGATCCAAACGGCGGCGTCGTACTCGTCGATGCCGCGGACATCACCGATGTGAAGGGATACCGGAGGGCATGGTTGAAGTCCGTCTACACCTCGAACCAACCGATTCCGGACGAATATCGACGGGGGGGTGCCAGAACTTATCGCCGCTTGGACGAGCTGAGCATTTTCAACTGCTCGGCGAGAACGAGCGCGGCCGTGGAGTTCCACTGGCACGGGGCCGATGGCATACGCGTCGCCGATTTTCGCAATGAACAACTGAAGTTTCGCCCGGTTCCACCCGCGAGCCGGGAGGAGCAGGTGCTCGAAACGGTTTGCACGGCGGAGTTGGCGAAGGAAAGGGTGCCCAGCGAGGAGCAGCCGAAGATGACGCGCCCGGTGAACCCGATCGACTACTATCCCGCCGGCTCCATTCGTCGCAATGAGCAGGGCGAGCCGATGGTGCGAGTCTGTGTCGATCAAAACGGCAAGCTGCTGCGCGCGCCGGAAATTGTGGAATCCTCCGGGTTCCCTGAACTGGATGGCGCCGGCATCGAGGTCGCCAGGACCTCTCGGTATTTTGCGGGCACGAAGGACGGCATTGCGCTTCCGGAGTCGTGCCTCGAGTTCAAGGTCACGTTCAGGCTGGCCAGTGGGCGACGGAAACCATTGGATTAGATGCAGTGCGTCAGGACGCTGCTGAACGCTACGGACACGCCGTAGTTGTTGCAGCTCGCCACGCCGAGCAGATGGGCGTATGGCCAGATACCAATGAAAGTGGCTCTCGCCAGTCGCCATTCCTCAGTTACTAGCCACTTCTTTCTTGCTGGCAACTTCCGCGCCGGCCGCAAGTTTCGCGACAGACTCGATTGCTAGCTTGGCCTCCGACGACGATCAACCGTTCGAGGAACCCGCCATGCTGCATCGATTCTTGCCGCTTGCCGCTCTGCTATTTGTTTCCGTCTCGCTTCCGATGCATGCCCAGGCGCAACAGGCGGCGGAGGGCGGCGTTCGTGGACGCATCGTGGATTCGGTGACTGGACGGGCAGTACCGACGGCCACTGTGCACCTCATGCGAAATCAGCGGGTTCAGCGCACGGTTGAAGCCGATACCTCCGGAGAGTTTTCGTTCGATCGTGTGCCGGAAGGTGTGTACTCGGTCGAAGTCGAAGAGCAGGGCTACGTGAAAGCCGTGCAGGCCGATGTACGGGTCGTGCTTCGCAGAGTGGCTGCCGTCGAATTCGCGTTGGTGCGCGGGCGCGATGAGGTCCTTGCCGAAGTGGTCGTCTCGGCGCGCGCGCCAGCGGGGGATCCGGGGGCGACGCCGAACACTGTGCTGCTGGAGCGTGAAGAGATACGCCGTAGCCCCGGCACCGCAGGCGACGTGTTCCGAGCGCTGGACGTTCTGCCGGGCGTCGTCTCGACGGGTGAGTTCTCGAGCTTCACCGTGCGCGGCAACGGGCCGCGGGACAACCTGATCCTGATCGACGGCATTCCTTTCGACAAGGTCGCGCATTTCGATGAGTCGCTCGGTGAGCAGGAAGGCGTCGATGGCGGCGGACGATATTCGATCTTCGCGCCGAACATCATCGGCAACGCCATGTTTTCTCCGGGCGGCTGGCGGGCGGCGGAGGGCGGCAGGAATGGCTCGCTGCTCGAGCTCGAGATCGCCGAGGGTAATCACGCGAGCGCCACGGCCGGCGCGCGTCTCGACATCATCGGGGTCGAGGCGGACTATGACGGGCCTAGCTACGTGGCCGACAACACCAGCTTGCTGTTGTCGGCGCGCCAGTTCGATTTCAGCAGATTGTTCGAAGCGATCGAGGAGCTGGACATCGGCCGGCAGCGCCTGACAGATTTCATCGGGAAGTCCGTCACCGACCTCAACGACGATCATCGTCTCGAGCTGCTGGCGATCTACTCGAGCGAGGATTCCACGCGAACAGTCGAGAATGCGCTCGCGTCCGAAAACTTCGAGGACGTGGGGCTCGAGGACTCGAAGCAGGACAGCACATTGCTCGGCGTGACGTGGCGGTGGTCGCCCGGTGATGTCGCACGGTTGCGTAATACGTTCTATTACCGCAAGAGCGACACGACGGCCACGGAGGGTGAGGCCTACCCGGATCTCGCGGGCCCCGACCCGACGCCCGCGACGACGCCGGTCCGCGAAGACATTCTGAGTATCAATGAGAGTGAAACAGAGATCGGCTGGCGCAGCGATTTCAGCACCGCGCTCGGCTCCGGTGGAATCTTCTCCGCCGGCGCCCAGGTCGCTCGCGTGGATCTCGACTCCGAACGCCGTCTCTCCGGTGACTGGATACGATTTGTGTTCGATCAGTCGGACTTTCGCGCCGACCCGACACAACAGTACATCGTGTTGACGCCCGGGGAATACGACTCGACGCTGAGCGCAGCGGAGACGCGGATTGCCGCGTATGCCGACTACGCCTGGACCCGCGGCGTTTTTACAGTCACACCCGGAGTGCGCTACGAGCGCGATGGGTTTTCCGGAAAGTCCAACGTCGCCCCGCGCCTGATGTTGAGTTGGCAGCCCGATGCGGTCACCCGGGTGTGGACCGGAGGTGGCGTGTATTACCAGGCACCGCGTTACCTCGATATCGCGGCCGATCCGTCCAATCTCGACCTGAAGAGCGAGCGTTCAACTCAGTTCGTGCTGGGCTTTTCCCGGCACCTGCGCGAGGACCTGTTTTTTTCGGCCGAAGGGTACTATCAGAAGCTGGACGATCTGATCGTGTTCGACGATCGGACTACGAACACTGCAACGAACATGGGCGAAGGGTCCGCGACGGGCGTGGATCTGATGCTCGTCAAACGCATGAGCCGACGCTGGAGCGCATCGGCGACCTACTCATACTCGCGCGCCCGCCGCGATGACAATCTCGGCGAAGGGGAACATCCCGCGGATTGGGATCGGCCGCATGCGTTCGGTATCGTCGGCACCTGGCAACCCAGCGATCGATGGACATTCTCGGCGAAATGGAAATACGCTTCGGGCCGGCCCACCGATGCATTCATCGTGCACAGCGACGTGTTGGGAGACGCAAGCCCCGTGCGCTATTCGAAGGAGCTGACGCTCACCAACGCCGAGCGTCTGCCTGCCTATCATTCGCTGAGTCTGCGCGCGGACTACCAGCGCCGCTTCGGCCCGCTCAGCCTGGTTGCCTACCTGGACATCCTGAACGTGTACGGGCGCGAGAACGCCAACGGTTATGAATGGGACGAACGTCGCGGCGTCAACATCATTGAAGGACTCGACGAGCCGATTCCCACCATCGGAATCAGGTTCGAATACTCCTGGACGCCAGGCAGATGAGCCGATCACCGAGACTGCCCTTTGAGATTGCTCATCATCGAAGATAACCAGCGTCTCTGTCAGGCCGTCGCGGCGAGCCTGCGTGCGCAAGGATTCGCGGTCGATACCGCGGCCTCGGCGACCGAGGGACTGCGAATCTGGGGAGCGGCCGACTACGATGCCGCCGTGCTCGATCTCATGCTCCCGGACGGCACCGGCCTCAACGCGCTGAAGGTAATGCGTGACCGAGGCAGCACGACACCCGTGCTGATCCTCACCGCGCTGGGCGCGATCGAGGATCGCGTGCGCGGTCTGGATTGCGGCGCGGACGACTATCTCGTCAAACCCTTCGCGATGCAGGAGCTCATCGCCCGGCTGCGCGCGCTGCTGCGTCGGCCGGGCGCGGCATTGGGTCGCACGCTGACGCTCGGTTGCGTGAAGCTCGATACGTCCGCACGCATCGCCACCGTCGCCGAGATGCCGCTCGATCTGACACGCTCGGAGCTGATCGTGCTCGAAGCGCTGCTGCGCAATCAGGGTCGTGTGATCTCGAAGGAGCGGCTTGCCGAATGCCTGTACGATTTCGAGCAGGAGCGCAGTGCGAACTCGGTGGAGACGCACGTGCACAGGTTGCGCAAGAAGCTCGCGGCCGCGGGCGCTGATGTGTCGCTGCGGACTCTGCGCGGTCTGGGCTATCTGGCCTCCTGATCGCAGCTCGATGCGCGCTCCATCCCTGCTTCGATCACTCGTCGTTAGACTGACCATCGTGGTCGTGCTGGCGCTCGCCGGCAGCTATCTGGTGTTGTACTCCGAGTTCCGCAAAGGGCTGTGGGGTCTGGAAGGCCAGAGCATTGCGGTCCAGGTGCAGGACCTGAGTTCGTCGATCGTGTCGGGGGCAGGACCACCGCGTCTCGAGTTGCCGCCGTCCCTGCGAGCGTTCTACGCCCAACCGAATGCATTGAACGGTTATCAATTGTTGAGCGCAGATGGCACGGTGCTCGAGTCGGGCGGTTTCTCTGCGCCTTATCTGCCATTGCCGGCCACTCGAGGCGATGGGCAGATCGTCATGCAGCGGGAAACGGATGCGTCGTCGGGCAACAGCATCATGGCTGCCACGCTCGATCTCGATGATCCTCACGGCCCATACCGTTTGCGTGTGGTGCGGAATCTCGAAGAGGCAGAGAGCCTGGTCGCCCAGCTCATGCTCGGCGCATTGGACGAGCTGTATTGGCCGATTGCCCTGCTTCTGATCGCCGTGGTCGGCGTCGTGGTCGTGACCGTGCTGTCCTCGCTTCGCTCTTTGCGCGCCGTGTCGCATCAGGCCTCGAGGTTGTCGCTGAATAGTCTGGACGAGCGGTTGCATGCCCAAAACCTTCCGCGGGAGCTCGTTCCGCTGGTCCAGGCAGTCAACGCCTCGCTCGATCGGCTCGAAGCGGACTATCGCGTACAGAGGGAATTCTCCGCCAACGCAGCGCATCAGCTGCGCACCCCGCTTGCGACGTTGCGAGCACGGCTCGAGTCCCGCTTCTCGGCGCAGGAGCTGGGCGATGTTGCGTTCGAAATCGAGCAGCTCGCGCGGCTCGTCGAGCAACTGCTCTGTCTTGCGCGCCTCGATTCGCAGGAACAATTCCAGTTTGCCGCGTACGACGCTCACGCCGTTGCGCTGGAAGTGGCACGGGAGCTGGCGCCCGTTGCGCTCGAATCAGAGCACTACCTGACCGCCGTGACGCCCGACGCTTCCGTGCCTGCGCACGGGAATGCAACACTGACGCGCCTGGTCTTTCGCAACCTGATCGAGAACGCGATTCAGTACACACCCGCCGGCACGTCGATCACGCTGTCCGCTGATTCCGCCACTGTGATCATCGCCGATGATGGGCCCGGAATTGCTGCGCATGCCGCAGCTTCCCTGTTCGAGAGGTTCCGCCGCGCTCCCAATGCCTCCGGCCCCGGTGCGGGCCTGGGGCTCGCAATCGCAAAGTGCATCATGGAGCGGCAAGGCGGACGCCTGTCGCTCGACGCGACTACGGCCCGCGGCGCGCGTTTCGTGATGGAGTTTCCCGAGCCCAAGTAAGTTTCTCGCCCAGTCGATCTGGCGCGAGGAGGGCGTCGAAGCGATTGGAGCCCCAGTTACTTCAATGAATCTCCCGATGCGCCGCGCCCACTTCGGGCCCGATTTCACGAGTGAATTCAGAGTGACCTCCGCTCGATCAGCACGATGTCCGAGTTGTCGCGCCGGCGATCGAACACGATTTCCCTGCCATCCGCGCTCACGTCGAAATCGCGAATCGTGTATTCAGTGCCGAAGTTCGTGAGCTGACGGCGTTCACCCGTGTCGAGATCCACGCGCCAGAAGTTGGTGTGCCGCATTCCGCCTTCGAGTACCACGAGTGCGTGAGCACCTGGAAGCATGGCTACGCGCTTCGCGCCGCGCGGTAGTGAGATCTGCGGTAGTTTGTGCGGCCGGCCACGGATGTCCACGGCCTTGAGCACGAAGTCCGGGCCGACGTCCGCGTCCGCGTACACGATGAATCGTCCATCTGGCGACCACTGTGGATTGATTGCGTAACCCGATCCAAGCGCCGTGGGCTCACCGCCCTCGAGCTGGACTCGATAGAGACGCAGGCCGCCTGCCTCGCTGACCGCGACGGCCAACGCGGTTCCATCCGGCGCCCATGTGGGCATGCCGCGCACTTCGAGCCGCGGCGCGAGCTCGCGCGCGACGGCGCGATCGACGTCAAGGCGGTCGAGAAGGAACAGCCTTGTTCCGTCAGGACCCTCGGCCACGAACGCCGCGCGCCTGCCGTCCGGACTGACGGCGGGACCGCCGACCACGCGGGCGTGCGCGCCGCTCCAGAGTTCCGTGGCCTTGCCGTCGACCAGCTTCCAGATCGCGTGGCCGTCGTTCTTGGCCGCGACGTACAGCAGGAATCCGGGGCCGAGGCGCGGCGCGCTGGCGGCGACCGTCGGTAGTTCGATGCGCGCGGCGTCCTCCTCGGCGGCGGGTTCATCGCTGATCGGTACGCGCCACAGGCTGGTCTTGCCGCGTTCGACAGTGGCGGCCAGTCGCGAGCCGTCCGCGCTCGCGGACAGGGAGGTGTATTGCTCGAAGCCGAAGCCAATCCGCCGCGTGCTCCGCTGGGCGATGTCGAACCCGTACAACCATGGGCCCGCGCCGTCCGGGGTGGTCGCGAGATACAACACCGTGTTCGCGTCGATGAAGGCCGGATACTCCACGCGTGAATTGTGATGCGTGAGCCGCTCGGGCTCGCTCGCGCCCGGCGCGAGGCGCCACAGGTCCATGGCGTCTGGCGGCAGGCCGCGCACGAAGTAGATAGTCGCGTCGTCCGGCGCCCATATGGGGTAATGGCAATGGACGCCGCGGGGCGCGACGTAGACCTGGGCCGGAGTGTCATCGCCCGTTCCGGCGACGAACAACGGATCGCCTGGATCAGTGGTGTGGAACACTACGCGCTTGCCATCGCTCGTCCAGTCCAGCTCGACCGCGCGGCGCCGGTATTCGCGCAACGCGCCGCCCGTGGTTGGCACGGCCCACACGTTGACCGCATCGGGCCCCTCCTTGTTGCGTGTCCACAAAGTGACCTGCGATCCGTCGGGGGTGAACGCGACGCTGCGCACTTCCGGATTCAGCAATTCCGGTGCGGCGCCACGCGTGAGATTGTGGAACTCACCGCTGCCGAGTTTAGTGATCCAGGCATCCAGAGGCCCGTCGCGATCCGAGAGGAACGCGACGTACTTGCCATCACGGGAGATCGCCGCCGCCTGCTCGAAGCCGTCGAAATCGGTCAACGCAGTGACGCGCGCATCGGCGAACGGATCCGCGGCAGGAGGGGGAGGACGTGTCAGCCACCAGCCGGCCAGCAGCCCGAGTGATATCAGCGCGACCAGCGCAGGAATCCACGCGCGTGACCCGCGGAGGAAGGAGGGGGTCTCGGGGCGCGGGCTGCGCACCTTGAGCCAGGCGTCCAGCTCGGAACGGAAGGCATAGACCGACCCACGCTTGTCGTGCTGATGCCGGTGTACGGGCATGCCTTCGCGGCGCTCCCAGCGCTGCACCGTGGTGACGTCGCGTTTCACATACGCGGCGATCGCCTTCCACGATCCCAGGCGATCGTCAGCCGGGGGGAATTCATCCATGTGTGAGACCTGCAAACCACCGCAAGAGACTGCATGACACGGTATCAGGCGTCGTGCCGCATCTTACCGCTTGGCGTTCCTCTCACCAGCGCCGGACTGTGCCGGGCGAAGGGCCCCCAATGGCGGGCGGCCTGGTGCAAGCGGCCGGACGGCCGCGGGAGAGTGAAATGAAAACGAAATCAGTTAGGTGGGCGGCGCTGGCCGCCACGGTCGGCTTGGCTGCAGCCGCCTACGCCGGGGATGGCCGCGACGCGGGAAGCGATCCCGGTGTCGTGACCGAATGGAATCAGATCCTGGAATCAGTGGTGCCTGCCGGCGGACTCACGCCGCCGCGCTACTACTCGATGCTGCACGTGGCGATGTTCGATGCGGTGAATTCGATATCCGGTGACCATCGGCCGTTCCACACTCGGGTGTGGGCGCCGCGCGGCGCTTCGCTGGAGGCCGCTGCGGCGCAGGCAGCGCACGATGTACTCGCCGCGCAGTTCCCGGCATCGGTCGGAGTGTTCGATGCGGCATTGCAGGCGCGGCTCGCCGGCATTCCGACCGGGCGCGCGAAGCTCGGGGTTGAGGTAGGCCAGGCAGTTGCCGCCGAGATCCTGGAGTGGCGCGCGCACGACGGCTGGAATGATCCGGTGCCCGCGTACGTGTTGCCGGCGCTGCCGGGCCTGTACCAGCCGACTCCCCCGGCCTTCGGACCCGCGCAGTTCGTGCAGTTCGGCAGCACCACGCCGTTCGCGCTGTTGACGCCGACGCTGTACCTGCCCGTGGCGCCGCCAACGCTGACCAGCGAGCGTTACGCCACCGATTTCGAAGAAGTGAAGGCCGTGGGGTCGACGACCAGCACGGTGCGCACCCCTGAGCAGACTCAGCTTGCGCGACTGTTCGCGAGCGTCATCAGCAGTACCGTGCACTGGGCATTGTGGAATCACGTCGCGCGCGATACGGCTCAGGAAAAACACCTGTCGCTGGTCGAAAGCGCGCGGCTGTTCGCGTTGCTGAACGTGTCCATTCACGACGGTGTGCAGACCTCGCATACCAGCAAGTTCATCTACGGGTTGTGGCGACCGGTGACCGCGATCCGGCGCGCCGATGAAGATCTCAATCCGGCGACTACCGCGGATGCTGGGTGGACGCCTTTGCTCACGACGCCGCCATATCCCTCGTACTCCGGAAACATGGCTTGTGTCGGCTCGAGCGCCGCGCGTGCCTTGGGATTGTTCTACGGCACCGACGAAATGGCGTTCACCGCGAGGTGGGTCGGCTCGGGCGGCAATCCCGATGTCGCCCGCTCATATGCAACCTTTTCGGCCATGGCGCTCGACCAGGCGAACAGCCGTATCTTCGGCGGCATTCACTATCGGTTCGACAACGACGCGAGTCGCGCGACGTGTCCTCGTGTGGCGGACTACGTGTTCACTAACTACATGCGGCCGCTGCGGCGCTGACTGGCATTCGGTCGCCGCGCCGCGGGCGCGCGGCGACCCTTTCGGTGCCCGCGCGTCAGCCCTTGAATCCCTTCGCCACGATGTACACCTCGCGCGACTGCGCGCGCGAAGCGGCGGGCTTGCGGATCAGCACCTTCTCGAACGAGGTGCGCAATTCCTTCACGTATTGATCCGAACCCGCGCCCTGGAACATCTTCGCCACGAAGTTGGCGCCGGGTTTCAGTGTCTTGCGCACGGTGTCGAGCGCCAGCTCCAGGAAATACATCGAGGAGGCCTGGTCGGCGGAATCGATGCCCGTGATGTTGGGCGCGATGTCCGAGATGATTAGATCGAACTTTCCGCCGCCCAGCCAGGCGAGCAACTGCTCGACGGTGGCGTCTTCCGTGAAATCGCCCTGGATGAAATCCACGTGGGCGAGCGAGGACATCGGCAGGATGTCGGTCGCGAGGACGCGGCCCTTGGCGCCCACGAGTTTGCCCGCCACCTGTGACCAGCCGCCGGGCGCGGACCCCAGGTCCATGATCCGCATGCCGGGCTTGATCAGCCGGTCTTTCTCATTGAGTTCGATGAGTTTGTAAGCGGACCGCGATCGATACCCGTCCCGTTGCGCCTGTTTGACGAACGGATCGCTGATGTGTCGGGCCAGCCACTGGCTGCTGCTCTTGGATCGAGGCATATTGTGCGCATTCTACCTCTGCCGGGTTAACCGGCCAGGAACCCGCCGTGATCCGCATCACCGAGTTGGCGCTGCCGCTCGATTACACGCCCGAGGCGCTGCGCGCCGCCGTGGTCAAACGCCTGAAGATTCGCGACGCCGACCTCGTCGATTTCACGCTGTTCAAACGCAGTTACGACGCGCGCAAGAAGAACACCGGCATTCTCTTCATCTGCATCGTCGACGTGACGCTGGCCGACGAGGCGGCGGTTCTCAAGCGCTTCGCGCGAGATCGCCAGATATCCGTCGCGCCCGACACTTCGTATCACACGGTTGCGAAAGCTCCCGCCGCGCTCGCGGAGCGGCCCCTGGTGATTGGCTTCGGTCCTGGGGGATTGTTCGCCGCGCTGTTGCTGGCGCAGATGGGATTCAAACCGATCGTGCTCGAGCGCGGCCGCGACGTGCGGCGCCGGACGCAGGACACCTGGGCGTTGTGGCGCAAGAATGTGCTCACGCCGGAATCCAATGTGCAGTTCGGCGAGGGCGGGGCGGGGCTGTTCTCCGACGGCAAGCTCTACAGCCAGATCAAGGATCCGAAATTCTACGGCCGCAAGGTGATGCACGAGTTCGTGCGCGCGGGCGCGCCGCCGGAGATTCTGTACGTGAGCAAGCCGCACATCGGCACGTTCCGGCTGACCGGCATCGTCGAAAAGATGCGCGCGGAAATCATCGAGCTCGGTGGTGAGGTGCGCTTCGAGAGCAAGGTGAGCGAAATCGTCATCAGCGACGGGCAGGTCGAGGGCGTCCTGCTGGAGAATGGTGAGTCCTTGAGCAGCCGGCACGTCGTGCTCGCGCTCGGACACAGCTCGCGCGACACCTTTCGCATGCTCGAGCGGCGCGGCGTCTACCTGGAAGCGAAACCGTTCGCGATCGGTTTTCGCATCGAGCATCCACAGTCGTTGATCGACAAGGCGCGCTTCGGCCGGTTCGCGGGCCATCCCGAGCTCGGCGCCGCCGACTACAAGCTGGTGCATCACGCGAGCAATGGCCGCGCGGTCTACAGCTTTTGCATGTGCCCCGGCGGCACCGTGGTGGCGGCGACGTCCGAACCTCGTCGGGTCGTCACGAATGGGATGAGCCAGTACTCGCGTAACGAACGCAATGCCAACGCTGGCATCGTGGTCGGAATCGAGCCGGCCAAGGATTTCCCGGGAGGCCCGCTCGCGGGGATCAGCCTGCAGGAAGCTCTGGAGTCGAAGGCATTCGAGCTCGGAGGCAGTGACTACTGCGCGCCGGGTCAATTGGTCGGTGACTTCCTGCGGGGTGCGCCGTCGCAGCAGTTAGGCGAGGTGGAGCCGTCGTACAAGCCGGGCGTCAAGCTGGGCGACCTCGCTGAGTCGCTTCCTGCTTATGCCATCGACGCGATCCGGGAAGCGCTGCCGATGTTCGGCAAACAGATCGACGGTTTCGATCGCGACGACGCCATACTCACCGGGGTCGAGAGCCGCACCTCGTCACCGGTGCGCATCACGCGCGATGCGGATTCACTGCAAAGCCTCAACACTCGAGGCCTGTACCCCTGCGGAGAAGGCGCGGGATACGCGGGTGGCATCCTGTCCGCGGGCGTCGATGGCATCAAGGTGGCCGAAGCGGTCGCACGGGCGATGGCATGAAACACGAAGACATCAAGAAACTGCACCAGAAGAAGTTTCGCGAGGAGCTCGGACATTTCGTCATCGAGGGCGAACATCTCGTACAGGAACTGGAGAAGGCCGCGGCGAAAGTACCCCGGCTGCGCGAAAGCGAGATCTACGTGACGCGCGACTACGCGCACTGGTCGAGCAAGCTGCCCATCCACGTCATCCAGTCGAAGCAGATGGCGCAGATCAGCGAGACCCGTTCGCCGCAGGGCATCGCCGCGGTCGTGCCGCTGTTGACGGCGGCCGCGCCGCGGACGGGCGAGCGCGCGGTCTATCTGCACGAGATCCAGGATCCCGGAAACCTCGGCACCATCCTGCGCACCCTGGCGTGGTTCGGGAATTTCCGTTGTCTCCTGAGTCCCGACAGCGTGGACGTTCACAACGGCAAAGTGGTGCGCGCCAGCATGGGCGCCATTTTTCACGTCCCGGTGGAGCTGGATGTCCCGATCGAGGCACTGGCGGATCGCCATGCGCGCATCGCCTGCCTGGATCTCGGCGGACAAGTGATTTCGTCCCCGGCGTTCAGGGATTTCGATTGCTTCATCTTCGGCAATGAGGCGCGCGGCCTGCCACGTGCACAAATGAGTGCGCTGCGCGCGCAGGCCTTCACCATCCCGGGTACGGGGGCGATCGAATCGCTGAACGTGGCTGCGACGGTGAATATCAGCCTCTACGAACTCAACCGCCCTTAGTGTTGCGCCGCGCGCGGCGGCGGGCGGACAAAATCGACATATTGCAAACGTCGGGGGCGCAATGTTTCGCTGCCGGGCCGACAACTCACTATCATTTGCCACGCTTATTTCGGCCAATTTCCCGCAGAGGAAGGCGAATGGGAGAGGTCACCCAGCTGCTGGACCAGGCGCGCCGCGGCGACAAGGCGGCGCTCGAGCGTTTCTACGCGTGCGTGTACCGCGAACTGGAAATCGTCGCCAAGGCGCACCTGCGCCGCAATGCGCCGATGACGCTCATCGATCCCTCGTCCCTGGTCAACGAGGTCTATCTACGGATTTCCCGGCAGGAGTCGTTGCCGGGCGACGGCCGTGGCACGTTCCTCGCCTACGCATCGTCCGTGATGCGCAGCGTGATCATCGACTACCTGCGCTCGCGCGGCAGTGACCGGCGCGGCGGCGATCAGGTCAAGGTCACGCTGAACACCGCGGTCGAAGACCGGGAAACCGGTGGCTTCGACTTCGACACACTCAACTCCGTGCTCGGCTCGCTGCAACGCGTGGACGAGCGCGCGCATCGCGTCGTGGAGATGCGCTACTTCGGCGGAATGGAGATCGAGGAGATCGCTCGCTTCCTCGGCATTTCGCCGGCCACGGTGAAGCGCGACTGGACGAAGGCCCGCTTGTTTCTCCGGCATCAACTCGTGAACGAGGCAGGAAAATGAGTAGTTCGATCCGGAACGAGGAGCTGCAGCGCGATGCGCTGGCACAGATCGACCGCCTGCTCGACAAGTCGAGCGCGGAGCGTGCCGAAGCGTTGCATTCGCTGGCGCATTCCAGGCCGGACTTGCACGCGCTCGTCATGGACCTGCTCACGCATGAAGACGCCGTGGGGAAGGGTTTCATGGAGCCGGGGATTGCCGCTGCTTCAGACGGCGCCTTGCACCCTGATTCGCGCCTCGGTCCATACCGGATCATCCGGCTGCTCGGCGAAGGCGGCATGGGCGAAGTGTGGCTGGCGAGTCGCGATGACGGACTCTACGAAGGCCAGGTCGCGATCAAGACGCTGCACCCGTATTTCGCGGGCGGCGCATTACGCGAGCGCTTCCTGCGCGAAGCCCGCGTGCTCGGGCGACTGGCGCACGCAAATATCGCGCGCCTGCTGGATGCCGGCATTCACGAGGGCGTTGTCTATCTAGTGCTCGAGTACGTCGTCGGCCGCCCGATCGACGTCGCCTGCGATGAGAGCAAGCACGACATCAGCACTCGCCTCGGCTTCTTCCTGCGATTGTGCGCCGCGGTGGCGCACGCGCATTCGAGTCTCGTCGTCCACCGTGACATCAAGCCCGGCAACGTGCTGCTGACTTCGGACGGAGTGACCAAGCTGCTCGACTTCGGTATCGCGAATTTCTACGAGCCCGACAAGAATGAGCCGAGATCCGACCTCACGCGCCTGACCGGCCGGATATTCACGCCCGAGTTCGCCGCGCCTGAGCAGGTGCTTGGTCAGGAAATCACCACCGCGGCTGATGTGTATTCGCTCGGGGTCCTGCTGTACGTGCTGCTGACTGGACAGCTTCCCTACAAGGCAGATGGCGACCGTACGCAATGGGAACATGCCGTGCTCAATCAAGAGCCGCAACGACTCGTGCGCGTGCTGGATCAATCAGATCGCGAATCCGTGGCGGGCAAGCGCTCGACGCCGGTCGCGAAGCTGCGACGCGAACTTTCCGGCGACCTCGAAAACATCGTCCAGAAGGCGCTCAAGAAACGCCCCGAGGATAGATACGCAACCGTCGCGGCGATGGCGGATGACGTCCAGCACTACCTGCAGGGCGAGCCGGTTCTCGCGCGCGCCGATTCGGCCTGGTATCGACTGGGAAAATTCGCCCAGCGCAATCGTCTCGCAGTCGGCGCGGCCGTTGCGGTGGTGATCGCGCTGGGAGCCGGCCTCGCAGCGTCGCTGTGGCAGCTTCAGGTGGCGCGCGCCGAGCGGCTGCGCGCGGAGGAATCCAAGGACCTCATCGCTTCGATCTTCCGTTCGGCCGATCCCTTCTACACCGGCAAGGAGTCCATGACTGCGGTCGACATGTTGGATCTCGCGCGGCAACGCATCGACGGCGAGCTGGATGCACAACCTGAGAATGCCGTCGAACTACTGACGCTGGTCGGCGAAAGCCAATTGAATCTTGGTCAGACCGACAAGGCGTACACGACGACCGCCAAGGCCGTCGAGATGGCCGAACGCCTGCAACCCCGGGACGAGGCGTTGATTGCCGAAGCGCGCGGGCGACTGGCGGTGATTGCCTCCGAGCAAGGAGAGTTGGCGCGGGTGCGTACCCACGCCGCACAGGCGCTTCCGGACCTGCGCAAGTACCAGCCAAGGACCGGTCGCACGCTGAAGGAAGTGCTGATCGCGCTCGCATACGTTGAATCGGACGACGGCAATGACGCAGCCGCGATCGCGCTTTCTGAAGAAGCCATCGCCGCCGTGACCGCGGCGCTGGGGCCTGCGCATGCAGAAACCATTTCGAGCCGCGCTCATCTCACCAACTTCCTGCAGGACGCCAAGCGGCTCGACGAGGCGCGAACAATGGCCGAGCGGGTTCTGCGGGATGCCCAGGCACTGTCGTCGCCCGGAGAACGCGGCGCACTGCTGGTCCAGGCGGAGGGCCGATACGGGAGTGTGCTTCTCGCGATGGGCGAGCCGCAGGCGGCCATTGCGCACTTCAATGCGGCCAATGAATTGGCGGCGCAGCTCTATGGGCCGAAGAACCCGTTGAGGTACACCTGGTTTTCCGAATTGGCGCGGGCACAGTCACGACTGGGAGATTTCAAGGGGCTGCTCGTCACGAGACGAGCGGCGTACGAGGGAAAGGAGCCTGGTCTGCTGCAAGCAAGGGCGCTCACCAATTTCGGCCGGTCCGCGCTCGAGGCCACCAAGGTGCCGGAGGCGCTCCGCTTGCTGCAACAGGCAATCGAGCTGGAGAAACAATACGACACCGGAAAAGGTTCGTGGCTCCTGATAGCGCAGTCCAGCTATGGATCCGCACTCGCGCTGAGCGGACGCTTCGCCGAGGCCGATCGCGCATTGCAGGCTGCGCTTCCGCTCGTCAGGGAAGGCAGCAATGACGGCCGCGCCCTTGCCTGGAATCCGGTTGGACTCACTCGCCAACTCCAGTCGCAATGGGCCGAGAGTGAAAAAGCTTTTCGTATGGCGCTCGGGAGTGCGGAGAAGTCCCACCCTAATCCCATGATGTGTGCCGAAGCGCTGCTTGGTATCGGCATCGCGCGCCTGGGGCTGGGCCAGGCCGCGGACGCGGAAAATTCGTTCCGACAGGCTGAAGAATCGGCGGCCAGGATGTTCCTCGGCATGACGCCGTTACGCGCCGACATTGCGATGAATCTCGGCCGGGCGTTGCTGGCGCAGGGGAAGATCGAAGCGGCCAACCAAGCGTTTGCCGCCGCGAACGCGTATTGGCTGGATTACGACGCCACGAATCGCAGCGCGGGCCAGGCGGCATACTGGCTGGCGCGAGGACGACTCGCCGCGAACGCCAGCCAGGAGGCGCTCGCCGCACTCAGCCGCGCCATCGACATCCTCGGGGCATCTCCGCTGCCGGGTGATGTGCGCCAGGCGAAATCCGCGCGGCAACTCGTCGCGAGAATGTAGTTAGTTTGCCCGCGCCGGCTGGCCGAACACCCGCGCCAGGAAGGTCCGCAGGTCCGCGACCTCCTGTTCGCACAGCGAATGCGGCATCGGGTAGGCGTGCCATTCGACGCGATATCCGGTGCCTTCGAGAATTCGCCGCGTCTCGTCGCCGAGCGCGAACGGTACGACCGGATCCTGGGTGCCATGCGCCATGTAGACAGGCGTGGTGAAATTCGCCGCGCTGCGGTCCGTCGCGAACTCGCGCGCCAACGGCAGGTAGCAGGAGAGGGCGATGACGCCGGCGAGTTTTTCGGGATGGCGCGTCGCGATATGCAGCGCCATCGCGCCGCCCTGCGAAAATCCAGCCAGCACGATCCGATTCGTCGCGATGCCGCGCGCATTTTCCGCGCGGATCAGCGCGCCGATCTGGGCGGCTGACGCGGCGATGCCCGTGCCATCCTCGCGCGCGCGCCGGTCGATACCGATGAGGTCGTACCAGGCGCGCATCTGGTAACCGTTGTTGATCGTTACCGGGCGCACGGGCGCGTGCGGAAAGATGAAGCGCAGCGCGGGCGTGTCGGCACTCACGAGCTCGGGCACCAGTGGTTCGAAGTCGTGTCCGTCGGCGCCGAGGCCATGCATCCAGATGATCGAATACTTCGCGTCGGGAGCCGTTTCGACGATGACGGTTTCGAGAGGCGTCGCGGCGATGTCGTTCAAGCAATGGTCTCCGAGATGTTGTTGACCGTGAGATTCGCGGCCCACATGAGCTGGTCGAGCACTTCGCGCACGCCGGGGAAGAGGTGGTAGGCACCCCAGAGCAGCAACACTGTGCCGGCGAGCCAGATGAGGCCATGCAGCGCGCCCCAGCCGGCGTGATAGCCGTTGCTCCGGTGGCGCACGAACTTGAGCGGCGCGGACACGATGAAGTAGATAGCCGCCAGCGCCACCAGGCCGACCCACAGCGGAATGCCGTGCGGCAGATACCAGCCGAATATCGAGTGCTGCGTGAGCAGTGAAAATGTCGCGAGGATCCATCCCACGAACAGCAGCGCGCCGACGGCCGCGGCGATGGGCAGCAACAGGGCCATGACGCCACTGCCGATCGGCGGAACCTGCTGCGCCATCTGGGCCGTCGTGGCGCGCATCTGCTCGTTCATACCGCGAAACTGCCGGTTCAGGTGCCGCTGCTGGCGGCGCCATTCGCGCCGCCAGCGGAACTGCCTGCCGAACTCTTCAAAGTTTTTTTTTGCGCGGTTGATGAGTTCTTCGGTGTTGAAGGGCATCCCGAAGGCCGCGGCGCGATCTTCGGCCGTCGTCGCGACTGGCACGATGAACATCAGCACGAAGTACACGACCAGCCAGAGGCCGGAGCTGAAGATCGTCAGCAGTACGAACGCGACGCGCACCCAGGTGACGTCGACGTTCAGGTACGCGGCGATGCCGTTGCAGACGCCGGTCCACACGGCGCCCTCGCGGATCTGAAACAGACGCTTGCGCGGGGGCGGAGTGAATGACGATGCGTCCGCGCCGCTGCTTTCACCTTCGGCCGATGAGGCGGCCTTTTCATCGGCGGACTCGACCGGACCCATCTCGGTAATGATGCGTTCCACCTCGTGGGTGTTCACGACGGTCTTGTGCGGACCGAGCGTGGCGCGGCATTTCTCGCTGATGGCCTGCTCGAGATCGGCCATGACTTCGGCGCGATCCGGGCTTTCCTTCAGGCGCGATTCGGCGCGTTCGAGATAAGCCCGCAGCTGATCAAAGCCCGGCTCTTCGAGTTGATAGGAGTTTCCATTGAGGCTGATGCTGACCACTTTTTGCATGGCTTAATTCCCAAAATCGGCGAGAGTGCGGTTGAGGTCTTTCCAGTAATCATTGAGCGTCGACAGTTGCGTACGCCCCTTGGGCGTGAGCTTGTAGTACTTGCGTGGCGGGCCCGCGTCGGACTCCTGCCACTCGTAGTCGACCAGCTCTTCGCGGCGCAGCTTCGAGAGGAGGGGGTACAACGTGCCTTCCTGCGTCGCGAATTCAGTGGGCCCCAGCAACTTGAGCATGTCGGCGACATAGACCTTGTCGCCGGCCACGATCTTGAGGATCACGAATTCGAGCAGGCCCTTGCGGATCGGCGCGAGTTTTTCACTGATGTCCATGGTTTAAACAGCTACCTTGGGAACGCAAGGTACTTGAGTCACTCATGGTCTGTCAACGCTCGTTTCTGTGCCGTACAATCCGCGCCCTCGATGGGTGGGGGCGGACTGGTCCGCGGGACCCCCTGAGCGAAGAAGTAGGCCCCATTGGGGCTTTTGTTTTTTTGGACCGACGTTATTTAGGGACGTCGGCACGTTTGGGGGGCCTGCAGGGCCCTTTTTTGTTGGAGGGGCGAGTGGATACGGCTTTACATGACCGTCTCATCGCCCGATTTGAACCGGTTTTGGCCGAGCTTGGATTCGAACTCGTCGAAATCGAGTTCGTGCCGGGCCCGGGTGGTGGAACGCTGCGTATCTACATCGATCATGCCGAGGGCATCGATGTCGATGACTGCGCGGAAGTCAGCCACGTGGTGTCGGAGCTGCTGGATGCGGACGATCCGATTCCTGGCGCGTATCAGCTCGAAGTGTCGTCGCCGGGTCTCGATCGCATCCTGCGGACGCCGGAACACTTCGCGCAATTCGTGGACAGCCGCGTGAAGGTGGAGTTGGCGGTCGCACGGGACGGACGCAAGCGATATACGGGGATGCTGCGCAGTGCGAACGGCGACAGCATCGAGCTCGATGTGGACAACTTCTCCGTGAGCATAAAGCTCGCGGAGATCAGCAGGGCCCGGTTGGCCCCGCTGTGACGGTAGTTAGTATTCTTAAACTGAATGTACGGCGTTCGTTTCGAATGCCGTTTGATCAGGAGCCGAAGGCTCCGCGTTTTGGCCGGAGGGCCATTTGATGAACAAAGAAATCCTGTTGGTAGTTGACGCCGTTTCCAACGAGAAGAGCGTCGACAAGGAAATCATCTTCGGCGCCCTCGAGGCGGCGTTGGCCTCGGCTACCCGCAAGAAACACGGCGAAGAATGGGACGTGCGCGTCTCCATCAATCGCAAGACCGGCGACTACGACACTTTCCGACGCTGGAAGGTGTTCGCCGACGACTCCCGCGAAATGGAAGTGCCGCCGCGTGAGCTGCGCCTCGAGGATGCGCTCGACGTCGACAAGTCCGCGGAAGTGGGCGGTTACGTAGAGGAGCCGATGGAATCGGTGGCCTTCGGCCGCATCGCGGCCCAGCAGGCCAAGCAGGTCATCGTGCAGAAAGTGCGCGAAGCCGAGCGTTCGCAGGTGGTCGAGGCGTACAAGGATCGCGTCGGTCAGCTCGTGTCGGGCGTGGTCAAGCGCGTCGATCGCAATGGCATCTATGTCGACCTCGGCGGCAACGCCGAAGGTTTCGTGCCGCGCACCGACATGATTCCGCGCGAGATCGTGAAGAGCCAGGACCGCATCAAGGCTCTCCTGAAAGAGGTCAAGAGCGCGACCGAAACGCAGCGCGGCCCGCTGCTGTTCCTCTCGCGTACCGACCGCGCATTCCTCATCGAGCTGTTCAAGCTCGAAGTGCCGGAAGTCGGGCAGGGACTCATCCAGATCCTGGGCGCGGCTCGCGACCCGGGCGTGCGCGCCAAGATCGCGGTCAAGAGCCTCGAGCCGCGCGTCGATCCGGTCGGCGCGTGTGTCGGCATGCGCGGTTCGCGCGTGCAGGCCGTGTCGAACGAAATCGCCGGCGAACGCGTCGATATCATTCCGCACGACGACAACGCCGCGCAGTTCGTCATCAACTCGATGTCGCCGGCCGAAGTGCTGTCGATCGTGGTCGACGAAGACTCGCACAGCATGGATATCGCGGTGGCCGAGGACAAACTGTCGCAGGCCATCGGCCGCGGCGGCCAGAACATCCGCCTCGCGAGCCAGCTCACCGGCTGGGATCTCAACGTCATGACCGAGTCGGACGCCGAAGCGAAGAGCGAGACCGAGGCCAAGGGCCTGGTCGAAGCCTTCATGAAGCAACTCGACGTCGATGAAAACGTCGCGACCATCCTGGTCCAGGAAGGCTTCTCGACCGTGGAAGAAGTGGCCTATCTACCGCAGTCCGAACTCGCGAGCATCGAAGAGTTCGACGACGAGATGGTCAAGGAATTGCGCAATCGCGCCCGCGACGTGCTGCTCACGCAGGCGATCGCGAGCGAGGAAACTCTGGAGTCGGGCATGCCTGCCGACGATCTGCTGCTGCTCGAGGGCATGAAGCCCGATCTCGCGCTCGCGTTGGCGCGTCGCGGCGTGCGCACGCGTGAGGATCTCGCCGACCAGGCGGTCGACGATCTGCTGGACATCGAGGGTTTGACGTCCGAAGAGGCCGGCAAACTCATCATGAAGGCCCGCGAAATCTGGTTCGAAGCCGGGCGCGCCTGAGGAGACTGAATGTCAGACGTCACCGTTGCACAATTTGCGGAAGTCCTGAAGGTTCCGGTGGATCGGCTGCTCGTGCAGCTCGAATCCGCTGGAATTCAGGTTGAAGGACCGCTGGCGCTCATCAGCGACGAGGCCAAGCTCGAGCTGCTGACGCACCTGCGCCGCGCTCACGGCGCCTCCGAGCCCACCAGCAAGAGCCAGGTCGGCGTATCCGCGCCGCGCAAGATCACGCTCGCGCGCAAGACGCAGAGCGAGCTCAAGCAGGCGAGCACGCAGGGACGCGCGCGCACGGTGAACGTCGAGGTTCGCCACAAGAAGACCTACATCAAGCGCGATGTCCTGGAAGAGCAGAACAAGCAGCACCAGGACGAAGCCGAGCTCAAGCGCAAGGAACAGGAAGCCGCCGAGGTCGCCGAACGCGAGCGCCAGGAAGCCGCGCGCAAGGAAAGCGAGCGCATGGAGGCGGAGAACCGCCGCCGCATCGAAGACGAGGCCTCGCGCAAGAAGCAGGCGGAAGAACAGCGCCGCGCGCAGGAAGAAGCTCGCGCGCGCCAGGAACAGGATGCGCAGCGGCGCGCCGCGGCCGAAGTGGTCGCGCAGACCACGCCGCGCCCGGAGCAGCGTCACAAGCCCGAGAAGGCGCCGGTGGCGCCGGTCGTCGATCCTGCGAAGGACACGCGTTACGGTCGCCAGGAGCTGCACGTGGCCAGCGGCGCGAGCGCCCGCAACAAGAAGAAAAAGCGCGTCAAGGAGCGCACCGGCAGCGGCAGCGTGAGTGTCGAATCGCGCCATGCGTTCGAGATGCCCACCGCGCCGATCAAGCGCGAAGTGACCATCGGCGAAACCATCACGCCGCAGGAAATAGCGCAGAAGATGGCCGTCAAGGCAACCGAAGTCATCCGCACCATGCTCAACATGGGCGTGATGGCGACGATCAATCAGCCGATCGATCGCGACACGGCGACGTTGGTCGTCGAAGAAATGGGCCACGTCGCGAAAGTACTCAAAGGCGACCAGGTCGAAGAAGATCTGCAGGGCGAGAGCGCTCCCGAAACGGAAACGTCGCGTCCGCCGGTCGTCACCGTCATGGGTCACGTCGACCATGGCAAGACCTCGCTGCTCGACTACATCCGCAAGGCAAAAGTTGCCGCGGGTGAAGCGGGCGGCATCACGCAGCACATCGGCGCGTATCACGTGGAGACGCCGAAGGGCGTCATCACCTTCCTCGACACGCCCGGCCACGCGGCCTTCACCGCGATGCGCGCGCGCGGCGCCAAGGCCACCGACGTGGTGGTGCTCGTGGTCGCGGCCGACGACGGCGTCATGCCGCAGACCATCGAAGCCATTCAGCACGCGAAGGCGGCGGGTGTCCCGATCGTCGTCGCGGTGAACAAGATCGACAAGGGCGACGCGGATCCGGATCGTGTGCGCACCGAACTGTCGAAGCATGAAGTCATCGCCGAAGAATGGGGCGGCAGCAACATGTTCGTGCAGGTGTCGGCGAAAACCGGCCAGGGCATCGACCAATTGCTCGACGCCATTCTGTTGCAGTCGGAAGTGCTCGAATTGACCGCCGCCGCGGATGGTCTCGCCACCGGCTTCGTGATCGAAGCTTCGATCGAGAAGGGCCGCGGCGCCGTCGCCACGGTGCTGGTGAAGAAGGGCACGCTCAAACTCGGAGACCCGATCATCGCGGGTCAGGAGTTCGGCCGCGTGCGCGCCATGTTCGACGAGAACGGCAAGCCGGTAACCAGCGCGGCGCCTTCCATGCCCGTACAGGTACTGGGTCTGCAGGGCACCCCGAACGCCGGCGATGAAATCCTCGCGGTCGAGAACGAGCGCAAGGCGCGTGAAGTGGCGCTGTATCGCCAGGGCAAGTTCCGCGACGTCAAGCTCGCGAAGCAGGCCTCGAAGATGCAGGACGTGATGGGCCAGCTGGAAGAGCAGAAGATCGGCAGCATCGCCATCCTGCTCAAGACCGACGTCCAGGGCAGCGCGGAAGCCTTGCGCGATGCGTTGAACAAGCTGTCGACCGAAGAAGTGGCGGTGAAGATCATCGCCAGCGGCGTGGGCGGCATCACGATTTCCGACGTGCAGCTGGCCGCCGCTTCGCAGGCGCGCATCATCGGCTTCAACGTGCGCGCGGATGGCGCGGCCCGCGATGCCATGAAGGATGCGGGCCTCGAGCCGCAGTACTTCAGCATCATTTACGAAGCCATCGACTACGTGAAGCAGCTGATGAGCGGACTGCTCGCGCCCGAGATCAAGGAAACCATCGTCGGCACCGCGCAGGTCCGCGAAGTGTTCCGCTCGAGCAAGTTCGGTGTCGTTGCCGGCTGCCTCGTGACCGAAGGCTCGGTCAAGCGCAACAACCCGATCCGTGTGCTGCGCGACAGCGTGGTGATCTTCGAAGGAGCGCTCGAATCGCTGCGGCGGTTCAAGGACGACGCCAACGAAGTACGCGCCGGTACCGAGTGCGGCATCGGCGTGAAGAACTACCAGGACGTACGCGTCGGCGACCAGATCGAGTGTTACGCCCGTGTCGAGGTGGCGCGCAGCATCCAATGACGCCGCGTTGCATGACCAGGAGCGTCCATGAGTGAAAAATCGCAGCGCCTCGCCCGCATCGAAGGCGAAATGCAACGCGTGCTGTCCACGCTGGTGTCGCGCGAAGTGCGGGATCCGCGCGTCGGCAACGTGACCTTCACCGCGGTCAGCGTCGCGCCGGACATGTCGGCCGCCCGCGTCTGGTTCGTGCCCTTCGGCGACAAGAATGCGCCGGAGGCGGTTGGCGAAGGCCTGAATCGCGCCGCCGGATTCCTGCGCGGCGAGATTGGACGGGCGCTGCAGTTGCGTCACGCGCCGAGGCTCGAGTTCATCTACGACACGCAGATCGAACGGGCCGACAAACTCACGCGCCTCATCGATGGCGCGGTGAAGTCCGACCATAGAAACGACTGACCGGCGCCCGTGCCGACCGGCATCATCCTGCTCGACAAGCCCGCGGGCTTGACGTCGAACGGCGCGCTGCAGCGCGTGCGCAAGGCGTGGCGCGCCGCGAGCGCGGGGCACGTGGGCACCCTGGATCCGATGGCAACGGGCATGTTGCCGTTGTGCCTGGATGAAGCCACGAAAGTGATCGCGGAAATCGAGAGTGGCGCGAAATCGTACGAATTCACGCTGACGCTGGGGCGTCGCACCGACACCGGCGATGCCGAAGGGCGCGAAGTCGAAACGCAACCGGTTCCGGCCCTCGACGCGGCCGCCGTTGAAACCGCCATCGCTGCGTTCAGGGGTGTTCAACAGCAGGTGCCGCCGATGTATTCGGCGCTCAAGCGCGACGGACGTCCGCTGTACGAGCTGGCGCGCGAGGGCAAGGAAGTCGAACGTGCCGCGCGCACGATCGAAATCCGCCGTTTCGAGCTGGTCGCGATGCGGCCGGATGCGCTCGACCTGGCCTGCGACTGCACCAAGGGAACCTACATCCGGGTGCTCGGGGAGGACCTGGCGCGCCGGCTCGGCACCTGTGGGCACCTGACGCGTCTGCGCCGAACCTGGGTGGAGCCGTTCCGTGGCATGCCCATGGTGACCCTGGAGGAGGCGCTTGCCGGGAGCCCTTCCGGGCCGCTGCCAGAGTGGTTCCTGAAGCCGGACGCCGCGCTCGGGCATCTGGAGGCCGTATCGTTCGACCCGGCCGGGGTGCTGCAACTCCGGCATGGGCAATCCGCCCACGGAGCCGGCAATGCGACAAGAATCGGGAGCCGAGTGCGTCTGTATGGCCCCCAGCGCGATTTCCTCGGCATCGGTGAGGTTCAGCCCGATGGCCGGATGCAGCCGCGGCGCCTTTTGATGACGCCCCAATCGAATTCGTAAGCCTATGCTTCCGGAAACCTTTTCGGTAGAATTCGCGCCCGCAAAAACAGGCAAATTTTACGTTTTGAGGAATCCAACCTGATGTCTCTTGCCACTGAAAAAAAGACCGGCGTCGTCGCGCAATTCCAGCGCGCAGCCAATGACACCGGCTCGCCGGAAGTCCAGATCGCGTTGCTCTCCGAGCGCATCAATGGACTCGGTGATCACTTCGGCGCGCACAAGCGCGACCATGCATCGCGCCGCGGGCTCGTGAAGCTCGTGAACCAGCGCCGCAAACTCCTCGACTACCTGAAGGCGACGAAGCCTGCCAAGTATCAGGAGGTCGTCGAGCGCCTGGGACTCCGGCGCTAACACCGCAGAACTCAAGGCCGCGCACCAGCGCGGCCTTTTTCGTTTTTCTCAAGATCAATCTACGTACTCGGGGCGGGTTGCCCCGTTAAGGAACGAAGCGTGGCCGCGTTAAAGAAATCTTTTCAGTATGGACAACACTCCGTAACCATCGAAACGGGCGAGGTCGCCCGCCAGGCGTCCGCCTCGGTGGTCGTATCGATGGGCGACACCGTGGTGCTGGTCACCGCCGTCGCCGCCAAGAAGGCCGTGCCGGGCAAGGACTTCTTCCCGCTGACCGTCAACTACGTCGAGAAGACCTACGCCGCGGGCCGTATCCCCGGCGGCTTCTTCAAGCGTGAAGGCCGTCCCACTGAAAAAGAGACGCTCACGTCGCGCCTCATCGATCGCCCGATCCGCCCGCTGTTCCCGGATGGTTTCTTCAATGAAGTGCAGGTCGTCGCGCTCGTCGTGTCGATGGATCCGGATATCGACGCGGACATCCCCGCGCTGATCGGCGCTTCCGCCGCGCTGTCGCTCGCGGGTGTTCCGTTCGCGGGCCCTATCGGCGCCGCGCGCGTCGGTTATCAGAATGGCCAGTACGTTCTGAATCCGACGCAGAAAGGTCTCAAGGAGTCACAGCTGCACCTGGTGGTCGCGGGCACTCAGAAGTCGGTGCTCATGGTCGAATCGGAAGCCTCGGGCCTTTCCGAAGAAGTGATGCTCGGCGCCGTTGTGTTCGGTCACGAGCAGATGCAGATCGCCATCAAGACCATCAACGAGATGGTTGCCGCTGTCGGCAAGCCGAAGTGGGACTGGAAGCCGAACGCCGCCAGCGCCGAACTCGATGCCGCCGTTGCCGCCAGTGCCCAGAAGGCGTTGTCGGATGCCTACCTGATCACCGAGAAGCAGGATCGCACTGCCAAGGTCAAGGAGATCAAGGCCGCCGTGATCGCCGCGCTGTCGGAAGGTGATGCAGCCAAGTTCACCGCCGACAACGTCGACGACTCATTGTTCAAGCTCGAAAGCAACATCGTCCGTCAGCGCATCCTCAATGGTGAGCCGCGTATCGACGGCCGCGACGCGGTTACCGTGCGTCCGATCACCGTGAAGGTCGGCGTGCTGCCGCGTACTCACGGTTCGGCGCTGTTCACGCGCGGTGAGACGCAGTCGCTCGTGGTGACGACGCTCGGCACTGGCCGCGATGCGCAGATCATCGACGCGCTCGAAGGCGAACGCCGCGAGCCGTTCATGTTCCATTACAACTTCCCTCCGTTCTCCGTCGGTGAGACGGGAATGATGGGCTCGCCGAAGCGCCGCGAAATCGGCCACGGCAACCTGGCCCGCCGCGGCATCGCGGCGATGATGCCGGACATGGAGAAATTCCCGTACGTCATCCGCATCGTCTCGGAAATTCTCGAGTCGAACGGTTCGTCGTCGATGGCTTCGGTGTGCGGCGCCTCGTTGTCCCTGATGGACGCGGGCGTGCCGATCAAGGCACCGGTGGCCGGTGTCGCGATGGGCCTCGTGCTCGAAGGCGAGCGCTTCAAGGTTCTCACCGACATCCTGGGTGACGAAGATCACCTGGGCGACATGGACTTCAAGGTCGCCGGTTCGAAAGACGGCGTTACCGCCCTGCAGATGGACATCAAGGTCGAGGGCATTTCGCCCGAGATCATGAAGGTCGCGCTGGCGCAGGCGAAGGCCGGCCGCCTGCACATCCTCGGCGAGATGAACAAGGTCATTTCCTCCACGCGCGACAAGATGTCCGAGTGGGCGCCGTCGATCATCACGATCAAGATCGACCCGGAGAAGATTCGCGACGTCATCGGCAAGGGTGGCGCGGTCATCCGCCAGATCACCGAAGAAACCGGCACTACGATCGACATCGAGAACGACGGCACGGTCAAGATCGCCAGCGTCTCTGGCGCCGCGGGCCGTGAAGCCCTGTCGCGCATCGAGTTGATCACGGCCGATGTCGAAGTCGGCCGCGTGTACGAAGGCAAGGTCGTCCGCCTCATGGACTTCGGCGCATTCGTCACGATCCTGCCGGGCCGCGACGGTCTCGTGCATATCTCGCAGATCAGCGAGGAGCGCGTCGAGCGCGTGGCGGACAAACTCAAGGAAGGTGACAACGTGCGCGTGAAGGTGCTCGAAGTCGACCGCCAGGGTCGCGTGCGCCTGTCGATGCGGGACGTGCCCGCGTCTAACTAGAAATAGCGCTAACGTTCATGAAAACGCCCGGCATCGCCGGGCGTTTTCATTTTCGGCCCCCGGGATCTGTCCCAGAACTTGACTCAACTTCAGCTGGCTCTTTTTCTTTGCGCCAATCTCGCGAGGATTTCCTGCTTCGCATCCTGCTTCTGCAGCCACTCGGCGAACTCGGCGACGCGTTCGTAGTCCGCGCCTAACAACTCGCGCAACCGTTGCTCTTCCATGGCCTGGCTCAAGCCGGCGCGCACCGCGTACTGCCACGCCTGCGTGAACACGCGCGTGAGTTCGCCGGCGTTCACCAGGCCCTCGACCAGCTGCCACTCGCCCTCATCGAGCCAGACTTCCTCGCAGTGCGGGCAGTAGTCGAGGCGGTTGGTCTTTTCGCTGCTGATCCGGTATTTGCTCATCAGCGAGCGGCACTTGGGACACTTCTTGGCGCCCGTGGAATCGGGCGGATCGGTATCCATCACGGCCGGTACGCTGTTCGCCAGCGCGCCGTGCGCCGCGTGATCGCGCCAGGCGCGATAGGCGACCAGGCTCACGAGAGTTCCGAAGCATTTCCCGCAGCTGTAGGCGGCGAGGTTTTCGGTGAGCATCGTGTGCACCAGCACAGAGTCGTCGCATTGCGGACAGAGCGCCATGTTCGATCCCTCCAGATGTGAAGAAGCCCCGCGCTCCAGCGGAACGCGGGGCCTCGAATCGCACTGAAAACTACTGGTGGCTCGCAGTGTCGGTCGGCTTCTCTTCACCGTCGCGACGTCCCGCCGCATTCATGAGCGTGCGGAAGATTTCATCCTGCACGGAACGCCACCGCTGGTAGTTGCGCTGCGCGACGCCCGCGACGGTTTCCACCGGGTCCATGCCGACCACGGCCTTCACCTTGTCGCGCAGTTCGCGCTGCTGCGAATTGAACAGCTTCATGCTCTGTTCGAGGTAGCTAGAAAGCACGCCTTGCAATGTGCCGCCGTAGGAGCGGATGACCTGCGCGAGGAAGTCGCGGCTCATCACCGGATCCACGCCGTGTTCCTGCTCGGCGATCACCTGCAGCAGGATGCTGCGCGTGATGTCTTCCTGCGACTTCTTGTCGATGACCACGAATTCGATGCGTTCGAGCACGAGCGAGCGGATGTCGCTGAGCGTGATGTACTTGCTCTGCACCGTGTCGTAGAGACGGCGATTCGGGTACTTCTTGATGATGCGTGGTTCGCTCATACGTCACCCTCCCTGTGGGCCACTACCTTAGTACACTGCATCGCAACCCACAATTTCCGCCGCTATTTCTGCTTCGTGTCGCTGGGGGCGGACAACCGGGCCTCGGTGGCCCCGGCCAGCAGCTGGGGCTTCCAGTGCGCAACTGCCCATTTCCAAACGTCTTTAATAGAAGAGTGGGCCAGGTCGGGGGGTGGGGCCTGCGACAAATGCGTAAGGGTCGAAGTCAGGGCTTGGGGAGCCAGGGATGGTTCGAGCGGCAGGGCTCGCCTGGATTTCGATAGTTTGGCGCCGTCGGTTTCGAGCAGCAGCGGCAGGTGTCCGTAGATAGGCCGCGGCAGACCGAGCGCGTCCTGCAGGTCCATTTGCCAGGGTGTGCTCGCGAGCAGGTCCGCGCCTCGAACTACCCGGGTCACCTGTTGCCACGCGTCGTCCACGACCACCGCTAGTTGATAACTCACGAGCCCGTCTCGCCGCCGCACGACGAAGTCACCGCAGCGCGTCAGCTCATGACACTGCAGCCCGAGGTACAGATCGTCGAAGCAAAGTCGGCCGTCGCCGACCCGGAATCGCAGCGCGGTCGGACCGTCCCGTGTCGGACCCAATCGGCAGGTGCCGGGATATCCGTGCGGTTCTTCGGCGCCGTTGCCGGAGAGATCCTTGCGCGAACAGCTGCATCGAAACGTCCGGCCCGCGGCGGTGAGTGCCTGCAGTGCGCTCTCGTAGGCATCGCGCCGTTGGCTCTGATAGACGACGGGGCCGTCCCACTCGAAGCCGAAGGCCTCGAGTGTGCGCAGCATCTGATCGGCGCATCCGGCGACAACCCGAGGCGTGTCGAGGTCTTCGATGCGGACGAGCCAGCCGGCGCCATTCGTGCGTGCGTCGAGATAGCTGCCGACGGCGGCGAGCAGGGAGCCGGCGTGCAGGGGGCCGGTGGGAGAGGGCGCGAACCTGGCCAGGGGCTTGCGCCCCACAAAGGAAAACGCCGGC
>JAKFFF010000097.1:0-1511 GCA_036677145.1 Alcaligenaceae bacterium
CGGGTGAAGGCGCGGACGCGCGCTTCGAGCTGAGCTGGGACCCCGGCAAGTCGAAGGCCGGCGACAGCTACGAGCTGGATCTCGCGATCCGTGAAATCACCGCGACCACGGCCGACAACTTCCGGCTCGGCCAGGAGCATGCGCTGCATTTCGCGTCGCTCGGTCAGACGTCGCCCGCGAATGCCGCGGCCGCGCCGGTGAAGCCGGTGGATCCCTGCGGCGGTTCTCCGCGCTGCTTCAACGCGGGCGCCTTCATCGCGGAAGTCATGCAGGTGCAGTCGAGCGCCATGAACGCGGGTGCGCGTCATCAGTCGGTGTCCATCAACATCCGCTTCCGCAACATCAGCGACAAGCCGGTGATCCTGGGATACCGCTCGGCCTCGAGCGCCGCGCTCGACAATTTCGGCAATGGATTCACCTGGGGCCGTCCGGGTACGCACGACACCAGCTTCAAGGGCATCGGCCTGGTCACCGCGCGCAGCGCCGACACCCAGTTCTCGCTGCCGCCGGGGCAGTCGCGCAGTGCGACCTTTGGCATCGTCCGCTTCAATGCCACGCCGCCGATCGGCGATCGCTGGAACTACGACGTGGTGATCGAAGAAATCGAGATCCAGCCGGGGCAGGTGGTGAAGTCGGTGCGCCAGAACAGCCTCACCTTCGCGGGACTCACGGCCGGCAGTTTCGCGGGTGCTTCGAGCGTCGCGAGCGTGGGCGGCGGCGCGGGAGATCCGGCGGGCGGTGCGCCCGTGGATGGCAATGCCGTGGCCAGTAAACTCATCGATCTGATCGACCGGAAGACGCAAAAGAAGAAATGAGCCCCATGGGGCGCGTGTAACGGGCGGTAATTGCGGGGAAATCAGCGGCTTATTGCCGGGCAGGGCGTGCTGCGGTATCTTTCGCGCCCTCTCGGCAGTCGCGTAGCTCAGTGGTAGAGCACCTCCTTGACATGGAGGTGGTCGGTGGTTCGATCCCACTCGCGACTACCATTTCTCCCACCCGTCGCGCTGAACACCTCTTACGGGGTCATCGGCGTCACCCGACGGTACGGCCGGAGCAATAACCGCACTCTCCCAGCATCGTCCTCGCGGAGAGTCGCATGCTCAAATTCTTTGGCAGCGCCGTCGGAATCATTTTTCTGATCGGGCTCGTTGTCGTCCTTCTGCTGCTCAAGTTCATCTTCTGATTTGCCGGCGGGTGTGCGTGCGTTCATTGCGAGCATCGCGCTGCTGAATGGCCTGTGCCTCGCGGCGCCAGCGCGCGTCGATGTCCAGCTCGAAGGTGTCGACGAGGAAATGCGTGACGCGGTGCGTGACACGCTCGAACTCGTCGAATACCAGAAGCGCGACATCTCGCAGGCCCAGCTGCGCGCCGCATATGCCGATGCGGACCAGCAGATCCGGCGCGCGCTCGAACCCTTCGGTTACTACGACGTCGAGGTGAGCAAGGAACTGACGGGTGACGCCACGCAGGGATGGGTCGCGAAGTTCAGCGTGACGCCGGGCAAGGCGACG
>JAKFFF010000098.1:0-78029 GCA_036677145.1 Alcaligenaceae bacterium
CACCCGGCACCGACCGGATCAGCCCACCCAGCGGCGGGCGTTGGCGAACATCCGGAACCAGCCGGAGTATTCGCCGGCGTTGTCGGGGCGCCAGGAGTTCTGCGCGTAGCGGAACGAGCGTTCGGGATGCGGCATGGTCACGGTGACACGGCCGTCCGCGTTGGTGATCGCCGCGATGCCGAAGGGCGAGCCATTGGGATTCGCAGGGTAGGTAGTCGCGACGGAACGGTCACCGTTCACGTAACGCGCGGCCACCAGGTTGCCCGCACTGAACGACTGCGCCGCCGCGTCATTCGCGAACTCGGCGCGGCCTTCGCCGTGCGCGACGGCAATCGGCAACATCGAGCCCTCCATCCCCGCGAGCAGGATCGACGGCGAACGCGCGAGCTCGACCAGTGAGAAGCGGCCTTCGAACTGTTCGCCGCGGTTGCGCACGAAGCGCGGCCAGTTCGCCGCCCCGGGCACGATTTCCTTGAGCGCCGCGAACATCTGGCAGCCGTTGCACACGCCCAGCGTGAAGGTGTCGGGGCGCGCGAAAAATTCCTCGAACTGAGCACGCGCGCCGGCGTGATACAGGATGGACTTGGCCCAGCCCTCACCCGCGCCGAGCGTGTCGCCGTAGGAAAATCCGCCGCAGGCCACGAGGCCACGAAAATCCTCGAGCCTCACCCGACCGGCGAGCACGTCACTCATGTGTACGTCGTGCGCCTCGAAGCCCACGCGCTCGAACACCGCGGCCATTTCGATCTGGCTGTTCACGCCCTGCTCGCGCAACACGGCGATGCGCGGCCGCGCGCCGCCGATATTCGCCGCCACGAAAGGCGCCGCGATGTTTTCATTCGGATCGAAAGTCAGTGCGACATTGAGCCCCGGCGCGCCGGTGTCGCAGGCCGCCGCGAATTCCTCGCGCGCGCATACCGGTTCGTCGCGCATCTCGCGCAACCGGAACGAAGTCTCCGACCAGGCGCGGCGCAGGTCTTCCCAGGATTCATCGATGCGTCCCGTCGGCGCCTCGATGTGCACGCGCATCGCGCGCGTGGTCGAACCGAGCGCATGCGTGAGCTCGCCGAGTCCATGGCGCGCGAACACCGCGAGCACCGCATCGAGGCTGGCGCTCTTCACCTGCAGCACCACTCCGAGCTCTTCGCTGAACAACGCGCCGGCCGCGCCATTCGCGCCCGCGGGTAGTTTGAGGTCGAGGCCGCAGTGGCCCGCGAACGCCATCTCCGTAAGCGTCGCGAACACGCCGCCGTCGGAGCGATCGTGATAGGCCAGCACCAGGTCCTGCGCGCGCAACTCAGCGAGCGCCGCGGCGAGATTCGTCAACAGCTTCGGATCGTCGAGATCCGGTGGCGTCGCCCCGAGCGCGCCGTGAACCTGCGCGAGCGACGAGCCACCGAGGCGATTCGCGCCGGCGCCGAGATCGACCAGCAGCAAAGTCGTCGGCCCCAGATCCGTGCGCAATTGCGGCGTCCAGGTCTTGCGCACGTCACCGACCGGCGCGAACGCGGACACGATCAGCGACACCGGCGCGACGACGGATTTGCGCGCGGCGCCCTCGCCCCACACCGTCTTCATCGACAGGGAATCCTTGCCAACCGGAATCGCGATACCGAGCGCGGGGCAGATTTCCTCGCCCACCGTGCGCACCGTCGCGTACAACGCCGCGTCCTCGCCCGGCTCGCCGCATGCGGCCATCCAGTTCGCCGACAGCTTCACGTTAGACAGCGGACCGATGTCGGCCGCGAGAATGTTCGTGAGGGATTCGGCAACCGCGAGCCGCCCGGACGCCGGCGCATCGAGCACCGCGACCGGCGTGCGCTCGCCCATCGCCATCGCCTCGCCGGTGTGACCGAAGTAATCGGAAATCGTGACCGCGACATCGGCCACCGGCACCTGCCAGGGACCGACCATCTGGTCACGGCTGATCATTCCGCCGACGGTGCGGTCGCCGATCGTGATCAGGAAAGTCTTGTCCGCGACCGCCGGGAATCTCAGCAATCGATACGCCGCGTCCCGCAGGTCTATCGACGCGGAGTCCAGCGCAACCTGCGCGGGCGCGACACTCTTCACGTCGCGCACCATCTTCGGCGCCTTGCCTAACAACACGTCGAGCGGCATGTCGACCGGGCGCGTGCCGTTCTTCCTGTCCTCGAGCACCAGCACGCCCGTGTCGTCGATCTTGCCGAGCACCGCGAACGGGCAGCGCTCACGGCGCGCGATCGACGCGAAGTCTTCCAGCTTCGCCGCGTCGATCAGGAGCACGTAACGCTCCTGCGATTCGTTGCACCACAGTTCCATCGGCGACATGCCGGGCTCATCGTTTGGAATCGCCGCGAGATCGATCACCGCGCCGCGACCCGCCGTGTGCGCCACCGCTTCAGGCACTGCGTTCGACAAACCACCCGCGCCGACGTCGTGGATCAGCAGGATCGGATTCTGGCTCCAGCGCGCGCTGCAGCGATCGATCACTTCCTGCGCGCGCCGCTGGATCTCGGGGTTGCCGCGCTGCACCGACGCGAAATCCAGGTCCGCGCTCGATGCGCCGCTGTTGACCGACGAGGCGGCGCCGCCGCCGAGGCCTATCAGCATCGCCGGACCGCCGAGCACCACGATGACAGCGCCGACGGGAATCTCGCACTTGTCGACGTGATTGCGGCGCACGTTGCCGAGGCCGCCGGCAATCATGATCGGCTTGTGATAACCGCGCGTGCGGTTCGGCGCATCGTCCGCGGCCGCCTGCTCGAACGTGCGGAAATATCCGCAGATGTTGGGCCGGCCAAATTCGTTGTTGAACGCGGCGCCGCCGAGCGGTCCGTCGATCATGATGTCGAGCGCCGAGACGATGCGGTCGGGTTTGCCCAGCGCCTTCGAGACAGCGGAGGTCTCCCACGGCTGCTCGAAACCCGGAATCCGCAGATGCGAGACCGAGAACCCCGTGAGCCCCGCCTTGGGCTTCGCGCCACGGCCCGTCGCGCCTTCGTCACGGATTTCTCCGCCCGAGCCGGTCGCCGCGCCCGGAAACGGCGAGATCGCCGTCGGGTGGTTGTGAGTCTCCACCTTCATCAGGATGTCGATGGGTTCGTCGATCGCGCCGTAGATGCCGTTCTCGGGATTCGGGAAGTAGCGCTTGCCGAGCGGCCCTTCCATGACCGCCGCGTTGTCGCGATACGCCGAAAGCACGCCGCCGGGATTCTTCGCGTGTGTGTTGCGGATCATCGCGAACAGCGACTTCGGCTGCTTCTGTCCGTCGACTATCCAGTCGGCGTTGAAGATCTTGTGCCGGCAATGTTCGGAGTTCGCCTGCGCGAACATCATGAGTTCGACGTCGGTGGGATCGCGCTTCAATTCCGCGAAGTTCTTGACTAGATAGTCGATCTCGTCGTCCGACAACGCCAGGCCGAGATCAGTGTTGGCCTTGACCAGCGCGTCGCGTCCGCTGGCCAGCGACACCGTGCGCAACGGCCGGGTCGGCTCGTGCGCGAACAGACCGTCCGCCGCAGCGCGCTCGAACAGCACGGTCTCGGTCATGCGATCGAACAACGGCGCGGCGAGTTTCTCGAGCGCGGCGCGCGCGAGCGGCGCGTCGGCCGCGATGCTCCACACGATGCCGCGTTCGATACGGCGGATCGCATCGAGTCCGCAGACGTGCGCGATGTCGGTGGCCTTGCTCGACCATGGTGAAATCGTGCCGAAGCGCGGGACCACGATGAGCTCGGCGGCGCCGGCCAACGACTCAGCAGCGCCGTCTTCGCGCGGACCGTAGGTCAGCAGCCGTTCGAGGAGCGCGAGTTCAGTTGCGTTGAGGTCGCGCGCGACGTCGACGAAATGAACGAAGCGGGCCGAGATGGCGCGGATGCCGCTTTGTATGGCCCCAAGCGCGGGACGCAGCTTGGCGATGCGGAATTCGGAAACTGCGGGGGCGCCGGGGAGCTCGATCATCGGAGGGCGCGAATTGTAATGGGGACACCCGGGATTGCCTAGAAAAACGGCCCGGGCCGGTGTTATTCCGCCCCCAATCCCATTCACTCAGTGTCCGTGCGCCACGGCGGCGGCGCGATTACTTCTTGCCAGGCTCTTTTCCCGCGGGCTGGAACATCGACATGGGAAATGGCGTGACGTTGCCGCCTTCCAGCGCGCTGATCTTCGCCTGGCCCTGCTTCTTCACTTCGTCGATACGCAGGATCGAGTGCATCGGCAGCATCGTGCACTTCACGCCTTCGAATTCGGATTTGATCCGCTCTTCGGCGGGGTCCAGCAGAACGGCCGAGCGCTCCCCGAAGGTCAGATCTTCGACTTCGATGAAGCCGAACAAGCGACCCTGGCCCACTTTGCGCGCGTACACCTCGTAAACCTTGCCCTGGTTCACGAACATAATCTTGAAAATGTGACTGGATGCCATCTAGGACACTAAGGGGGCGCTAACCTGCCCCTTCATACACGCATGGGCCGCGGGAAGCTAGGGTCCAGAGGGTATTACATGGCGCTCAGATTGCGCGTCATCAGTGAACATCGCCATCGAATGGGCGACCGGAACACATTTGTACTTGGGGTATCGGGCGGAAGCATAGGACGCTCCTCCGAGAACGACTGGGTGTTGCCTGACGATATGCGATACGTGTCGGGTCGACACGCGCGCATCGTTTTTCACAAGGGCCGCTACATGCTGCAGGACACGAGCAGCAACGGCACCTATATCAACGACAACGAACGTCCGCTCGGCAACCAGAATCCGTACGAGCTCAAGTCGGGTGACATCCTGCGCATCGGCCAGTACCACGTGCAGGTGCAGATCGATTCGGCCACCGACTTCAGTCTCGACGACAGCGCCTTGTATGCGAAGCCGTCGACGGGCTCGACGAGCAGCCGCCGTCGTGCGCCCTCGGTCGGCGATCTGGGCGCATCGCTGCGTCTCGAGAATCTGCTCGAGGCGAGTCACGACACCTCGAACGATGAACTCAAGCCGGTGAACGCCTTCGGCCAGGCCGTCTCGACGCGCACGCGAGCGCTGCACCAGACGCAGGACCTGCCCAAGGAATATTCCACCGCGCCCGAACTCGACGTCAGCTCCGACGCCGTCGCGCGCCGCATCGCGCGGCTCGCACGCGCGACGGAAAAACAGCAGAAGGCCGTGCAACAGCCGGCACCGACGACTACGCCACTGCCACCGCCCGCGACGTCCATGGCGCCCGACATCACACCTGGCCTGCTGGCGTTCTGCCGCGGGGCGGGCATCGCCGCCGAATCGCTGCCCGCGGAGGCTCATTCCCGCATGTTGCATCTGGCCGGCCAGCTGCTGCGCGAGAGTCTCTCCGGACTGAAGGAGAGCAGCCGCTCGCAACAGTCGCAGCGCAACGAGCTGCGCGTGACCTACGAAAAAGACGCCGCCGATCTGCTGCCCTCGCTCGAGCGCCACAGCATCGAGGATCTGATCCAGGAATTGCTCAAGGCGCACGACAGCCGGCGCTTTGATGCCGTGCAATGGATGCGCGAATCGTTCTCGGGCACGCGCCGCCACGACGCGGCGCTCATCGAAGCCATGCGTGCCGCCTTCGTCGATTTCGTGGGCCGGCTCGATCCGCGCGATCTCGCCACGCGCTTCGAGCGCAGCGCGCGCCGCAAGACGCTGGGCAACTGGGAGCTGTACGGCGAGTTCTATCGCTCGCTGTGCGACATGCCGGCGGGCACGCTGCCGCATATCTTCCTCGAGGTCTTCGCCCAGCATTACGAGGCCGCCGCCCGCGAGGGTGGTGATGGATCCTCGCAGCACGACGCCGCCTGAACCTTCGCGGCAACGGCTACGGCCGCTTGTATCCGCCTGCTTCCCTGTCGAAACTCAGCCTGCCCGTTCGTTTAGCCGATGAACGCGGCATGTCGCCGCCTGAGGATTCCGTCATGAAGCAATACCTGCTCACCGTCTGCTACCCCGCCGGAAGCACGCAACCCGATCCTGAAGCGCTGCAAAAGATCATGCGCGACGTCACCACGGTGAAAGACGAAATGCGCGCCGCCGGCGCTTTTGTATTCGGCGGCGGCCTGCACCCGGCGAACCTGGCGACGGTGCTGCGGCATCAAGGCGGCGACATCGTGACCACCGACGGGCCCTTCATCGAGAGCAAGGAGCAGATCGGCGGTATCACCGTGTTGCGCGCACCGGATCTCGATGCGGCGCTCGGCTGGGCGCGCCGGCTCGCGCGCGCGACGACGACCCCGATCGAAGTGCGGCCGTTTTTCGAGGGGAATTGAGGGCGCAGATCGAACGGGTGTTTCGCGCGGAGTACGGCCGCGCGGTGGCCGTGCTCACCCGCTTCCTTGGTGACATTGCGCTCGCCGAGGAAGCGGTGCAGGACGCCTTTGCTACAGCCCTGCAGCGGTGGCCCGAAAGCGGCGTACCGCCCGCCCCCGCCGGCTGGATCATCACGACTGCGCGCAACCGCGCGATCGACCGGTTGCGGCGCGAGGCGACGCGCGATGCGCGGCAGGAAGCCGCCATGCAACTGCTCGACCGCAGCGAGCCCACGGAGCACGACGTGAACGACGACCGTCTGCGGCTGATTTTCACCTGCTGCCATCCGGCGCTGGCGACCGAGGCGCAGCTCGCGCTGACGCTGCGCCTGCTCGGCGGACTAACTACCTTGGAAATAGCGCGCGCCTTCCTCGTGTCCGAACCGACGATGGCGCAGCGGCTGAGCCGCGCGAAAGCGAAGATCCACGCGGCCGGCATTCCCTATCGCATACCCGAAGCCGACGAACTTCCCGCGCGCCTGGCAAGCGTGCTCGGCGTCGTATACCTGGTGTTCAACGAGGGTTACAGCGCGAGCGGCGGCGCCGAACTCATTCGCGGCGAGTTGTGCGCCGAGGCCATTCGACTCGGCCGTCTGCTGGTCGAGCTGCTGCCGGCGCATTCCGAAGTGCTCGGATTGCTCGCGCTGATGTTGCTCATCGACTCGCGGCGCGCGGCACGCACGGATGCCACGGGCGCATTCGTGCAACTGGCCGCGCAGGACCGCGGATTGTGGGATCGCGCGCAGATCGACGAAGGCGGGCAATTGCTGAGAGTTTGTTTGCAACGCAACGAGCCCGGTCCCTACCAGCTCCAGGCCGCGATCAACGCGGTCCACAGCGCGGCGCGATCATCGGCGGATACCGACTGGGCGCAGATTCTGATGCTCTACGACACGCTGTACGCGCTGATGCCGACGCCCATCGTGGCGCTCAATCGCGCGGTCGTGGTCGCCGAAATTGAAGGGCCCGTCGCGGCGTTGCGACTCGTGGAGGAGCTGCAGCTTTCGCGGTATCACCTGTACCACTCGGTACGCGCCGATATTCTGCGGCGGCTGGGTCGCGACGCGGATGCCGCGCAGGCGTACCGAGAGGCGATTGAACTTTGCGGGAACGCGCGGGAACGCGAGTTTCTGGAGCGACAATATCTGGCGATTAAGAAGAATTAGTGCGTGAAAGCAAGACGTGGGTCGTGGTTTGGGGGAGGGAAAACCAATCCGGACGGCAAGCGGGAGAAAATGAGCGCATGGACCGGACTGCAGTAGCTAGGACAGCCTTGATCTCGGGCGAAGAGGCGGACAGGGTGAGATTGTTCGCGGCGGGGGACCGCCGCTCATCCCGCGCTTTCGCGCGGGACCAGATTCGCGGACGCGAATCTGTCCAACTTTGCTCCGCAAAGTTGTCGAACTCGGCTCGACTCATGCACGTGAGTTCGAATCTCACTTGCGCAAGCGGTGAGGGAAAAAGTGGCGGACAGGGTGAGATTCGAACTCACGTGCCGGAATTACCCGACCATCCGATTTCGAGTCGGCGCCGTTATGACCGCTTCGGTACCTGTCCGCGGGAAATCTTCAAAATTAGGGCCACCCCGCGAGGGGCGCGTATTCTAGCCGAACGATGCTGAGAGCCAAGGGGAGTAACAGCCTGACCAGCCGGCGTAGCTTCGTCGCCATGGCCATTCAATTGGCGATGGCGGGGGTATCCGCATCCATTCCCGCTATCGGGCAGGAGAAGCCCGTAAAGACGGGTTCTCCGAACCCTCATCATTCCCCTCACCGCACGGCGCGGCTGCCCAAACGCCTCGCGGCGGATTTCCATTCACACATCCAGACCCGGCTCCCGCATCTGCGGCCCGCGTTCGAGGCGGCGGCCCAGGATACCGGCATCGACTGGCGAGTTCTGGCCGCGCTCGGGTACCAGGAATCCCGCTGGCGGCCGGCGGCCGTTTCGCCCAAGGGCGCCCAGGGCGTGATGATGCTCATGCCGATCACGGCCAAGAAAATGGGTGTGAAGAATGTATTTGCGCCGGACGAAAACATCATGGGCGGCGCCCGCTACCTCGCCTACATGCGCCAGCGCATCCCGGCCCGCATCCATGATCCCGACCGGACCTGGCTCGCGATGGCGGCCTACAACATCGGCATCGGGCACCTCGAAGACGCCCGCATCGTCACGCAGATGCGCAAGAAAAACCCCGACCGCTGGGCCGACGTGCGCGCCAACCTGCCGCACCTCCAGGATCCGCACTGGCACAAACGCGTGAAGCACGGTTACGCGCGCGGCGAGGAAACCGCGCAGTTCGTCGAACGCGTGTCGCAGTTTTCATCGCTGCTGCAAGTGGCGATTCCCGACACCGCCATCGTCGACGCCGGCCCCCGCTGAGAAATGGGGACATTCCTCGTTTCCTGGCAAACGGGGACAGACCTCAAAATGGATCGATGACGCAACCGTGCCGGCCGAGCCCGGCACGCGGCGTCACTCCTTTCAGTTCAGCGCTTTTATCTTGATGCTGCGGTAGGACACGGCGTCGCCGTGATCCTGCAACAGGATGCGCCCCTTCGGCGCCTCGCCGAATGCGGGTGTCGCCTTGAACTTGCTCGCGGCCACGCGCGCGCGGAACTCGTCGGAACCGCGCCGGAACTCGAGCACCCTGACGCCGTTCAGCCAGTGCTCCACGCTGCCATCCGCCTTCGCGACGATGCGCGCGTGCTGCCACTGGCCAACCTTGGGCGCGATGCCGACGTTGGTCATCAGTTTCGCGCGCGGCAGGATGTCGTACAGCGACGCGAGCGTGCGATTGCCGTCGACGCCGAGCTTCGCGTCCGGATGATTCTCATCGTCGAGGATCTGGTACTCGAGCCCGAGCGGCGCGCCGCTCGCCGGATCATGCGGCGAGGTCAGGAAGTAGAAAATGCCGCTGTTGGCGCCGGTCGAGAGCTTGAAATCCATCTGCAACTCGAACGCGCCGAATTCCTCGACCGTCATGATGTCGCCGCCACCGCCTTTCGGCAGCACCGCGAGTTCGCCATTCGCGAGTGACCAGCCCTTCGCCGGGAACTGCGCGCCGCGCGCGCTCACCCAGCCCTGCGCGGACTTGCCGTCCCACAACAAACGCCAGCCCTGCGCCCGCTCGTCCGGATCCAGGTTGTTAGGCAGGTTGTTGCGGATGAAGATGCCCATCGGCGCCGCGGGCTTCAGGTTCTGCGTGCGCACCACCAGGTTTTTCCAGCTGCTCGTTCGGCCGGCGTCCTCCGGCTTGTCGATCGAATGCACCTGCAACCCGATGAAACCGGATTTCGACGCGTCGTCGATCACATCCGCCGCCGGCTGACCGTTCACCCACACCCGCAGCCGCGGACCGATGGCCTCGATGCGGTAGTGGTTCCACTCACCGAACTGGTACAGGGCCTTCGCGGGCGGATGA
The DNA here is from genome assembly GCA_036677145.1 of Alcaligenaceae bacterium. Taxonomy (GTDB): domain Bacteria; phylum Pseudomonadota; class Gammaproteobacteria; order Steroidobacterales; family Steroidobacteraceae; genus CADEED01. The sequence continues at coordinate 9,707 of JAKFFF010000098.1, forward strand.
GTCTCCGCGGTGGAAAACCAGCCGCGCAGCGCTTCTTCATAGATCTGCCCACTCCACGCACGCGGCGAAGGATCGATGTCGGCCTGGTAGCCATGCACACGCCCGTTCTCGAAATCGGGCGTCGAGTGGCTGCGGAACTGGATGCCGGAGTTGGTGGGTCCGACGTCCTGGCGCACGTCGACGTCGAGCACGAAGTCACCGTAGTCCTGCGTCGTCACGAGGAAGCTGTTCGGAACCCCGGGACGCGAGGATCCGACGATCGCGCCGTCGATCACCTGGTAATCCGCGGCGCCGCCGAGCTGCTTCCAGCCAGCAAGCGACTTGCCGTCGAACAAGGGCGTTCCCTTGTCGGCGGCGCCCGCGGTCATGCAAAACGCCAGCGCCAGCGGCGCATACCAAAGTCCTCGCATCTCGCCCCCCTCGTCCGTTCCGCTGATCGCCTACTGAGCGGTCGCTTCGACCTGGATCTCGACGGTCACATCCATCTTGAAACCGAAGGCCTTGCCGAAACTCACGCCGAAATCGTCGCGATTGAACTTGCCAACGGCGTCAGCGCCGCACCAGTCCTGCTGCTTGTTGTTCGGTTTGCACATGAACGAGCGGATCGTCAGGTTCAGCGGCTTCGTCACGCCGTGCAGCGTCAACTCGCCATGAACTTCGGTGGGCTTGCCGTCCTTGAAGTTGGCGAGCTTGCCTTTGTAGGTCGCGGTCGGGAATTGCGCGACATCGAACATGCCCGGATCAGCCTTCTTCGCATGCGCGTTCATGTCGTCGAGACCGAAGTCGATGGACGCGACATCCACGGTGATATCCACGCTGCCCGCCTGGGCCTGTTTGTCGAGCACGATCGTGCCGCTCGTGCTGTTGAACTTGCCGCGCCACAGCGACATGCCGCCGGCGTGATCCGCGACGAAGCTCGGATACGTGTGGCGCGGATCGACCTTGTAAGTGGCCGGCGCTGCAAGTACGCCGCCCGCCCCCGCGAGCATGGCGCCAACGACGAACAGGGAAACGGAACTCGAATTGCGCATGAATATTCCTTCGTGTGAAAGGCAACCGCCTGAGTTAACTGACGCTATCACTTCGCCGCGCTCCTGAGTGAGGCAAAAAACCTGTTGAGGAGCTGCGCGCTCTCTTCCATGAGCACGCCGCCGAAGACATCGACGCGGTGATTCATCGAGGGCAGCGTGAAAATGTCGATAGTGCTGCCCGCGGCGCCCGCTTTCGGATCCCACGCGCCGAACACCAGGCGCGACACGCGCGCGTGCACGATGGCCGCCGCGCACATCGCGCAGGGTTCGAGCGTCACGTACAACGTCGTGCCGGAAAGCCTGTAGGAACCGGCCGACTTTCCGCCCGCGCGCAGCACTTCGATCTCGGCATGTGCGCAGGGGTCGTTGGTTGCGATCGGGCGGTTGGCGCCGGTCGCGAGAATCGCGTCGCCCCGCACGAGCACCGCGCCGACCGGCACTTCTCCCGCCGATTCGGCGCCGCGCGCCGCCTCGAGGGCCAGGCGCATGAAATCGATGTCAGTGGGTGGCGGCATGAGCGTTCAAAGCTAACAGGCCGGCGGGTCAGGAGGCCAGCGCGAGGCTGACCACGCCGCCGACGATCAGCGCGGCCCCGACGATGCGCCAGGGACCCGAATCCTCGCGCAGCAGCCGCGACCCGAACCACGCGCCGACCAGGGTAGATAGCTCGCGGGCCGGCGCGACGTGACTGATCGGCGCGAGCCGCATGGCATACAACACCAGGATGTAGCCGAGCGGGCCGAGCACGCTCACGATGATCACGGGCTTGCGGAACACGCGCGCCTCGAGCGCAACCCGGTCCCGGTCGCGCCAGGCGCGCGGCGCCAGCACCATCATGCGGAACAGGTTGCCGGTGAAGTCGATCACGAACGGCGAGATCAGCAGGATCTTGACCGCGTAGCCGTCGTTCAGCGTGTACGCGGCGATGAATACGCCAGTGCCGAGTCCGTAGAACACGCCGATCGCAGGCTTGCGTTCGTGATGTCCGACGAGACCCGCGACCAGCAGGATGCCGGCGACGATCAGCACCAGTCCGGCCACCGACTGCGCCGTCGGCGCCTCGCCTAACAACAAGGCCGCGCCGATGAACGACAGCAGAGGACCGGTGCCGCGCGCGATCGGATAGACGACCGAGAGGTCCGAATGCCGGTAGCCGGCCTGCAGCGTGATCGAATACGCCAGGTGCAGCACCGAAGTCGCGGCGAGCGCCAGCCAGTGGCGCGCCTCGAATACCGGACGCTCGACGTACAACACCGCGGCGACGATGGGTCCGTATACGAGCACCGAGCCGGCCGAAAACAGCCACACGAAGTGACGTGACTGCGCGGCGTATTTGGCGGAGATGTTCCAGCTGGCATGCGTGAGCGCGGCGAGCAGGATGAGGGCGAAAGCGAGCAGGGTCATCGGTTGGTATTATCCAATGGATTCATTTCCCACAGAGTTGCAGTCATGAACAAACTCTCGGACTCGGCGCAAACACAATCGCCGTCGTACCGCCTCGCCGCGCTCGACCAGGACTTCCTGCTCGGCGATTCGATGCGCGGCGTGCGTTTCCTGCTCGAGTTCGCGAAGGCGGACGAAGCCCTGCGAGCCGCCGGAGTTCGCTCCACCCTGGTCGTATTCGGAGGCGCGCGCATCCGCGAGGACGGACCCGGCCGCGAGGCGCAGTGGTACGGCGAGGCGCGGCAGTTTGGCCGCATCGCGTCCGAGCGCGGCGGCGCGCTCAGGAACAACGGTGTCGAACTCGACAACGTCATCGCGACCGGCGGCGGACCGGGCATCATGGAAGCCGCGAATCGCGGCGCGGCAGAAAGCGGCGCGCCCACGGTGGGCTTCAACATCACGCTGCCGCACGAGCAGTTGCCGAATGTTTTCTCGACGCCCGCGCTCACCTTCCGCTTCCACTACTTCGCGATGCGCAAGATGCACCTGGCGATGCGCGCCAACGCGCTGGTGGTTTTTCCCGGTGGTTTCGGCACGTTCGACGAGTTGTTCGAAATACTGACGCTGCGGCAGACCGACAAGGCGCCGCGCATACCGATCATATTGTTCGACCGCGCGTACTGGACCTCGGTCATCAATTTCGCAAAATTGGCCGAGTTCAGAATGATCAATCCCGAGGATCTCGACCTGTTCGGTTATGCCGAAGACGCCGAAGGCATCTGGAAAGAACTATTGGCCCGGGGCCTGAAGCCGCACGAAAGCATCGAACTCGCCAAGGAACAGGAACAGCCGTAGTCAGGCGGCGCTCGATTCGCTGAGCGGGGCTGTCAGGGCGCCGCGGCGGCGGGCTTCGCGACTTCGGCCGCGACCAGATCCAGGACCTGCTGCGGACCGAAGGTCGCGGGCTGCCGGCCATTCACGAAAATCGTCGGCGTACGCGCGACCTGCAATGTGACGATGTCCTCCCCGTCGATGCGCAGCAGCTCATTCGCCGCCGCGCCGCGCGCGTCGCGCCTGGCCTTGGCGATGTCGATGCCGGCATCGGCGGCGATTCTCCACGCCGCGTCGATGTTCGGCGCGTGGTGTGATGCCCATTCGTCCTGGCGATCGAACAATGCGGTCAGCGCCTCGTCGAACTTGCCCTGCTGCTGCGCCGCTGCGAGCAGCCGGATCGCCTCGTCGGATCCCTGGTGAAAGGCCGCGAATCGCACGACCACGCGCACGTCGTCCGGATGCAGGAACAGGATCTGCTTCATCACCGGCGCAAATGCGCGGCAGCCTTCGCAGGCGGGATCGAGGAATTCGACCACGGTCACACGAGCATTCGCCGCACCCAGCACCGGCGAATGCGGACGCACCAGTAGTGCGGCCTGCTCGGGCGTGAGCTCGGCTGGCGCGGGCGCGGCCGTGGGCGCAGCGGGAGCCGCGGCTGACGGGCCGGCATCGGTAGTTTGAGCTTCCTTGCGGCCGCAGGCGCCGAGGACGAGTATCGCCGCGAGCAACACGAGGCTGCCCGCTCCGTTCATCAAGTTCTTCATGGTTCTCCGGCGTGCCAGGCGCGCAGGTTGAGGAATTCGCGCCGCGTGCGCGGACCATAGGTCGCGAACGACGGGTTTGGGGTGTATTCGAGACGTGACTGCGCGACCTTGTCGCTGGACGTGAACTTCTTCAATTCGTCCGCGGCGAGTTCGTACGGCTTCGTCGCATTGAGGCCGAACACTTTCGCGCGCAGCCGCGGCGTGATCGTCGGATATCCGAACTTCTCGCGCAGCGTCTCCGAGATCTGGAACGTGCGAAACGCCTGGATCTGGTCCTGCGGCGAGCCGTACCAGATGGAATCCGTCCCCCACAACACGTTGTCTTCGCCGATGTATTTGAAGAGTTTGCCCATCGCGTGGGCGGCGGAATCCGGATCGCGCATCGACAGGAAACGCCAGGTCGAGCCGAGCTCCGCGTACACGTTGCTGTTCGGCTTCACACCACTCTTCATCACCGAGGTGATCAGCGCATCGATGCCGTCGGTCCGCTGCGGATCGTACGGACCTTCCGCCTTGCTGCTCACGAAGCCCGAGTGATAGATGAGAAAATTCATGTCGGGAAACTGCTTCGCGATCGGACCGATGTCGCGGCAGGTCGAATGTTCGTAACTCTTCGGACCGAAATCGAGACCTTTGTGGATGCAGATGTTGCGCACGCCGAGTTTCCGCGCCTTCTCCACGAACGCGACGCCGACATCATCGGTCATCCAGAAGCCGGCGCCGCTCGGTCCCCACTGCGTGTAGGTCTTGTACGCGACGACGCCGAATTCCTTGAGGCGCTCCATGTCCTCGACGTCGCCTTTCTGATTCGGGTTCACGCGTCCGTGCAGCATCAGACGTTGCGAACCTTCGAGTTTCTCGACGATGTCGCGGGTGGCCGTGGCTTCTTCGATCGTGAGCGGCTCGTCTTCACGGGTCGACGGCACGAAGCTCAGCACCATGAGATCCGTGTCCGAGTCGAGGAACACATCTTTGACGAATTGATCCGGGCCGATGCAATTCAGATAGGCGCGTTCTCCCGGGCCTTTCGCCAGATCGCATTGGGTGCTCGGAAACTGCAACGGCTTCGCGCCCGGCGGCAGACGCTTGGTCCATGCGCCGCCCGGATTAACGAAATGGCCCTGCACGTCGAAAATGAACTCGCGTTTGCCGAGTTCCGCCGCCGCGAGCTGCGCATCCGTTTTCGCATCGTTCGAGATCTCGAAGAAGCCGCCATGGCGACCCGCGCGCGCGTGCGCGGTGTTGAACGCCAGCAACGTGGCCGCGGCGCCGCTGAGCGAGGTCAGGAACGTGCGGCGCGTGCGGCCGAGTTTCTTCGCGAGCTCACCGGCCCACTCCCTTGCCAGGTGATTGGCGTGCCGGTGGGACTCATCGAGCGGGACCGGCGCGAACTCGCCATTCGTCGTGGAATCGAGTTTGACCGGCAGGCGCGTGCCCTGCGGATCGATATCCTGCTGGGGTGGAACGAGGTTCGTCATCTTCGGACCCTCCGCCATTCAGAACGAGCGTGCAGTGTGCCACCGCGCCGCTCGAAAGGCAGGCTCGCGGGCTACTCCAGCGTCACCACGGTCACGGACGCCGGCGCCAGCTCGAGCACGAGCTTTCCACCGGACGCCTTCGCCGTGAATGCCTTGGGGGCGACGGTGCGCGGCGCCTCGAAGGTATTGACGCTGTCGACCCTGGGCGCCGTCAGCGTTTCACCGCGCGCGCGCGTCGCCTTGGCGCCCGCGACACCGAGGTCGACCTTCGCGGTCTTCGTCGGATCCAGGTTCGTCAGCGCGACCCACAGGGCGCCACGCGCATCGCGCGCGGCGATCGCATCGACTCGCGGCAAGCTGATGTCTCCGTGGGTGTAGTTGCCGGCATCGACGCTGATCGGCACGGACACCGCATCCTGGAACGGCACGTACATCTTGAACACGTGATAGGTCGGCGTGAGGAGCATCTTCTCCTTGTTCGTGAAGATCATCGCCTGCAGCACGTTCACCATCTGCGCGATGTTCGCGATACGCACGCGATCGGCGTGCCGCGTGAAGGTGTTGAAATTCAGCGCGGCTATCAGCGCATCACGCTGGCTGTTCTGCTGCTCGAGGAATCCTTCCGGGCTGCCGGGCGTGGGCGCGAGCCACGCGCCCCATTCATCGACCGCCAGCAGCACCTTCTTCGCCGGATCATGTTTGTCCATGATCGCGGTGTGTGTGCGGAGCAGGTCCTCCATGCGCCGCGTTTCTTTCAACAGCGTCGCGTATTCCGTTTCACCGAAACCGGTGGCCTTGAAGGTGGGTGGGAACTTCACCACCGTGTAGAAATGCAGCGAGATGCCTTCGATGTCCCAGGCCCAGGTCTTGTTCTTCCAGGCCGCCATCACGGCCTCGGTGTAACTCGTGTCGGCGGTGTCCGGCCCCACCGCGATGCGCCGCATCTGCTGCGCGGGATTGTAGTTGCGGGCGTACCGCGCGTAGATCTTGAGCTGGCTCACGTAGAAATCGGGAGTCATCGAACCACCGCAGCCCCAGTTCTCGTTGCCGATTCCGAGGATCGGCACCTTGAACGGTTCAGGATGTCCGTTGGCGGCGCGTTGCTTCGCGAGCGCGGTGGGCTGCGGCGTCGTCATGTATTCGAGCCAGTCCGCCGCTTCGGCGGGCGTGCCCGAACCCACGTTGATCGATAGATAGGCCTCGGCGCCGATCTGCGCGAGGAAATCCATGTACTCGTGCGTGCCGAAGGCATTCGGCTCGATCACGCCGCCCCAGTTCGGATTGAGCGTGGCGGGGCGTTGGTCGCGCGGCCCGATGCCGTTGCGCCAGTGATATTCATCCGCGAAACAGCCGCCGGGCCAGCGCACGTTCGGCACCTTCAGATCCTTCAGCGCCGCGACGACGTCGTTGCGGATCCCGCGCGTGTTCGGGATGGGGGAATCGGGACCGACCCACACGCCTTCGTAGATTCCGCGCCCGAGATGTTCGGCGAACTGGCCGAAGATGTGGCGGTCGATTTTCGCGCCGGCCTTGCTGGCGTCGATGTTCACCTGGACCGGCTTGTCCTGCGCCAGCGCCGCGCCCGTCAGCACGCACATCGAGAGAAGGATCGCGCGAATCGGTTTCATTCTTTGGGTCTCCGCCCGGAGGCGTGTGTTTTCGGATCAGGGCGCCGACTGTAGTGACTGCCCTCGTTCATTCGCAAGCGCGTGCGCAGACATATCCGTTTGGGGATGAGCCGATACGCGTCAGAACGCGAGCCGCTGCACGAAGTGGAAGAAGTTGCTGGCCCAGGTTTCCGCAACGTGACCGAAGCCATCCACGTTCCAGACGTGGGGTACGTCATTGCCTTTCAGGTGCCGATGCACGCCCTGCGCAATGCTGATGAGCCCGTCCTGGTTGCCGCAGGAAAGATAGATCAACCGGAATTGCGCGCGCGCCGCGGCCGGGTCGCGCACGAGATCCGCCGCGGGCCGCGTATTGGGCGCCGGGGAAAACGCGCCCAGCCACGCGAAGGTCTCGGGATGTCCGAAGCCGAAGTTGAGCGTCTGGCCGCCGCCCATCGACAGTCCGGCGAGCGCGCGATGTTCGCGGTCGGTGTAGGTGGAATAACGCGCCTGCACGGCGGGAATCAGGAACTCGAGCAGATCCCGCTCGAACTTCGCGAATCCTTCGAAGTTTTCCGGCGTGAAGGGATTTCCCCCGGCGCGATCGTTCGCGAGCGCGCGTCCATTCGGCATCACGACGATCATCGGTTTCGCCTTCCCGTCGGCGATGAGGTTGTCGAGCACGACCCCGGGAGAGGCGTAGTTCATCCATTCCGTCTCGTCGCCGCCGACACCATGCAGCAGGTAGAGCACCGGGTAACGGCGCTGCGCCGAGTATCCGGGCGGTAGATAGACGTTCGCCTTGCGCCGCGTGCCGGTGACGGCGGAGTCGTATTCGAAAGCCTCGATGACGCCGTGCGGGATGCCCGATCGCTCGGTCTTGAAGCCCGCCGGCGCGTCCGGAAAGGCGCGCACGTCATCGGGCGCCAGTACGATGGGCGGGGCAAAATTCGCGGGCGGCCGCTCAGGCGAAGCCTGGCCGGGTTGATCCTGCGCCAGCGCGCTGCCACACACTGCGAGAAGAACGGCGGCGCAGCGCCACCGGGCATTCGGGAATCTGGACATCGTTGCCGTCTCCGCGGATATCGGGGAGTGGGAGCGTAATCGATTCTGACGCCGCGGACCCGGTCGCGATGCTAGCGTCCGCCCATCTATTCCGGAGGCGCTGACATGGCAACACAGGAATTGCATCGCGGCCGGCTGGTGGATCACATCCAGCTCGTGGTGAAGGACATCGCCGCCAGCAAACGCTTTTATTCGGCTGTCTTCGAAGTGCTGCGGATCCCCGTCGCGGGAGAAGCCGACGACCACATCTGGGCCGACGAACTGTTCATCTCGAGCAAGCAGAGTGATTCAGCCACAGGTGAGTTGACGGGCCGGGTGCATCTCGCGTTCCAGGGAAAGAGCCGCGAAGTGGTGGAACGATTCTACAAGGCGGCCCTGGCGGCGGGCGGCCGCGACAATGGCGCTCCCGGCGAACGGCCCTACCATCCCGGATACTTCGCGGCGTTCGTGCTCGATCCGGACGGCAACAACATCGAAGTCGTGTTTCATGGCCCCGCGAAGCAGTCCGCCGAATCGGTGAAGATAACGTTCGATAGTTAGACAAGGCGGCGTTGACGGGCCTGGCGCGGCTCGCCAGGGCCGGGAATTGCGCATTCCCATCGGCCGCGCGAGCATATGGGCATGAAAGTGAATCATCTGCACCTGATGGTGCCGGACGTGACCTCGGCCAGCGCGTTCTTCGAGAAGTATTTCGAGCTGCGCAAGCAGGGAGGGAATGCCGGCCTCACCGTGCTCCTCGATGATGATGGCTTCGTGCTCACCCTGATGAAGATGGGCTCGCGCACGAGCAAGACATATCCCGAGAGTTTTCACGTCGGCTTCTTCGTGGCGGAAGATTCCCGCGTCGACCAGATCCATGCGCGCATGCGGGAAGATGGTCTCGAGGTCACGGCGCCGGTCCGCGAGCACGCCTACTCGTTTTACGTCAGCGCCCCCGGAGGATTCCTCGTCGAAGTTGGCGCGTGATGGTGCCGCATCGGGCGCCGTGGGGGCCGCCCCAAGCGCCCACAATAGCTAGCCCTGCCGCCCCAGCTCGCGGCGGATGTTTTCCTCGCGCGCATCCTCGATGACCACCATCACCGCGTTTGCATCCGCCGCGGTTTCGTCGCGGGCGAACACACCCGTGAGCGGGCTTTCCGCCCGCAACTCACCTGCCTCGAACAACGCCCATATTTCGCGCGCGTATTCGGTGGTGAGCAGTTCCGGCGCGAATTGGCCGAGCGTGCCACGCAGATTGTTCACGTCGCGCTCCAGCATCGCGAAGGCGCCATTGTTGCCGGCCGCGTTCACCGCCTGCGGAAGATCGATGATGACCGGGCCCTGCGCATCGACGAGCACGTTGAATTCGGACAGATCGCCATGGATCAGGCCGAGCGCGAGCATGCGCACGACCTGGCGGATCAGAAACGTGTGGTATTCGCGCGCCAGTTCGGGCGTCAGCGCGACTTCGCCGAGGCGCGGCGCCGGCTGGCCATCGGCATCGGTCACCAGCTCCATCACCAGCGTGTCGTTGAAATAGCCGAACGGTTTCGGCACACGCACGCCAGCCGCCGCGAGTTTGTAGAGCGCGTCCACCTCGGTGTTCTTCCAGGACGACTCCGCTTCCTTGCGGCCGTAACGCGTGCTCTTCGCCATCGCGCGCGCCTGTCGGCTGCCACGCACCTTGCGGCCTTCCTGGTATTGCGCGCGCTTCTGGAAGCTTCGCTGGCCCATGTCCCGGTACACCTTCGCGCAGCGGACCTGCGTGCCCGTTCGCACGGTGTAAACCGTGGCCTCCTTGCCGGACTTGAGCGAGCGGAGAACCTCATCGATGACACCGTCATCGATGAGCGGTTGTAGCGCGGCGGGCGGTTTCAAATTGCCCGGGCTGCGCCGAGGCTGTGCGAGGTCTTCATGTGGAGCGGATGGTACGCGACAAAGTACGCGCGATGGCCAATCCCAGCGCGGCCAGCAGCAGCAATCCGTCGAGCCCGCCTCCACCGCCACCACCCTTGCTCCCTCCCCCGCCGGAACCGGGCGGCGCCACCTTGGTGGTGGACGCGGACGCCGCATCGTTTGCATTCGCGGGATCAGTACCGCTGAAGGTTACGGAGGCGTTGGCCGTCGCGATGCCCGCGACCGACGAAGTCGCGGCGATCGCGACCGCCACTGACGCGCCGTTCGCCATGGATGGAAGCGCGCAGCTCACGACCGCGCCTGCGATCGTGCAGGTCGCACCGGGGCCGGCTGCCTGAGTCGGTGTAGCGCCGTTAAGCGTCACGACCAGGCTTGCATCTCCCGGGTCGGGACCGCTATTGCTCACGGTTGCGGTGTAAGTCCAGCTGTTTCCCGTCGTCACGGGGTCGGCGCTGTCGACCACGGCTACACCGATATTCGCCACAGCCCGCAGCGCCAGGTTGGCGGTCGCGCTCTGGTTGGAATTCGTATCCTCGCCCGCGCCCTGCGCCACTGCGATCACCGGTGCGGCGCCGATCCCGTCGGCGGTGCCCGTGATGTCGATGCGCACGCCCTCGCCGCCCACCGCCACCGTTCCGAGATTGCAGATCGCGGTGGTCCCCGCCAGAGAGCAACTGCCCTGCGTGGGGGTCAACGTCACCGTCGTCAGCAGGGAACCGAGCTCGATGACCACCTCCGTATCCGTGGACGGATTCGGTCCTGCATTGCTCACGGTCGCCGCGAAACTCACGGCTGCACGGTTATCGAAGTTCAGGGGAGAACTTCCAAAGGACGTGACCAGGTCTGCGATCTCGAGCGACTGCAGCGACGCGCTCGCGACGTCATTGCTGGAGATCGGGTCACGTTCGTGTCCTGTCACGCTGGCCGACACCTGTCCGTTCGAGGGCGTCATGGACGCAATCACGTCGAAGTTGATGACGCGGGCCTGCTGGCTGCGGATGTAACTCAGGGCGCAGGTCATGGTGGGTGGCGCGTACACGCAGCCCGCCGGCATCGACGGCGTCAGCCACGCCGGTAGAGTGATTCGGATCTCGGCGGCCGAGGCATCGTGAATCCCAAGATTGCGCACCGTCAGCTGCATCGGTGTGACCGAGCCGAGCGCGATCGCACCTGCAGGCGCGCTCATCGACAGCTCGAGGTCCGGCGCGATTTCATACTCAACGACACCGCCGGTTTCCGCACGCACAATGAGCAGATTGGGCTGCTGTGGGCGAACCACCATGCCGTTGAAGATCACGATCGGAACCGTAAAACCATACGGACTGCCGAGCAGCGTCTCCTGCCACGTCATTCCGCCGTCCACGGTCCGCAGGAATCCCGGGCCGGCCGGGGTATTCAGCATCACCATGGTCGAGGGAAGCGCGGCATCGATGTACATGCCGGCCCCGTAGATGGAGGTTCCCTGTCCCGGGCCGAAGTCCATCAGCGTCCAGCTGGCGCCTGCGTTGATGGATTTGAGGACACCACCTGCACCCACGGCATGGACGATGCTGGAATTTTCCGGATCGAACACGAAACCGTTGAACCAGATGATTCCCGGCGCGCGCACCTCGGCCCACGTGTCGCCGCCATCCTCCGATTTGTAGATCCCCGTAGCGCCCGTGAGCTCGGAACCGGCGCCGAGATACATCACATCGTTATCCGCGGGATCGAATGCGATCGCCCGCACGTAAGCCGGTGAGTTCATCAATCGCGTCCAGGTGGCACCGCGATTCGAAGTGCGCCACAGCCCGGTGCTGGTACGCCCTGCGTACGCGATCTGTGAATTACCCGGATGCACCGCGAGTGAATTGACGTAGTCCAGGCCCGCCGAGAACGCCGGGTGTGGAGCGGTCCAGTTCACCCCACCATCGTCGCTGCGCATGAGCTGGCTGCCATTGTTCACGGCGTACAGCAGGTTCGAATCCGCGGCGGACGCCGCCAGTGACGAAATAACCAGCGAGCTGTTGGACATGGCACGCAACGGAGCGGTACCCACCGCCGTGTAGTTAGTGCCGCGCCGGAAGATGGCATCCAGTCCCGCGGACATCGCCACATACACCGTGCCATCGTCCGACACGGTCAGCGCGCGCGGTGATCCGCCACGCAATCCGCTGTTGCGGTACGTCATCGTCGCGCCATAGTTGAGCGTTTCGGCGATACCCGTGTCCGTGGCCACGAGTAGTCGGCCGGGGGTCGCCGGATCGAACGCCGCGACCGGCAAGCCATTGACCAGGGGATTGGCGCCGAGGGACCACGACGCGCCGTCGTTCTCGCTGCGCATGATGATGCCCAAGCTGCCCAGCGCACTGATGAACCCTGGGGTGTGTGGATCGAAGCCCGCCCAGCTCACATGACCGAGACCCTGCCAGGTCCACGAATCGCCGGCATCGTTCGAGCGATACAGTCCGCCACTGGTGCTCGCGAGGACCACGTTCGAATCCCCCGGCTTCACCGTGATCGCATAGATGCGAATCGTCGCGGGCGACGACATGCCCGTGGTCAGCGCGGAACTCCAGCTGTTCCCGCCATTACTGCTGCGAAAGATTCCCTGGCCCTCGATGGCGACAAAGATCGTCTGTGGCGCCTGCGGATCGACGGCCAACTCCATGCCGTAGGTATTTGACGGCCACGGTCGCGCAAGCGTGGTCCAGCTCGCGAATGGCGCAGCCGCCTTGAACGCGTCACCCGCGAGGCTGAGCGCGTAGAGAGTGCCATCGGCGGCGATCTCGATCTTCTGAAGGTAACTCTGCGTGGCCGGACCCTGCAGCAGCGAGTAAGAGATGCCCGCGTCTTCACTCATGTGCAATTGCCCGTTCGTGAGCACGACGCGGTTCGAGTTCGTAGGATCGAACACAATTTCGGTGGGTGGATTGAGCATCACCCCATCAGCTTGCTGCCAGCTCAACCCGCCATTGGTGCTGCGATAGGCACCACGGGGGCCTCCGATCACCACGATGCCCGGCTCATCCGGTTTGAAGGCGACACCCAGGATCGAGCCGCCATCGGGTCCGGTGAAAGTGAAGGAATTCACACCGGCCAGTGACACATTACATATGAGCAACGCCATGAACGGAGCACAGCTCACCAGACGGAATCGACCGTCGAACTTCTTCATGGAGTCTCCCGAAATCTTGTAGTTCGAATGCGCGGGACCGCTCGGGATATTGCCACATCCGCAGACCGGGCTATCCGCCCGACGCACCGCGCATGTCAAATCGAATCGCCAAGTCACGACCCACCAATTTGTGACAGGCGTGATGTGAAAGAAGTGGAGATAGGCGGCGAACTACTGATCGCCCGCATTCCCGAAGCGGCCCGGCGCCGGCCACGCCGTCGTCAATAGATTGGACGCCGGGCCCGCACGGCACCGGCGTCACGAATCGACGCTCTAGCCCTCGTCACCGTAGACGTTGAGTTCCTTGATCACCCAGGGCTGCCAGCCCTCCTTCTCCGTAATGGCGATGCGCAGGTGACGGCCTTCGACCGGCGCCGGCAGATTCAGCCGGGCGTGCGGTTCACCCACCACGTGCGGCGCGACCATCGTCCAGGTCTTGCCGTCATCGGAAACCTCGAGGCTGTACACCGGCGCCCAACCCATCTCCCCGCCGCCACCGCCGGGCGACTTCTCGCCGCTGGAATCGATGTCCACGCCGACGATCCTGCTGCGGGCCGGCAACTCCACCGTCAGTGTTTCCACCGGAAACGGCTTGAATCCCTTGGTGAAGTATCCCGTCTTGGGATCGCCATCGAGCATGGCTTCGGGCGGAGCGTTGTCGCGCGCCTCCATGTTCGCGACGAGTTTCCATTCGGCGCGGCGCTCGAAACGCTTGCGCGGCACGCCGAGCGCGGGAATCTGGCCGGTGAGTTCCGCCAGCGTCCAGTAGTTAGTACGCGCGGCGTCGGCGGCGCGCCGTGCGGCGACGGCCTCGGGCAAAACCGCGGGCGCGCGGTTGCCGAAGCTGTTGCGGATGTAGGTGAGCACACCGGCCAGCTCGGCGTCGGAGTAGGAATTCATCGGCACCATGGGCGCGCCGTAGTCGACGCCGTCGACGTTGCCTTGCAGCCCGTGCAGCAGGATCGCGATCGCCGCGCGTTCGTCGCCGAGCACGCGCGGTGAACCGACCAGCGACGGCGCCAGCGTGCGGCCCTCCGCGCCGGGCATGGGCGCGCCGCGGCCATCCGTGCCATGGCAGGCGAAACACAACGAACCGTACAGCGTGGCGCCCGAGCGATACGCCTTCAGACCGTTGGTCCCGAGCAGGCGGATGAGTTGCGGGTCCTCGGTGTTCGATTTATCCCAGAGCTGCTCGTTGATCACGTAAACGCCCGCGGACGAAGACTTTTCGGCAGCGGCCCTGATGACCTTCTCTGCATCGGGCAAGCCGGCACGGCGCACCGACAGCATCGCCTGGATGGCGACGCGCGGATCGGTGTCCTGCAGCGCACGCCGCGCGGCGACTGCGAGCGGGGCGTTGGCGGTTGATTTAGCGTTGACGCGCAACTCGGCGAGGCGCAGGCCGGTGATCCGCACCTGCGGATCGGCGGCCTTCAACGCATTCAGAATGAGTTTGTCGTCGAGCGCGCCGAGACCCTCGAGAGTCCACAACGCATGCAGACGCGGCCGCGGATCGGGCGCGTCGGTGTTCGCGAGTTTAGTCAGGGCGGGCACGACGCTGAGGTCGCGGCGCAGGACCAGCAACTTCTGCGCGGTATCGCGCCACCAGCCATTGGGATGCGACAGGTGTCCCACCCATTGCGCGGGAGTTTCATCCAGCATGTGTGGCTGCGGGCCGCGTTCGAAGTCGGCATGACGCACGCGATAGATGCGTCCGCGGCCGATCTCCTTTTGCAGATCGAGGGCCTCGATCTTGTCGCGCAGGTAGCTGCCTTTGCGGGTCCAGTTGGCCTGCTGAATGATGCCGCGGTACATGTCGACGATGTAGAGCGAGCCGTCGGGCGCGGTGATCATGTTGACGGGACGGAACAGCGGATCGGTCGCGCGAATGAATTCGCCCTGCTGATCCTCGTACGGGTTGGCCAGGCGCGTGACGCCATCCTCGACCGTGATCACCGTGCGGCGGATGAGACGTCCGACGGGCTCGGCGAAGAACAGGTTGCCGCGCAACTCGGCCGGCAGCCGGTCGCCGCGGAACAGGTCCTGGCCGCTGGTGGCGGTGAAATGGTTGAGCGTATTGTCCGGGCGCAACTGGCCCGGACCGCCCTGCGTGTCGGGAACACGGGCGATCGGCCAAACTACCTTGTAGCGCCCGATCAATTCGTCCGGTGCGGAGAACTGGCCGTAGATGATGTGCTGCTGGAAATGCACCGGGCCGGTTTCGTTGCCGGCGTTGACGAACCAGACCTTGCCCCAGTCGTCCTGCGTGAGTCCCCACTGGCCGCCGTTGATCGGGATCGATTCCTTGATCGCCTTGCCGTCGGCGCCGAAGCGCAGACGGTAGTCGTAGAACGTGGAGTAGATGCCGTTGTCCAGCGCCCAGACGAGACCGTTGGGCTGGTGCTCCATGTTGCCGCCGCGTTTGCCGCCCGCGAACCACAGAGTCTTTTCATCGGCGACGCCATCACCATCGCTGTCGCGATAGATATAGAGGTCATCGGTGTTCGTCTCGCCGATGATGATGCGGTCATCGAGCGGCAGAAGAATGCGCGGCAGCAGCAGCTTGTCGGCGAACACGGTGTGGCGGTCGTACACGCCGTCGCCGTCAGTGTCCTCGTGCCGCGAGACGCGGCTCACCGGCTGCATCTCACCCGTGCCATCGGCGTCCTGCATGTAGGTGCGCATCTCGGCCACGTACATCCGGCCGTTGCCATCGAAGGCGATCATCACCGGCTCGGCGATGTGCGGCTCGGCCAGCACCGGCTCGAGCCGGTAGCCCGGCGGCATTTGCATCGTGGCGATGGAGGCTTCGGGCGACAGCGCGATGGAGGGCGGCGGCCCGGCCGCATGGTTGTGGTTGTGTTCGTGTCCGGCTGGCGCGGGCGCCTCGCTCGGCGTCGAACACGAACCCAACACGAAAGGCAGAACGAAGGCCGGAATGAGACGGAGAGTTTTTTTGGATAGGTTCATAACAAAACTGGCAGGTGCCGATGGGAAGGGCCCGGCAGAGGTCAATCTTCGGTGACGATGCGGCTTGGAAGTTCAATCCGCTTGTGTGAACTCGAACTTACCGTCGGTGCTCTCGCCTGGCAAATCAGCTCGAATTGCTCGATGCAGTCAGGGTCACGTGGATGACCATCCGTCTCGAGGGCGCCATTGCGGCGAAGAAGCGCGCGTTGACGCGAGCACGCAAGATGGGTCGGGACCTGGCGCCGCTGGAAGATCGCCTGGCGCGTATCAGAAGAGCCAATCCTGGACGCAGCCATTGCTCGTCTACTAGCCCCGCGAGCCGGAAGTTTCACGCCGTCGCAGGCAAATCATCCCGCGGCAGGGAGCGCCTGGCATCCAGTAACGCTCCCTGCCACGGCCAACACGTCACTCCTGGACCGGAATCTCTGTCGCCGAGAATGGCGTGCTTACGATCGTCGATGACGCGTCAGGCGGGCAGATGAAATCGGCGGGCCGCGTGAACGACGGACCCGTCGGCGCGCCCCAGAAGCTGTTGCGCACATCGACATTGGCCTGAGCGGTCGCCAGACCGCAGTTGTAGTTGCCGAAGAAGTTGTTCTGACGCGCGACCACCTTGCCACCCGGCGGTGTACCCAGCACGTAGATACCGTTGTTCCGGTTGCCCACAAAGCTGTTGCGGCTGAACACCGGACCGACGACGCCCGGATTGTTCGGGTTGTAACTGTTCACCATCACGCCGTCGTGGTTATTGGTGATGTAGTTGTTCGTAACCCGCGCGGCGCCATGCGAGATGGTCATCCCCGCGAATGTATTGTCCGTAATGGAATTGCCGGCCACACGATGCGGGTTTTCCCCCACGCTGACTCCACTCGCGTTCGCGAGCGAGCGGTTGTGATGCAGCCACACGTAACTATCCGGAGTACGCCCGAAGAGGATGAAGCCGACGGCAGAGTTCTGCGTGGCGAGATTGCGGCGCGCCTCGATGACACCACTGCTGTCGAGGAAGAATCCGAACGCCGAGTTTCTCGCGGTATTGCCGGCGATGACCACATCGGTGGCGAAGGCCGAATACAGTCCGTAACTCTGACCGTTCGTCAGTGTGAAGCCCGCCTGGTTGTCGCCGAATTGCACGCCATCCGCCGCGATGTGCACCACGGCTTGCGTGGCCCCACCCGCGTCGATGACCGTATCTTCAGCCCCGGCAGTCGAAAGAACCGTCACGCGCTTGTTGATATACACCGCGCCCTGGCTTCCTGGAGTCTCACCGCCCCATTCCTCGCCCAGAATTTCCAGCACGCCGTCGCCATCGAAGTCGCCGTAGCGTCCGGGACGCACGAGCACCGTGTCGCCCTCCTGGGCATTGATGACTCCGCGGTTGATCGAGCGGCACGGCGACGCGGCAACGCCGCAGGTGGCGCTGTCGACGCCGTTGTTGGCGACGTGGATAGTGTTGCCGTCGGCCAGCGCCGCGGCCGGAACGAGCACCGCGGTCAACATCAATGCGCGCATGACATATTTCATGGAGTCCCTCCCAAGTAGTTATATGCACCGCGCTTCGCGGCGCTGTCCGGAGTATGCACCGACAACTGGTTCACGGCGAACTACCGGGGAAGACGGGCGGACGCCGGCAGTCGCGTACTACCTACCGCGGGATGTAATCCAGATTGACCTCGCGCGACACGATGCCCAACGCGGTACCGCCGCGGAAGGCCGGATCGATTCGTCCCGGGAGTTCGTGTCGTACCACCACCTCGATGCTGCATCGGGTGACAGGCGATGTCGTATTCGAACGCGCGAAACTTACAATCGAATCGATGCGGATGGACTCGCGGCCATCGGCGTTCGAGTCCTCGCTCAGCGTGCCGGTCGAGAAGCCCGCCGGACCGGACTGAAAGTGGCATTCGGATGAATAGATCAGTGCCACACGGGCGGGGGCACCGGTTGGCGTCCACTCGACGATCACGTTTTCACCGTCGGTGACTTGCTGGCGGTTGGCCGGAGTGACGATGGTGAACGCAGGCGGCAGCGCAATGCGCGAGTCCGGAGCGGACTGGGCTTGCTGACGATTGAACGACACGACGTAGTCGACGCCGGACTGGTAGTCGAAGCGAGCGATGTAATCGGGGTTGAGAATCGAATCGTTGTCGGCCATGGTGCGGCATACGCCGCTGACACACGCGCGAAAAAAGTCACCCCCATCCAGCCGGTACGACGCACCGAGCGCCTGGCCGTCATTCAGATTCGCACGTACCACCGCGGAAGCTGGATCGCTGGATTCGACCGTGAGGAAAATATTCATCCTGCTGGTCGGCACCGGTCCGTTGTCCGGTCCGCTGGTGGAACTGCTCTTGGGACCGCCGCCGCATGCCTGCAACAGCGTGATCAGGACAGCCAAGCCCAACGCTCGAAGGCCCAGCGCACGATGGCGACAGATGTTCGTCTGCATGCCTGTTTCTCCCTGAAGTGGCCGCGATTGTTGTTAGCCGGCCAACTTCTACTCCGCCCGTGACGCGAAACAAATGCCCCGCGGCGGGTAGCGGATGCCGATACCCTCGGCGGCGGCGTATGCTACTGGTTAATGGGCCTCCGTTGCGAATGCCGGCAGCGCCGGTGACGGTCACCTTTGATAGTTAGACAACCCTTCGGGGAAGGCAGGCGCAATGATCAAACTCGTCATCGCTCTCATCGTCGTCGGCGTCATTCTCGCCGGGGGATTGATGAAGCTGCTGCGCAACCGGAATCAGCCGATGGGCTCGCCGGAGGCGCTCGAACGTGCCAGGAAACGCAATCTCGAGCTGGATGAGCAGGAACGCCGCGAACGGGAAGACGACTAGGCAATCCCGAGGGCGCCTTGACTCGGCGCCTCAAATTACTATCCTGCCAAGCCCTCTGACGCCGGCCTCGGTTCCGGCGCCAGTTTCCAATTCCGAGAGCCAAATTGCCCCAAATCCGCGTTCGCATCGATCAGATCATCGAGGATGTCATTCGCCGCAACCGCGGCGAGACCGAGTTTCACCAGGCCGTGCGCGAAGTCGCAGAATCGCTGGGGCCGGTGCTGCGCAAGCACCCGCAGTACGCGGATCAGAAGATCATCGAGCGCATCTGCGAACCGGAGCGGCAGCTCATCTTCCGCGTGCCTTGGCAGGACGACCAGGGAATGGTGCAGATCAACCGCGGCTTTCGCGTCAACTTCAACAGCGCGCTCGGACCCTACAAGGGCGGCCTGCGTTTCCATCCGTCGGTCTACCTCGGCATTGTCAAATTCCTGGGGTTCGAGCAGATCTTCAAGAACGCATTGACCGGCATGCCGATCGGCGGCGCCAAGGGCGGCGCGGACTTCGATCCGAAGGGCAAGTCGGACGGCGAAGTCATGCGCTTCTGCCAGAGTTTCATGACCGAGTTGTATCGCCACATCGGCGAATTCACGGACGTGCCGGCCGGCGACATCGGCGTCGGCGCGCGCGAGATCGGCTATCTATTCGGCCAGTACAAGCGCATCACGAATCGCTACGAGTCCGGCGTGTTGACCGGCAAGAGCCCGCACTGGGGCGGCGCCCTCGTGCGCCGCGAAG
Organism: Alcaligenaceae bacterium; assembly: GCA_036677145.1. Classification (GTDB taxonomy): domain Bacteria; phylum Pseudomonadota; class Gammaproteobacteria; order Steroidobacterales; family Steroidobacteraceae; genus CADEED01. The sequence goes on from JAKFFF010000098.1 coordinate 29,464, forward strand.
CGACAGGTTATGGCCTGGTGTTTTTCGTCGAAGAGATGCTCAAGGTCCGCGGCGATTCTCTGGAAGGCAAGACCTGCGTTGTGTCCGGATCGGGCAACGTCGCCATCCACGCGATCCACAAGTTGCAGATGCTGGGCGCGAAGGTCGTTGCCTGCTCCGACTCGGACAGCGTGGTGTACGACCCCAACGGCATCGATTTCGCGGTCCTGAGGCAGCTCAAGGAAATCGAGCGCCGTCGCCTGCGCGACTACGTCCAACACCGTCCGGGCGCGAAGTCCTTGCCGGCGAACGCGTTGTGGACGATTCCCTGCCAGATCGCCCTGCCCTGCGCGACGCAAAATGAACTTGATTGTGAGGGCGTGCGCAGCCTCATCGGCAACGGCTGCATCCTGGTCGGCGAAGGCGCGAACATGCCGACCACTCCCGATGGCATTCGCCTGCTGTCCGAAGCGAACGTGGCTTTCGGTCCCGGCAAGGCCGCGAACGCCGGCGGCGTCGCGACCTCCGCGCTGGAGATGCAGCAGAACGCCAGCCGCGATGCCTGGACCTTCGAACACACCGAGCATCGCCTGCATGAAATCATGCGACGCATCCACCAGGAGTGTCACGGCGCGGCCGAAGAATTCGGCAGCCCGGGCAACTATGTCCTCGGCGCGAATATTGTCGGCTTCCGGCGCGTCGCCGAAGCGATGCTGGCCTTCGGCATCATCTAGCCGCGCAGCGTGATCAAGGGTTTTCTCAATCTCCCCTGGTTTTTCTGGGCGCTGATGGCGCTGACCCTTTCGGTGGTCTGGGTGTTCGTGGGCCCGCATACCAGCCTGCCCGCTTCTACCGGCTTGCGATTCTTCGTCATCCGTTGGGGCCATGCCCTGACGTGGCTGTTGCTCGCCATCGGCTTCTGCCTGCGCGGGATCTCGCCCGCATTGGTTGGCACCGCCAACCTTTTTGCCGTTGCGGGCGGATTGGTGTACGCCCTGTTTGTCCTCATGGCGTTCGTGTTCAAATAACACGCTAGATGACAAACGAAACATTGCCCCCGGCCAATGGCCGGGCAAGCCTGCGCGAAGAGGCGCTCGCCTACCACGAGCTGCCCACTCCCGGAAAACTCTCGGTAGTCCCGAGCAAGAAGCTGACCAACCAGCACGATCTCGCGCTGGCGTACTCTCCGGGCGTGGCCTTCGCCTGCGAAGAAATCGCGGCCGATCCGCTCGCCGCGTTGCGTTTCACCGCGCGCGGAAATCTCGTGGGTGTGATCACCAATGGCACGGCAGTGCTCGGGCTCGGCGCCATCGGGCCGCTCGCGGCCAAGCCGGTGATGGAAGGCAAGGCGGTGTTGTTCAAGAAGTTCGCGAATCTCGATGTGTTCGACATCGAGGTCAACGAAACGGACCCGGACAAACTGGTCGAGATCATTGCCGCGCTGGAACCCACCTTCGGGGGCATCAACCTCGAAGACATCAAGGCACCCGAGTGCTTCGAGATCGAGCGCAAATTGCGCGCGCGCATGAAGATCCCGGTGTTCCACGACGACCAGCATGGCACCGCCATCATCGTTTCCGCGGCGACGCTCAACGGCCTGGAAGTCGTCGGCAAGAAATTGCACGAGGTCAAACTAGTAGTGAGTGGCGCCGGCGCCGCGGCGCTGGCCTGCGTGGACCTGCTGATCGACCTCGGATTGCCCAAGGAAAACATCTGGCTGACGGATCTCGCGGGCGTGGTCTATCAAGGGCGCGCCGAGCTGATGGATCCGGACAAGGCGCGTTTCGCGCAGCCGACCCTGCAGCGCACGCTGGGCGAAGCGATCGTCGGCGCGGATATTTTCCTCGGCCTCTCGGCCGGCGGCGTGCTCAAGCAGTCCATGGTCAAGGACATGGCGCCGCGTCCGTTGATCTTCGCGCTCGCGAATCCGACGCCGGAGATACTGCCCTCCGAAGTGCGCGCGGTGCGCGACGACGCCATCATGGCCACCGGACGCAGTGACTTTCCGAACCAGGTCAACAATGTCCTGTGTTTCCCGTTCATCTTCCGCGGAGCGCTGGATGCCGGTTCCACCAGCATCACGCGTGAAATGGAAATCGCGGCGGTGCGCGCGATCGCGGGCCTGGCGCGCATGGGACACAGCGACGTGGTCGCGAGCGCCTATGGCATCGCGGACCTGACCTTCGGGCCTGACTACCTGATCCCCAAGCCCTTCGATCCGCGGCTCATCGTGCACGTGGCGCCGGCGGTGGCGAAAGCGGCAATGGAGTCGGGCGTCGCGACCCGGCCGATCGCGGACATCGACGCGTACGTGCAGCAGCTGCAGCAGTTCGTGTACCAGTCCGGCACGATCATGAAGCCCGTGTATGCATCGGCGCGGCGCGCCGAACTGAAACGCTCGCGCATCGTGTTCGCCGAGGGCGAGGACGAGCGCGTGTTGCGCGCCGTACAGATCATCGTCGACGAGAAGATCGCGCATCCCATCCTGGTCGGCCGGCCGCGCGTGCTGGAATCGCGCATCAAGAAGTTCGGCGTGCGGCTGCGGGTGGGAGAGGACTTCACGGTCGTCAACCCCGAGCAGGACGAGCGGCATCGCGAGTTCTGGATGGAGTATCACCGCCTCATGAACCGCCGCGGCGTGACGGCGCAATACGCGAAGCTCGAGATGCGCCGGCGCACCACGCTCATCGCGTCCATGCTGCTGCGCAAGGGTGCGGCGGACGGCATGATCTGCGGCACCATCAGCACCGCGTCGCGTCACCTGCAATACATCGACCGCGTGATAGGCAAGGCGCCGGGCGCGTCGGTCTACGCGGCGATGAACGCGCTGATCCTGACGAACCGCCAGGTGTTCATCGTCGACACGCACATCAACCTGAACCCGACCGCCGCCCAGCTCGCGGAGATCACGCTGCGTGCCGCGCAGGTGGTGCGCCGCTTCGGCCTCGAGCCGAAAGTGGCGCTGCTGTCACATTCGAACTTCGGCACCCACACCGACGAGTCCGCGCTGAAGATGCGCGAGACATTGGCGCTGCTGCGCGAGCTCGATCCCGCGCTCGAAGTCGACGGCGAGATGCACGGCGACTGCGCGCTCGATGAAAACATCCGCAAGCAGATCCTGCCCGACAGCACGCTGAACGGCGCCGCCAATCTACTCGTGATGCCGAACCTCGACGCGGCGAACATCTGCTACAACCTGCTGAAGACCGCCGCCGGCAACAATGTCGCGGTGGGACCGATCCTGCTCGGCGCCGCGGCGCCGGTGCACATCCTCACGCCCTCCACCACCGTGCGGCGCATCGTCAACATGACGGCGCTGACGGTCACGGAAGCGAACGCGGCGGAACGCAGCTGACGCGACGGGCCGCGGGCTACTGCGCGCTGAATCCGTTGCCGGTCGCGGCCCAGTAGATGCCGCCGTAGACGTGGTGCATGAAGTTCTGGTCGCTGTAGGTCGCCGGCAGATGACCCAGCGCCGTGTAGAACGCGCGGCCACCGTCGTATTCCTGGTACCAGGCGATCGGATGGAACTTGCCCATGCCCTTGCCTTCCTTCGGGCCCCACTTCGCGTACGGCTTGTAAGTGCTCTCGTCGACTGACAGCAGATACTTCAGCTTGTCCGAGCGCGCGGCGTCGAACTCGTACCACTCCTCGGTGAACAGGAAGCGCTTCGCGAACCGGTCCATGCCGGGGAAGTTCGGGTTCTCGACCTTCAGCGTCGCGGTCTGCACGAGCGGATGGATGTGGAACATGTGGCCCACCATCTTCGTGTACCAGGGCCAGTCGTACTCGGTGTCCGACGCGGCGTGGATACCGACGAAACCACCGCCCGCCTGGATGTAGCGCTCGAACGCGGCCTGCTGTTTGTCATCCAGGGCGTTGCCGGTGGTGCTCAGGAAGATCACGACCTTGTACTTCTTGAGCTCCTGGTCGTTGAACACGCGACCGGCGTCCTCGGTCCAGAACACGTTGAAGTCGTGCAATTTCGCGAGACCGCGAATCGCGGTGACACCTTCGAGTATCGATTCGTGGTGCCACCCGGCGGTCTTGGAGAACAGCAGCGCATTGAACTGTTCCGCGCGGGCGGAACTCGCGGCGATCAGGCCGAGAAGGGAAATCAGCAGCAGGCGGTATTTTTTCATCGCGTTATCTCTTTTGTCTCACCAGCAACTCCGGACGGCAGTATATGCGCGCGCAATCATCAGCGGCTCGTCGAAAGTAGTCGTCCATCACGGGCTCAGTGCCCGCCTTCGACGTGAATGCCCGCATCCTCGAGCGCCTGGCCTAACGCCGCCTCGATACGGGCCGCTTCGCCGCGCTTGATGTGTTGCAGATGCAGCGTCGGACCCGTCAGCACTTCGATGCCGCGTTTCAACACACTGCCGGCGGCACGGATGCCGTTCTTGTGCTGGTCGAATCGCTGCGCCGGCGAATATCGACTCATGCCGACATACACGCCGTGGTCGTCGCCGCGCCGGTCGGAATAGTCGAGCAGGATGAGATAGATGTTCGAGCGGCCGCGGCCCTTCGTCGTGAAGCCGGCCGCGACTTCGTACGCCGTGGGCAGCCAGCTTATGTAGCGCATCGGCAGCCAGTCGGGGATCGAGGCGCCCGCGCGCTTCCACAGCAGATCCAGGGACTTTTCGATGTGCGCGGGAAAGTGGCCGCGCATCCAGCTTTCGTGGATGCAGTGCGCGCCGGTGATGCCATCGCCCGCGGCGAGCGCGCTTTCGAACGTGGTGGCGAGATCGCGATCCGAGTGCGTGCGGAACGGTCGCTCGCCGGGCCGCGGCAACGTCACGACGCGGCGGTCACTCGAACAGGCTCACGATGCTCTGGTACTTCTCGATGTACCAGCGGTTCTCGTTGTTGTACCGCGGGATCGCCACCGGACGTACGGTGTCGCCCTCCGCCTTCCAGACGCAGGGACATTTCACCGTGGAGTCGGTGTCGCTCATGTCCTGCACGCGGCTCAGCTCATCGAGCTTCACATTCATCTTCGACAAAACGCGGTAGAGCTTGGTGACGTTCCGGGGTCCGCCGTTGTAGGCGGCAACGGGGAAGATGCCGAGCACGACCGGGTTGTCGCGATACGCCAGGCGAATGTCCGCGCGCATCGCCGCGAGCTCCATGTCCAGCAGGCAGATCGCCGCCTTCATCGCATTCAGCAGATTCGTCGCGCCGCGTTCGAACACCGGGTCGAGCTTTGCGTCACGGCACAGTCTGACCACGGCCGAGTAGGTCCCATTGCCGCGGCGATTGGTGAATTGCATCGGGCCAAGCGCCCTGGCGACCGAGACGCTGTATCGATACGCCTCCTCCTGCTTGAGCCCGTACTGGCTGAGCACTTCATCGAAGGCGAGCGCCTGCTTCTGCACGTAGTCGGTGTCGTCGGTCTGCTCGATGACGGCCAGTGTCGTGACGACCTGCGGCGGAATGACATCGGCGAGCAGCTCCCCCGGGAACGCCTTGCTCGGCACTTTCGCGAGGCGCAGCTCCTCGAGCGCCTTGCCGACCGTTTCGACCAGGAACTCCTTGCCGCCGCTGACGAAACCCGGATCGAACGTGTCCTCGGTGAAGGGTAGATAGACGATCGGCTTCGCGGTCCTGACGACCTCGGCCCACCGTTTCCGCTTCACCAATCCGTTGTCGAATACCGGGAACTTGCGGCCGTAGACCTTCAGTGGCTCCCCATCCCTGGAGAACGAAAACATCAGCCGCTCGGCGCCGGTGCCTTTCACGTGCCGCGCGTCGATGTCCGGTGTGAGATTGCGAAAGGCCAGCGGCTTTCTGCCGGGCTTCCACTTGATCGGCGGTCGCGGCAGCTCGATCTGGGCGACGGTCCACTGCTGCTGCGACTCGCTCCACAGCGAAAAAGCGACGGGCCGCCCGCGCAAGGCCCGGCGCTTTCCCTTTCCGGTCAGGACGTATTCGAGTTCGACGTCGTCGAGCAGCGCCCGCCCTTCCGTGACGAGGTCACGAATCGCCTCATGACGGTTGCGGATGCGGCCCTGGACGACGACCTCGGCAATATCCTCGCCTGTCTCCTCGGACTCGGCGACGGCCAACGGGACCTCGCCTTCCAACTGCTTCGATTCTTCCTGGGGCTGCTGCGGATCCCCCTCGGCGACGACCGATTCCGGAGTGTCGATCTGGCCCGGCAGGTCGCCGATCAAGGTCGGCTCGGCTTCTTCTCGGGCGCCGCCCGTCACCGCACATCCCGTCGCGAACAACACGACGAGTACCAGCAGGGTTCGAATCACCATCACGTCCGGAATTGGTCGTTCCTCCAGTAGTTAGCCGGCGGGGGTCGCCGCCGCGCGCTTGGCGGTCAGTTGCTCGGCGCCGAAATCACCCACGTTGCGCGTGAGCTTCAGCTCGTCGCCTGCCAGCGTACCGCTGTAGGTGATGGTGATTTCATTGCCGTCGATCGTCAGCGGCTCGGTGAAGGTGACCTTGTCGCCTTCGACCTTCAGGTTTTTCAGATCCACCGTTCCCTTGCCCATCGAGTGATCGAAAGTCGCCTGACCCGTGAGCGTGTCGCCGGAATTCTTGAATTCGTAGACATACTTCTGCACGCCGATCGGAGAGTCGAATTCGGCGGCCCAGCGGCCGACGAGGTCGGCGGCGCTGGCAGGCAGCGCGGCAGCCAAGAGCACGGCAAGAAAGGCGAAGGATCGGAATTTCATGAAGCCCCCTTTGTAGATTTTTGATGCATGTGTAGTTCTCTCCGCGGATTCATCAAGACGGAGAAAGAGTAGCCTACGCGCGGACGATGATCACTACCAAGGCACTTCCTTCCCCGACAGCGAATAGAACTTGCCGTTCTGCCGCTCATGCTTCCCCAGCACCCGCCGATGAGGAGGCGGTGGCGCAGACGATGCGCCAGATGTACGTCGCATTGACCGAAGACGACACTGCCAAACTCCGGGCCGTAACCACCTCCGACTTCTATACGTTCGACGTGGGCGAGAAAATGACCGGCGATGAACTCATGACGGCCATCAAGAACGCGCACGCGGCCGGCAAGACCTTCGTGTGGACCGTCACGGAGCCCAAGGTACGCATCGAAGGCGCGGTGGCCTGGATCACGTACATCAATCGCGGCTCAGTGCAGGACGCCGCGGGCAAGCGCGACGTGAGCTGGCTGGAGTCGGCCGTGTTGCTGAAGGAAGGCGGCGCCTGGCGCATCCAGTTTTTCCACAGCACGCGAGTGACCGCGAAGTGATCTCTCACTCCCACCATCGATGATCCTGGGCGCCGCTACCGGTACGGACTGAGCGTGTTGATGCGACCGTTTGCGTCGTACGTCAGCTCCGCCATCTTCACCGAGCGCAGGTGCGTGACGCCCTTCGACAGCACGGAGTCGTGGTAGAACAAATACCACTTGCCCCGGAACTCGCAGATCGAATGATGCGTGGTCCAGCCGATCACCGGCGTGAGGATGCGTCCCTGGTAGACGAACGGCCCGTAGGGATTGTCGGCGATGCCGTAGCACAGGAAGTGTGTGTCGCCGGTGGAGTACGAGAAGTAGTACTTGCCCTGGTACTTGTGCAGCCATGACGCCTCGAAGAAGCGCCTGTCATGATCGCCGGCGCGCAGCGGCTTGCCGGCCTCGTCGAGAATCACCACTTCGCGCGGCGCTTCGGCGAACTGCTTCATGTCCGAGGTGAGCCGCGCGACCTTCGGGCACAGCGCCGGCTCGGCGTCGGCGGGTTCCTCGTTCTTCTCACCGTATTTGTTGTCGCGATACTTCTGCAGCTGACCACCCCAGATGCCGCCGAAATACATGTACGCGGAACCGTCGTCATCGACGAACACGGCGGGGTCGATGGAATAACTACCCTTGATGGCTTCGGGCTCCGGCTTGAACGGCCCCTCGGGACGATCGCCGACGGCGACGCCGATCTGGAAAATGCCGTCCGGGCGCTTGGCCGGGAAGTACAGGTAGTACTTGCCGTCCTTCGTCGCCGCGTCCGGCGCCCACATCTGGCGCTGCGCCCACTTCACATCCTTGATGTCGAGCGCAACGCCGCAGTCAACCGCCGGACTCGTCGGCGAATCCAGCCGCAGCACGTGATAGTCGCGCATGTCGAAGTGATCACCGTTGTCGTTGAACGGGATCCCCGCTTCCACGTCGTGCGACGGGTAGACGTAGATCTTGCCTTCGAAGACATGCGCCGACGGATCGGCCGTATAGATATTCGTCACCAGCGGCTGGGAGATGGCCTTCTTGGTGATGGCTTCATAATCGACGTCGGAGTAATCGACTTCTGAATCGTTCGACATTGCTCTTTCCTCGTGTGTCAGGAACCCGCGCCGCGGCGCTGGGCCAGTTCGCTTTCGATGCGCGATTCCATGGCCTTGTTGATCTCATAGAAGAAGAGAATCACGCAGCAGATCAGGAATGGAATCGACGCGTAGACGCTGATCGCCAGCTTGACGCCTCGAACCACCTCGGGCGACTGCACGACCGCATCGGGCACGTAACCATAAACGTCCAGCAGCTTCGCGACCAGCGCGCCGCCGACCGCCAGGCCGAACTTGAGGCCGAGAATCATGGCGGAGAAGACAATAGCCGTGGCGCGACGATTGTTCTTCCACTCCGAGTAGTCGGCGACGTCCGCGATCATCGCCCACAGCAGCGGAATCGTGATGCCGTAGAAGAAGCCGTGCAGGATCTGCGACAGCACCATCGCCCCGATGGCGTCGGGCGGGAAAAACACGAACGCCAGCAGGAACAGAGTCGAAGCGAACAACCCGGCGCTGAACACGTTGCGCTTGCCGAACCGGTCGGCGAGCTTCCTGGTGAAGCCGATGCCGACGATCATGAAGATGATGCCGCCGCCGTTGAAGATGCCGAAGCCGGTGGAGACGGGATCGCCGTGGAATCCGAAGCCCTCCAGAAACTGCGTCAGCGCCGCCCTGTCCACGTAGTACTGGAAATAGTAGATGTACGAGCCGCCCTTCAATGCCAGGTTGATGAAGACCAGCACGATGACGGCCAGCATCAGCAGCCAGGGCTTGTTGCGGAACAGGTCGACGAGATCCTGCTTCACGGTGGATTTCTGTTCCGCCGTCGGGACGATGCGCTCCTTCGTCGACAGGAACGTGATGATGAAGAAGATCGTGCCGATGATCGCGAAGCCCATCATCGCTTTGCGGAAGCCGACCGCCTGATCGCCGTCGCCGAGCGCGAGCACCAGCGGCAGCAGCAGCACCTGGATGACGAACTGGGCGATCATCACCGCGACGAAGCGGTACGAAGACAGGCTGTTGCGCTCCGACATGTTGCCGGTCAGCACGCCGCTCAGCGCCGCGTAGGGCAGATTGTTTGCCGCGTAGATCGTGACCAGCAGCGTGTAGGTGATGGCGGCGTAGTAGATCTTGCCCTGTTCGCCGAGGTCCGGCGTCGAGAACGCGAGCAGCGAGAACACACCGAACGGCACCGCCGTCCACAGAATCCAGGGCCGGAACTTGCCCCACCGTGTATTCGTGCGATCCGCGATCAGTCCCATGATGGGATTGAAGATCACGCCGCCGAAGACGCCGCCCCAGAAAATGATGGCGGACGCGGTGCCTGCCGGGATCTTGTAGACGTCGGTGTAGAAGAAGGCCAGGAAGGTGATGAATGTCTGGAATATCAGGTTGGCCGCCAGGTCACCCAGGCTGTATCCGACCTTTTCCCCCACGCTCAGACGTTCTGTTTTTATAGTCATGTTACCGCTCTCATGGTTTTTATCGGCGGTCGGAGAGTAGCCGTCCTTCGGCTATTCGACCAGCCCGTAGCGTCATACTTCGGCATCTTTGACGGCTGGCTCCAAGCCCAGGCGAGACGTTAGGTCGCTCTGTCGATCCGCGTGGCCGCGCTGTGGCCGCCTGGAATGAGAGAGCGTACGCCGCCGGATTCAATCCGCTGTGATCCGCGTCACCCGCCCTGCCATCACTACCGAATAAGGTAAGGCGATGTTCTCAGCCTTGTTGAAGATCGCGCTCCTCGCCGTCAGCGTGTTCATCGGAGAAAAGAGCGGCAAAGGCGTTTTCGGCGAGGCGGAGCGCGACGCGGCGCCGGAAGCTCGCGACGATAGCGCAACCGAGTGGTCGCGCACGCTCGACCTCTTCTTCAGCTTCGGGTTGGTGGGCTCCATCGCCTGGGCGATCGGCGCGCTTCGCGTTGGGCCGATGAAGTCGCGCGGCTACGAGGCGTATGGCGAACTCATCGGCCTGCTCCTGCTGTTCGGTTTCAAGTGCCTGATCTTCGTGGTGCTGCCGGCGACCTTGCTCTACTTCCTGCTGCGCTCTTTCGAAGGACTGGCGATCCGTCTCGTTGTGTACGGATTCTTTGCGCTCATCGGTTTCGGTGCCTGGCACTTCGCGAACCAGCGCGCGGAGAGCCAGAAGAGTCTCCAGGCCGCGGCCCGGACGCGTGTGCAATTGGAAAGCAATCAACGGCAGCGCGAGGCCGAAAGCATGGAGCAGGCCCGTGTCATCGCGGAGCGCAAGGAACAGGAAGAGCGCGAGAAGGCAATTTCACGTCTGCTCGAGCTCACGCTGCAGACCCACGATCGCTGGCTGGAAGATGTCCGCATCGCGGGCGCGATCGGCTTCGAACGTGATCCGCCACCCATGCTCGACATCGTGGATGAGGGCTTGCATCACAAGAAAGTAACCAACCGCTCGACGAAGAACGTCTGCGTGAAGATCACACGCGTGATGCGCCACCCGGGATCGCAGGACTATCTACGATGCCCGCAGGACCAGGAGGCCGATTGCGTGCAGATTTCGCGCGGCGCCTCGGCGCTGTTCAATGTCCATCCCAATGCCAGAAACGAAGCCTGCAGGACGGGACAGCTCGAGTATCGCGTAGGAACGCCGCTCGACCCCGAGCCGAGCTGGTGGTCCTTGTCGGCGCTCGCGGATCTGGATGTTCGCGCCTCGAATTTCAAGCCGCGGTATGCCGCGATGACCACGCTGGATCTACGCAGCGAAATCCTGCGGCTGGAGAAGATGCTGGAAGAGACGGATCGCGCCGAACGCTGGAAGCGTGAGGCGCGCTGAAGGTTCGGGGTACGTCGCCGGTTCGCGCTACCGGTTCGCGCGGTTCAACGAAAGGTGGCGCGCGGATGCCGCGCGTGGGCACGGCTCACTCCCACTCGATGGTCGCCGGTGGCTTGCCTGAGATGTCGTACACCACGCGCGAGATGCCCTTCACTTCGTTGACGATGCGGCGCGAGCAGATATCGAGGAAGTCGTAGGGCAGCCGCGCCCAGTGCGCAGTCATGAAATCGATGGTTTCGACGGCGCGCAGGCTCACAACATAGTCGTAACGGCGGCCGTCACCCATCACACCCACCGAGCGCACGGGCAGAAACACGGCGAATGCCTGCGAGGTCTTGTCGTACAGATCGTGGCGGCGCAGCTCTTCGATGAAGATGTGATCCGCCTGGCGCAGCAGGTCCGCGTAATCCTTGCGCACTTCGCCGAGGATGCGCACGCCGAGGCCGGGACCCGGGAACGGATGGCGATACACCATCTCGCGCGGCAGTCCGAGCTCGACGCCGAGCCGGCGCACTTCGTCCTTGAACAACTCGCGTAACGGCTCGACGAGTTTCATGCGCATGTTCGCGGGCAGGCCGCCCACATTGTGGTGCGACTTGATGACATGCGCCTTGCCGGTCTTGGAGCCGGCGGACTCGATCACGTCCGGGTAGATAGTGCCCTGCGCGAGGAAATCGACGCCGGTGAGTTTCTGCGCCTCTTCGTCGAACACCTTGACGAACAGGCCGCCAATGATCTTGCGCTTGCGTTCCGGGTCGTTTTCACCGCGCAGCGCATCGAGGAAACGCGCCTCGGCATCGACACGGATGACCTTCACGCCGAGATTGTCGGCGAAGATCTTCATGACCTGGTCGCCTTCGTTGAGGCGCATGAGTCCATGATCGACGAATACGCACACGAGCTGATCGCCGATGGCCTTGTGCAGCAGCGCCGCGACCACCGAGGAATCCACGCCGCCCGAAAGACCCAGCAGCACCTTGCCCTTGCCGACCTGCGCGCGCACGCGCGCGATGGCGTCTTCGATGATGTTGCCGACGCTCCACAGCGCCTCCGCCCCCACGATCTCGCGCACGAAACGCTCGAGCAACACCTTGCCCTGCAGCGTGTGCGTGACCTCGGGATGGAACTGCACCGCGTAAAACTTGCGCGACTCGTCGGCCATCGCGGCCAGCGGCGCATTGGCGCTGCGCGCAATCGCGGTGAATCCGGGCGGCAAGGCATCGACCTTGTCGCCGTGGCTCATCCATACGTCGAGCACACCGCGGCCCTCTCCGTCCTGGCGGTCGAACACGCCATCGAACAGCCTGTTGGACGAGATGCTGGTGACTTCGGCGTAGCCGAACTCGCGGTGATTGGAATTCACGACGCGGCCGCCGAGCTGCTGCGCCATCGTCTGCATGCCGTAACAGATGCCGAGCACGGGCACGCCGAGCTCGAACACGGACTGCGGCGCGCGCGGCGGTTCCTTGTCGGTGACGGACTCAGGTCCGCCGGACAGGATGATGCCCTTGGGTTTCCACTTGCGGACGTCGTCGGAGGTGATGTCCCAGGGCAGGATCTCGCAGTAGACGCCGAGCTCGCGCACGCGGCGCGCGATGAGCTGGGTGTACTGGGCGCCGAAGTCGAGGATCAGGACGCGCGAGGAGTGGATATCTGCCAATGGGCTGCTCACGGATGTGCTCTCACTCATCGCCAGATTGCTCATCTCGTTCCTCTCCTCGCATCCTCGTCACGAAACTCTGTAGTTAGGAGCTTCCTTGGTGATCTGCACGTCGTGCACGTGGCTCTCGCGCATGCCGGCGCCGGTGACACGCACGAACTTCGGCCGCGAGCGCAACTCGGAAATGCTCTTGCTGCCCGTGTAGCCCATCGCGGCGCGCAGGCCGCCGGCGAGCTGGTGCAGGATCGAAACCAGGCTGCCCTTGTAGGGCACGCGGCCTTCGACACCTTCGGGCACGAGCTTCTCGAGCTCCGCCGCGGTGTCCTGGAAATAGCGGTCCGCCGAACCGTGCCGCTCGCTCATCGCGCCGAGCGAACCCATGCCGCGATACGCCTTGTACGAGGCGCCCTGGAACAGCTCGACCTCGCCGGGAGATTCTTCGGTGCCGGCGAACAGGCCGCCGATCATCACGCAGTCCGCGCCCGCAACAATGGCCTTGGCGATGTCGCCAGAGAACCGGATGCCGCCGTCGGCGATCACGGGCACGCGGTTTTCGACCGCGCCCGAAACATTCGACACGGCGGAGATCTGCGGCACACCGACGCCAGCAACAATACGCGTGGTACAGATGGAGCCCGGACCGATGCCGACCTTGATGCCGTCGACGCCGGCCTTGACGAGATCGCGCGCGGCATCCGCCGTCGCGACGTTGCCGCCGATGACCTGCAGGTCGCCCCACTGGGCCTTGATGCGTTTGATGGTGTCGAGCACGCCCTTCGAATGACCGTGCGCGGTATCCACCACCACGACGTCGACGCCGGCCTCGCGCAGCGCGGCCACGCGTTCCATGGTGTCGGCGGCCGTGCCGACGGCCGCGCCCACGCGCAGACGGCCGGTGGAATCCTTGCAGGCGCGCGGGAATTCCGTCGCCTTCTGGAAATCCTTCACGGTGATCATGCCGCGCAGTTCCAGCTCGTTGTTCACTACCAGCACCTTCTCGATGCGGTGCTTGTGCAGCAGCAACAACACTTCGTCTTTCGGCGCGTTCTCGCGCACGGTGACCAGGCGCTCGCGGGGAGTCATCACGGTGGACACGGGCGCGTCGAGTTTCACCTCGAAGCGCAGGTCGCGATGCGTGACGATGCCGACGACCTTGCTCCCCTGCACCACCGGCACGCCGGAGATGCCCTTGGATCTAGTTAGGTCGATGACCTGGCGGATGGTCATGTCGGGCGCGACCGTGATCGGGTCGCGGATCACGCCGCTCTCGAATTTCTTCACGCGCGCGACTTCGGCCGCCTGTCCCGCGATCGACAGGCTCTTGTGCACGATGCCGATGCCGCCTTCCTGCGCCATCGTGATGGCCAGGCGCGCCTCGGTGACCGTGTCCATGGCGGCGGACACGAGCGGCAGGTTGAGTTTTATTTCGCGGGTGAGGCGCGTTCCCAGATCGACTTCGCGCGGCAGGATTTCCGAGTAAGCCGGAACTAAAAGAACGTCGTCGAAGGTCAACGCTTCTTCAAGAATTCGCATGGGGGTGTTCGGGTGGCCGACGATGCGGGATTGTACGCATGCGCCCCCCGATTCACCACCCCCAGCGGGACAGCGCGGCCTCGATCGCGGCACGCTGCAGACGTTGGCCCTCTGGATGATAGAACCCGAAAAAATGGCTTGCGCGTTCTACGCTTACCAGCTCGACTTCATTACCGAGTGAACGGCTGCGGTCGGCGAACCGCGTCATGTCCGCGTGTGAGCAGAATTCGTCCCCGACTGCATGCACGGCCAGAACGGGCGGCAATCCCCCACGCAGCTGCGCGTACGGCGAGAAATCCGACGGATCCCCGAGCCTGGACATCACCTTCCGGAAGTATCCGTCCTCCGACTTCGAAAGCGGGTCCGCACATGCGCCGCTCACGATCGCGGCGGCCGGCCGCGGAATCCCCGTTGCGAGCGCGCTGCCATCGCGCGCCGGCGCGGCCCCGCGGGTGACTAACAACAATGCGAGCGATGCGCCGGATGAAAATCCGGCCACGCCTATGCGACGCGGATCGACACCCAGCTCTGCGGCGTGATCCCGCACGTACTGGTATGCCGCGACGGAATCGCCGATCTGATCGGCATCGCGGTCGAAGCGATTACCGGTCGTCAGCTCCACGGAAATCACGACCACACCCAGCTCGTGCAACGCCTGCCCCGTGACAGGCGAATGCCACCAGGTCCCCTCGGTCGCCGAGCCGCCGTGCAACCACAACATGGCCGGCCGCGGGCGCGCGCGCGGCTGCTTCGGCTCGCGTACGTGCAGGTAGAGCGTTACGCCGCTGACCTCGCGGTACGGAATGCTGTGAACGTCCGCGAGATGTGCGCGATCGGCATCGAGCGCCGAGCGGATGTGCGTGACGTCGGCATCGTTGGGACGGCGCGCGAGCCACGATCCGATGGCCTCATCCACGCCACGGGCACCGTCATCATCGATGTGTTTCGCGATGATGGCGGTCGCGGCCTCCAGCCAGACCGCCCGGTCCTCGATCACGTCGTCGAGAACACGCAGCTCCGCTCTCAGCCAGCGCGCGTCACCGCGCCCCAGATCGGCATCCGCGGAGAGCCGCTCTCGCGCCAGCGCATGCACTCGTGCGTCGACGTATTCACGCACCTCGCCGAGCTTCCATTTGCCTGCGTCGATACGTGGCAATGCGGTCACGATCCGGATCAATTCCGGATCCCGCTCGATCTCAGCCGCATCCGTTTCGCGCCAATGGAAGAATGGATACATCACCCGACCCTGCGCGTGGCGGAACCACACGCGGGTTCTCGCTTCGGCCAGTTCCACGGGACTGCGCAGCTCCCTCTCGAGCCGGCGCAAGGCCTGGTCGCGCGCGCGCTGCCATTCCCGCGCGAATTCCTCGTGTGGCCGCCGCGCCTGCGCGAGCATGCCTTGCGGGGTGAGTGATGCCGAGGCCATGGCTGCCGCGACCGGGTCGGCGCCCGGATTGTCCCTGGCAACGGCATTTCCGAGCGCGAGCAACACTGGGACCACAAAGATCCACTTCTTCATGCGACCTCCCTCGGCCCGGGAGTATGCCGACTGCCCTTCCGAGCTGACATACAATTCGCCGCGTGAGTTTTTCCTTCGATCCACCCCCTCCGACCCGGGCTTCCGGCGAACGAGACGTCTACACGGTCTCGCGGCTGAATCGCGAAGTGCGCCTGCTGCTCGAGTCCGGGCTGCCGCTGCTGTGGCTCGAAGGCGAGCTCTCGAATTTCGCCGCTCCGGCCTCAGGTCACTGGTACTTCTCGCTCAAGGACGGCACCGCCCAGGTGCGCTGCGCAATGTGGCGCCAGCGAAATTCGGCGGTCCGCTTCCGGCCGAAGGAAGGCATGTTGCTGCTAGCGCGGGCGCGCGTGGGGTTATACGAACCGCGCGGCGAATACCAGCTCATCGTCGAACATCTCGAAGAAGCGGGCGAAGGCGCGCTCAAGCGCGAATTCGAGAAACTGAAAGCACGTCTCGCCGCGGAAGGACTGTTCGACGCGGAGCGCAAACGGCCGCTGCCCGCCGTGCCGCGCCGCATCGGCATCGTGACCTCGCCCACCGGCGCCGCGGTGCACGACATCCTGCGAGTGCTGCGCGCGCGATTCCCTGCCGCCGGCGTCGTCATCTATCCCACCGCCGTGCAGGGCGCGGCCGCGGTGCCGGAAATCGTGCGTGCGATCGAGACGGCGTCGCGCCGCGCGGAAGTCGACGTGCTCCTTGTCGCGCGTGGCGGCGGATCGCTCGAAGATTTGTGGTGCTTCAACGACGAACGCGTGGCGCGCGCGATCGCGGCGTCGCGAATTCCCACGGTTTCGGGCGTCGGCCACGAGGTTGACGTGACCATCGCGGATTTCGTCGCGGACGTGCGCGCACCGACGCCCTCCGCCGCCGCATTGGCGGCCGTGCCCGACAAATCCGCGTGGCTGGAATCGCTCGCATTGCTGGAGTCCCGCTTCGGCGGCGCGATGGGCCGCTTCTTGCGCGCGCAGCATCTTTTCTTCGGCGCGCTCACGCAGCGTCTGCAGATTTCCCATCCCGGCGCGCGGCTCGCGCAACACGCGCAGCGGCTCGACGATCTCGAACAACGCATGCGGCTCGCGCTGCGTTCCACCGTGCTCCACCAGCGGCAACGGCTCGAATCGCTGAACACCCGTTTGTGGCGCGAAAACCCGCGGCACCGCCTCGAGGTGCTGTGCGCACACGCGGCGCAACTGCGGCAGCGATTGACAGCCACTTTCGGCGCGCAGCTCGGCGCGCTCGATCAGCGCCTCGCGCTCGCGGCGCGCACGCTCGATGCGGTCAGTCCGCTGGCGACCCTCGCGCGCGGCTTCGCGGTCGTGAGCCGTGCGGAAGACGGGGCGCTGCTGCGGGATGCGGCGGATGCGCCGCCCGGAACCGAAATCGAAACGCGCCTGGCGCGCGGCCGCCTGCGCGCGCGCGTCAGCGCACAACTGAAGGATGAAGATGCCTGACTACCTGAGTGGTGCCGGGAAGGGATTTCCGGGAATGATCGCGGCGCTGTTGTTGTTCGCCACGCAAACCTGCATCGGCGCGGAATTCATCGCGCCGCGCGATTCACGCGTGCCCGGCGGTGTCGCCGTCGTGAAGATTCCCGGCGGACCGGATGAACGCCCGGTGGTCAAATACGCGGGCAAACCCGTGCTGGTCGAACGTCACGCGGGCGCGTGGGTCGCGATCGCCGGCATTCCGCTCGACGCCGAGCCCGGTGAGACATCACTCGACGTGGAACAACCGGGCGCGAATCCACGCGCCGTCGCATTCAAGATCGTCCCCAAACAATATCGCACTCAATCGCTGACGGTTGCGCCTGGCCAGGTGAACCTGTCGGCCGAAGATGAAGCACGCGTGAAAAGCGAAAGTGAAAAGGTGCGCGCGGCGCTCGATGCTTTCTCGGCGGACGCGCCGTCGACATTGCGCCTGGCACAACCGGTGCCCGGCCGGCGCTCGGGTTCATTCGGCTTGCGCCGTGTGTTCAACGGCGAGGCGCGCAAACCGCACAGCGGCATGGATATCGCGGCGCCCACGGGCACACCGATCAAGGCGCCGCTCGCGGGCCGCGTCGTCGACGTGGGCAACTACTTCTTCAACGGCAACAACGTCATGATCGACCACGGCCAGGGCCTCGTGACGATGTATTGCCACCTGTCGAAGATCCGGGTCGAGCCCGGGCAGATGCTGAAGACCGGTGACGTGCTCGGCGATGTCGGCGCCACGGGGCGCGTGACCGGCCCGCATCTGCATTGGGGCGTGTCGCTGAACGGCACGATGGTCGATCCCGCCTTGTTCCTCGCGCCAGCACCCGCGCCGGCGCCCGCGAAAAAACCCGAAACGAAGAAACCGGACACCAAATAGCGCGGGGCCGCCGGTCACGGCACGCCCGCGGGCGGCCGCAGGCGATGCACGAAGTCGTAGTTCGCGCCGACCTTGCGATGGCAGGACGCGCATTGCGCCCCGTTCACGGGCGGCATCATCGGGCGACCGTCCGGTAGATAGCTCGCGAACTCCCACTCGCCCGCGCGGCTCTCGCCATACGACGCGCCGTATCCCTGCTCGCGCCGCATCACGTCGATGCGCACCACCTCGCCTGGCAGCGGAATCCCGTGCGCGTCGCGCAGCAGCTGATCCTCGCCGTCCCTGAGCGGCCTCGCGAACTCCATCGCGATCACCGAACCGTTCGGCAGCGGGCTCGCGGACGAATCGAGCGCGGCGGCGGCGGCCGGATTCGCATAGGCGCTGTGCACCAGGGAATCCTGCTCGCCGCCGCCCACGCCCAGGGATTTGAAAGTAGTTCGATAGCCAGCCGGGAAGCCAACTCGATCCGGGACGGCCGCGCCAGACGCCGCCATCGGCGCGGCCTGCGGCGCCGCGCTGCCGATGTCGCGATGGATTAGCCACTCGCGGCCATCGCGTTTCCAGACCAGCAGATAGTGTCCGCGCCCCAACGTCCCGCCGTCGCCGCCCAGCGCGGTGTATTTGCCGGTTTCGAAACGCAGGTCGCCCTCACCTTCCAGGTCGATCGTGTCGAGCACCAGCCGCTTGACGCCATTGCTGGACATCGCGCGCCAGAATTGCTCGATGGCCTCGCGGCCCACGATGGCGTCGTCGACGCCGGACGCGATGACCTTCGCGTCGCTCGTGAATACACGTGCCGCGGCCGGCGCGTCGGCGCGTTCGAGCGCGTCCATGAACGTGCGCAATTGCCCGGCAATGGCGGGACGGGCGGGATCGGCGGTGGCGGACAGCTGCGCAAGCGGAAGCATGAGCAGCGCGGAAAATGCGATCAGTGCGTGCGTTTTCATGCGCGCATTGGGCGCGCTCGCCGGTCCCGAAGAAAAGCGGTTTGCGACCAACCCTGCATCCGGCACGACGAAGTCGACGCGGCGTGCGACGAGCCTCGCTAAGTCTCGAGCTTGTCCTGCAGATCCTTGAGGAAGCCGTGACTGGCGGCGAGCCGCACGCCGCCGATCAGCACGACCTCGGCATCATGCTCGCGATCGTCGACGTATTCGCGCACGCGTTGCCAGTTCACGAGCCGCGACCGATGGATGCGCACGAATCCCGCGGGCCCCAGCCGCCGCTCCATCTCGCCGAGCGTGCCGCGCAGCAGGTGAACTTCCTTGCCCACGTACAGCCGCACGTAATCTCCGAAGGCTTCCACGTGATCGATTTCGTCAGGCCGCAGCACCAGCACGCGGCCGCGTTTCTTTACGAGGATGCTGGGAGTTCCGCGTTCGTTGCTGGTGGCGCGCAGCAGTCCGGCGAGCTGTTTTTCGAAACCGCGACGCGTGCCGCCCGCGAGGAAGGTGCGCGCCCGCTCGAGCGCGGCCCGCGCGCGTTCGACACCGAAGGGCTTGAGTAGATAGTCCAGCGCCTGCGCCTCGAAAGCCCGCAGCGCGAACTTGTCGTACGCGGTGACGAAAATGACGGCGGGCATTTGCGCGGCGCCGAGCTCCGCGAGCACGTCGAAGCCGCTCATCTCCGGCATCTGCACGTCGAGGAACAGCAGGTCCGGCCGGTGTTCGCGCACCGCGGCCAGCGCACTGCGTCCATCCGCGCACGGTGGCAGCAACGTCAGATCCGCCTCGCCGCGCAGCAGCCGCTGCAGTCGCTGGCGCGCCAGCGATTCGTCATCGACGATGAGCACTTTGATCGTCATGCGGCGCCCAGCGGGATGCGCACGCGCACCGTGAAGCCCTCATGGTTGAGCAGCTCGAGACTCTGGCGCGCGCCGTACAGGCTTTCGAGGCGCACCCGCGTATTCGCCAGGCCGATGCCGGAGCGCCGCGGCTCGCCCGACGACTCGAGTCCCGCCCCGCTGTCGCGCACTTCGAGCACGAGAAAGCCGTCGGCGCCCGCGGCGCGGATCGCGAGCGAGCCCGACTGCGTCGAAGGCGAGATGCCGTGCTGGATCGCGTTTTCCACCAGCGGCTGGAGCACCAGGCTCGGCACGCGCGCACGCAGCACGCCGGGTTCGATGTCCCAACGCACCTGCAGACGTTCGCCCAGCCGCATCTGTTCGATCTCGACGTAGCCGCGGATGAACTCGAGTTCTTCCTCGAGCGTCACTTCGTGCGTGCGCGACGAGTCGAGCACCTTTCGCAACAACTCACCGAGCCGCACGATCAGGTCCTCGGCGAGCCTGGGATTCGTATGCACCAGCTCCGCCATGGAATGCAGCGAGTTGAACAGGAAATGCGGATTGAGCTGGCTGCGCAGCGCCGTCAGTTGCGCCTGCTGCAGCGAAGACTCCAGCTCGATCGCCCGCAACGCGCGGTCGCGCGATTCACGGTAATAAGCCGCTGCGTACCAGGCCAGCACGAAGCCCGCATACACGGGTAGATTGACGCCCGCCACGCGCACCGCGCGCATGACGAAGTGATTCGCGAACGGCGCGGGATTCGCGTTGCAGTCACCGAAGCAGACACCCACCGACTGCAATGCGGCCATGAGCAACTCGCCAATCACCGGTTGCAACGCCGCCGCCACAAATGCGCCGCACAGCAACGCCGGCGCGCGCAGGATCCACGGTCGCGAATGCACGCCGCGACACAACCAGAACACCGCCGGGGCGAGTAATCCCCACGTGAACCAGTAGAAAGCTTCGGCGGCGAACGCACGCGACCACGGCGACACGTAGCCGGACCAGTACAGCTGTGAGGAAAAGACGAAGCTCAACAGCAGCCACAGGCCAACGAGCGAGAGCCAGCGTGGCCAGGTTCGGGACATGTGGGCGGTCGGGCTCACCGGGACACTCTAGCCCGGAACCGGGGAACTGTCCCCTGCGCTATCTACTTCTTCTTGGCAGGCCGCTTGGCGCGGTCTTTCTTGATGCGCCGATCGCGGCGTTCCGACTGCGAAGTCTTCAGACCGCGCTTTTCCTTGGGCTTGTCCTTGAGGAAGGGATTGACGTCGCTGCGGAAATCCACCGCCACGGGCGTCGCGAACAGGTCGAAGGTCTCGCGGAACATGTTCGCGAGATACCGCTTGTACGACTCGGGCACGTGCGCGGCCTGGCTGCCGTGCACGATGATGCGCGGCGGATTGCGCCCGCCCTGGTGGGCGTAACGCAGCCGGATGCGCCGGCCGCGCACGATCGGCGGCTGGTGCTGAATCATCGCGGCTTCCATCGCCTTGGTGAGCTGGGGCGTCGGCATCTTGCGCATGGCGGCTTCGTACGCGCGGATCATCGAGGCGGTCAGCTCACCCACGCCGGTGCCATGACGCGCGCTCACGAAATGCATAGGCGCGAACGGCACGAAGTCGATCTTGAGCGCCAACTGGCGGCGGATCTCCTCGCGCTGGTCCATCGGGATGTTGTCCCACTTGTTGACCGCGAGGATCAGCGCGCGGCCGCGCGACAGCGCGAGGCCCAGCACGCTCGCGTCCTGTTCGCCGATCGAATCCTGCGCATCGACCACCATCACGACGACGTGCGCTTCGGCGATGGCCTGCAGCGTCTTCGCCACCGAGAGGTGTTCGACTTCGTCGTCGATCTTCGCGCGGCGGCGCACGCCCGCGGTGTCGATCAGCGTGAAATCGCGGCCGTCGCGTTCGAAGGGCACGAGGATGCTGTCGCGCGTCGTTCCGGCGATTTCGCTGGTGATGACGCGTTCTTCGCCAATGAGGCGGTTGATCAGCGTGGACTTGCCGACGTTCGGTCGCCCAATGATAGCGATGCGGATGCGGCCGTCTTCCGGCTCCTCGTCCTCGGGCGGCGCGGGCGGAAAGCCTTCCAGCACCACGTCCATCAGGTCTTCGCAGCCGAAGCCGTGCGTGGCGGCGATCGCGAAGGGCTCGCCCAATCCCATGCTGTGGAAATCGGCGCCGGCCATGCCGGCCTCGAGACCCTCGGCCTTGTTGACCGCGAGGAACACCGGCTTGCCGGACTTGCGCAGCTCGCGCGCGAAGAATTGATCCTGCGGCGTGAGTCCCGCACGCGCGTCGGCGACGAAAATCAGGCGGTCGGCTTCGCGGATGGCGTGTTCGGTCTGGATGCGCATGAGCGCGTCCATGCCGCTCGGATTTTCAACGAGGCCGCCGGTATCGATGCACACATAGGGCACCGCGCCGAGCTTGCCGTAACCGTACTGCCGGTCGCGCGTCACGCCCGGCACGTCGGCCACGATGGCGTCGCGCGTCTGCGTAAGCGTATTGAACAGCGTCGACTTGCCGACGTTCGGCCGCCCGACGATTGCGATTACCGGCAGCATGGCCGAATCCTGACTAACTACCGGACCGGCGTCAGCCGGCCGGTTCGGCGGCGGGCGGCGCGGCCGGCTCGGGCCGCGCGGCGCGCGATGCCACCGGCGACGCGCGCAGCGCCGTGAGATCACCCTTGTCGCTGATCACGTAGAGCACACCATTCACCGCGAGTGGCGCGTTGCTGACGCGGTCGCCCGCCGTCTTCGCGCGGCCCGCCGGAGTGCCCGTGGCCCGATCGAACCAGTGGACGTAACCTTCGAGGTCGGCAACGGCGACGAAATCGTCCACCACCGACGGCGCGGAAAGGCTGCGGAACTTGAGTGATTCGTCGCGCCACACTTCGGCGCCGCTGCGCCGGCTCATGGCGACCAGCTCACCCTTGGAGGTGGATACGTAAACGTTCGAATCGTCGACGTCGACGCCGCGATAGCTGGACACGTCGCGTGCCCACCAGATCTGCCCGGAGTCGAGCGCCAGCATCGCGGCGCGACCCTGGAAACCCACGACGAATACGTCATCTCCGACCACCTTCACGGCGGCGTCGATGTCATTGAGCCGCTCGAGCTCGGTGCGGCCGTGCGCAGGCGACACCGGCGCATCCCAGACCGTCTGCCCGTCCGCGAGGTTCACCGCCAGCACGCGGCCATTGTCGAAACCGGCCAGCGCCATGTCGCGCGCGACGACCGGCGTGGAAACACCGCGCAGCGTGAGTCGCGGAATCTGCTGATCGGAAGTCCATACCTCGCTGCCGTTTTCGATCGACAGCGCATGGAGCTTGCCGTCGACGGTGCGGACGATGACGTCCCTTTCGGAAACCGCCGGGGATGAAAGGATTTCGCCCTTGACGTTCGCGCGCCAGCGCTGGGCGCCATTGTCGGCCGCGAGCGCGACGACCACGCCATCTGCCGAGCCGACGACCACGACGCCGCTGCCGGAGCCGGTGCCACCCGTGAGCGCCAGGTCCGTCTTCGAGCGCCAGATCTGTTTGCCGGACTTCAGATCGAAAGCCACGACGTCGCCATCGCGACCTGCCGCGAACAGCCGGTTGTCGGCGCTGGCGAGGCCGAGCCCGAGACGCAGCTTCTTGCCCCCGCCGCCGACGCTTCCGCTCCACAGGCGCTGGACGCGCACCGTGGGATTGGCGATGTCGGTGAGTTTGACCGGCTGATCGATTTTCTTGTCTTTCGACGTGCACGCCACGAGGGCGCCGAGCACGGCGAGCAGCAACAGACTGCGGAACTTCATTACGACTCCTCGGCTCGCGGCGGCGGAGTGCCACCGAGATCCCGTATCTTGAGATCGAGCAGGTCGATATCGATCTCGCCGCTCTTTTCGCCCGCGCGCGCGGCCTGGTATTCGCGCAATGCTCCGGCGCGGTCGCCCTTCGCCAGCAGCACGTCGCCGCGGGTTTCGGCGAAGCGCGGCTCGAATTCGCCGATGTCGGCGACCTTGAGCGTCGCGAGCGCATCGTCGTTCTTGCCCTGCGCGGACAACACGCGCGCGAGACGCAGTCGCGCGATCATCTGGATTTCGTCGTCCTTGGCGGTGTCGACCACGGACTTCAGACTCGCCGCCGCCTTGTCGAGTTCATTCGCCTCGACGTGCACGCGCGCCGCGACCAGCGTCGCCAGCGCCGCATACGGCGTCCAGGCGTATTCGCGATTGATTTCCTCGACCAGCGCGAGGCCGCGGGCCTGGTCGTTGCGCGTGAACGCGTCCATCATCGTGTCGTAACGTTCCGAGGCGATTTCAGCCTGCGTTTCGCGGCGATTCTCGTACCAGCGGTAACCGGCGAGCGAACCCACTCCGATCACGATGCCCGCCACGATCCAGAGGCCGTTCTCACGGAACCACCCCTTCACCTGCTCCATCTGTTCTGCTTCGTTCAAATCGCTCACGTCGCTCTCCTCAAGAACTCTTCGACCCGCGCGCACAGCTGCGCAAGGGGATATTCGACCTGGGTGGTTTCGGCGCCGCGTAACGGCTTGAGCGCGGCCACCCCGCGCGCGAGTTCATCGTCACCCACGATGAGCGCCAGGCGCGCGCCGGATTCGTCCGCGCGGCGGAACTGTGTCTTGAACTTGGCCGCGCCGCAATGGAGTACGACGCGACAGCCCGAAATTCCGTCGCGCAGCTGCTCGGCCAGCGCCAGGGCCGTGCGCTGCGCGCGTTCACCCTGCGCCATCACGAAGACATCGGGCACCGGCGGCGCCGGCACGGCGCCGGCGAGCTTCACGAGTTCGACCACGCGTTCGACGCCCATGGCGAAACCGATCGCCGGGGTCGGCTCGCCGCCCAGCTGCGCGATCAGGCCGTCGTAACGGCCGCCCGAGCAGACGGCGTCCTGGCTGCCGAGCGCATCCGTGATCCACTCGAAAACGGTGCGCGAGTAGTAATCGAGACCGCGCACCAGCCGCGGATTCACGGTGTAGGGGATTCCCAGCTCGTCGAGGCCCGCGCGCAGCTCCGCGAAGTGAGCCTGCGACTCGGCATCGAGATGTTCGGTGAGCACCGGCGCATTGCCGACGATGGCCTGCGTCGGCGGATGTTTGCTGTCGAGGATGCGCAGCGGGTTGCCTTCGAGCCGGCGCTTGCCGTCTTCGTCCAGCGCATCGAGATGCTGCCGGAAATAATTCTGCAGCAACTCGCGGTACGCCTTGCGCGACTCGGACGTGCCGAGCGAATTGATCTGCAGCTTGACGCGGCTCACGCCTAACAACTTCCACAGGCGCGCCGTGAGCGCGATGAGCTCGACATCGACGTCGGGACCCGCGAAGCCGATGGCCTCGAGGTCGATCTGGTTGAACTGGCGGAAGCGGCCTTTCTGGGGCTTTTCGTGCCGGAACATCGGACCCTGGCACCACAGCTTCAGCCGCGCGCCGCGCAACATGCCGTTGGAAATCGTGGCGCGCACGATGCCGGCGGTGGCCTCGGGCCGCAGCGTGAGACTGTCGCCGCCCTGGTCGGTGAAGGTGTACATCTCCTTCTCGACCACGTCGGTGAATTCCCCGATGGCGCGTTTGAACAGCTCCGTGTGCTCCACCACCGGCACGCGCATTTCCTGGTAGCCGTAGGCATCGAGCACCGTACGCATGGTCGACTCGACGTGTTGCCACACGCCGATGTCTTCCGGCAGTACGTCTTTCATGCCGGTGACCGGCTGGATATTGCGGGACATGTTCGTAGTTCTTATTGACGGGCGCGCGACAGCGAGCCGGATCGATTCACGACAAAACGCGCGCCTTCGCCATCGATGGCACTGGCCGGGATTTCGCGGCTTCGGCCATCGACTTCGACGGCGACGCCGGCCGAATTGCCCAGCACCACGCGCAACGGAGGCCGTCCCTCGACGCTCTGCACGCTGCCGGCACTGGCCACGTCGTAAAACAGCCGCTCGCCGCGCGAATCGTAGACTTCGACCCAGCTGTCATTGGTGAGTTGCAACGTGAGCCGCAGCGCGCGCGCTGGCGCGGGCGTTTCACGTTCGGCCGTGGTGGCGTCCGGCGTCGTCGCGGCAGGCGCCGCGGTGGCGGATTCAGTGTGCGCGGTGGTTGCGGGCGCCGCCGTGGACAGCGCGTCGACGGGCACGTCAGCCACGGGCGCGGCGGGCGCCGGAACGGGCTGGGCTGCCGTCTGCGTCTCCTGGGGCGTGTCGCGATTCGAACCCGGGAGCACCCACCAGATCGCGAGCAGCAGCACGAGCGCGCCACCGGCGCCGAGCAGCGGCGACTTCAGCCGGCGCGGATCCGCGCGATGCTCGGCGTGCGGAATCTGCGTGAGATCCGGCGGCACCGGGATGGCATCGCGCGCGGCGTAGGCTTCGACCAGTTCGCGCCCCTGCTCGCCAACGAAATCGCCATAACGGCGCAAATGTCCGCGCACGTACACGGACGCGCCGAGCTCACTGAAACGGTTGGCCTCGAGCGCTTCGATCACCTTCGGATCGAGATGCAGTTTTTCGGCCGCGGCCGCCATCGACAGCCCGGCGCGTTCGCGACCCGCGCGCAAACGTTCGCCGATCGAACGGGTTGGCTCGGCCTGCGTTGTTGCGGTCGTTTGCGTGTCGCCCATCGTCAGGCCCATCTTTGCTAGGGGGTTCGCTTGAGTGCGCGCGCCTGGGCGGAATCCGGAAATTCCAGGCGCAGTGCGCGTGAGTGTTTCTCTTCGCTCATGCGGTCCTTGCTGACGCGCGCCACCGTAACCGCGGACAGCAATACGTCCGGGTTCGGCTTGAAGGCGCTGAGGTACGTATCGACGACCTTGCGCGCCTCGGCGATCTGGTTGCGTTCGAGGTAAAGACTCGAGAGCTGCACGGTCGCTTCGCTGTAGTTGGGCCGCGCCTTGATGGCGCCGACGAAACGCTGCTGCGCTTCATCCAGGCGCTTGGCGCCGCGCAGGCAAACGCCGGCGTTGGTCAGCGCGACTTCCGGAGTCTGGTAGTACTTGTTGGCGGCCACCGCCATGAAACGCTCCACGCCCTCGTCGACACGGCCGTTCTTGCACAGGTAGATCGCGTAGTTGTTGGAGATGTCCGGCTTTTCCGGCGCCAGGCGCAGCGCCTCGCGGAAATGCTTGTCGGCGAGCTTCGACTCACCGACGCGGTCGTAGAGCAAGCCGAGACTGGTGTGTACGTCGGGGTCTTTCGGATTCTGCTTGAGCGAGCGCTCGAGCTTTTCCTTCGCCAGCGGGTAGTTTCCCTGCTGTAGATAGGCTGTGCCGAGCTGGATGTTGTACTTCGCGGCCGTGGCGTCGGGACTTTCCGATTTGAGCGGCTTGCCACCATCCTTGGTGCTGGTGACGCACGCGGCGAGTGTGCAGGACAGGAACACGACGGCGAGACGCAGCGATAGGCTCATGCACGTACCTGTAGTCCGAAAGTTTTCGAGCCGAGCCGCACGATGGTGCGGTCGGTGACCTGGCCGGCGAGTTGTCCGCACGCGGCATCGATGTCTTCGCCGCGCGTCTTGCGGATCGTGGCGGTGACGCCACGGCGGATCAGTTCGTCGCCGAATTGACGGATCGTCTCCATCGGCGAGCGGCGGTATTGCGTACCCGGGAACGGGTTGAACGGAATGAGGTTGACCTTCGCGGGCTTGTCCTTGAGCAGCCGCGCCAGTTCGATGGCGTGTTCGGGCTGATCGTTGACGCCGTCGAGCATCACGTATTCGAACGTGACGCTGCGGCCGTTCTGTTCGTCGAGGTAATGCCAGCAGGCAGCCAGCAATTCGGCGATGTTGTGCTTGCGATTGATCGGCACGAGTTCGCTGCGCAGCGCGTCGTTCGGCGCGTGCAGCGAGACCGCGAGCGCGCAATTCACTTCCTCGGCGAGCTTGTAGATCTGCGGCACGAGCCCCGAGGTCGACAACGTCACGCGGCGGCGCGAGATGTCGAAGCCGAGGTCGTCGAGGAAGATGCGGATCGCCGGGATCACGTTGCGGAAGTTCGCGAGCGGCTCTCCCATGCCCATCAACACGATGTTGGTGATGATGCGGTCGTCGCCCACCTTCCAGCCGAGCTCCTTGTTCGCCAGCCATACCTGGCCGACGATCTCCGCCGTGGTCAGGTTGCGGTTGAAGCCCTGCTGCGCCGTCGAGCAGAACGTGCAATCGAGCACGCAGCCCACCTGCGAGGAGATACACAACGTGCCGCGGTCTTCCTCGGGGATGAACACCGTCTCGAACGCCTGCCCGTTGCCGCCCGACAGCAGCCACTTGCGTGTGCCGTCGGAGGCCACCTGCGTCTTCACGATCTCGGGTAGTTTGACTTCCGCGCGTTGACCCAGCTCGGCGCGGAAATCCTTCGCGAGGTCCGTCATCGCGGCGATGTCGCCCTCGCCGCGCTTGTACAGCCAGTTCATCAGCTGTCGCGCGCGGAAAGGCTTGCTGCCCATCTCACCGACGAACGCTTCCAGCTCGGCCTTCGGCAGGCCCAGCAGGTTGACGCGTTGGAGTGTGTCGGAGGTCATCGGCGGCAATTGCGAGTTGTCACGAGCTGACTACGCTCGCGGACAGATCTCCGTCTCGCGGAAGAAATACGCGATTTCCTTCGCGGCGGTTTCCGGCGCGTCCGAGCCGTGCACGGTGTTCGCCTCGATGCTTTCGGCGAGGTCGGCGCGGATGGTGCCCGGGGCCGCCTTCTTCGGATCGGTGGCGCCCATGATCTCGCGATTCTTCGCGATGGCGTTTTCACCTTCGAGCACCTGCAACAACACGGGACCTGAAGTCATGTACTTCACGAGATCCTTGAAGAACGGGCGCGCGGCATGCACGGCATAGAAGCCCTCGGCATCGCGCTGCGACAGATGCTGCATGCGCGCGGCGACGACCTTGAGGCCGGCCTTTTCGAAACGGCTCAGGACCTCGCCGATGAGGTTACGGGCTACGCCGTCGGGCTTGACGATGGAGAAGGTGCGCTCGAGCGCCATGAACGTGATTCCTTGTGGGGGACTGGAAGGCGCGCGATTGTACCGATTGGCAGCCCGGGCTGCGAGTAACCCGCTGAAATTAAAGTGTTCTCAGGACTACCAGGCGCTCACGCGCCGCTTCGGAAAACGGCGCCACTTCACGAAAGACTGGGGCGCCGTCCGCAAGGTCTCAGACGTTGAAGGACTCGCCGCAGCCACATTCCCCTTTGATATTCGGGTTGTGGAAGCGGAAGGCCTCGTTGAGACCCTGTTTGACGAAATCGACCGTGGTGCCATTGATGAGCGGCAGGCTCTCGGGATCCACGAAAACCTTGACCCCGTGATCTTCGAATACGTGGTCCGTCTGCACGGCATCGTCGGCGTAGTTCACGACGTAGGCGAACCCCGAGCAGCCGGTCTTGCGGACCCCCAGGCGCAGGCCCAGCCCCTTGCCGCGCGAGGCGAGAAAGGATTTGACGCGTTCGGCCGCAGCCTGGGTGAGCGAAATAGTCATTTTCAGTCCGTTTCCTGGCGCGCAATTCTATCGTCCATCACCGGTATGGATGTACCGAGTGCCGCGCGCAATGCATCTTCGACGACCAGCAAGCGTCCGAGTTTCTCGGACGGAACCTCGAATTTCTCCGCCCAGTCCGCCGGGGTCCCGAAAGTCCCGTTGTCGATCCGGGCGCCTTCGAGTCCCTCACAGAGCCAGGCAGAGACAGCCAGAGTATGGGGGCAACCATACGCACTGAAACGGGCGCTTTTCACACTGCCGCCGCTGATTTGCAGCTCGAACCGGACCGCCGTGCCATCGGCTTCCCGGCCGGCCTGCCCGTGGCGGATGTCGGGGGGCGCCGGACTCCCTGCCGGATACTCTTGGGGACGCGCCGGCGCCCGGAAATAACGCCGCGCCAATGGATTCAGGGCATGTACCAGCAAAGTGCCCTGCGTGGCGTCATCGGTCCTGGGCGTTTCCGTCCCGGCACCGGGAATGGCCGCGCGCCCCGCGATCACGCGCAGCCGCGACACCTCGCGGCGGATGGCGGTGATCGCGGCATCGATGTCGGCCGCGCCCGAAAACCGCCCGAAGCTCACCCGCAGCGAGCTTTGCGCGAGTTCGGTATCCCGCCCGAGCGCGCGCAACACGTAGCTCGGCTCACGCGTCGCCGAGCTGCAGGCGGAACCGGTCGACACGGCGATCTCGGTGAGACCCGTGATGAGGCTTTCACCTTCGATGCCTTCGAACGACGCGTTGACGATGCCGGGCAACGAGGCGCTGCCGGCGAGTGTGTTGAGGTGCGCGCCGGGCAGATTCGACAACCCGGCCATGAGATGCGCCTTGTGCGCGGCCAGACGCTGGGCATCCGCGGACAGCTCCTGCCGCGCGAGGCGCGCGGCGGTGCCGAACCCCGCGGCCTGGTGCGTCGCGAGCGTACCGGAGCGCAGGCCGCGTTCGTGGCCGCCGCCGAACACGATGGGCGCGAGTTTCGGCCGTGCCGACTCGCGCACGTACAACGCGCCGATGCCCTTCGGACCGTAAAACTTGTGCGCGGTGAGAGACAGGAAATCGACATGCGAGTGTTCGACGCTGATCGCGCGCTTGCCGCAACTCTGACTCGCGTCGGTGTGCGTGAGCACGCCGCGCTCGTGACACAGGGCCGAGATCGTATCGAGGTCGTTGAGACAGCCGATTTCGTTGTTGGAGTCCATGACGGACACGAGCAGCGTGTCGGCGCGCAGCGCGGTGCGCACCGCGTCCACCGGTATCCGGCCCCACTCGTCGGGCTCGAGCAAGGTGATCGCAAAGCCGTCGCGTTCGAGCCGCTTGAGCGTGTCGAGCACGGATTTGTGTTCCGCCCGTGCGCTGACGAGATGGCCACGGCCGCCCGCGCGGCGCGCCGCGTGCGCGGCGCCGAGCAGCGCGAGATTGTTCGCCTCGGTGGCGCCGGAGGTGAAGACGATTTCCTGCGGACTTGCGCCGATCAGCGCGGCGACGTCGGCACGCGCCTGCTCGACGATCCGATGCGCGGCGAGACCGAAGCCATGCGTCGCCGAGGCCGGATTTCCCTGCAGATCGGCCGCGGTCAGGCACTCGGCCATCACGGTGGCCACTCTTGGATCAATCGGCGTCGTGGCGGCGTAATCCAGGTAGATAGGCGACGAACTCATGGCTTGCCGGGGGCCCCGTCCTTTGTCGGCGCGCCGGCGGCGATATCCTTCATCGGCGCGCCGGCGGCGATGTCTTTCATCGGCGCGCCTGCGGCGCGACGCTTCGACTGCACCGCCGTCAGGATGCCGCGCAGGATGTTGACCTCGTTCTGATCCATTTCGCAGCGCTGGAACAGGCGGCGGATGCGGGTCATGAGGTTCGTGCCGCCGACGGTGCGGTCCTTGAAATCCGCCTCGTCCATCACCTGCTGCAGGTGTGTATAGAAACGCTCCATGTCGGCGCCGGGCGCAAGCGGCACTGTCGCTTCCGACAGCGGCCGCGTGCTGGCCGGTGATCCGGCGGCGCGGAACAGCTCGTAGGTCACCAATTGCACGGCCATCGCGAGGTTGAGCGATGGATAGTCCGGATTGGCCGGGATGCGGATCAGCAGGTGCGCGAGCGCGAGCTCCTCGTTCGTGAGCCCGGTGCGCTCCGCGCCGAACAACACGGCCGCGGGACCGCGCGCGCTCATCTCGAAAATGCGCGCTGCCGCCTCGTGCAGGTCGAGAGCACGGAAGTTCTGGTCGCGTGGGCGCGAGGTGGTCGCCGCCACGAAACCGCAGTCGGCCACTGCCTCCGTGACGCTATCGACCACGCGGGCGCGCGCGAGCAGGTCATCCGCCCCTGAAGCCCGCGCGGTGGCCTCCGCATGCGGGAAAGCCTTGGGCCGCACCAGCACCAGCTCGGCAAGGGCCATGTTTTTCATGGCGCGCGCGACCGCCCCGATGTTTCCCGGGTGTGAGGGCTCGACCAGGACGATGCGAATGGCGGACAGCGGCATGGGCTGTATCATAGCGACCCTTTTTCGAGGCCCCCGCCCCTCCTCATGCAGCCCCTACTCAATATCGCGATACGCGCCGCACGCCGCGCCGGCGACATCATCGTGCGCGCGATCCCGCGTATCGAAGCCGTCGAAGTCCACACCAAGGGGCGCAACGATTACGTCACCGAGGTCGATCGCGCGGCCGAGGCCGATATCATCGAAACCATCCGGCGGCTGCACCCCGACCATGCCTTCCTGGCCGAGGAAAGCGGCGAAACCGGCAACCACGACGTCGTCTGGATCATCGACCCACTCGATGGCACCACGAATTTCATGCACGGTTTCCCGACGTTTGCCGTGTCGATCGCCTGCCAGATCCGCGGGCGCCTCGAACACGCGGTGGTGTTCGATCCCATGCGCCAGGAGATGTTCACCGCCTCGCGCGGCGAAGGCGCGCAATGCGAGGGACGCAAGATCCGCGTGAGCAAGCAGGCCACGCTGGAAGGCTCGCTGATCGCCACCGGCTTCCCTTATCGCGCCGACTCGCCCTGGCTGGATGAATATCTCGCCATGCAGAAGGCGGTGATGATCAAGGCTGCAGGCCTGCGCCGCCCCGGCGCCGCGGCGCTCGATCTGGCCTACGTCGCAGCGGGCCGCTGCGACGGGTTCTGGGAAATGGGCCTCAAGCCCTGGGACACCGCCGCGGGCACGCTGCTCATCACCGAGGCGGGCGGCCGCGTCGGAACGCTGTCCGGCGAGGAATACAAACAGGGTGGCCACATCGTCGGTGGCACGCAGAAGGTGTTCGCCGCGCTGGTCGCGGAGATCGCGCCGTTGATACCGGCGTCGCTCAAGTAAGCGACGCCGGCACGTTCAACTAGCTAGCCGCCTTCTCCGAGCTCGCGGGTTTGTTACGCAGCGGGCTCACCCAGTACACGTAGACGAAGTAGATCACCACCGCGGCGGCGAGGAACTTCGCGAACCACCACAGCAGCGACACCTCGACGCCCTTGAACGCCAGCGTCATGCAGAGGATGACGCCGATCGCGGGCACCGCCGGGAACCCGGGAACCTTGAAGTGCCGTGGCAGATCCGGCCGCTGATATCGCAAGAAGAGCACCGAGAAACACACGATGCCGAACGCCACCAGCGTTCCCACCGAGGTGAGGTCGCCGAGCTGGTTGATGTCGAAGATGGCCGCGGCGAGCGACACCAGCACGCCCACGATCAGTGTGTTGATCCACGGCGTCTTGAACTTCGAGTGCACCTTCGCGAGCGGCCGTGGCAACAGGCCGTCACGCGACATCGAATAAAACACGCGCGTCTGGCCGAACATCAGCACCAGCACCACCGAAGACAGGCCCGCGATCGCGCCGACCTTGATGAGCTTGGCGAGCCAGCTCCACTCCGGACCGAAGGTGTCGACCGCGGTGGCCACCGGCGCCGCGACGTTGAGTTTCGTGAACGACACGACACCCGTCAGCACGGCGGCCGTGAGCATGTACAGGATCGTGCAGATGATCAGCGAACCCAGGATGCCGATCGGCATGTCCTTGCGCGGATTCTTCGCTTCCTGTCCCGCGGTCGAGACGGCCTCGAAACCGATGTAGGCGAAGAAAACAATCGTCGCGGCGCGGATGATGCCGTCCCACCCGAACTGGTTCTCGATGCCGGTCGGCTCGGGGATGAACGGATGCCAGTTGGCCGGGTTGATGAAGAACGCGCCGACGCCGATGAACAGCAGGATCACCGCGACCTTGATCGCGACGATGATGTTGTTGACCGTTGCCGATTCAGAAACACCGAGCACCAGCAACGCCGTGCAGGCCAGCGTGATGAACACGGCCGGGAGATTGAACACCGCCGAGACGACGGATGACGCCGGCAGGTTGGTGACCGTGCCGGCGGCGAGCTGCACGATGGAGCCCTGCGGAATGTTGACGACCGTGCCCGAGGCGATGTCGCGCAGTGTGCTGGTTGCCGGATCCATGACCTTCGTGGCCGTGGCGAGCGTCGCCTGCGTGTCGGCATTCACGGCGACGTCGAGTGCGTTGATGATCGCGTATCCGCCATCCGCGGAAGTGACCACGTCGTACTGCGCGAGCGAGGCGGTGAAATTGCCGAGGATCGTGCCGGTGCCGGTCGAGAAGAATTGCACGGTGGAGCCGTCGGCCAGTGACGCGGTGACGCCATTGAGCGTTACCAGCGGATCGCTCAGCGGGATCGACGTCAATGCATCGATGACGAACTTGCCATGGGGCTGCGTGAGATACGCCGGCAGGTTGATGCCTATGTCATGCATGAGACTCACGCAATAACCGGACCATCCAACCGCGACCACCGACGCGGCAAGGGCATATTCGAGCAGCAGCAGCGCGCCCATGATCCACGCGCCGAATTCTCCGATCGTCGTATACGCGTACGTATAAGCGGAGCCGGAAACGGGAAGCATCGAGGCGAGTTCGGCGTAACAAAGGCCGGCGAAGGCGCAGACGATGCCCGCGATGACGAACGAGATGATGACGGCGGGTCCGGCGTGCAACGCGGCGGCGGTACCGGTGCGCACGAAGATGCCCGCGCCGATGATGCAGCCGATGCCGAAGAGGACCAGGTGAATCGGACCGAGCGTGCGTTTCAGCTCGCCGCGATCGAACTCGGATTGAACCTGATCAATGGACTTCTTGCGCCAGTTCCAGCTCATCGGAGACCCCGCGATTCTTTGTAATGACCCTAGTGTATGCAGCGGGGCCGCGCAAAAGCGAGCGGGCGGCGAATCCGGGGACGGACTTTGGGACAGGTTTCAAGTCTGTCCCCTCCTGTCCGCCCCTCACCCGCCTTCCGTGTCTTCGTTCCTCTGACGGCGCGAATCGATCAGCCGGCGCAGGCGGATATTCACCATTTCCACGCCGACCGAGAACGCCATCGCGAAGTACAGGTAACCCTTCGGCACGTCGAAGTGGAAGGCGTCGGCAACCAGCACCACGCCGACCAGGATGAGGAATGCCAGCGCGAGTATCTTGATCGTCGGGTGGCGCTCGATGAACGCGCTTATGGAACGCGCCACCAGCATCATCACGATGATCGCCAGGACAATGGCGGCCACCATGATCGGCAGCTGCTCGGGGGTCGCGAGTCCCACCGCGGTGAACACCGAATCGAGCGAGAAAACGATGTCGATGATGGCGATTTGCACGACGATCGCCGTGAAGCTCGCGAACACGCGCGTACTGCGATGTTCATCGACGCCCTCGAGCGTGCCGTGGATCTCGGTGACGCTCTTGGCCAGCAGGAACAGGCCGCCGAGCAGCAGGATGATGTCGCGTCCGGAAAACTCGAAACCGAAAACCCCGAACAACGGCCTGGTGAGCTTCGTCAGCCAGACGATGGAAAACAGCAGCGCGATGCGCGTGAGCATCGCGAGCGCCAGGCCCGTGATACGCGCCGACTCCCGGCGTTCCGGCGGCAGCCGGCCCACCAGGATCGAGATGAAGATGATGTTGTCGATGCCGAGAACGATCTCGAGCGCGGACAGCGTGATGAACGCGATCCAGGCCTGCGGATCGGTCAGCAACTCCATCATGAGTTGGCGACCGTTCCTTTACGGCATTTCGTCGATCGGATTTTTACTGACCGGCGGGAAGACGTGCTCCGCCTTCAGGCCGAACGACAATGCGATCGAACTCGAGATGTAGATGGACGAATACGTGCCGGCGACGATACCGATGAGCAGCGCCTCGGAGAAGCCGCGTAGCGCCGAGCCTCCGAGCACCAGCAGCGCGACGATGACGATCGAGGTGGTGACCTTGGTCATGATCGTGCGTGACAGAGTCTGGTTGATCGCCTGGTCGAGCGTTATCGAGGGCTCCTGGCGGCGGTTCTTCTCGAAGTTCTCGCGGATGCGGTCGAACACGATGACCGTGTCGTTGAGCGAGTAACCGATGACCGCGAGAATCGCCGCGACGACCGCGAGGTCGAACGGCGTCTGCGTGATCGAGAATACTCCGAGCACGAGGATTGGATCGTGCATCACCGCGAGGATGGCGCCGACCGACAGGCGCCAGGTGTGGAAGCGCAGGATGATGTAGACGCCGATGAGCACCAGCGTCATCGTCAAGGACCAGATGGCGGCATTACGCAGCTCATCACCGACCTGCGGACCGACCACTTCCAGCTTCGAGATCTTGACCGACGGATCGATATCCGAAAGCAGCTTCTCGAACTTCGGCCGCAGCTGTTCGGCGCTTTCACCGGTGGGCGCCAGGCGGATCGCGATGTCGCGCACCGAACCGAAGGTTTGCACCTGAGGTTCGTGATATCCCGCCGCTTCGACGGCCGCACGCACCTGATCGACCTGGGCGATCTTCGAGAAGTTAGCCTCGACGCTCACGCCGCCGGTGAAGTCGATCGCGAAGTTCAGGCCCTTCATGTAGAACGACGCGAACGACACGATCATGAGAACGGCCGACAGCGTGTACCACACCTTGCGGGTGGCCATGAACGGGAAGTTAGTCTTCTTATGGAAGAATTCCACGATGTATTACCTCGAATTCTGCGTCAGCCGATGGGGAGCTTCGCGACCTTGCGCTTGCCGCCGAACATCAGCGTCAAGAGCGCGCGCGAACCCATCAGCGAAGTGAACATGGACGTGAGGATGCCGAGCGACAGCACGATGGCGAAGCCCTTGATGGCGCCGGTGCCGAACACGAACAGCACGATACCCGCGATGAGTGTCGTGACGTTGGAGTCCGCGATGGCCGAGAACGCCTTCTCGAAACCCAGCTTGATCGCCGCCTGCGGCGACACCCCGTTGCGCAATTCCTCGCGGATACGCTCGTAGATCAGCACGTTCGCGTCGACCGCCATGCCGACGGTGAGGATGATGCCCGCGATGCCCGGCAACGACAGCGCCGTGCCCAGCAACGACAGCAATGCGGTCAACAGCACCACGTTCGCGAGCAGCACCAGGTTCGCGACGATGCCGAACACGTGGTAGTACAAGATCATGAAGGCGAACAGCGCGCCCATGCCGACCAGCAGCGCCGTGACACCCTTGCGGATGTTTTCCTTGCCGAGCTGCGGTCCGATGGTCTGTTCGTTCGCGATGGAGATCGGCGCCGTCAGCGCGCCGCCGCGCAACAACTGCGACAGGTCGTTCGCCTCCGCCGAGGACAGACCCGTGGTCTGGAACCGGTTGCCGAACACGCCCTGGATCGTGGCCACACTGATGACCTTTTCGTCCTTGATGTCGCGGGTGACTTCCTTGCCATTCACGTCGACAGTCTCGCGGCGCTGCTCGATGAATATGACGGCCATGGGCTTGCCGAGATTGGCCTTCGTATTGCGCAGCATTTCCTCGCCGCCCGCGCTGTCGAGCACCACGTCCACCTGCGGGCCCTGCTGGCCGGTGCTCGGCGAGGCATTCAGGAGCTGGTTGCCCGTGACGATGATCTCGCGCTTGACCATCACCGGATAACCATCCTTGTGCATGACGATCTTCGCGCCGACCGGCGCGCGGCCGCTGGGCGGAATCGGGCGCGGATCGACGAGCCGGTATTCGAGGGTCGCGACCTTGCCGAGCAGATCCTTCACTTCGGCGGAATTCTGCACACCCGGCAACTGCACGACGATGCGGTCGATGCCCTGCCGCTGCACGATGGGTTCGGAGACGCCGAGTTCGTTGACGCGGTTGCGCAGCGTGGTGATGTTGGACGTGATCGCGAAATCCTGGCGTTCACGGACCTGCTGCAGGGTCAGCACGCAATCGACCGCGATACCCGTGCCGACGTCGGCGTCGCGGCAGGAGATGTCGGGCTGCGCCTTCTTGAGCGCCGCGCGCACGTTCGCGCGATCGGCACCCGGAGGCAGCAGCACGCGCAGGCCATTAGGGATGTCCGAATCGACGGTCAGCGTCGAGATGTCGTTGAACGGAATTCCGCCGCTGCTCAACGCGCGCCGGAAATCCTGCTCGTAGGTGCTCAGCAATTGCGCGACAGCGCCGTTCACGTCGACTTCGTAGAGCAGGTAGAGGCCACCGCGCAGATCCAGGCCGAGCGGCATGGCGCGCAGGCCCAGCCAGTTCACCCAACGCGGCGCGCGCGACGCATATGACATCGCGTTGACGTAATCCTTCGTGAGGCCGTTGGCCGGATCCTTCACGATATCCCGCGCCTTCAATTGCTGGTCGCCGTCCGGGAACCGGGCCATCACGTTCTTGCCATCCAGATAGATGCGGTTGAACGTGACGTCGTTGGTCTTGAGGACGGTCTGAACCTTCGCGAGCTCGTCGGCGGTCATCGCGGCGCGATCCTTGCGCGCGATCTGCAGTGCGTAGTCGTCGCCGAAGAAGTTAGGCAGCGCGAAGATCAGCGCTATCAGCAGGACTGCCGAAACGAGGATGTATTTCCAGCGCGGGTACTCGAGCATGAATCGTCCTCAGGATCCCTTGATGGTGCCTTTCGGCACGAGCGAGGTGACCTGAAAGCGCTGCACCTTGATACGGACGTTGTCGGCGATCTCAAGCGTGAGGAACTGGTCGCCGACTTCGACGATGCGGCCGAGAATTCCACCCGCGGTGACGACTTCATCCCCCGTGGCCAGCTTGCCCAGCATGGCCTGGTGTTCTTTCTGTTTCTTCTGCTGCGGACGGATGAGCAGGAAATAAAAGATGACGACGAAAACCGCCATCATGATGAGCGGCATGGCGCCGGAGCCGGCCGGGGCACCGCCTGCGGCCTGGGCCATGGCGTCGGGGATCAATGAATTCATGGTGTTAACTCACACTTAGTGGACGGGCCACCGCTGCTCGGGGCGGCGGGGCCGCGTATTTTGGCCGAAAAATAAATCTATGCCACAACGACGTGCGGCGAATCGGCCGGACTCGGGCAGTAATCGCGTATCACCCCCTCCAGCGAGCCGGATTCGATGCCGGCGCGCAGGCGGCGCATGAGCTCCAGGTAGTAGTGCAGGTTGTGGAGCGTATTGAGCCGCGCCCCCAGGATTTCGTTGCACTTGTCGAGGTGCCGCAGGTAGGCGCGCGAGTAATTGCGGCAGGTATAGCAGCCGCAGGCGGGATCCAGCGGACCGGTGTCCGCCTGGTGCGCGGCATTGCGAATGTTGATCACCCCTTGCGAGGTGAACAGGTGACCGTTGCGGGCGTGCCGCGTCGGCATCACGCAGTCGAACATGTCGATGCCACGCAGCACCGCGGCGATGATGTCCTGGGGACGGCCCACACCCATCAGATAACGCGGCCGGTCGGCCGGCATGTGCGGCACGAGGCCTTCGAGAATGCGCAGACGGTCTTCCTCGGGCTCACCGACGGCAAGTCCCCCGACCGCGAAGCCCTTCCACGACAGGCGCGACAACGTCTCCAGCGACGCGAGGCGCAATGGCAGATGCATGCCGCCCTGCACGATGGCAAACAACTCCCCGGGCGGCACTTCGTTCGAAGCAGCGCCGCGGTAGTAGTGCGCGTGACTGCGTGCGGCCCAGCGCATCGAGCGCTCCATCGAATCGCGCGCCTGCTGTTCGGTTGCCGGGTACGGCGTGCAGTCATCCAGTGCCATCGCGATGTCGGAGCCGAGCGCGAGCTGCGTATCCATCGAATCTTCGGGCGTCAGGCGCACCGCGCTGCCGTCGATCGGCGAGCGGAATTGCACACCCTCTTCCGTGATCTTGCGCAGGCTCTCGAGACTGAAAACCTGGAAGCCGCCCGAGTCCGTGAGGATCGGCTTCCGCCAGTGCATGAAGCCATGCAGTCCGCCATGCGCGCGCATGATTTCATTGCCGGGCCGCAACATGAGGTGAAACGTGTTGCCGAGCACGATGTCGGCGCCGAGGCCGACGAGTTCCTCGGGCGTCATCGCCTTGACCGTGCCGTACGTGCCGACCGGCATGAACGCCGGTGTCTCGACCGTGCCGTGCGCGAGTTCGAGGCGGCCGCGGCGCGCGACGCCGGATCCTCCGGTCAACGAGGCTAACAAAGTGAATCGGGCTGTCATTCGGCGCGCGCGCCGGGAGCGGGGGTCACGAACATGGCGTCACCGTAACTGAAAAACCGGTACTGCGCGTCGACCGCGTGCGCGTACGCGGCGAGCACCGCCTCGCGGCGCGCGAAGGCGCTCACCAGCATCAGCAGTGTGGATTCGGGCAGGTGGAAATTCGTGACCATCGCATCGACCACGCGGAACTTGAATCCCGGGACTATGAACAGTGACGAATCACCGATGTACGGCGCGAGTACACCGGCGCCCGCCGCGCTTTCCAGCGCGCGCACCACCGTCGTTCCCACCGCGATCACGCGCGACCCGCGCGCCTGCGCGGCGGCCACCGCCGCGCAGGCCGCCTCGCTCACTTCGACGAACTCGGCATGCATCACGTGCGCGCCGACCGCATCGGTGCGCACCGGCTGAAAAGTCCCGGCGCCCACGTGCAGCGTGACGAAGGCGCGCTCGACACCACGCGCATCGAGCGCGGCCAGCAACTCGTCGTCGAAATGCAGGCTCGCGGTCGGCGCCGCCACCGCGCCGCGCTTGCGCGCGAACAGGCTCTGGTAACGCGTGCTGTCGGCCGCGTCCGGCTCGCGCCGGATGTATGGCGGCAGCGGCATCTGCCCATATCGCTCGAAGAACGTGAGCGGCACTTCGGGTAGTTCGATCACCCACAGGTCGCCGCGTTTCTCGATCACGCGGATCGGGCCGCCGCGGCTGGTGAGCTGCATCGCGGGCTTGAGCGGCTTGCTGGCGCGCGCATGCACCAGGGCCTGCGCGCCGCCCAGCGGCCGCTCGAGCAAGAGCTCGACCTTGCCGCCGGACTCCTTGAGTGCGAACAGGCGCGCCGGGATCACGCGCGTGTCGTTGAAGACCAGCAAGTCGCCCGGCTCGACGAGTTGCGGAAGATCGCGGAATTGCCGGTCGGCCAGAGCGCCGCTTACGCCGTCGAGGGTGAGCAGCCGGCTCGCCGAACGCTCGGCGAGCGGTTGCTGGGCGATCAGGTCTTCGGGAAGTTCGTAGTGAAAGTCGGCGCGGCGCACGGCGGCAAGTCTACCGCCGTGGCCGCCGACGTTTTACATGTCGGTGCCCGCTCCACCGGGCACAACCGGAACCGGCGGCGCCGGAGGTACCGCCATCTCGAAATGATCCATCGGTTCTGGTCGATCGGGCATAGTGACCGCGAGCGTGAGCGTCTTACGCTGCCTCAACACACCAAGATTCAGTTTTTCACCCGGCTTGTAGGATCGGAGGATGCGCAGCGCGTGCGCGCCATCGGCGGGCTTGCGTCCGTCGATCGTCTGGATCACATCACCTTCCTCGAGCTTGAACGCGTCGTTCTGCGGCGCCTGCACGACGAGGACGCCCGAATCGGTACCGAAATACGCGCCGAGCTTCGGCGTGATGCTCGCGAGCTCGAGGCCACCGAACTCACCGGGAAAGAACCCGCGGAACTGCTGGATCATCGGCAGCGCAGAGAATCCGCCGGACATCGGGGCATCGGGACCGGGCCGGCCATGGAAGCCGAATACGCGATTGCCCGCGAACGCGAACGGCCGCGCGACCACCACGTAGTCGTGTTTCTTGCCATTGCGCAGGACCACCAGCTTCACCTTCTGGTCGGGCTTCACGTTGCGCATTTCGTCGACCACCGCGCGCCCCGCGTTTTCGCCGCCGATCTTCTTGCCGTCGAGCGCGATGATGACGTCGCCATCCTTGATGCCGGCCTCTTCGGCCGGACCGCCGGGGCTCACGCCCATCACCCGCGCGCCGTCCTTGTCGCCGTCGATCTGCACACCGAGCATCGCGCGGCGCGGTCCGCCGCGCTCGATGAAGACCGCGCGGCGCTCAGGTCCACCGCCGAGCTGCATGGAAAGTTCGGCGACTTCACTCGCGGCCTGGTCGAGGCGCGCACGCGCCTCCTCGAGCTGCGCGCGCGTCTTTGCTTCGTCGGCCTCGAGCTTCGCGGTGTCGCGCTGCAGGTCGGCCACTTCGGCATTCTTGCCGCCGCGCTTCGCGGCCCCGGCCGCATCCGGTGGCGTCTGCGCGAGCGCCGCCGCGCCCAGGGTCAGCAAACAAACAAACATCAGTTGTTTCATGAACGTCTCCAGAACTCCGTCAGAATTTTCCCGGTCAGAGATTCGCGCTCAGCATTTCCGCGTAGCGCACCCGGGCATACGAATCGATCAGCTCGGCGCGGGTGCGCTCGAGCCGGGCCACGTCGGCCGGTCCCGCACGCAGGCGCGCATCGTTCAGCGCGTCGTCGATGCTCGCGATGTGATCCTCGAGCGCGGCGACGGGTAGATAGGTATCGGCGCGCACGATGCGCGGCTGCGGCAAAACCCGCGGCGCGGATTCCGGCGTCGCATTCGCGGCAACCGGGCTCGCATCCAGCGGCCCGAAGCGCCAGACACTCAGGCTCACCAGCGCAATGGCGAGCGCGCCGGCCAGGCCACGCGCGAGTGCGTGGCTGCGGCGCGCGCGCACCTGCCGCGCGGCGTGCCGGCCGAGCATGGTGTCGTAGTCGAAACCCGGCGAGGCCGGGCCCGCGCTCGCGTCCAGCCTGCGCAGTCGCGCGGCGATTTCCAGGTCGCGGGTGTCCGCCATTTCCATCGAACTCGGTGCCATCTGAATCACTCCTTCACGGTCGCGCAGGCCACGGCGGCCACGGGCGCAGACAGGTCGTCGCGCAGGCGCGCATGGCCGCGCGCCAGCTGCGACTTGGAAAAACTCACGGTGCGCTCGAAGGAGCGCGCGATTTCCTCGTGCGACCAGCCTTCGACGTCGTACAGCCACACCACCGCGCGCGTGACCGGCGAAAGGCGCGCGAATGCGCGATCGAGGTCGATGAGATCGCTGGCGCGTCCTTCGGGCTCCACCGGCAGCAGCGCGGCCGGATCGGAGAACGATTCGAGCGCGACCCGCGCGCGCTGCCAGGGCGACCGGAAAGCCATGAGACAGCGGCTGACGGCAATACTGCGCACCCAGACCCCGAACGGCGCCTCGCCACGGAAATCGTCCAGGTGCTCGAACATTGCGATCAACGTGTCCTGCAACAGGTCCTCGGCGAGCTGCCGGTGGGCCACGAGACGGCGAATGATGGCGAGCGTCGCCGGCGCGAGGCGCTCGAACAGCGCACCCCGCGCGCCGCGGTCACCTGCCCGCGCGGCGGCGAGCAGTTCGGACGGGATTTCGATTTCGGCGAGTCTTTGCATGGCTCGTATGTCCAGATGCCCGTCCCGCGCGAAAGGTCGCAATGCTGGCAAGGAGGCCCCCGACTTGCCCTATACTGCCGGCCCCGCGCCGGGATGGCGGAACTGGTAGACGCGGCGGACTCAAAATCCGTTGCCCTAAAAAGGCGTGTGGGTTCGATTCCCTCTCCCGGCACCACCTACTAAATGAATTTTTGCAGCAATTGTGGCTCTCGAGTCGTCGTCAAAGTTCCGGACGGCGACTTCCTTCCGCGCCACGTCTGCGATGCCTGCGGGACCATTCATTACTTGAACCCGAAGGTCGTGGTCGGCTCGGTACCCGAATACCAGGGCCGCATCCTGATCTGCAAACGCGGCATCGAGCCGCGCATCGGATACTGGACGATTCCCGCGGGGTTCATGGAAAACGACGAGACGCTCGAAGCGGGCGCGGCGCGCGAGGCACGCGAAGAAGCGCGCATCGAGGTCGAGATCGGCAGTCTGCTGCTGCTTGCGAACGTCACCTCCGCCCGGCAGGTGCACGTTTTTTTCCGTTCGCGGATGCTTTCACCCGAATTCGGCGTCACGCATGAGAGCCTGGAAGTGAAGCTGGTGCCGCCCGAGGAAATCCCTTGGGCCGATCTTGCGTTCCCGAGCACCGAATATGCGTTGCGCCGCTACGTCGAAGACCGCGCCAAGGGCGTCGAAGTCCATCATGTCGCCGAGATGCAGCGCCGTTTCTAGCCTTTTTTCATGGGCCTTTTCTTCTTTGGGCGCCGTTCGGGCAGAATAGCGGCCCCGCGAAATCCGCGGCGTTTCTTCTTTCCAAGTTTTGGGGATCTGATCGAATGGCGTTCGTGGTCACGGAAGCGTGCATCAAGTGCAAATACACCGACTGCGTGGAGGTGTGTCCGGTCGACTGTTTCCACGAGGGTCCGAACTTCCTCGTGATCGATCCGGATGAGTGCATCGACTGCACGCTGTGCGAGCCGGAATGCCCGGTCGAGGCGATCTTCTCCGAAGATGAAGTGCCCGCCGGCCAGGAAGAGTTCAAGAAGATCAATGCCGACCTCGCGAAGAAGTGGCCGGTGATCACCGAGAAGAAGCCCGCCCCGCCCGACGCCAAGCAATGGGAAGGCGTGGCGGAAAAGAAGAAGCTGCTCGAAACCTGAGCGCTCGCGGCTCGCCCGCGTTGACTACAGCTTTCCGGTCTTGAGGTATTTCGCGAGCTGCGCCGGCGGCGCGTAACCCGGCAGCATTTCACCGCTCGCCAGAACGATCGCGGGCGTGCCATCCACGTCGAGCTTGTGGCCGAGTTCAAAGTCGCGCGCAATGATCTCGGTCGAGCACTTGGGAGATTTGATCTCTTCGCCGTTCTTCGCGCGCGTCAGGGCTTCATTGCGATTCGACGAGCACCAGACCGCTTCAGCCTTGCGCCACGAATCGGTGTTGGGACCGCTGCGCGGGTAAAACAGGTAACGCACGCGAATGCCGAGCCGGTTGTACTCCGAGATCTGCGAATGCAGGCGGCGGCAGTAGCTGCAGTCGATGTCCGTGAACACCGTGATGGTGTACTTCGGATCCTTCGGC
Source organism: Alcaligenaceae bacterium (assembly GCA_036677145.1). GTDB lineage: Bacteria > Pseudomonadota > Gammaproteobacteria > Steroidobacterales > Steroidobacteraceae > CADEED01. The sequence continues at coordinate 74,059 of JAKFFF010000098.1, forward strand.
GAGAACACCAGCATTTCGCTTTCAGGAACCGTCTCGATCATGCGCGCGCGAATTCCGCGACGACGCGTTTCGGTCAGATTCGAATCGTTGTCCACGTCGATCATGTCGCCGACGATGACGTAGCGGCCATCACTCGACGAATAGGTGATGTCCGAGCCGCGCGTGATTTCGTACACGCCGTTGATGGGCGAATTGCGCACGTCTTCGAGCTTGATGCCGTCGATCCGGTTGACGATCGCGGCGCGCGGATCCACCTTCGCGGCCGGCGTATTTCCGGCATTGGGAGTCGCGGGCGCTACTACGGGATTCGCCGCGGGGCCACCTTGAGCGAACGCAACGGAGCCGAGCAGCAGGACGCTCATGGAAACGGCGAGGTGACGGAAATGGCTCGTGGGCATGCGACGCGACTCGTTCAGCGGGATGGGCTCTTCGACCGCGGCACGGGAACGAAGTTCGCCGGGCACGGATCCAGTCTAGCAGCGTTGATCGACGTCTGTAGGACGGGCAATTCCCTCGCCCGCCAGGCTCATCCGCGCGGGTGATGCGTCCCGTGCATCTCTTTCATGCGTTCGCGGGCCACGTGCGTGTAGATCTGCGTGGTCGAAAGATCCGAGTGACCGAGCAGCATCTGCACGACGCGCAAGTCGGCGCCATGATTGAGCAGGTGCGTTGCGAACGCGTGACGCAAGGTGTGCGGTGACAATTCTTTGTCGATGACCGCTTTGCGCGCGTAACGCTTGATGATGTGCCAGAAGGCCTGGCGCGTCATGCGATCGCCGCGGCGCGTCGGGAAAAGATAGTCGGTGGTGCGGTCGAGCAGGATCTCGCTGCGCGGCGCGCGGACGAAGTCCGTCAGCCAGCGCACGGCTTCCTCGCCGAGCGGAATCAAACGCTCGCGATTGCCCTTGCCCATGATGCGGATGACACCCTGGTTGGTGTTGATCTGGTTGTACTTGAGGTTCACGAGCTCCGAGACGCGCAGGCCCGTGGCGTACAGCACTTCGAGCATGGTGCGGTCGCGATGACCCAGCGGGTCCGCAATCGCGGGCGCGGCCAGCAGAGATTCGACTTCTTCCTCGGTGAGCGATTTCGGCAGCGAGCGGCCGATCTTCGGCATCGCGATCTGCGCGGTCGGATCGTCCTTGATCACGCCTTCGCGAACGAAGTAGCGGAAGAAGCGACGGAAGGAAGAAAGCTGTCGCGCGGTGGAACGGGGACGAGCGCCCGCTTCGACGCGAAACGCGATGAAACCCAGCAGGTCCGCACGCGTGGTCTTGATGATCGGCGTGCCGCGTTCGGCCAGCCAGCGCGCGAGCGCTGTCAGATCGGCTCGGTAGGCGGCGAGCGTGTTCGCCGACAGACCTCGCTCCATCCAGACCGCATCGAGGAACTTCGATACGGTGGCGTCGGCGGAGTCGGTTGCGGGCGATTCGTTCTGCGCTGTAGCTGATTTGGCCAAGACGTGGTGCCTTAATACGTATGCGGATTAACGCTTCGCATCAGTATGGGGAGGGGGGTCCGCCGGGGGCGTGATGACCTTCACAGCTCGGGAAAACCATTAACATAAAGAGAACCAGTTCACATGAATCCCGCCACGAAAACTCCAGAAAGGGGCGCATGACTTCGTCAGCGATCCCCGCGCGCGCGCCGTGGCCGGCGCTCATCTCCGTGCCGCTGCGATTCATATACGGCCTGTATGCCGTCGCCCTGTTTGCCCTGGTCGCCGTGACGTCGCTGCTGGCGGTCCTGCTGCTGCCCACGTTGCGCATGCGCCGGGGGTTCACCCGCGTTGCAGCAAGGACGTATTTTCTGCTCGTCGGCATGCCGCTGGTGCTGCGGGGCACCGAACACCTGCCCGCGACACAGTGTGTGGTCGTCGCCAACCACGCCAGTTACCTCGACGGCGTGGTGATGACCGCCGCGTTGCCGCCCCGCTTCGGCTTCGTGATCAAGCGGGAAATGAACGACGTTCCCGGCGCCGGTCTGCTGTTGCGCCGCATCGGCTCGGAATTCGTCGAACGCTTCAATCGCCACAAGGGCGGCACGGATGCACGCCGCGTGTTGCGCACCGCGGCCAGCGGGCATTCGCTGGTGTTCTTTCCCGAAGGCACGTTCACGAGCGAAGTGGGACTCGGGAAATTTCACACCGGCGCGTTCGCGATTGCCGCGCGCGCGGAATGTCCGGTGGTGCCCGCGGTGATCCTCGGCACTCGGCGCAACATGCCAGCCACGCGCATCCTGCCGCGCCCGGGATTGATCGAAGTGCGTTATGGGCCGCCGATCGTGCCCGTGGCCGCGCGGGATCCCGGAGAGGATCCGGCGCTCGCGCTGCGTGATCGCACGCGCGCGGCGATTCTCGAGCAGTTGGGCGAGCCGGACCTGAACAAGAACGGTGCCGAAACCGTCGCATAGTGTCTAAGCGCGGAGTGCTGCATTAGTTTGCATCGCGGGGTGTGACATTGCGCTTCCTGCCGCGAATCATCCCGGCAGAAGCCATGCAACACTCCACCGCCATGAATGCCGGGGCCCGCGCCGAGTTCACCGAGCTGCTCCAGGAGCACCGCCGCCTCGTCCTGAAGGTCGCCAATATCTACGCGCGCGGCGCTTCGGACGTCGAAGACCTGGCGCAGGAGATCGCGGCTCAGGTGTGGCGCGCGTTTCCCGGATATGACCGATCGCGACGCTTCTCCACGTGGATGTATCGCATCGCGCTCAACGTCGCGATTTCCTGGCTGCGGACTGAAGCGCCCCGGCGGCGCAATTCCGTGCCTTTCGACCCCGGTCTGCACGAACCGCAATCCGATTCCGACGCTGTCGACACGGAAGGCGATGAGCGCCTGCGCATCCTGCGCGGCTTCATCGACTCTCAGGATCCGCTCAACCGCGCCGTCCTGCTGTTGTATCTGGAAGAGCGCCCATACGCCGAGATGTCCGAAATCCTCGGCGCGAGCGAATCCAGTCTGACTACCAAGATCGGCCGGCTGAAAGAGCGGCTGCGTACTTACGCGGAGAAACATCATGGAACTCGATGAGCTCAAGGCATCCTGGAACAGCCTCGATCGCCGCATGAATCAACTCGCCTCGATCAATTTTTCGCTCCTCACCGACAGCCAGACGCGCAAGGCGCGCTGGCGCTTGCTGCCGGTGCTCATCGGGGCCGTGATCAATATCACGGCGGGCGGCTGGCTGGTGAGTGTCTGCGCGCGCTTCTGGATCGCGCATCAGGATACGACGAGCGCGCTGATTTCCGGACTGGTTCTGCACCTCGGCGGTCTCGGAATCGTGGTCGCGGGCGTCGTGCAGCTGCTGATCGTCGCACGCATCAACCTCGCGCAGCCGGTGCTCGTGATGCAGCGTTACCTCGCACTGCTGCACGCGTGGGAGGTGCGCAGCTTCTGCTGGCTGTGGCTGGGCGCGTGGCTCGCCTGGCCCGCCGTGCTCGTGGCTGGCGCGATGTCGATTGCCGGCGTCGACTTGTGGGCGCGCGCTCCGGGCATCGTGATCGTGAATATCTTCGCGTCCGTCGCGGCCGTGATCGGGTTCGTCGTCCTGCACCGTCGCGCGCGCCGTGGAGGACGGCTGGGTTCGTGGCTCGATCGCCTGCTCACGAATCACAGCATCGAGCGAGCACGCGCGGCGCTCGCGGAGATCGACCGGTTCTCGCGCGAGTAGGTAGCCGCGCTCACATGTGGCGGCGGTATTGGCCACCGACTTCGTAGAGCGCGCGTGAGATCTGGCCCAGTGAGCACACCTGCACGCTTTCGAGCAACTCCGCGAACACATTCCCGCCAGTTGCGGCCGCCGCCTGCAGGCGCTGGAGCGCCTCTGGCGCCGCCGATGCGTTACGACGCTGGAATTCCTGCACCGCTGTCACCTGCGCACGCTGTTCCTCCTCGCTGGCGCGGAACAGCGGCGCCGCGGCGTGTTCGCCCGCCGCATCGCGTTCATGGAGGAAAGTATTCACGCCGACG
>JAKFFF010000099.1:0-23542 GCA_036677145.1 Alcaligenaceae bacterium
GTACTCATCGTCGAGGACGAGCCTGGCTACGCGCGCATGCTCGTCGAAGGCGCGCGCGAGGAAGGCTTCAAGGTGCTGATCGCGCAGAACGGCGCGGATGCGCTGTCGCTGGCGCGCAAGTACCTGCCCAGCGCGGTGACGCTCGACGTATTCCTGCCGGACATGCTCGGCTGGACGGTGCTCAGCCGCTTGAAACACGACCCGGCAACGCGCCACATTCCCGTTCAGGTGCTCACCGTCGAGGAAGAACGCCAGTACGGCCTCGAGCGCGGCGCCTTCTCGTTCATGACCAAGCCGTCGACCACCGAGGGACTCACGTCCGTCTTCCGCCGCATCAGCGAATTCATCGCGCCGCGCACGCGCGAACTGCTGGTGGTCGAGGACGATCCGGCCGAGCAGATGAGCATCGCGGCGCTCGTGGGCGCGGATGACATCAACATTTCCAGCGCCGGCAACGGTGCGCGCGCCCTCGAGCTGATGCGCGAGAAGAAGTTCGATTGCGTGATCCTCGACCTGAAGCTGCCCGACATGACGGGCTTCGAGCTGCTGTCGGAAATCCAGCTCGATGAACGCCTGCGCGATGTACCCATCGTCGTGTTCACGGGGCGCGAGATCACCCCCGACGAGGAAACCGAGCTGCGGCGGCGCGCGAAGAGCATCGTGCTGAAGGGCGTGCAGTCGCCGGAGCGGCTGTTCGACGAGAGCGCGCTGTTCCTGCACCGGGTGATCGCGAAGTTGCCCGAGAACAAGCAGCGGATGATCGAGAAGCTGCACGAGAGCGACGAGCCGTTGCGGGACCGCAAGGTGCTCGTGGTCGACGACGATGTGCGCAACATCTTTGCGTTGAACAGCCTGCTGGAGCGCCACGGCATGAATGTGATAACCGCGACCAATGGTCACGACGCGATCCAGATGCTCGAAGACAATCCGGACCTCGCGCTGATCCTCACCGACGTGATGATGCCGGAGATGGATGGTTACGAGACCATGCGGCGTATCCGCGAGATTCCGGCGTTCCGCACGCTGCCCATCATCGCGCTGACCGCCAAGGCGATGCGAGGTGACCGGGAGAAATGCCTGCAGGCCGGCGCGTCGGATTACGTCGCCAAGCCCGTCAACACCGAGCAATTGCTGTCGCTCGTGCGCATGTGGTTGCAGCCATGAACTCCACGGCGCAGGCCGCCGCCGAGCAACACGATGTTGCCAACATCCTGCTGGTCGACGACCAGCCGGCGCGCCTGCTCACGTATCGCGCCATCCTCGAGCCGCTCGGCCACAATCTCATCGCCGTGAACTCCGGCCTGGAAGCGCTCGAGGCGCTGATGAAGCAGGAGTTCGCGGTCGTGTTGCTCGACGTCAAGATGCCGGGCATGGATGGCTTCGAAACCGCCGCGCTGATCCACGATCACCCGCGCTTCGAGACCATCCCGATCATCTTCGTGACCGGCGTGCACGTCACCGAGTTCGACCGGCTCAAGGGCTACAAGGCCGGCGCGATCGACTATGTGTACATCCCGGTGGTGCCGGAGATCCTGCGCAGCAAGGTGGCGGTGCTGGTGGAGCTGTACCGCAAGCGGCGCGAGCTGCAATCCGTGAACCGCGAACTGGCCGACTCCAACAAGCGGCTCGCCGAGGCTAACTACACACTGCAGACCGAAAAGACCCGCGAGCTCGAGGCGGTGAACGGGCACCTGCAGCGCGCCAACGACGAGCTGTCGCGCACCAACCTGTCGCTCGAGACCGAGATCCGCGAGCGCGAGCGCGCCGAGGAATCGCTCAAGGAAGCTGTCACGAAACGCGACGAGTTCCTCGCGATGTTGTCGCACGAGTTGCGCAATCCGCTGTCACCGCTGCGTAACGCATCACACCTGCTGATGCAGGGAGAAACGCAGGACCCGAAGATCGTCTGGTCGCGCGGCGTCATCGCGCGGCAACTCAAACACATGACCCGCCTGGTCGACGACCTGCTCGACGTGTCACGCATCGCGCGCGGCAAGATCGTGCTGGTCAGCGAGCAGGTCGATATCGCGGAGGTCGTCGCCGCCGCGGTGGAGACGGTTCAGCCGCTGATCGATCAGAAGAAGCTGAACCTGGACATCGAACTGGCGAGCCCCGGGCTCAAGGTGCGCGGTGATCCGGTGCGGCTCGCGCAGGTGGTCGGCAACCTGCTGCACAACGCGGCCAAGTACACGGGTGAGGGCGGGCACATCGTGCTCACGACGCGCGGCAGCGGGCTGCATGCCGAGATCGTCATACGCGACACGGGCGTGGGTATTCCCGCCGAGTCGATGGCTCACATTTTCGAATTGTTCACGCAGGTGCCCGGAGAACGCGCCAGCAGCTCCGGCGGTCTCGGCATCGGACTCGCACTGGTTCGCGCGCTGGTGGAACTGCACGGCGGCGAGATCACCGCGAGCAGTCCGGGCGCCGGGCAGGGCAGCGAGTTCATCGTGCGTCTGCCGCTGATGGCGGAGTTTTCCGCCGACACGGAGGTTCCCATGATTGCAAAACCTGGAGCCGCCACGCCGGTGCGGCGCAATATTCTGATCGCGGATGACAACCAGGATGCGCTCGAGAGCCTCGCGCTGATGTTGCGCATGGAGGGGCACGAAGTGTGTTGCGCCTCCGATGGCGAAGAAGCGCTGGCGCTGGCCGGGCAGCGGCGGCCCGAAATCGTGGTGCTCGACGTGGGCATGCCGAAGCTCGACGGTTGCGAGGTGGCACGCCGCATCCGCGCCGAGAGCTGGGGCCGCGGGGCGATCCTCGTGGCGCTCACCGGCTGGGGCCAGGATGTGGATCGCGTGCGTTCGCGCGAGGCCGGCTTCGACATGCACCTGGTGAAGCCCGTTGATCCCGCCATGCTCTGCGACATGCTCATCACGCATTAATGGGGACATTCCTCGTTTCCTAGCAAAAGGGGACAGGCCTCGGTGGTTGATGAGCCGGTGCGCGCTTCAATGAGTCCCTGGTTGAGGAATCACTGACGCGGAGAACGGCGTGGCCGTCGCCCCCGCGATGGGTTTCGCTCCCGCGGCGCGTTTCGATGATTGGATTCGCAAGAAGTGAGTACGCCGGCCGCAGGGGCGGGAAATATGGGCCTGCCAAGATTGAACCGCTGGCGAGCGCGGTGATGGGGCGTCGTTTTCCGGCTCATCAGCTTGCGAAGTGGCTGGACGCCGCGTCCGCTCAGCCCCATCGCGTGTGCACCGTCCACGCCGTTCTCCGTCCCGCGCATCGCAGCGGGACTCATTGAAGCGCGCACCGGCACACCAGCCGCTGCGGTCCTTCGCCGTTCACTAGCTAACAGAGTACGTGTCCACACCGCGGAGTCAGGGACATGAGTCGCGAGGCTTGTCGATCGAGGCCTGACCCCTTTTGCTAGGAAACGAGGAATGTCCCCATTACAACGCGACGGTCGTTGTCTCGGTGGGTTTAACGACCACTGGGGCGGGTGCCGAGCTGCGGCCCTTGATCCGCACGGTGTGATTGCCGGCGGACACTTTCACGGGTTCGCCACCAACGATGCCGTTGGCGAGTACCTGGCCTTGAGAATTCAGCACTTCGAAGCCGGGGCGCAGGGCCTCGGTCAGTGCCTTGTCGAGGCCGGCTGCATCCTTGGCGTCGAAGAATGCGCCGCCGCCGGCATCTGCCCAGCGCTGGAACGTCGAGGCGAGGGCCTGGTCGTCGAGCGCGAAGCCGACGATGCTCACACGGGTCGTGATGCCGCCCCTGCGCAACGTGGCGATCGCGGCCGCGGGATCGCCGCCGCAGGTTTCCTCGCCGTCGGTCACCAGCACGATCAACTTCTCGCCGGTCACGGATTTCAGATCGTCCGCGGCCAGCGCGAGTGATGCGCCGATCGGTGTCTTCGCGCCGTTCTTGGCGTTCAGCGCCGCGATGCGCTGGCCCACGGCCGCCGGATTGAGCGGACTCACCGGCACGTCGAGATCGGTCTGACAGGAATCGACTTCACGCCCGAACACGCGGAACGCGAACGGCGTGCCGGCCGGAATCGTTTTCGCGGTCAGTTTCGTCAGGGTTTGCTTGGCGATGTCGATGCGCCGCATGCCGTTCAGCTTCTGCAGCATGCTGCCCGAGGCATCGAGAATGATCTCGACCGCGCCGCCGGCATTCTTCGCTCCCGGCGCCTGCGTCACCACGATCATGCCCGGCTGCTGCTTGCCTGGAACGACCTTGAGCGGCGCGCGCGCGATCGTGTAGTAAGTCTCGGCGGTCGAGTAACGCAATTCATACTCGCCCGGCTCGAGCGGCGCCAACAAGTTCACGGGATTGGCCCGCGGCGTGGTGTACGCATACGACGCGCTGTACTGGCCCTCGCGTGCATCCTTGCGCACCACCGTGATGAAATTGCGCGAGTTGTCCGGACCTTTCCAGGAAACCTTGAACGCCTCGCCCGCGACGGCCTGCGCCGGCCCCGTGAGGGATCCATTGACCGCGCCGACAGTCAGCTTGGCGCGCGCCAGCGTGGTGTAACCCTGCGCCGTCAGATAGCGCACTTCGTATTCCCCGGGCGCGTCCGGCGCGATCATCTCGAGCGGGTTGCCCTTGGTGATGTATTCATAGCGGCCATAGGTTTTCTCAACGGTGCCGGCCTTGACCATCGTGATGAAATCGCGCGGATTGCCCGGACCTTCCCATTTGATCGAGAGTTTCGCGCCCGCGGCCACCTGCGCGGGAACCGTCAGCGACGACGTCACGGTTCCGACGGTGACGGGCTGACTCGCGATGATCGTGTCGCCCTGGCCGAGGATATAGCGCACCTCGTATTCACCGGGTTTCTCGGGCGCGGTCAGTTTCACGGGACTGCCCGTGCTGGTGTACTTGTAGTCCATGTACTTGCGGCTGGCATCACCGACGGTGATGTAGTCGCGCGCATTGTTGGGACCCGACCAGGTCACTTCGAACTGGGCGCCGGCCTTGATGTTTGGCGCCGACTTCACCGCGGCGGGCGAGCCTTCGATTTTCAGCGGCTGCTGCGCGAGCGTGCGGTAGGGACTCGCGGCCGCGCACACACGCAGTTCGTATTCGCCGGCGGCGCCCGGCATCTGGAGCTGGAGTTTTCCGGGCTTGATGTAGACGTAGGCGTCGTAGGAGCCTTCACGGCTGCCTTTCTTCACGACGGTGATGAAATCCCGCGGGTTGCCTTCGCCCGTGGCTTCGAGCTCGAGCAGGGTGCCGATCTTCGCGGTGGGTGGGGCCTTGATGGATGGCGCGGCAAAAGCCACTCCACTGACGAGCATCAGCAGTGACACTAACTTGCGCATCGTTACTCCCTGAATGGCGGTGCCGGGAAGGGATTCCCGGGAGAAGGTGAGCAGTTTCTTCTCCCGGGAATCCCTTCCCGGCACCACCCAGTCTACTTCAGATCCTGGTCGCGAAATCCGAACAGCCGCTTACGGTCCTCATCGGTGGGCGCGGGCGCGGTGTTCATGAGATCCGCTCCGACAGCCGCGCCGCGCTTCACCGCGGGCCGCGCGCCCACGGCCTCGAACCAGCGCCGTACGTTCGGGAAGTCCTCTAACTTCTGGCCCTGCCAGTCGAAGCGGACCACCCACGGCCACGCCGCGATGTCGGCGATGGAGTACTCACCCGCGATGTACTCGGTTCTGCCGAGCTGCGTATCGAGCACCTTGTACAGGCGCGCGACCTCGGTCTGAAACCGGTGCATCGCGTATTCGATCTTCTGCGGGGAATACTTCAGGAAATGATGCGCCTGGCCGGCCATGGGTCCGAGGCCGCCGACCTGCCAGAACACCCACTGCAATACTCGGTACTTGCCGGCGGTGTCGGCCGGCAGGAATTTTCCGGTTTTCTCGGCGAGGTACTGCAGGATCGCGCCCGATTCGAAGATCGCGAGCGGAGAATCCGTCGAGCGGTCGACGATCGCCGGCATCTTGTTGTTAGGGCTGATCGCGAGGAATTCAGGCTTGAACTGATCGCCCTTGTTGATGTTCACGGGGATTACCCGATACGGCAGCCCCGTCTCTTCGAGCATGATCGTTATCTTCTTGCCGTTGCCGGTGGGCCAGAAATACAGGTCGATCACGTGCACTCTCCGTACGGGGTGTTCCCGGATTGAGTATAGTTCCGCGCGCCGAACGGGAATTGACGCGGAGCGAAACGAGATGCCTTCAGGGGCGCAACGAGACCCAGACGAACAACTGCGCCCCGTGCTGGAGCGCCTGTTGGCGACGCGCCGCGCGAAAGTGGAGGCCACGCAGGGCGGCACGCCCAAGGGCATGCGTGTCCTCTTCACCGGACGATCTGAACGCAACAAATTGCTCGCGGCGCAATTGTTCGCGCACGAACTCGCCGTCGACCTGTTCGAAATCGATCTGCACCGGGTGGTGAGCAAACTCATCGATGAGACGGAGAAGAATCTCGACGCATTGTTCGACGCGGCGAGCGCCTCGGACGCCGTCCTGTGGTTCGAGGATTCGGATCACCTGTTTGGCGCACCCGCCAAGGACATCGACGACTCGGGCCGCTTCCCCTGCCTGAGCGTCTCCCGATTGCGACAGCGGCTCGAGAGCTACAGCGGCGTCGTGATGTTAGGCACCCGCGAACGCACGGAAGTCGACCCGAAATTCGCGCGCCAGTGCGACGAGGTCGTCGATCTCGGCTAACTATTCTCTGTCAGACGCGGAAACATGACCCGCTGACGCTCTCCCGGGACTCTCTTCCCGGCACCCTGAGCACCCCTCCCACAGGATTGTCGGCTTCGTCCGACGTGGCTTGCGTGCCGTAACCGGCATAGGACGGAAGCGCCGCGGGCGATGATGCCTCTCGCCGGCATCTCACCGGTTTGTCATTCAAATTCAGTCCGGAGAATTCGATGCTTCATTACGCGGTTATCTTTTTTGTCATCGCGCTCATCGCCGCAGTTTTCGGCTTTGCCGGCATCGCCGCGGGAGCGGCTGGAATCGCGAAGATCCTGTTCTTCGTGTTCCTGATCCTCGCGGTTGTCAGTTTCATCGCCAATACGGCCAGGAGATAAGAGGTTTTTATGCAGAAATCAAAAGGCTTTGTCAGTGCAGTCATGATCGTCGTCAGTCTGGCAATTGGTGCCTGCGCTTCAACGCGCACCACCAAATCGGCAGGCGAGCAGGTCGACGATTCGGTGACGACGGGACGCGTGAAGTCAGCGCTGATCGCGGATCCGGTGACCAAGGCTCACCAGATTGATGTCGAGACGTTCAAGGGCACCGTTCAGCTGAACGGCTATGTCGACTCCGCGGCGGGCAAGGAGCGCGCCACGACAGTCGCGAAAAACACCACGGGTGTGAAGAGCGTGCAGAACAACCTGTCGGTACGCACCGTGGATCGCGCGGCTGGACAAGTCGTCGATGACGGCGTGATCACCTCGAAGGTGAAAGCGGCCCTCACGGGCGATCCGCGCACGAAGGCGCACCAGGTCAACGTGGAAACCCACGAAGGTGTGGTGCAGCTCTCGGGCTTCGTCGACACGGTGGAAGCCAAGTCGACCGCCGAACAGCTGGCCAAACAGGTCGACAGCGTCAAGAGCGTCGACAATGAGCTGAGCGTCAAGAAGTAAGCAATCTTCCGAAGCGACTGGTACGGGGCTGGGGTGCATACTCCAGCCCCGTGTCGTTTGTACGAGGACGCCGCTCGATGAAACGCGAAAACCGCATCGAACGCTTCGCCACGCACTGGCAGAAGAAACACACACACGAGCCTTACTACCGCCCGCGTTACACGTGGGAAGACTTCGACCCCGCGTACCGTTACGCCTATCGGGCCTGCGAGGAAAATCCGAACGCGAGCTTCGAGGATCTCGAGGCCCGCCTCGAAGCCGGCTGGGACGTCGCGCGCGGAAAATCCAAGCTCGGCTGGCGGGATGCCCGGCAAGCGGTGCGCGCCGCCTGGCAGAGCATCGTGCAGGAAATGCCCGGCGAACGCGGGAAGAGCGGCAGGCTGGTTAGATAGTCCGGTGGCAACTCCGTCCACCGGCCTTGCGACCGGTGGACGGGCTACCTGGTGGATTCCACGGCGCGAATAGAAACGAGGGGAGGGGCTCGTCGCGGCGCGGGTCCACATCACTGCTAGACCGCCCCAGTATCGCGCGCGACTGCACGAGAATCGCGCGGCCGGAGCGCCGGGCTCGTGTGGTCCGATTCCTACATGGCGTGCGCTGCAATTCCGAATGTGAGCTACCCTGTGCGCAGGTCATCCTGCACCGAACACCCGAGGAATACCCATGCAAGCAACCGCCACCCAAACAGCGCTACCGGCCGCGCTTGATCCGGCCGTGGACGATCTCAATCGCATCGTCGCGCAGGCCGAAGAACTATTGCGGTCACTCGGCGATGGCGGCGACGAAGCCGCGGAAGCCGTGCGCGCCCGCGTCGCCGAAACGCTCGAGCAGGCCAAGTCGAAGCTGGCAGCCACGGCACAGGACGCCGGAAAAGTCGCCGAATCACTCGCCGATCGCGCCGACGACTACGTTCACACGCACCCATGGCAGTCGATCGCGATCGCGGCGCTGCTCGGGAGTGTGGTGACGTTGCTCGTCACCAGGTCGCGGCGTCCGTGATGGACCAGGCCGGCGACAATCCGCCGGAGGACGTGGAGGAGACGCAGACACGGCCCACCCGTGCATTGTTCCAGCACCTGATGCGGATGATCGAGACCCGCATGGACGCCGCGGGAGTCGCGGTTCGCTGGGAAATCGACGAGATCACGTCGCGCCTGCAGCTCAAACTACTGGCCGCGGGCGCGTTGCTCATCGCGCTCTGGGCCGCGATTGTCCTGATTGCGATCGCCTTGCCGCCGCGCCTGCGGATACCAGTGCTGTCGGCCGTGGTGGCCGCGTTCGTCATCGCCGCCGTGTGGGCATTCCTGGTTGCGAGCCGCGAACGCGTGCGAGGCGAGACCGGCTCGATGCGCTGGTTCGTCGATGGCCTGAAGCTCGATCTCGAAGTGCTCGCCAGGACGGCGGAACGCTCGCGCGCTCGCGCGGAACCGCCGCCGGCGGATACACCTCCCGCGGCGGAACCCCCGCCACCGGAGGACACGCCGCCGCCAGGGCCGCGGGATTTCTCAGGACAACCTTCGTCGACCCGGAGTCCGCCCAGTGACATCGCCGCGTGATCGCGCCCGCATGATCGATGCCGAGATGCAGCTGCAACGGGCCTGGCTCGATATTTCGCTGCGCGATTTCGGTTCGTCCGGCGGCGGCGGCTTCGGCGGCGGAATACTTGCCTCACTACATCCGCTGAAACTCGGCATGGCATTTCTAAAACATCGTTCGCTGTGGCTGGTCGCAGCCAGCATCCTGGCGAATATCTATCGACGCCACATGCGCAAGGTGAAGGTATGAGCAGCAATCCGAAAGCTGGCGCGAGTCCGGCCGCGGGCGATCGCGCATTCATTTCCGATCTGAACGCGCTGCGCACCCGCGCGCGCGAACAGATCATGAGTGGCGCGGTCACACCGAGTTATCCGGAGGCTGATCGCAAGGCCATCGTCGGCCTGCTCAACACGGCGCTCGCAACGGAGATCGTGTGCGTGCTGCGCTACAAGCGGCATTACTACGCGACCCACGGCATCCGGGCGAAATTCGTGTCAGCGGAATTCCTCGAACACGCCAACGAAGAGCAGGCGCACGCGGATCAGATCGCCGAACGCATCGTGCAGCTCGGCGAGGACCCCGATTTGAATCCGGCGACGCTCCTGTCGCGTTCCCATTCGGAGTACGATGAGGAAACGTCGCTGCGGAAGATGCTCGAGGCGGACCTGATCGCCGAGCGCATCGCCATCGAGAGTTATCGCGAGATGATCACGTTCATCGGCGCGAAAGATCCGACGTCGCGGCGCCTCATGGAATCCATCCTCGCGCAGGAAGAGGAGCACGCGGAAGATCTCGTTGATTTGCTCGAGGATGTTCCAAGAGATTGAATCATTGAGTGAGCATTCGATTGACGGCCTTCGATGAGGGGCTTGCGAGGGTACTAATGTCAGCTGCGAACCACGGGTCGGGCGGAAGTCCGACGGCCACAGTGCGTACACGCGATCTGGAAGAGCAGGTCGCGGCGCGCACCGAAGAGCTGTCATCGCTTTCCGCGCATCTGCAGACCTCGGTCGAGGCCGAGCGTACGGCGCTCGCCAAACTGCTGCACGACGAGCTCGGCGGCATGATCACCGCGGCGAAGATGGACATGGCCTGGCTCTCCGCGCGCCTCGGCAACACGCTCGACGCGGAGAGCGAGGAGAAATTCCGCGCCGTCGTGCAGATGCTCAATCAGGCGATGATCCTCAAGCGCCGCGTGGTGGAAAGCCTGCGGCCCTCATTGCTCGATCATTTCGGATTGGCGGTCGCGCTGCGCAGCCACTTCGAAGAGCAGTGCGGCCGTGCCGGCATCGAATACGTCGGGACGATGCCCGAGGAGCCGCTGGACCTCGCGCCCGAGACGCAACTCGCGTTGTTCCGCGTGGCGCAGGCGGCGCTCGAAAGCGTGTTCGAACGCGGCGGCGCGAAACACGTCGAGCTCGTCCTCGAACCGCAGGGCGACGGCTATCTACTGGAAATGGGCGACGACGGCATGCTGAACGGGAACGCGTCGCGCCTGACGCTCGGCATGCGCCAGCGCATGCGCGGCATCGGCGGCAATCTCGAAGTTGAAACGGCGCCCGGTCAGGGCAGCCGGATCAAGGCTTACGTCCCGCGATCCCCAGCAATATCGGAATGAGCTGATCGATCTCGCGCATCTTGTCGAGGAAGTGATCCGCGCCCGCCTGCATGCAGCGCTCGCGCACCGTCGGCAGATCGTAGTTGGTGAGCACGATGATCCACACGTGCCCACCGTCCTTCGCCACGTCCTTGTTCTTGGCGCGCGCCTGGCGGATGACGCCGATGCCGCTGCCCGGGCGCAGTTCGACATCGACGACGATCACGTCGAACGGAACAGTGTCGAGTTTCTCGATCGCTTCGGCCTCGGCGGCCGCGAGCCCCGTCACCTTGAAGGCGGCGTGCTGCGAAAGCATGTTCTCCAGGCGGCCGCGCAGAAGCGGGGAGTCCTCCACGAGGAAGATCCTCAGTGGAGTCCCCGGCGCGCCGTTCTTGCGAGGTACGGTACCGGTCATCGAGCGTGTGGCGTTGAAACCGGTGCTCTGTGTCGTTTGCGGCTCGTGCTGCATCATCCCGCCCCGTTCATGTTCGTTCAAATGAACAAACTATTGAACGAGATTATTTCGCAGCGCATAGGTGGTGATGTCGGCGTTACTCTTCATGGACATCTTTTCCAGGATGCGGCTGCGGTAGGTGCTCACCGTCTTCACGCTTAGGAATAGACGAGCCGCGATTTCCGACACCGATTCGCCCTGCGCGAGCTTGCAGAAGATCTGGAATTCGCGTTCGGACAGGATGCTGTGCAACGGGGCGTTCGGATCGCCACGCACGCCTGCGACCAGCAGGTCGGCGAGATCGGGGCCGACGTAGCGTCCACCGCGCGCCACCGTGCGGATCGCGCGGAACAGCTCGGATTCCTCCGTGCCCTTGCCGACGAAACCGCTGGCGCCGCCGCGCAACACGTTGAGGCCGTACTGCGCTTCGGGGAAGGCGCTGAGAATCAGCACTCCCACCGACTCGTAGTGCGCCTTGGCGTGTTTGAGCACGTCGAGACCCGACACGTCCGGCAGCGACAGATCGAGCAACAGCACTTCGATAGTGTGCTGGCGCAACTGCTCCATCGCTTCGCGGCCCGAACCTGCTTCGGCCACCACGGCCAGGTCCGGTTGTCCGTTGATCATTGTTCGTAGGCCGGCACGGACGACCTGATGGTCATCCACGATCATGACTCTGGTGCGATTCATGGGCCGGGACGTTTCCACAACTTGTTGAGTTCTCTCGTGCATATGGCCGGAAGGATACATTTGTCAGAAGACGCGCCTGTCCGGTACACGGGCGGTAGCACTGTCAGAGCAATCCTACACCCTCGGACTCAACCTACCGCACGGGACTTGGCCGGTCCTGCCTGGGCATGGTCGAAAAGGTCCTGCGCATGCGCCCAATTGACCACTTTCCAGAACGTCTCGATGAATTCGGGGCGCCGATTCTGATGCTCGAGGTAGTAGGCATGCTCCCAGACATCGAGGATGAGGATGCAGGAGCGTTCTCCGGGCTTGAGCACTTCATGATCCTTGAGCGCGACGACTTCGAGCTGCCGGTTCACGTGTTCGAAGGACAGCGCGATCCAGCCGCTCGCGAAATGTTTGGCGGCAACGTCCGAGAATCGCTTGCGGAAATTGTCGATCGTGCCGAAGCGCCGCTCGAGCGCTTCGCTGAGCGCGCCGCTCGGCGCCTGGCCGGCCGCGGGCGCAAGGCAATTCCAGAAGATATCGTGGTTGAGATGGCCGCCGCCGTTGTTGCGCACGGCGGTCTGCACCGACGCCGGTAGTTTGGCGACGTCGCGCAGCAGGGTTGTTAGTGTCCGGCCATGCAGGGAGCGCTCGGGCTCGAGGGCTTCATTGAGCTTGTCGACATACGTCTTGTGATGTTTGTCGTGATGCAGCTTCATCGTCTGCTCGCCGATGTGCGGCGCAAGTGCGTCGTATGCATACGGCAGGGCGGGCAGGGAAAAGGGATACGTTTGCTGAGAGACGTCGGTTGACACGGGACTCTCCTCGCGAGGAATGGGCGGTATGCCAAGCATGCACCGCCGGTGCCGTGCGACGAGTCGCCCCGGGACACGCCCCCGGGTAAGACGGTTCCTTCGCAGGCGAGAGGCGACGTTGCGCGTACGCCGCAGCGGCAGGCCGGCCGACGGACATCGCCCCCGGTCGGACGGCCGATGACCGACGGACAGTCCCCACAACGAAGCATGGCGATTCCCGGGTGTTGCGTCCTGTCCCGGGCAGTAGTTTGCGCGCGTCACAACAGCTCAAGGACCGACTCATGAAAATCAGACTCGCAGTGGTAATGGCCGCCCTGGCCTCGGTGGCCGCCGCTCCGGCCGCATTCGCGGACAACGAAAGCGGCTTCTACCTCGGCGGCGGCGTGGGGCGGTTCAACGCCCAGATCGACGACGTGGACGCGCTCGATCCGGCGATCCAGGGCTGGGACGAAGATGACACCGCGTACAAACTGTTCGGCGGCTGGCGCCTCAACAAGGTGATCGCGTTCGAGCTCGACTACATCAATCTCGGTGAGCCCTCCGGCGACGTCGTGCCGGGATTCAACGTGGATTCCTCCGTGGATGGTTTCGCGCCGTACGTCGTCGCGACGCTTCCGCTCGGCATCTTCGAGGTATATGGCCGCCTGGGTTATTTCTTCTACGACGCGACTTATGGCATCGAGACGGCGGCCGGTGGGCGGGTGGAATTCGATGAGGAGTCAGAGGACATCGTCTACGGCGCGGGAGTAGGCCTGGACCTGCTCGACCACATCAACGTGCGGCTCGAATACGAACGTTTCGACCTGCAGGGTCTGGACGATACCGACGCGATCTGGCTGACGGGCGCCTGGCGGTTCTGAGCCCGGCAGTTGTAAGTAGTTAGCGCCCGGCCGCCGGCGTGGCCTTGGCCGCGCCGGTGGTCGCGCGCTTGTCGCGGATGGCGTCGAGCAGGAGTTCGAAGTCGCCGCTCTTCGGCACGTAGGCGTCGGCGCCCGCGGCGAGCGTGTGGCGGATCATCTCCGGGTGCGCGTGCCCCGAGAAGACGACGATGGTCATCTTGCAGCCATTGCTGCGCACGGTCCTGAGCACGTCGATGCTGGAACGTCCCTGCAACTCCAGATCGAGCACCAGCACGTCGGCCTTGTGTTCGGTGGTGCAGGCGATGACCGAGTCGACATCGTTCGCGGTGCCGACGCAGCGCAGGTCGGGCTCCGCGGAAACCAGCGTGACCAGCAGGTCGCGCAGATCTTCGTTGTCTTCGGCGATCAGGACTCTCAACGGTGGCGTGTTCATGGCAGGTGGAATCCGTGAATACGCGAGGGGCGGCTATTGTGTCAGGCACGAGCAGCCAACTTCAATCGAAGTCGGGGCCTTCAATTGAAATCGGTCGCCCCGGCGGGGCGGTTCAGGGAAGGGGGTCGCGGTCGCGTGTGGCCGGGCCGTCGGCCAGCGGCGACGAATAGCGATCGCGCCGCAGGGAGTCGATGACCGCGCGCAGCTCGAGCAGACGGTCGAGCTTGAAGCGATCTTGTACAGCCGCCGGGTAGCCCGCCGCGATCTCGCGGAACACGCGCCGCCCGTCATTCAGCGTCTTGGGTCGAATCATTGGCATGTGCCCAGTTTGCACAACCGCTCGAAAAATGAAGCCTCCGCGCAAACTGATAATCACGTAGGACATGGCCGCACAGCCCGCATTACCCCGCACGATTTCGTTCTAATGCTTCCATCACGCACCGGAGGTGATTCATGTTGAAGCGATCGAAAGTGCAGGGCGAGGGCGATTACGAAGCGGCGCGCCGTTATCGCAAACGTACGAAGGAGTACCTGGAAAACAACGACGTCGCCAAGGCGGCGGTGCGCGCGCGCCCGACGACTCGCGCAGAGGCCCAGGCGATGCAGGCGGCCGAAGCCGCGGGCAAGAAACGCGCGAAGGGCGAAGATCCGGCGCTCAGGCGGCGCGCCGCGCCGCGAGTCGAACCCTCGACCCGCGGAAAAACTTCACGCCATTGAGGTGAATCGGGGACAGGTCTGTCCCCGATTTTGTTTTCAGTCGAAGAACTTGCGCAGGGCCTGGTAGGTAGCCTCGGGGGCTTCCTCGGCGAGCATGTGACCGCTATCTATGTCTTCGCCCTGGACATTGCTGGCCCATTCCTTCCAGATGCCGACCGGGTCGTACCACTTGGGAATGACACCCTTAGTACCCCACAAGACCAGCGTCGGACATTCGATGCGGCGCGTGCCGCGGTCGGCCTGGTCCTGCTGGAAATCCACGCTCACGGCCGCGCGGTAGTCCTCGCACATCGCGTGGATGGCCGCCGGGTCGCGGGCGTTCTGCAGGTAATCCTCGAAGGCCTCGTGATCGGAAAACGCCTGGCCATGACGAAACAGGAACGAGATCGGATCCGCGCTGATCATGCGCTCGGGCAGTGGATGCGCCTGCGCCAGGAAGAACCAATGCCAGTAACCCAGGCCGAACTTCCAGTCCGCGCGGCGCAACGTGTCGCCGGTGGGCACGATGTCGAGCACCGCGAGTTTGGTCACCGCGGCCGGCGTATCGAGTGCGAGCCGGTAGGCGCATCGTCCGCCACGGTCGTGGCCCGCGACGTAAAACTTGTCGAAGCCTAACTTCTTCATGACCTCGACCTGGTCGCGCGCCATCGCCCGCTTGGAATAGGTTTCGTGGTTCGCGCTGGACTCGGGCTTGCTGCTGCCGCCGTAACCGCGCAGGTCCGGGCAAACTACCGTGTAGTGTTCCGCCAGGCGCGGGGCGATCTTCGACCACATCGCGTGTGTCTGCGGAAAGCCATGCAGCAGCAGCAGCGGCGGGCCCGAGCCGCCGTGGCGCAGGCGAATGGTGACCTCGTCGGTCTCGACGGTCGTCAGCGTGAATCCATCAAACACGGCAGCCTCGGTGGTGGCTCAGTTGCGCGTGGCGAGGACCCGGAAGCGACGTGCGACGCGTTCCCCCTCGTCATCCACGAGCGTGAGTATGTGCTCGCCGGGGGTCATGTCCAACGACTGCTGATGAAAAGTGTGCGTTTCGCCCAGGTATCGGTCATCGAGATGCCAGTGGATCCGGGCGTTCCGGCGCCGATGCACGGCCTCGAAAACGGTGCGGCCGCGGCTGCCATCGAGCTCGTCGGGGATCAGCACGCTGGCGTTCTTGTCAGGGTAGATGAGTGCGAGCGCCGGACGCGCGCCGCCCGCCTGACAATCCGCGCGCAGGGCCGGCAAGGGCTGATATTCAGCATGACCACGCCGGTACCAATATTCCTCCGCCGGCGGCAACACGAACCAGTTCGCATGCGTCATGCGCGAGGGCGATTCGCAGCCGCCATCGACGCGCAGGTTCTGCGCATCGAGGTGTACGCGCAGATTGTGAGGCGTGAGAGTGGCGAAGTGGCTGTGTTTCGGCATCCAGATGCGGTCGGCGTGGCATTGCTCCGTGGCGAGATAGCCGTCGTTCGCGCACACGTCGATCTGCTTGAGCGCGTAGGTCGGCGGCTCGAGCCAGGCGCTGGCGGGCAGGTTGTTGAAGAGCGCGAACATCAGCGGCGCGGCCATGGTCGAGCCGGTGAGGCCGGGACGGCCTTCTCCCGTCGCGTTACCCACCCAGACACCGATCGTGTAACGGCTCGTCGTGCCCACGGCCCAGCCGTCGCGCAAGCCCCAGCTCGTGCCGGTTTTCCACGCGATGCTGCGGCTCGAAGCGAACTGCTTCCAGTGGCTCTCGTCGCCGGGGCGCGGCACCTCTAACAAAGTATCGAGCGTGAGCCAGGCCGCGCCGGGGGATATCGGTGTGGGACCGCGGTCGGCGGGTTGTTGGCCGGCCAGCGCGGTGAGGGTGCGGAAGCGCGGCGCGGGGTCGGCCGCGCCCGCCGCGGCGATGTGCGTCAGGCCCGCGTACATCGAGGTGATGTCCCAGAGATTGCCCTCGGCGCCACCGAGTATCAGCGTGAGACCGTAGTCGTCGGCGGGACGCGTGAGCGTGGACATCCCCGAGTCACGCAGCAGGTCGGCGAACCGCGAGATGCCGTAAGTCTTGAGCATGCGCACCGCGGGAATGTTGAGCGAGTGCGCCAACGCCTCGTCCGCGCGCACCGCGCCGCGATACTGCCGATCGAAATTCTCCGGCGTGAATCCCTCGTAATGCGTCGGCACGTCCGGCAGCAACATCCGCGGCGTGAGCGACCCGTCCTCCAGCATCGCCGCGAACAACATCGGCTTCAGAATGCTCCCCGTACTCCGCGGCCTTCGAATGATGTCCACGTGAAATTGGGGACATTCCCTGTTTCCTAGCAAACGGGGACAGGCTCCATTGCCGACGTACGCCAGCACCTCGAACGTGGTGTTGTCGACGATCAACGCGGCGGCGTTGTTGACGTTTTGCCGTGCCAGGTTCGCGGTGTGTTCCTGGACAAGATGCGTGGCCTCGGCCTGCAGGCGCGCATCGAGCGTGGTGACGAGCCGGTGCTGATCCGGATACTGCGCGCGCAGCGTGTCCAGCAAGTGCGGCGCGAGATTCGGCAACTCATGCGGCGCGGCGGTCAGTGGTTCGGACAGCGCCAACGCCAGATCGAGCGCCGTGAGATCGCCGGATGCATGCAGCTTGCGCAACACGAAGTCGCGCTTCGCCTGCAGACGTTCGCGATTGCGCTTCAGATGCACGAGGGAAGGGTTGTTAGGCAAAACCGCAAGCGTCGCGGCTTCAGCCCACGACAACGCCGCGGCGTCGCGGCCGAAATAGCGCCAGGCCGCGGCCTCGAGCCCGACGACATTGCCGCCGAACGGCGCATTCGCGGCATAGAGGCCGAGGATCTTGTCCTTGTCGTAGGCCGTTTCCAGCCGCAGCGCCAATGCGGCTTCGGCGAGCTTCGCGCCCAGAGTCCGGTCCTTGCTGCCACGCGCGATGCGGGAGAGCTGCATCGTGATCGTGCTGCCGCCGCTCACCACGCGGCCGTGCGCCAGGTTCAGCTTCATCGCGCGCGCGATTGCGAGTCCATCGACGCCGATGTGATCGTCGAAACGTTTGTCCTCGAACACGATCAACGCGCGGCGGAATTTCTCCGGCACGTGTTCACGCGCCGGAAACCGCCATTGCCCATCCGCCGCGATTCGCGCCCCGAGCAACGTGCCGTCGCGCGCCTCGATCACATACGACAGTGGCTCGTCGAACAAAGTCTCCGGCAGCAGCGCCCAGAACCCCGTGCCCGCCGCCGCGCACACGACCACGACGCCGGCCGCGATTCTTCGCAGCCGGCGCCAGGCGGGCGCAACGATGTAAGCGGCCAGGGTCATCGTGGGCTCACTTCCGCGACACCACTTCGACCCACTGGCCCTTGAGCCGCGCATGCTGGGTCGCGTCGTACATCGCCTCGCTCGCCACGCCGGGTAGATAGTACCGGCCGAGGTAGGCGGCGTTGAGCCGCGTGCGGAACTTGATCGAGTCGCCCGCGCGCAGGCTGAAGTACTGCATCACGCGGTCGTCGCGGATGTCGACGTATTCGGCCTCTTTACGCGTCGCATCCGACGAGCCATCCGGAATCCACCACCAGAACCGCTCGTTGCGCGGCGCCCGTGCCGTCTCGCCCAGCGGATTGCCGCCGTCGAGCCGCTCGTTGCGAATCTCCCAGCCGGCCGGAACCATCTGCGTCAGCGCCAGGTTCGTCAGCCGCCGGTTGCTCACGTTGCGGATCGTGATGTCCGCGATCAGGTCGCTGCCCTGCGTCAGCCGGCTCACGCTGTTCAGCGGATTGCCCGCCGCGTCGCTGTAGCTCACCGCGATCTCGAGCCCGTTCGAGGCCACATCTTCCTCGCCGCTCTTCGCGATGCCACGCACGGACGCCGTTGCGTACAGCGTGCGGCCGGAGGTGTTCTTGATGCGCACCGCGGTCCCCGTGGCGGCCGGCGCGGGTAGATTGACCGTGATCACCGGCTTGTCCGCCGCCACCTTCGTCGCACGCGAACCACCCGCCGTGTACTCGAACGTATACGGCTCCGACGGCTTCGCCTGCGCCCAGTTCGCCACCGACACCAGCGCGAACGCGACGGCCTGCGTGTTGTGCCAGCCGCCATCGGCCAGTTCACCCGAGATCTGATCCACCAGCTTCGCCGCTTCGGCCTCGCGTCCCATCAACGTCAAAGCCTGCAGCACGATCGCGCGGTCGCGCAGCCGCGAGCCGAACGTGTACTCCGCCGCCGGGCCGGCGACGATGTCGAGCTTGTCGTTCCGGACCAGCGCCTGCGCCGCATCGGGCTGGTTCGCCAACCGGTAGGCGGCGGCCAGCAGCCAGCGTTCACCCGCCGACATCGTCGCCGCTTCGCGCAGGCGGTTCATCGCGCCGAGATCCGGTTGCTGCGCCAGCGCGAGCGTGTACAGCCGATACGCCTGCGCATACCGCGCCGCCTCGACGACCCCCGCGCTGATCGAGCCCGCGTTGCGCATCGCATTCGCGTCCCAGCGCTGCGCGGCGGATTTCTGGTACTTGAGCCACGAGGCCTTCATGTCGGCCGGCACCGCGAAACCCGCACGCTCGGCCTCGAGCAGGAAATGCCCCGCGTAGGTCGTGCCCCAGTCGTCGCGCCAGCCGAGGCCAGCGTCGGTCGACCAGCCGCCCGGCCAGTAGACGAACCCGCCATTCGGCTGCTGGAAGCCGCGCAGCCGGCCGATACCCGCGCGCACGTTGTTCTCGACCTCCGCGCGCCGCCGCTCATCGAGCGCGATCAGCGCCGGTAGATAGATCTGCGGGAACGCGCCCGAAGTTATCTGCTCGAGACAGCCGTGCGGATAGTGGATCAGGTAGTTGAGACGGCCATCGAGATTGAGCGGCGGCAGCGAGGACACCTCCAGCAACGCCGTGTGTGTGCCCTCGAGACCGAAGCCCTTGATGTCGAGCTCGAGGTCCTGGCCGGCCGCGGCCGTGCCGCGCGTCACGCGCGTCACCGGCGCGTTCGGACTGCGCACCTCCAGCCAGATCTCCGCTTCCGCGCGATGTTTGCCGCTGGTCGCGATGATCCTGATCTTGCCCTGGCCGAGTTTGCTGCCCGACTTGAGCGCGAGGAAGCCAAGCTTCTCCTCCGGCTTCGCGAACTTCACGGCCGTGGATTTCTCACCGACCGCCATGAAGCGCGAGTCCAGCTCCATCGACAACGCCACGTCCTTGATCGACGCATCACTCGCGAACACCGACACCGGCATCGTGATTTCCTCTCCCGGGCCGACCACCCGCGGCAGGGTGGGGAGGATCATCAACGGCTGGCGCACGAACACGGATTTCTCCGCGGAGCCGTACGCGCTGCCATCGCCCGCGACCAGCATCACCCGCACCGCGCCCACGTACTGCGGCAGCGTGATCTCGTGACTGCGTTTCTCACCGGCCTTCAACGCGAACGGCCCGAGGAACTTCACCACCGGCGGGAAGCGCGATTTCGATTTCTCCGGATCCACCGGCTGGTTCGCATCCGAACCGCCCAGCGCCAGCAGGCGATCGAGCTCGCCGCCGTACGCGCCCGCGACGTCATCGAACAGATCCCAGGTGGCGACGCCGAGCGCCTCGCGCTTGTAGAACTCCGCGTACAGGTTCGGCGTCTTGAAGTTGGTCAGGCCTAACAAGCCTTCGTCGACCACCGCCAGCGTGTAATTCATCGCGCGGCCCGAGGCCTCGCTCACCTGCACCGATGCCTTGCTGGCCGGCTTCCATTCGTTCGCGGTGACGACCTGCGGCGCGATCTTCGTCGCCGGATCGCTGACCTTGAGCGGAATCACGCCGTACAGGCGGATGGGCCGGTCGTTGGTCTTGTTCGCATGCGGCTGCACCAGCGTCACCGCGGCGTAGACGTTCGGCGCCATGTCCGCCGTGATCGGAATGCTCACGCGGTTCTGCTTCGGCTTCGCCTCGATCCAGCGGTATTCGAGAATGCGGCTGCCGGTTTCGAGCGTGAGCAGCGCGCGGCCCTGGCTGGCTTCCGGTAGTTGGACCACCGCCGTCTCGCCGACCTTGTATTCCTCTTTATCCGCCGTGAGCGTGAGCGTGCTGGCCGCGGGACCGGACTGGTCGCGCGCGTTGCCGGCCCAGCTCGGCCAGTCGATGTAGAACGTGCGGCCCGTGCAGTGTCCGCCATCGACGTCGCACACCCGCACCAGGTACCGGCCCCACTCGGGATACTTGATCTCGAAGGTCCACTGACCCTTGCCGTCCTTCGTCGCGACCGTGTCCTCCTGGATCACGGACTGGCTCTCGCTC
Source organism: Alcaligenaceae bacterium (assembly GCA_036677145.1). Classification (GTDB taxonomy): domain Bacteria; phylum Pseudomonadota; class Gammaproteobacteria; order Steroidobacterales; family Steroidobacteraceae; genus CADEED01. The sequence goes on from JAKFFF010000099.1 coordinate 20,897, forward strand.
TGCGCGTACTGCGCCAGCGAATCGCCGTTCTGGTCCCACCACCATTTCCACTGGATCTTGTAGAGCGAGACCTTGAGCTTCTCGACGTTGACGGGTTTTCCAGTGACGTCCAGCGTCGCCAGCTCGACCACGTGTTTCTTGTCCGTCATCAACATGTCGCGTGCGACGTCGCCCTTCGGCAGGCGCAGACCGACGAAGCGGTCGAACGCCGCGATCGTGCGGGTCTCGCGCGCGATGCTGAACGCGCCACCATTCTCGAACACACGCGTGACGAACGTGGCGGACAACATGCCGGGCACGTCACGCGGCAGTTCCAGGTTTTTCTCGAAACTCACGGCACCGTTGTCGTCGAGCTCCCCGTCGAACAGCGCCAACGGCTGGCCCGAGAACGAACGCGCCGGGTCGTCGAAGATGAAATCCGTGTTGCGCGTGAACCGAGTGGTGGTGGGCTTGAGCGTGAGCTCGATCGCGGCGCGCAGATTCGCCGCCGTCGCGCCCGAGAGCCATTGCGCCTCGAGCCCGCCCTTGAGCGGCTTGCTCTTCAGCACGTCGCCGTCGCCGAGCTTCAAGTCGATCTTGAGCCGGTTCGGCATCACGGTTTCGATCTTGAGCGTCTTGTCGAACTTCGTGCCGCCGACCAGCGCCGTCGCCGTCCAGTCGCCGGTCAGCGCATCCGGCGCGGTCTTGAGCTCGAATGCGTAGAACTGTCCGACCGGCTTCGTGTTCGTCAGCGTCTGCACGAGCTGGTTGCGCGGATTACGCAGCTCGAGGGTCACCGGATGATCCCGCGGCAGCGACTTCTGTTTGTCCTGCAGCGCAAAGGTCAGGTAGATAGAGTCACCCGGCCGCCAGACGCCACGGTCGCCATACAGATGGCCCTTCAATCCCGCGACGACGGTTTCGCCACCCACGTCGAAATGACTGACGGGCAGGGCGTTGCCATTCGCGACGCGCAGGTAACCCTTGCGTCCCTCATGCGTCGCGATCAACGCGAAGGCCTGTCCCTTGAACGTGAGATTCGCGAGGCCTTCGCGGTCCGTCGTCGTGGAGCCCAGCACCTGGTTCTGGAAGTTGATCGCGTTCAGCTTGACGCCGGTGAGCGGTCTCGACGTGTCGAGTGCGGTCGCGGCGACGAGTAGTTGGCCACCTTGGCCTCGCTTGGCGATCAGTCCGATGTTGGATGCGAGCAGGTTGCGCGACGCGCGCACAGTCTCGTTCCAGCGGTAATACGCGCCGCTGCAGGGATTCTCGCGCTGATTCCAGTCCGAGGAATTGCCGTCGAAATAGTCCTCGAAGTAGTCCCAGTTCGTGCGGACGTAGTGATCGCCGTCTTCCTGGTTTTCGATCGGCGGATTTTCCGTGGGCGACGGGTTCTCGTTCCCCGGGCAGGTCCACAACCCATCACCGGGCAGCAGCGACAGCGTCAACTGGAACAGCCCGCCCGGGTGCTGCTTCATCAATTCGGTGACGTCCAATTCGTACCGCGTCCAGCGTCCCGGCACCGGCGCCGCCAGCGTCAACGTCTTCTGCCACAACGTGCGGCCGACACGATTCATGTCGTCGGAGCCGTCGAGCCGGTTGGCCTGCAGGAACTGCGGGATGTTGTTCTCGAACACCTGCAGCGCCCGCACACGCACGGCGCGCGCGCTGACCGCTTCGAACGGCACCGTGAGGCGCTGCGCGTCGGGCAGGATCACGCCCTTGCCGACGAAACGCACCTGCGGTTTCGTGCTCGTGAAAGTGAGTGTGTGCGTGGATGGCTCCGGTAGTTTGTCGCCCGTGCTGCTGCGGATGCCATCCTCGAGCGTGAGCGTGACATCGCCGATGATGGGTTCCGTCACGTAGAGCGTGAGCAGGTTGCCGCGGATCTGCGTCGTGAACTCGCCGCTCGACAGACGCACGAAGCCTTTCAGATCCTGGCGCGGATCGAGCCGGCTCGAGAACTGCACCACGACACTGCGCTGCCCGTCGGAGTCCAGCGCCTGCGCCTGAGTCACCGTGAATTCGCCGCGGCCGGGCACCGGGATCTTGCGCTCGTCGCTGGATTTCACGCCGATCGGCGCGCCGTCCCAGGCGAGCTTCATCTCGCGCGGTTGATCCGCGCGCACGATCGAGGCGACCGTGAAGTCGTGCCGGTGATTGGACGCATTGTGGCTCCAGGTGATCGGCAGCACCGCGCCGACCAGGTCCGCGCGCAGGATCTTCTCCACCTTGGCTGGATCCTCGACGTCCGCCGTGTTCACCGTGCCGCGCAGGATCATGCGATCGTCGTTGGAAGGGTCGACGTCGAGCCCCTGCGTGAACACCTCGTAGTTCGGCACCAGCGTCTCGACCAGGAATTCGAAGGGCGGTAGTTTGGCGTCGATGCCCGTCAGACCCTTGCCGTTGATCCGCACCTTGTAAGGAGTCCCCGGCGCCAGCTCGCCACCGGCCGGTGTCGCGACGATCTCCCGCGGACTCGCGAACGTCATCGTGCCCTTGAAGGCCGGCTCGATCGTCACGTACGCGGACGCATCGCCGCCGACCTTGTCCGCGCCGACCACGTCGTTCGTGAACGTGATGCGGATCGGCGAACGGCGCGAGATCGCGCCCGTGGTGTGCGCCGTGATCAACGGCGCCCAGGCCGGGTCGGGCGGGGTGATCGTC
>JAKFFF010000100.1:0-6961 GCA_036677145.1 Alcaligenaceae bacterium
CCGGGCGCGACACACGCGCCGCATCACGTGCCGAAGGAGTGGATAGACAAGTACAAGGGCAAGTTCGACCAGGGTTGGGACAAGGTGCGCGAAGCGACCTTCGAGCGCCAGAAAGCCCTCGGCGTGATTCCGCAGGACGCGGTGCTCACGAAAAGGCCGGAGGAGATTTCCGCGTACGACGACATGCCCGCGGATCTCAAACCCATTCTCGCGCGCGAGATGGAGGTTTACGCCGCGTTCCTCGAACACACGGATCATCATGTCGGCCGGCTGTTCGATTCGCTGAAGGATCTGGAGATCCTAGACGACACACTCATCTATTACATTTTCGGCGACAACGGCGCTTCCGCCGAAGGGACGCCGCAGGGATGTTTCAACGAGGTGGCGGTGCTCAACGGATTGAGCTCGCTCGAAACGCCGGAATTCCTCAAGAGCAAGATCGACGAATTCGGCGGGCCGGAGGCCTACAACCACTACGCGGTCGGTTGGGCGCATGCGATGAACACACCTTATCAGTGGACCAAACAAGTTGCCTCGCATCTCGGCGGTACGCGCAATGGGGTTGTCGTGCACTGGCCGCGCGGCATCAAGGCGAAAGGCGAAATACGTTCGCAGTTCAGTCACGTGATCGACATCGCGCCCACGGTGCTCGAGGCCGCGGGAATTCCCGCGCCGACGTTCGTAAACGGCATCCAGCAGGCGCCCTACGAAGGCGCGAGCATGTTGTATGCGTTCAACGATGCGAAGGCCGCGGAACGCCGCGAAACACAGTACTTCGAGATGTTCTGCAATCGCGGCATCTATCACCAGGGATGGACCGCGGTGACGCGGCACGGCGTGCCGTGGTTGGGTGCCTACAAACGCAGCTTCGACGAAGACGTCTGGGAGCTGTACGACACCAACGCCGACTGGACGCAGTCGAAGGACCTGGCGAAAACCAATCCGAAGAAGTTGGAGGAGCTGAAGCGGCTGTTCCTGATCGAGGCCACCAAGTACAGCGTCCTGCCGCTCGACGATCGCACGTTCGAGCGCTTCAATGCGGACCTGGCCGGCCGTCCGCAACTCATCAAGGGCAAGTCGCAGATCCTGTTCGGCGGCATGTCCAGGATCAGCGAAGGCTCGATGGTGGTGATGCACAACAAATCGTATTCCGTCACCGCGGAAATCGAAGTGCCCAAGGCTGGAGCCAGCGGCGTGATCGCCGCGATCGGCGGCAGCGTCGGAGGCTGGAGTCTCTACGCGCGCGAAGGCAAGTTGAAACACTGCTACAACTTCTTCGGCATCGAAGAGTATTTCGCGGAGAGCAAGCAGGCGATCCCCGCGGGCAAACACCAGGTGCGCATGGAGTTCAAGTACGACGGCGGCGGGCTCGGCAAGGGCGGAATAGTTTCGCTGTATCTCGACGGCAAGAAAGATGGCGAAGGGCGCGTCGAAAAGACCGTGCCGATGATTTTCTCCGCCGATGAAACCTGCGACGTCGGCAAGGAAACCGGGTCGCCGGTGTCGCGCGACTATCTATCGCGCGACAACGAATTCAGTGGAGAGGTGAATTGGGTGCAGATCGACCTCGAGAAGGGCGATCACGACCACCTCATCACGCCCGAAGAACGTTTGCGCGTCGCCATGGCGGTTCAATAGCTGGGCGCGAAGGAGAAACACATGGATGCCCGCAACGCAGTTGTGACACTGGGCTTTGTCGCGCTCGCAATCGCGACGGCGAGCGCGCAGGCGCCCATCGTATATCCGGCCAAGAATCAAACCCCGCAGCAGCAGCAGAAGGACGAAGGCGAGTGTGCTGCATGGGCCAAGCAAACTACTGGCGTGGATCCGGCGGTGCTGGCGGCCGCTCCGTCGGCGCCGCCACCCGCGGCCGCAGCCGCGCCTGAACAGAAGAAAGGCGCTGACGGCACTCGCCTGAAGGGCGCGGCACGCGGCGCCGCGGCAGGCGCGGTTGCCGGAGAAATCATCGACAACGATGCGGGCCAGGGTGCGGCGGCGGGCGCCGCCGTGGGCGCGATTGCGTCAGGCGGGCGGGCGCGTCGCGAGAGCGCGGCCGCGGAAAAGCAGGCTGCCCAACAACAACAGCAAGCCACCGCCGAGCAGAAAGCGGCGCAGGATCAGGCGGAAGCGAACAAGCAGCAGCAACTCGCGACGTATAGCCGCGCGAATTCGGCGTGCCTCGAGGGACGTGGCTACGTCCTGAAGTAAAGCCTCCGGCTGGCAAAAAAAAGGGTGGACTTGCGTCCACCCTCTTCGCGTCGAGGAACGCGTATCAAGGAGTATTGCCGTAGCCGATGGCGCCGTTGCAATGCATCCATTCGCTGTAGCCACCACCGCCGCAGCTGCCATTGGCATAGAGGCCGGTGTTGTAGCTCTGCTGCTCGGACTGGCGTGTCTGGCCGTTCACGATGATGTAGTCCACCTGGACGTCGCGGTTGCCGCCGTCGTTGGTGAACGCCACCGTGATGCCACCGCTCAGGTTCGTCGATGCCGTGTAGTTCTGCATCCCGGTGCCCAGCGTCCACGTCTGCACGTTCTGGTTGTTCACGCGCAAGGTGATGGACTCACCACCGGCCGAGCCTCGCGCCCGCACCGTGAAGCTCTTGTTGCCGCCGCCGCTGCTGCTGGACGAAGAGCTACTGCTCGAGCTCGAGGACGACGAACTGCTGCTCGTTCCACCCACGGTGATGTCGGAGCTTCCGCTGCTCTGGTAACCCTCCGTGGCCACTACCTGGTAGTCGTGTGAACCCAGGTTCATGCCCTTGGAAGCCCACGCGTCGAAGTGGGTGCCCGTGTTGATGGTGCCGCCCGTTCGCTTGCTCTGACGCACGCTCCAGTACTGGTAGAACGTCTTGCCGTCGCCCTCGATGGACGGGGCATTGACGCGCTGCGTGCGGTAGATGTCGTACGTGCCGCCGTCGTCGGACACCGTGCCCATGTAGCCCTGTCCGCCCGGCGGACGGTACGTGCCCCAGTTGTCGACGATGTAGTACTCGACCAGCGGATTGTGGGTCCAGCCGTACACCGTAAGGTACGAGTTGCCGCCCGGATTGAACGAGCCGGAGTAGGAAATCGAGCGCCGTCCGCCCGGATTCCAGCCCTTGCCACCCACCCAGTTGTTGATGTTGCTCCACGAGGACGTGTAACGGCCGCCGCTCTGCAGACAGAAGCTCACATTGCCGCTGTCCTTCCAGAACGAATAGAAGTAGCCGTTGTTGGTGCCGGTGGAATTCGACGTGAGACATTGAGCGTTCGCCTGCGATGCGAACAGGCCGGCGCCGCCGACCAGTGCCGCGAGGACAAAGCGATTCTTGAGACTAACAATCATGAAATCCCCCTTCTTGTAGCGCCGGTCCGCCACGAGACGCATTCCGGCGCACAATCGATTGGTTAGCTGGTGGAAAAAGTGATCTTGAACGTCCTTGTGTGTGACCTCCGCAGAATGTTACCGCTAACTAGCGGGCGCATACTTATCCGCGATAGCGGTAACACAGTCAAGAAAAAGTTGTTAGGTGTTGTCCGCAGGCGTGGTCCTTGATTGGTTTCTGACAACGCTGGCAAGACGCGGGACATTCGCGAGCGCATTGCGCTAACTACTTAGCCCGCGACGACCAATCCCGCGCGAGGCACGGCGCCTCGAATGTGCCCGGATCGCATGACAACGCAGGGCAGGACGAGTGCGGCCAGGGGCGCCGCGGTCGGCGTAGCGAGCGAGGGAATGACAACGCGATCATTCGCTCCAGGTACCCCACTCAGGTCGGCAATGCTCGAAGCGGGAAACAGGTGGTCATAATTGGCATGCAGCTGACAGCGTTGCCATTTCCGGCGGAGTAGTTTGCTTAAGGGATGGAAAACTCGTCACGGCCGCTCGAGCTGACAGCGGTCTTCAATGCGTCTCTGGAATATCTCTGAGTTCACGGGGCGGCCGCCCATACACCCCGGGCGCCTCGCTTCACTGGCGTATCCTGACAACGCCGTCATCCACGCCGCTGGCGAGATCCAGACGGACGCCTGGCACGAAGGCTCGGAATGCCCGTCCAGTTCCAGGAAACGACTGGCTTTTTCGCCCGGCCGTGCGACTTTAGGACTGCGCCTACACGAAAGCGTGAAGTGGGTAGGCACACTACGGTTCACTTTGATTAAACCTGACGTCAGGGAGCAACTCAGGACGGCGATGATGCCCAGGAATAGTCGCCATCTGGTCAAACGCCTGTTCGTGCGCCTGAAAGGATGGCTCACGCTCGGCAGCATCGGCATCATGCCGCGGCTGATCATCGCCTTTGCTTCGGTCGGCGCGCTGGCCGCGACCGCGAATCTCATCGTCGAAAAGGGCGTCGCCATCCTCGAGCAGCAGAGGAACGTGGCGCGGGAACGCAGCGCGGTCGACTCACAGCAGATCATTGCGCTGCGCGAGTCGATGGACCGGGCAAGACGGGCGGCGAAGTCCGCGGAACTGCTGGCCTCGTTGAGCGAATTCGATCGCGCGACCCATGAGCACGCGGACGTCGACTCCCGCGAGTCGGCCATACGTTACACGCGTGCGCGTGCGGGGCTGGATCAAGCCCTGGGTAAATATCTCGACAACGCCGACAAGGCACCCAGCCCCCTGAACACGCTGGTCGCCGCGCACAAGAAGAGCGCCGAGGCGTTCGTATCATCGCGCCGGGCGCGCCGTGACCTGCTCACCCAGTACTCCATTCTGCTGACGGGCATGGACATGCGCGTCCGGGCCTCGATCGAGCGGAACTGGAAGATTCTCGATCGCGGCGGCGCCCGCGAACCGCTGCTCGAAGTGCGCGCGCAGCTCGATGCGTTGCGCGCGACATTCGCCGCGCGGGGCGCATTCGATGCGCGCGAACTGGATACGAGTCCCCTTGGCCGCTCGGAACGAATCCTCGCGACCACGCTGCGCGAACGCGCGACGGCGCTTCGCCGTACACCGGGAGCCGAGTGGTTCGACGCGATGACCGGAGACGTGCAGGCGCTGACGTCCACGCGGGTCGCGCTCTTCAGGAACGAGGAGCGCCGCATGGGATCCAGCGACGGATTCGCGCGCGAGTCCCGGAAACTCGCGGCGCTGTTGCCGGCATCTTTCCCGGAGTCGCCCGACCTGGTGAGTGCGGAGGGCCAGGCGGCGCAGTCATACCTGCCCGAGGCGGAAGCGGCCCCGAATCGTTCGCTCGTGGCGTGGGTGAGCGCTGTCGTGCTGCTCGTGGTGCTCTATCTATGTTTCGCGACCATCTTCAGCATCGCGCGGCCGGTGCGCAGACTGGTGGCCGCCACCAGGCGGCTGGCCCGCGGCGAAAATGCCCGCGTGGTGGCGAGCGGCGGCATTCGCGAGCTCGACACACTCACCGCGGCCTTCAATTCGATGGCGCAACAGCTCGCCGTGGCGCGTGACGCCGCGCGGGATGCGCAGCAGCGGCTCGAAGCGAAGGTCGAGGAGCGCACTCGCCAGTTGCAGGAGCTCGCGGAGCAGGATCCACTCACGGGCATCGCCAATCGCCGGCAGTTGTTCGGCGCGCTCAACGAGGCGCTCGATCGGGCGTGCATCTCTGGGGAACACGTCGGCGTTTTCTTTCTCGACATCGACAACTTCAAGACCTTGAACGACAGCATGGGACATCCCTACGGGGATCGCGTGTTGATCGCCATCGCGAAACGGCTCGGAGCGATCGCGCAGGATCGTGGGTTCGCGGCGCGGCTCGGCGGCGATGAATTCACCCTGGTGTACCACGGCGCATCCGATGCCGACGCGATTCTCGCCTTCGGCACGAGCATGGTCCGCGCCTTCGATACGCCGCTGGTGGTGGACGACCGCGAGGTCATCGTGAGCGTCAGCGTGGGCGGCAGCGTGTTCCCCGAACACGAGCGCGACGCAGAGGCGCTGCTGCGCGCCGCGGACGCCGCGTTGTTCCGTGCCAAGGCGCTCGGCCGCAGTCAGCTCTCGATGTTCACACCGGAACTGCTGGTTACCGCGTCGGCGAAGTTCGCGATCGAGCAGAGGCTGCGGCGCGCCATCCAGAGCGATGAGTTCGAGTTGTTCTATCAACCACTCGTCGATCTCGAGACGGGCGAGATTCCGCTGGTCGAAGCACTCATTCGCTGGCGCATGCCGGACGGGACTTTCCGCGTTCCCGGCGAATTCCTGGCGGTGGCGGAGGAGTCCGGCCTGATCGTCGAGATCAGCGACTGGGTGCTGCGTACCGCGATCTGCACGGCGGCGCGCTGGCATCGCGGCGCCTGGCCCGACGCATGTGTCGCGATCAACGTATCGCCGCGGCAATTCCTGGACTATCGATTCGTGAGCAAGCTCGAGGAGTTGCTGCGCGAATACGAGTTGCCCGCGCATTGCTTGGAGCTTGAGCTCACCGAATCCCTGCTGCAGACCGGCGCGCAAACCATCAAGACACTGGACCACCTGCGCTCGATCGGTGTCGCCATCGCACTGGATGATTTCGGCAGTGGATACTCGTCGCTCGCCTCCTTGCAACAGTTGCCGCTGACTCGCGTCAAGCTGGACCGCAGCCTGATCGACGGGATCGACGACAGCGCGCGATCGGCACAGATCGCCCGGGCCACGATCGCGTTGTGCCGCGGTCTGGGTCTCGAGGTGACCGCCGAGGGTGTGGAGCGTCTCGAACAGCTGGCGTTGCTGCTCCCTCACCAGGCGATTTCTCTGCAGGGCTATCTATTTGCCCGGCCGGTTCCGGCGAGCGAGCTTCTCCCGCTGCTCGAGCGATTGCCCGCTCTCTGCGAGGAGCTCAAGCAGGCCGCGGAAAAGCTGCCGGTGCAGACGCGGCGGGTTCCGCGTGCGAGCGACCGGCGCCGGGGCACACTGACACTGGTCGGCGATTGAACTGACAACTCTCGTCTTTCGCCTCAGGGGCCCAGCACGCCGATGGTGTGCAGCCACTGCTCCACGAGCGCAGGCCAGCGGCCAATGGGCAATTTCGTGGGG